>CAWIPH010000001.1:0-580356 GCA_963837955.1 uncultured Verrucomicrobiae bacterium | reverse complement strand
GGAATATCTCTGCTTATCGGCGCGGCACTAGTCTGGGTTTGTCAGAAGGCAAGAGCGAAGGAAGGCGCGGTGGCGCATTAGTCAGCCAATGAGTCGATCACGTTCAAGCAGGGTATCCGCTCTATTCCAAAGCTAGCTGCACTATGATGCACGAATTGACTTTAAAGCAGCAAGTCCGCCTTGTCTTAGAGTTAGCCCTTTTATGGGTTGGGGTGTTGGCTCTCCCTTTTACGGAGCGTACACTCGTAGGCGCAAAGACATACTATTTTCTGTTTGTCGGGCTGGGGTTGGTTTTCGTGATGTATGGGGTGACGATCCGCTCGCTTTTCTCTTTACTACGGCGTACAAAACGAGAACCGGTTTATGTTTGGATCGGGTTCCTCCTTTGGTCTGTTTTCCTTTGCTGCGTGTTGGCAGTCTTTGGAACTGAGTACGATCTCCTGCCTCCCACTCGAGACCCATCTATCCTACACGGGCGACCTTTCTTTGATTATCTCTACTTTGAGGTGATCACGTTCACAACTGTAGGCTACGGCGACATAACACCAACTACGATGCAGGGAAAATTTCTTGCTATGTGCACCGCTCTGCTTGGCGCCACTCACGGTGTTACTTTCGTTGCGATAATTCTGCAGGCATTGAGCCACCCATCGTCTGGCAACGATCATTGATGATTGGCCGGCGACTTGCTCCTCTCGGTGAAAGAGAGCCGATACAGCCGCCAGAGCAGAGACACCTTGCCAATCGGCTGTCCTGGCCCAGAATTCCGGTATGCCTGTCGCTCATGCCATCAGGCCGCTATGGACTTATAACTTGGGCAAGATCGACCTATAGGCACTCATGAAGACGCCTGAACGCACCACCGCCGAGGTCTTTCCCCGGTACCTCGGTCGCGAGGTGTTCGCGGACAGCGCAACGCTAAAATGGCCGGGGCTTTTCGCGCGACGCTACCGCCTTCCTCGCGTAGTGGACGGGTTTCTCGTGCCGGCTACGGCCGAGCCACTGATCACGTGCACCTTAAACGGCTCGGCCGAGTTTCAAGAACGTGACATGGGCGGCGCATGGCTGCCTCGACAAGTCCGGCGCGGAGACATCTTCGTGACGGGCTCAAAGACCCCTTACGAGTTGCGCTGGCGCTCCCCTTTGGGAGCGGAAATGGACGTGATCCACATCCATCTTGCCGTGGACCAGTGTCTCGCAGCGTTTGAAATGGTTTACCACGACAAGGCTGGCGCTGTTGAGGTGACTGACTTCTTCGGCCGGGATGAAACGCTTGCGCATCTGAGTTTTGCCTGCGCCGAGATGCTATCTGCTCGAACTGCGGGCAACGCGAAACGTGTCGCTGCTTTCGCACACCTTCTGGCGATTCACATCGCCGAAAAATACACAAACATCACATCGAACAGGCCTGATTATCGCGGCGGCTTACCGATCGCTCGGGTCCGCAAGATCGAAGACTATGTGCGTGCGCACCTTGCAGAAAGCATTTCAATCGAGACGTTAGCTGAGTTGGCGGAGCTGAGCCCTTTCCATTTCTCCCGCGTGTTCAAGCAGACCACGGGGATGACGCCTCTGCAATTCGTGATCCGAGAGCGAATGCTGCAAGCTCGGCAACTGATCCGCGAAACATCCCGCAGCCTCATCGAAATCGCGCTTGAAGTCGGCTACACTAGTCCAAGCCATTTCGCCCAGGTATTCCGGCGAACGGTCGGTATGGCTCCCACCCAGTTCCGCAACGCCCTCTAGAGCCTAGAAGAGCGGACCGCTTTTCCGCACGAATACGACAGGTGCCGCACGATCCCGAGAGCAGCCACTTGGTCGATGGCCGATGGTCCTGCCGAGCCCTCCCAATGGTTCAACCTCGCTAAAAAAACAATCAACAAATCATACGGCCACAAAAGTTTGGTTCATTACGGGCGTCACGCACGGATCGGCGCGGAGATCCCGAAGGCGGCACCGGACAACGGTAATCGGGTTGTAGCCACCGGTCGCAAGCCAGAAGCCAGAGGCCGTGACCGAGACGCTTAGGCACATACCTTTACCTCAAAGACAGGAGTCCAATATGGAAATCAAAAGAAATGGTTCACAACCTTCCAGCAAAGGACCGGCCGATTGGTTTACCGGCACGGTCCGCATCGATCCCTTATTTCAAGCAAACGCTCCAGCTCGCGCGTCCGGCGCAAGAGTCACGTTCGAGCCGGGTGCTCGAACAGCGTGGCATACCCATCCGCTCGGTCAGACTCTGATTGTCACGGCCGGGTGCGGGCGGGTGCAGCGCGAGGGCGGTCCCATTGAGGAGATCCATCCCGGCGATGTGATCTGCTTACCTCCAGGCGAGAAGCATTGGCATGGTGCCGCGCCTACCACGGCCATGACGCATATCGCCATTCAGGAACAGCTCGACAGTAAGCTCGTCGACTGGATGGAAAAGGTCAGCGACGAACAGTACCGCAGGTGATGAAACGTCTCTCGTGACGAACTTCAAAACGCCCCGACCGCCGAAAACGCATATGAACGGCGCGTTTCGGCCGGGTCGGAGCCTACCGGCCTTGGACGTCCGCAGCTCCGCTTATGTTGACGCGCACGGGCGACTCCCGAATGAGAAATGCAAACTAGAGATCCGCTTTTCCGCAAGAATTCGACAGGCGCCGCACGATCCCGAGAGCAGCCGCTTAGTCTATGGCCGATGGTCTCGCCGAGACAGGAGTTCAAAAAATGCAGAAGCGCAAACTTGGAAACAGCAACTTGGAAGTTTCGGCCATCGGGCTCGGATGCATGGGCATGAGCTTTGGCTATGGTCCGGCCGGAGACAAGCAGGAGATGATCTCCTTAATACGAGCCGCAGTCGAACGTGGTGTCACATTCTTTGACACCGCCGAAGTTTATGGCCCGTTCACCAATGAAGAACTAGTGGGCGAAGCTCTTGCTCCGTTACGCGGTCAGGTGGTGATAGCAACGAAATTCGGCTGGGAGTCGAATCCACAGGACGGAGGTAAGTGGACTGCCTTAAATAGCCGGCCCGAGCACGTCACGCAGGCCGTCGAGGGCTCGCTCAGGCGACTCAGGATCGATGCCATCGATCTGTTATATCAACATCGTGTCGATCTGAACGTGCCCATCGAAGACGTAGCGGGAGCGGTGAAGGAACTCATCCAGGAAGGTAAGGTTAAGCACTTCGGGCTTTCTGAAGCAGGAGCCCAGACCATCCGCCGCGCACACGCGGTTCAGCGGGTGACTGCACTCCAGAGCGAGTACTCACTTTGGTGGAGGCAACCTGAAGAGGCGGTATTGCCGACACTAGAAGAACTCGGAATCGGATTCGTTCCGTTCAGCCCACTTGGTAAGGGTTTTCTGACCGGCCAGATCAACGAAGATACGAAATTCGATAGTAACGATTTCCGTAACATCGTCCCTCGCTTCACCTCAGAAAATCGGAAGGCGAACCAGAGGCTGGTCGATCTACTCGCTACATTCGCGGAACAGAAGAAGACAACACCTGCTCAGATCGCGCTCGCGTGGCTGCTTGCAAAGAAGCCGTGGATCGTTCCGATCCCGGGCACAACCAAGTTACATCGCCTTGAAGAAAACCTCGGAGCGGCTGATGTCGAAACTTACGCCCGAAGATCTCCGCGAGATTGAACGTGCCTCCTCGAGCGTCAAGGTCGAAGGAGCTCGGTATCCGGAATGGCTTGAGCCGCTGAGCGGCCGCTGAGTCGCGTTTGGGGGGCAACTCGGCGAAAAAAGGAGAGAACAGTGCCTCACGTGGTCGTGAAATTATGGCCCGGAAAATCAGAACAGCAAAAGACTCGTCTTGCTGAGGAAATCGCTAAAAACGTTATGAACATTCTCAACTACAGAGAAGAGTCAGTTTCCGTAGCGTTCGAAGAAGTCAATTCTCGGGATTGGGCAGAGAAGGTTTATAGGCCCGACATTCAAGGCAAGTGGGACAAGCTCTACAAAAAGCCGGGATACACGATGTGAATAACACAGAATCTGGTTGTCGGTTCGCGATTGATGCGCGCCAAAGCCCGAGATGGTCTGCGCCCTGATACCAAGTTTGAGAGAGGACCCAAAATGACAACATGGTCGAAAGACGAACTTCGCAGGATCGCTGAGGCCGATGACTTGCACATCGCACCGTTCCGTGAGGACGGGGTGACGTACGGCACCCCAACGTGGATTTGGTCTGTCGCGGTCGACGATGCCCTTTACGTGCGCGGCTACAACGGGCAGAACTCTCGTTGGTACCAGGCCGCAGTGCGACAAGGGGCGGGACGGATCATCGCTGCCGGCATGACGAAGGAGGTCGCCTTCGAGCCGGTGGACGGACCGATCAACAACCGCATCGACGACGCTTACCGGGCGAAGTACCATGGCAGCCCGTACCTCAGCCCGATGATTGGCGCACGCGCCCGTTCCGCGACAGTCAAGGTCATGCCACTTGAGACCAATGCATGATCATCGATCACACCCCGTAAGTAGGCTGGGCACAGAGGCAGTTCTGAAGGACGCGAAAAGGTGATCGCGTTCGAGCCGATGGGAAGGATGGGTAAGCCTGAAGAGATCGCCGCAGCTGTCATCTGGCTTGTGTCCGGCTGCGGCTTCCGTCGTCACCGGGCACGCGCTGGCGGTTGCGGATTTGTGGTGGCTTAAACGTGCAAACTCAAGCAACATATCTTCATGAACGGCTGGATTTCAGCCCGGCCGTTCGAGCCATGCAACTTGAAGCGAGAGCAGCATGCGAGTTGGCATCCTAGGTTCAGGATTGATGGGTGGCAAACTCGGGACGCTCTTCGCGCGCGCCGGGCATGAGGTCGTATTCAGCTATGCCCGTAACGAGCAGAAGCTCAAGATTCTCGCACGGGACGCCAAGGGCAACGCGCGGTCCGGCACAGCGCGAGAGGCGGCGCAGGAAGCGGACGCGGTGCTGCTAGCTGTGCATTGGTCGCGAATAGAGGACGTGCTGAAACAGACAGGCGATTTGTCGGGCAAGGTGATCGTAACCTGCTGCGTCCCGTTAAATGATGACAACACCGAGCTCGTCGTGGCTCACACCTCGTCGGGTGCTGAGGAACTCGCAAAGATGATTCCGAAGGCTCGGGTCGTGGGTGCATTCAACACGGTGCCTAGTGAAGTGCTTTTCGGTGTGTACGAAGCGAAGCGCAAAGCGAGCCGGCCGAGTCTGATGTACTACGGCGACGACGAGGGTGGCAAAAGTGTGGCCGCTGAGCTGATCCGCGACGTGGGTTTCGAACCACTGGACGCTGGCTCCCTATGGATGGGGCGATATGCCGAGCCATTCGCGATGCTCGTTGCCCAGCTCGCGTATGAGGGACCAGGGGGCCCGGAACTGGCTTACCGTTTCGAGCGGTTCGGGAAATAGGATGACCAAACAAAAAGACATCAAATGACGGAATTGAGAATATGAACATTAGAAGCGGCCCACAGCCTTCGAGCATAAAACCGGCCTAGAGCCAACAGGGAACCATGATTCGATCACTCGCGTCACGCCTTGCGTCTCTTTTCTTCTCTTTCTGTGCCGTGACGCTGCGCGTGACAGCTTCGAATGCGACTGCAGCTGCACGCTGAGCGGTGTCAGTAGTTTTGATGAAGACCGGGCGTACAGCATTGCGCGGAGCCAACAAGGAATGGATTCAGAAGCTATAGGTCGCCAATACGACAAGATTGCGGGTCACTGGCAAGAGCCTCAGCTCCAAGCAAACGGACTTGAGCAGTTCGGAAAAGCAATCCGGTTCACGAAAAATCGCGGCCCCGCTCTAGATATCGGATGCGGCAGCAGCGGTCGGTTCATCGAGTTGCTGAGCCAACACGAGGTTGCGACTAGGGTCACGTCTTAATCTTGAAGGTAGTACAGAGCTTGTTATAGAGTTTACGGGTGGCGACTGAATGAGCGATGCGGCGCTCGGCTTTGGTGACGGCTTGAGCGACGGCGGCAGGGGGTTGCGATTAGGGTCACGTCTTAATCTTGAAGGTAGTACAGAGCTTGTTATAGAGTTTACGGGTGGCGACAGAATGAGCGATGCGGCGCTCGGCTTTGGTGACGGCTTGAGCGACGGCGGCATAAGAAACTCCGACTAAGGTGCCCAGTTCGGTCAGGGTGTAACCGCCAGAACGTCGAGCCAGGAGTAACGCCAGATCGCGACCGTCATCGCCGCGCCGCTCAGAACGCCTCCCAGGGTTCGCCCTTGAGTTTGGCGAGGGCTTGTTGCAATTCGCTGTAAGAAACGTTGAGCCATTGAATGGCTTGGCTGAGGTTGGCTTGCGGTGTTTGGACCAGCAAATGGTAATGATTCGACATTAAAGCGTAGCAGTGAACCATGAGCCCAAACCGGGTCGGCAACTGGGCTAGTAGTTGGAGAAATGGCGAGAGTCGGCCGGAGATCTAAAGATCGAGCGTCGCTCGATCCCACGGTTAATCACATGATACCACCCATCTTCTATAGCAATGCGTAAGGGCCGAGCCATCGCCGTCACCTCTTATAGCCAGATGCCAATCGATACGCAAACTTCAAACTTAAGACGTGACCCTAAACTTGAACCCTAAACTTGGTTGCGACTAGGGGGGTTGCGACTAGGGGGGTTGCGACTAGGGTTGCGACTAGGGTCACGTCTTAATCTTGAAGGTAGTACAGAGCTTGTTATAGAGTTTACGGGTGGCGACTGAATGAGCGATGCGGCGCTCGGCTTTGGTGACGGCTTGAGCGACGGCGGCATAAGAAACTCCGACTAAGGTGCCCAGTTCGGTCAGGGTGTAACCGCCAGAACGGCGAGCCAGGAGTAACGCCAGATCGCGACCGTCATCGCCGCGCCGCTCAGCGAACGCCTCCCAGGGTTCGCCCTTGAGTTTGGCGAGGGCTTGTTGCAATGCGGCCCAGTCCAGGCGAGTCGCTCGCTGCTGAACAGTTTGCCGATGAGCTTGCTCGCCCTTGGCCAACCCGAGCATTTTAGCCCGAAACTCGCGACTGCCTTGCACTACCTGCTCCAAAACCTGGTCCAAGATCGAGTCTAGTGTGCCAGTGTGAATCGGTTCTTCGACATAGCGCTGATAGGCACGGCGCCGTTGGCCTTCGCTGGCCCCTTCAAAGTCGGACATGAGAGTCTGGGTCGTCAGCCACGCCAACCTGGGTAGAATTGCGATATAGACCGGATAGGAGCTTAGAGCATAGCTCCGCAGAAACTCTACTCGCTGCTTCTCTAGCAAACGCGAATCGTTCGCCGCATTAGATGCGCTCTCTTCTTTGCCTAGTCCAAACCGTTGGGTTCGGATCGGGTTTAGATGAATGTAACGGCTAACTTCGCGGTGATGTCCGTCTGTAGCCACCAAAACCGCTTTGAAACGGCCCTGGAAAAGGGGACCGACCCGCTGATGCTTGCGATTGAACCACACGCTGTAAGAAACGTTGAGCCATTGAACGGCTTGGCTGAGGTTGGCTTGCGGTGTTTGGACCAGCAAATGGTAATGATTCGACATTAAAGCGTAGCAGTGAACCATGAGCCCAAACCGGGTCGGCAACTGGGCTAGAAGTTGGAGAAAATGGCGAGAGTCAGCCGGAGACCTAAAGATCGAGCGTCGCTCGATCCCGCGGTTAATCACATGATACCACCCATCTTCTATAGCAATGCGTAAGGGCCGAGCCATCGCCGTCACCTCTTATAGCCAGATACCAATCGATACGCAAGCTTCAAACTTAAGACGTGACCCTATACTAGAACCTCTATACTACTAGGACCTAGAACCTGGCATCGCCGTCACCTCTTATAGCCAGATGCCAATCGATACGCAAGCTTCAAACTTAAGACGTGACCCTATACTACTAGGACGGCTCCGATCGGCTAGTCGCTTTTTTCTGACAGTTGCTGCCGGAGTCGCTCATATTCCTTCGTGTCCGGATGTTCAGGACCGAGAACTTTGAGCGCTCCGTCTGCTGCCCGCTGGGCAAACATTCTCGCTTCCTGGAGTTTGCCCTCGGATCGTAAACAATTTGCTAGATCAAAACACGTTTCCAAGGTGTCAGGATGGTCAACCCCAAGCACTTTTTCTCTCAGGATCATGACCGCACGATATTCTGCTTCCGCCTCGGCAAACCGAGTCTGCGCCGCGAGCACTTCCGCCAGTCTATTACGTGTGTCTAATGTATTCGGATGCTCGGGGCCGAGCACCTTTTCTTCGAGCTTAAACACCTGGCGATCCTCCGCTTCAGCCTCGCTATACTTGCCTTCATGAAGTAGTACCTCCGCCAGATTGCTGCGCGTATCCAGTGTGTCCGGATGCTCGGGACCCAGCACCTTCTCCTCCAGTTTGAGCGCGTCGCGGCCCTCAGCCTCTGCTTCGGCGTATTTCCCGTCTTTGTTAAGCGCCGCTGCCAGGTTACTGCGGGTGCTCAACGTGTTGCGATTTTCTGGGCCGAACACTTTCTCTGTCACCATGACCAGAGCGCGAAACTCCGTTTCGGCTTCGGCATACTTGCCCTGCACACCGAGCACGCTCGCCAGATTGTTGCGCGACCGTAGCGTGGTGGCGTTCTCCGGACCAAACACTTTTTCTTTAAGTTTGACCACATCCCGAAACTCCGTCTCCGCCTCGGCATACCGGCCTTCGGAAAAAAGGTCATCGGCGAGATTGTTGCGTGCCTTTAGCGTGTCAGGATGATCGGGGCCAAGCCCTTTTCCCCGGATCGCCAGCAGGGTGCGAGCTTCCGCTTCGGCCTCGGCATATTTTCCTCCGTAATAAAGAGCGACTTCCAGACAGTTCCGAGCCTCCAGAGTATCAGGATGCTCAGTGCCCAAAACTCGCTCTCGTTCCTCGAGCACCAGGCGAAACGTGCGCTCGGCATCGCCATATTGACCTTGATCGTAAAGCACAAATGCGATGGCGAATTGTACGCGCGCCCATTCCAACGGATCACGGGCGCGGTCGGTGAGCTTTTCCGCATCGCGCAGGCGCGTTAACGCGTCGGCATATTCAACGCGTTTTTCTGCGGACCACCCGGCTAGCTCCAGGGCTTTAATCGCTTCTTCATTCTTCGATGGCCCGGCCCGTTGAGCCTCATCGGCGGCAGCCAGCGCCAATCGTTCGGCTTCATTGTAATCTTTGGCGACAAAGGCCGCATTAGCGCGCTCGTAAGTAGTCGCCTTAGGCGATTTTCTCAGCTCCTGAGCAAAGTGCGGCAACTGTTCCTTGAGCGCGCTTGGGTCTATCCCGAGCACTTTGCCAAGCTCCTGATAGGTTCGCTCCTCGATTTCCTCGGGCTTTTGCCCGGGCTGCTCCTGGCGGACTTTGTTCTGCACCTCGGCAAATGAATTGACCCCCTGTTGCAGTCTATCGAATTTCTCCCGGAGCGCTTGCAGCTGCTGATTCGTTTGACGCTGTTGCTCGTTGGAACGCTGCTGCCCCTGCAATAACCAGATGCACAGAGCGACGGTCAGGACCAGCAGCCCGGCAACGAATCCGGTCCAGCGCTTCACCCCCCGCCGAAGCCGGGTCAGATCATCCCTGAGCCTAAGCACACTCGCTTCCAGACCTTCCCGGCTACTCAGCGGATAGTAAAGGTGGCTATCGGCCTTAACCCGGGCCCGATAGTCGCTCTGAAGCTTCTGTTTTTCCGGATCTTCTTCTGGATGTGGATCCGTCGGAAAACTCTCGTCCAGAAACAGGTACCAGGCCTTCTTTCCCTTGCTTTTGGCGTAAAGCGCCTCGTACTGCGTATAACTGACCCGGCCGAATTTCTCATCAATGCTTGATGGCTCTGCTCCGTAGGATTTGCCCACGAGTTGCACCAGTCCTTTGCAAGCGTCGATCCGGCGCCGCAGCATTGCCCGCAGGTCGCCCTCCTCGACACCGAATAAGTCTTGCCACTCCGGGTCATAACCCAGGAAGGTCAACGTGTTGGCCACCAATTGCCGGGCGCTTTTTAGCTCCTGGCTAACCGCAGATATGAAGATCGCGGGGCGTGGAGACATGCCAAAATTGCTGGATAGGGATCCTTTATAGGGAGCGTAACCCTTACAACCTCATGTACAAGCATTTGGACGACGTTAGGGCTGATGGTTTGCGAAAATTTGCAACGGTCGTAGACAGACTGAAGACCGGAGCTCCGTTAACGCTAGGAGCAACAAAATCCGACTTCGCCCTGTCGTCTGAAATTCCGGGCGGCTATGTCGGCAAACTCCGCCTGGAACGTCTCATGGCGTAGCTGCGAAGTATGGAGGCGAGGGGAGTTGAACCCCTGTCCTTAAGACCATCAAACCGAACCTCTACATGCTTATCTGACCGCTAGTAGAGTAAGGCGAGCCGGTCAGCTACCTGCCTTACCCTTTGCGTCCACGAAATTTTCTCGTCCTCCGGCGCGGTCGCTCCGCCTTCAGACCAGCCTGCTGTCGTCGTCCCCGGCTTTAGCAGACATCCAGCCGGGAACGTCACGGTCAATTAAGCCGCGAGGGCCAATTCTTGGTTGGCAATTGATTTTTTTGACTCGATTTTTAACGAGGCCAACAAGTCATCCTCGGCATGCCGTCCGATCATCAGACCTTAAGTCGAAACCAGTACGCCCCCATTTTGGGAAGCAGGAACATAACCGCAAGACCTGGCTAAAAGCAAACGGTTGCGCTTAGCGTTCGACGGCAAAGATGCCGAAAGAAACCGGGTCCATCTCCAAGCGACCGTCCCGGAAGGTCGCGCCTTGAACCAGCAGCGGTTGGAGCCTGAGCACATCCGGCAATGCAACCGAGCAGGCGTTTCCGGCAGGATTGACGGAAACAATAATGCGCTCTCGGTCCGCTCGGCGCAGATAAACGAATGGATAACCATTCTTTTCCGCGTAAATGGGCCGAAAATCTGCGGCATTGGCCAGCGCCGGATGATCGCGACGCAGCTTCAATAAGGCGCGGGTAAAATTCAGCATGGATGCCGGATCTCTCTCCTGCGTTGCTACATCCGGCCGGGATGTGGACGGATCGATCGGCAGATAAAGCTCGTCCGGCGTGGCCGTCGAAAATCCGGCATTCTTTTCCTGGGACCACTGCATCGGCGTTCGCGATCCGCAGCGCTGTATGTCATCGAGCAACCCACCCTCTTTGTTTGGCGTCTGTGGCAAATAGTTCATCCCGATCTCGTCGCCGTAATAAATAAAAGGCACTCCGGGCATGGTCAGCAGCATGGCCAAAATAGTGCGGACCTCCGGTAAACTTCGCCCCCAGGTGGGGCGTGGCATATCGTGGTTGCCCGTCGGCATTGCGATGTAACCGCGGGATTTCGTCGCGGTATAGTGCTTGAGGTAATTATCAACGAACGCCTTTATGTCGCCGCCTCCTGCACGCTCGAAGAAGGCATGTGGCTCGCGAGCGTCACCGTGGAGATGCGACTTGGGGCCAAGGAGTATTCCGTAGGCAGGCTCACCGAATTGAAGAAGCGAATCGACGTGGAACCCGGCAGGGATAGCCGTAGCCGGATCGCTCCATTCGGAGATTAAGACCGCTTCAGGATATTCTTTATCAAACCAGGCTCGGTAATAGTGCCAGAGCTCGGAGATCGCTACATGATTCGGATCATTTCGGATGAGCGAGGCTGCCAAATCCACTCGAAACCCGTCAGCGCCCAAGTCCAACCAGAATTTCATCACATTTTTCAGCTCCTCCCGCACAGCAACGCAGGCCCGATCCGAGGTTGGACGTTGCCAAGGTTCCTGGGGATCGGGCTGCCCATAACCATAATTGAGGGCCGGTTGAAACGGGAAGAAGTTGGGCAAGTACCGTTCGGGCCGATAGCCGTGGCCAGGAAGTGCTTGTGATCCTGGAACGTTCTCAGTCGCTGGAGTCCAGATATACCAATTCGAGAATCGGTTTGGCTGGCTACGAGACGCTGACTGCTGAAACCATGGATTCAGGACCGAGGTATGACCGGCCACCAGATCGAGGCAGACGTGCATGCCACGCTTGTGCGCCTCGGCGCAAAGATTTCGCAGATCGTCGTTGGTTCCATATCGAGGAGCAACCTTATAAAAGTCGGCCACGTCATAACCCGCGTCACCAAAAGGCGACTCAAAAATAGGATTGATCCAAATCGCATTGATGCCGATCGAACGGATGTAATCAAGCTTGGCAATGATACCGGGCAAATCACCGATGCCGTCGCCATTCGAGTCGAAATAACTCTGTGGATAGACCTGGTAGAATACCGCCGTCCGAAGCCATTCCGGCCCCGGGGGAAATCCAGCTGGAAGCGGTGCAACTGCTTCGCTCGCGAAGCAGAGAAATGCTACCAGGGGTGAACTGCTAACCGTTGACTTGAGCATCGCGCCATCTACCGCCGACAAACAAGCGCGGCGAAATCAAATCGTCCAGGGGTGATTGAATCAGGCGTATGAACGGATAGTCGTTCGTTATAGACTTCGTTTATTCGGCTTCGAACCCGAAGCTTGGCTGCCAGACAGCTAGTCCGACTTAGCCTTCCGGCGCCCGTCATGCCAGCGTGGAGGGATTGACAAAGTCGGAAGTCTGCTGAGCCTAGAAGGAGGGCGCGAAGTCGGGGCGTCGAAGGATACTCATCGCGATGCGGATTTCCCGCCGGAGTTCGGTTAACATCTCCCGGGTCACTTCGATCTGCTTGGCCCGGTCTTCCGCCCATGCGTGACCGGCGGCCTGCAAACGTTGATAACTGCTTGCGATATAAGCAGCAGCTGTTGCTGAGAGACTGGGGTTGGCGAGCCTTTTTTCCAGCTGGCGTTGGGCTTCGGCGAGTTCGCAAAGCACGATTTTTTCCGTGGGAACCCGGCGGAGCTGTTTGGCCAGACCGATCTTGGACAGAGTCCAAATTATCCATTTGGTGGGATCGATCTGCCACGGCTTCACGCCATTGCGGTAGTCATGTTGAAACTCGTGATGATAGTTGTGATACCCTTCGCCCATCGTAACGATGGCCAGAAGCCACGAGTCCCGGGCGCTGCACTTTGAGGAATACGGTTGTCTGCCAACGTAATGACAAAGCGAATTGATACAAAACGTGGCGTGTTGAAGCACTACCACGCGGAGAATCCCCGCAATCAAGAAAGCCCCGAGCGCTGCTTTCCAGCCGCCCCAGGCAAAGCCGATGGTTGCCGGGAGCACGAACGCAACTGTCAAAGCGATCAGATGAATGTAGCGATCCTGCCACACGAGTAGGGGATCCTTTTTCAGGTCAGCGACGTTGTCGAAACAGGGTTCCGGCTTGAGCTTGAACATTAGCCAACCCATGTGCGCGTAAAAGAAGCCCTTGGAGATGCAATAAGGGTCTTCGTCGTGATCGACATGTTTATGGTGGCTACGATGCTCGCAGGCCCAAAGGAGGACGGAGTTCTCAAACGCGCCGGCGCCGAAAATCACAGTAAACAGCCGAACAATCCAGTGTCCCTGGAATGTAAGATGCGAAAAGAGCCGATGATAACCCAGCGTAATCGAAAAGCCGCAGGAAAAAAGCATGACGAAGAACAGCGCGATCTGAAACCAATCGATTCCGAAGAAATAGAGGTACAAAGGCACCGCTGTAAGCGAAAGAAACAGAGTACCGATGAGGAACGAACTGACGAGCCAGTCGACTCTATTAAAAGGAATTCGAGAAAACATCATGTTTGTGAGGTAGAGATTTGGGTCAGCGAGCAAACACAGTAGCTTGAACCCGTGGGAAAGCCAGCCTGACCCCAAAAATTTTGATCATCTGCCTTCCAGATCGCGGATCGCCATCAATTTGTCAGAACGCTTTTGAATCTTGAGGTCAGGTGTCTGCCAGAGCTGCGACGAATTCCGCCACGTACGAGCGAAACTCTTTAAACGTCATCGATTCTCTGTCCTGCTTTGCGTAGAGCAACAGCCCAGGTAAGGCGACGGTGAAATCTTTCCACATGGCGACGATCCGGTTGCGGCCGGGGATCCTGGATTCTGGCGGGCCGTAATCCGATAGAAATTTCCTGACCGCGCTTACCGCCTCCTCTGGGTTCGCTCCGTGAGCCGCGAGGTCTTGACCGGCAATATCTGAGATGAACCGTTGATATTGGAACTTCTCACCTTCCAAAATCAGGCATCTTTTCTTCTTTTGTCTGCCTCGACCGAATCGTTGGGCGCCGAGAAAAAGACCGAGCTCCAGCGGCATATTGAAGCGGGGCAGCTTGCCATGGGTATCGACACGGCTGAGGTCATGAACGCCGAAGTCACACGCCCTGATCATCCCCACAATTTTCTCTATCCGAACAGTTGCAGCGTCCGTTTCCTCAAGCGCACACCGGCAGGTAAATCCGCAGACATGGACGGTAAAAACGATTGCTTCGAAAATTCGGCGATATTCTTCGTCGAAAGGACAATTCAAGAATACGGAGAGCCCGGTAGGTATGGCTTTAGAACGCCTCGGCGACATTCCCCGATTCGTGTACTAAAACGTGAACCTTCTTTGCGGCCGCCGCCTTCTTCGCCGCCGACAACGCAGCGCCCTTCTCAGAAAATCTTCGGGCGTGGCCGCCGATACGCTTGACTTCCCAACCGTCAGCGGTCTCCAGGACATGATAAGCTCGAGTTGCTGAACGAAAACGCGCTAGTTTCTCCGATGCTTTCTGTTGTCCCATGACTTTTCTAACGTAACCCTCCTCTTGAATTTTCACAATCCCTTATGAGCGACTCGCACTCTGAGCAAGTCGGGAAGCCTACCGAAAAACAACAACCGTGAGGACTACAATTTTCCCAGGCTTTCTTAATTACCGCCCTTTGCCCGGTGCCGGTGCGACACCGATCCGCCGCCCCGCGCATCTTCCGCTCGGGAGAGCGGAGCCCAGATTTCCGGTACGGAAGGAATGCCATCGTCTCCCAGTCGCGCTTGCTCCAGGATGCCGGCAGTAATCGCTTGCGCAATCCGTTGCCGGCTGTTGGGGTCGGCCACCCTCGCATTCTCCTGAGGGTTCGTCAGGTAGGCGCACTCGCAAAGCACACAACGGATATCAGGATTCCGGGTAAGCCTTAATCGACGGCGGATAACACCGCCGTTGTGTTCGCCGGTTGCGCTGACCAGGTGGGACTCGATCCGCGTCGCGAGTCCATGACTATCCACGCGCCAAAAATAGGTTTCTGCGCCGTTGGCCGAGCTGCTTGAGGTTGCGTTGTAATGAATGCTGACCAGGATTGCGCTACTACCTTCCCTGTTCGCTCGAGCTACGCGATCGTCCAATTCAATAAAATAATCGTCCTCACGCATCATGACGACCCGGAACCCTGAGCGGCTCAGCAGATCGCGCACGCGCTTGGCGGTATCAAGCGTCAAATTCTTCTCGAGTTGGAAAGGAACTAACCCTCTCCTGCTGGTGCCACCGTTATCCTTGCCACCATGGCCAGCGTCGAGCACAACCGTTGTAAACCCGCCTTTGGAAATATTGCCGACCTTCGTTGCAACATGGGTGCAGGCGCCCAACAGCAGCGCGGTACCCAGAGATAAGGCAACGTAAATTCGTTTTATCGACATGTTTGGCTTCCAACTCGGCCTGATAAATACAAAGGTCAAGCGTCCTAACCCAGCCTCCAGCCGGGCATGC
Organism: uncultured Verrucomicrobiae bacterium; assembly: GCA_963837955.1. GTDB lineage: Bacteria > Verrucomicrobiota > Verrucomicrobiia > Chthoniobacterales > JAFAMB01 > DASTDH01. Next base: position 564,793 of record CAWIPH010000001.1, on the reverse strand, counting down.
GCATCAAACAAAAGGGTCGCAATCAGGCTCGCGCAGCTCCGCCGGGCACGGCGAAAATCAGTCCCGGAGGGACTCAATGAAAGTAGCCCAGCAATTTATTGCTGGGCAAAATCAAAAGACGTGTCCGTCCCGGTAGGGACGATCGACCTGCGCTCCCGTTACCAAACCGCAATTGGACCCGATAGCCGAACGTTTCGATCGTCCCGTTCGGGACGGGTCGCTTTTTCTGAACGCCAACCCAGCACTTCGTACTGGGCTACTTTCATTGGATCCCTACGGGACTGATTTCACATGCCCGGGCGGAACTGCGCGAAGCTGATCGCGACCCTCATGTTGACGCGCATCACACAAGAATCAGCGGGTGCGGAGTATTAAAAATTTGACGAAGCTGCTCAAGGCCTGGAAGAGCCGTCTCCTCTAGCAACACGACAACGGTTCCGCCGCTGCCCCCGGCGCTGACGCGAGCTCCGTAGATTCCTTGATCCGGACTAATTTCTTTGAGCGCGCCGACCATCTCGTCGGTTTCGGTAGAGCCAAGCCCCATCGCATTATAGCCCTCGTGAGATTGAAACATCAGTTCCCCAATCACGCGCAATTGATCAGATCGGATGTGAGCTGGCTCTCTCGGTAAACTGCGCAACAGGCTCTTCGCCAGCTGCGCGCGGTAGGATTCTTCGATTGGAAATTGTACCGCAGCTCGCACCGGATATTGGCGATCCAATTGCTCCACTTCGGCCGAGCTCAGTAGAGGCCTCTCGACGGAACCTGGTGGCGCAGCATCATCAGGGAGATCGGGAAACGCGGTTTGTGGATCGTCGTGTGATCGGTGTTTCTGCACAAACTCGCGACCGCTCATTTGCAACGGTAATTTGTCAGCGACTCGCGCTAGTTCGGACCCTCGGATCTCGGCTAAATGCGCGACCTCCTTCCGCAGCTCCACCTCCAGTATCCGCTTCCCCATGAAGGCGCCCGTTCGCGCGGTCTTGTATGGGGAAGCCCCTACGCTGTGCTTTACTCCGCTGGGCCAACCAGCAATCGCAACTCCTTCCGGTAACGGAATCGGGTCGTCGAGCTCATCGGGTCGGCAGAGTATGGGCAACAATGAACGGGCACGACCATACGCGGATGTGAGCTGATCCATCAAACCGCAGGGCGCGCCGACAATTTCGTTTTCTGCGCGCTGAGCTGCACGCGCGAGCTCGGTCCTCTTCCAGGCAAGATCAAAAAGCTGGGTGAGAGCGCGGAGAGTGGCTATCTCGATGGCGGCGCTACTGCTAACACCCATTCCCAGCGGGACAGCGGATTCGACCGCAACAGCCAGGGATCGAATCGGCAAGCTCAACTTGCGATCGTGGACGAGCACCAAAACGCATCCGAGCACGTATTTTACCCAGGTGGGCACTCCGGCATTCCCCAGCGCTTGGCGAACCGCAGCCAATTCTGTCTGCGCGGATATCTCGGGCCAGAACTCTTCCGGCAGAATGTAATCCTCGGCTTGGTGGGATTGAAATGTCCACCGATCGGCAAAGCTGATCGTTACCTTCGTCACGCGATGGATTGGCGCTTCCAGAACCCACGAACCGGAATAATCAGCGACGCCGCCTAAAAAATCGATACGTCCAGGCGCAGTTGCTTCAGCGGACATCGAGGAACTCCTCCAGAACTGTTTTTAAGACTGGCCGGATACGATTGGCGAGTTCCAAATTTGCATATGCCACCCATGAGATTGGTGAGGTCGTGTCAAATGGGCCATCCAGAGGCGCGCCACCGGGGGATTCCAGAATGACCCCTGCTTCTCGAAGTACGAGCATTGCCGCGACGTCATACGGATGACAGCAAAGCGCCGAGTCCAAACCAAGCTTCCGGAAGACTATCAGCCGGAGATCAGCGATCATCCGATCGCGGCCTGTCAGCAATTCGTAAAACTGTCCGCCCGTCGATATGTACTGGTCTTCGAAAATCACAATTTCCTTTTCCGGCCCCCGTCCGTAAAGGCGCTCCCAAAGCGTTTGTTCGATCTCTGCCAATAATGCTTTCCCGGCAGGAAAAAACCGCGAGATATACCCGTAGCCGTGCAGCATGGTGTCCGCGCGCGAAGGCCGGAGTTGGAGTGGAAGCACTTCCCCAGTAAAAACATTTACAGACTCAGCTCGAACGCCCTGGCCACGAATCGCGGAACATCGGTCGGCCCGCCACTGCTTCGTTGTTGGCAATTCCACCATCGCTGCCACCTGGATATCCTGGAGCCGCGTCTTTGCGCCCAGCTGCGGTGCAACGCCCGCCAAAAACCAGGCGGACCGTTTGTCGTACATGATCCCGCGGGTGCCATCTATCGGATCAAGAATACATTTCACCAGGGTGTCGGCCAGGGATGTCCCACGCGGCACGATCATCGGTCTTTCCGGATCGATCCCTTCCATCACCACCTCCACCGGGATATCAGCCGGCCAACGCTCGACGAACCAGGCTTCGATGGCGATCTCACTGAGCCGGTCGATCTCATAGATCGTGTCAGCAGCACTTTCTCGCGAAATCGTGGAAAATTCTGCTGCGCCAGCGCCCGACCTTGCCGAGACCAAGCGGTCACGGACTTCATCTCCTAGCTGCAAAAGCAGTCGACGGATGTTTTCCAGATCTAAAGCCATACTGTCAATTCGTACCACGCAAAGAGGACAAAAAGGAACCTCACGCAAAGACGCCAAGGCGCAAAGGGGGCGACACACTGGAAACGAGTTGCTCTGAAGCGGCCAGAGCATTCAGCCCAGGCCTCAGAAGTTCTTCCAAATCGCATTCTTAGCGCCTTTGCGTCTTTGCGTGATATTCATTTCTTCCGGTAAAGCACGCTCGATAGGTTGCGGAGCTCCGCAGCTTTGGCATCGGGATCTGACTCGTTCGTCATGGTACCTCCGCCAATTTCCGGACCCGCCAAATATTTCATCGTATCGGGCTTTCGCAGTGGGGGGTGGTATTCAATATGGAACGGATAGGACCTATGATCCTCTTTGTCAGTCGGCGCCTGATGAATCGCCATCACGTAAGGCATCGGCATTTGCCACAGATTATCGTAGCGAACCGCAACCTCTATCATCATTTGGGCGAGAGCGGTTTGACGGATCGAATCGAGGTCGGCCAACGACGAAGCAGGTTGCTTGGGCAAGACATAGACCTCGTAGGCATAACGAGCAAACCAGGGAACACAGGCCAAGAAGTGTTCGTTCTCGGCAATCAGCCTTGGACCGGTCGATTCCAATTCCATAATCGCTTGTCCGAGCAATTTCCCTGTGCGCTGAAAGTAGCGCCGGCCGCTTTCCACTTCCCTTTCGGTTATCCCATAGATCAACGAACTCGCGTAGATCTGGCAGTGAGGGTGGGGATTCGAGGTTCCAACAAGTTCACCTTTGTTTTCGAAAATCAGCACGTGATCGACATAGTCGAGATTCCCCAAAGCGAGGTATCGCTCCCGCCAAAGGTTCACGACCGCCAGCGCATCTGTCGTCTCCAGATCGGCAAAAGTCCGGTTGTGGCTCGGGTGATAACAAACGACTTCCGCCGTGCCGTAAGCGGGCCGACGCACGCGAAGAATCTCGTGAACCTGGTCTGCCCCTGGCATTACACCCGGTGCTCCAAAACAAGGTAAATCATTCGTAAACCAGAAGGCCCCGGTATAGTGGGGATTGTGGCCCTGCAATCGCCGGTTGCCCGGACAAAGCGCGCAGTTTGGGTCATACCCAGGAACCTCTGTTTCCCGGACCTTTTTGGTCTCGCCTAGCCAGGGGCGTCCACCTCGGTGAGAAGTGTAAAGAACCCACTCCTCCCGGAGCGGATGCCAGCGCTCTTCCCAGACTACTGTTTCGCTGCTCGCCACGGAAGAAGCCGTAAACCTTTATGTCCAGTCGAATCAAGGTGGATTTCGTTCCACCCCTAGGAAGGGAGTGTCCCAAGAGAATGCAAAAAGACGCCGAAGATTTGGGCGGATCTCGTTGATTTCTTCAAGACCTGAATGAATTCCGCATTAAGGAGTTGCCGCCTATTTGCTATTGGCTATCTGCTATTGGTCATCATACTTGGTGAGCCTTTATCCTCCCGACCACTAGGCATCGATTCCCCAATCTTCCAATCCCTCAATCTATCATGGCTAGACCAGTAACCTTGTTTACCGGCCAATGGGCCGATATACCCCTCAAAGAACTTGCACCCTTGGCTAAGAAAATGGGCTTCGACGGGCTTGAGCTCGCCTGTTGGGGTGATCACTTCGACGTCAACGCTGCTGCCGAATCCAAACAATATTGCCAGGAACGCTGGAAAATTCTGACGGATAACGGGTTGACGGCGTTCTCCGTCTCAAACCACCTGGTTGGACAAGCGGTGTGCGACTTGATCGATGAACGACACCAAGCCATCCTCTCTCCCGAGATCTGGGGTGACGGAGATCCGGAAGGCGTGCGCCAGCGGGCGGCAGAAAGCCTGAAAAAGAGCGCTCGAGCTTGTCGTAATTTCATCGACGCAAAGCCGCACAAAGACATCGACTTTCCGGCCGTCGTCAACGGGTTTAGCGGATCGAGCGTTTGGCATGCTTGCTATGCTTTCCCGCCAACCAGCCAGGCATTTCTGCAAAAAGGATTCGATGATTTTGCTAAACGGTTCATTCCGATTCTCGACGCGTTCGACGCCGCAAATGTGAACTTCGCTTTGGAAGTACACCCGACCGAGATCGCTTTTGATATCGCGTCAGCCCACCGGGCGGTGGCTGCTGTGAAGAATCATAAGCGATTCGGGTTTAACTATGATCCTTCGCACCTTGGCTATCAGGGCGTCGATTACGTGAAATTTATCCGTGAGTTCAAAGAACGGATTTACCACTGCCATATGAAGGATGCATGGTGGGGCCACGGTAACGGGGATGTCGGAGTCTTCGGGGGCCACACCGACTTCGGAGATGCGCGCCGCTATTGGGATTTCCGATCGATCGGTCACGGCGACATCCGCTTTGAAGACATCATCGTGGCTCTGAACGACATCGGCTATAACGGCCCTCTTTCGATCGAATGGGAAGACGTTCGAATGGATCGCGTGCACGGAGGAACCGAATCCTGCAGGAACGTTAAATCGTACGATTTCACTCCGAGCCGAGCGGCCTTCGATGCAGCGTTTGAGCGCGGCAAGTGATAACCGGAAAATCATCATGGCACGTAAACTAAGAATGGGAATGGTCGGCGGCGGACGCGATGCTTTTATTGGCGCCGTTCATCGGATGGCCGCCTGGCTCGACGGCAAGATAGATCTGGTAGCTGGAGCTTTTTCGGCGGACGCCGAGAAGTCCCGCCTTTCCGGCGAGGACCTCGGACTCGATCCAAAGCGAGTCTATCCGAACTATGAAACGATGGCAAAAACTGAAGCCGGTTTGCCGAAGGATCAGCGAATCGATTTCGTCTCTATCGTTACGCCAAACCACGCGCATTTTCCGGTCGCAAAGACGTTTTTGGAAGCCGGATTTAACATCGTCTGCGATAAGCCGATGACCTTCGATCTGGCCGAAGCGATTCAGTTGCGCGATTTGGTTAAAAAGACGGGGAAGGTCTTCGCGCTTACGCATAACTACACCGGTTACCCAATGGTCAAAGAGGCGCGGGAAATGGTCCGCAAGGGAGACCTAGGGAAAATACTGAAAGTAGTTGCCGAATATCCGCAAGGGTGGCTCATCCAACCAATCGACGCCGAAGGCAAAAAAGGAGCCGCATGGCGCACCGATCCGAGCAAAGCCGGGGCCTCCAGTGCAATGGGCGACATTGGGACGCATGCAGAGAATCTCGGACGCTACATAACCGGCCTGCAAATCGAGGAGCTTTGCGCAGAATTTACCACGTTCGTGCCCGGTCGAAGACTCGAGGATGATGGCAACCTCCTGCTTCGGTACCGGGGTGGAGCAAAGGGAGTTCTCTGTGCTTCTCAGATTTCTGTCGGCGAAGAGAACGATCTGAATATCCGAGTGTACGGAACGAAAGCTTCATTGGAATGGCATCAGGAAGAACCCAACGATCTGATCGTGAAGTATCCGGATGCGCCACGCAGAATTTTCCGTCGCGGTAACGAATATGTAAGCGACGTCGCAAAAAAGTTTACGCGACTACCGTTCGGGCATCCAGAAGCGTTTCTCGAAGCATTCGCGAACATCTACTTGGAAGCAGCGCGCGCGATTGAAGCGGAAATTGCCGGTAAACCGATTCCGAGCGATTGCGATTACCCGACCGTCGATGACGGAGTAATCGGTATGGCATTCATCACGACCGCGGTCAAGAGCGCCAAAGACGGCGCCGTTTGGACGAAATTTGAGAAGACGTAGCCTGGTGCTCCCTCCTTCGTTCCCCTATTGGTGATTAGTGAGTAATGAGTAGTCTGATACTCAAGCCTCAGAAAGCATATCAGTGATTAGTGAGAGGGCGGTGAGAGATTTCTGCCGAGGATTTGCCGAGAGGCTCCACCAATCGCTCCTCACCTATCACCTCTCACGCGCTGCCGCCCTTAGATTTCTGAACAAAGTAGCCTGATGCTCCAGTCTCAGAGAGCACCTCTCACACGCTGTACCCCTGAGCCAGGCTTGTCCGCCGTAGTTTGTGGGTTTGGGGGAACGAAGGAGGAAGGATCAGGCTACAGTCAATCATTTCCAAAACTATGACCTCCTGCAGCCGGAGAGTAGCTTGCCCTATTCTCATCTTTTTTTAGGTAGGCGGAGCACTCCTGGCCAACTCTTAGGATCGGTACTTGGCTAGGTCCGGCCAATGTTCGGTCATACTCATGATGCACATAGTTAATTGTGATGATTGCTCCCGGCTTGATTCCCGACTGCGAGCGCTCGACGGTTAGAACCTGCGCCTGAACCGCCACCCGAACTCTTTTTTCGTTGGGCTCATTTTGTACCGTTTGTTTTACCGACAACACCTTGATGGCGAGCGACTCCGGAGCTGCCTGGCGCCACTGCTGGTACACGCTTGGTGGCAACTCCGCCAGCGTCAGCGGAATTGATCCCACAATTAGCGCAAAGATCAGGCAGCTGATCTTTGCCCCATGATAAGTTGCCGACTTCATCTTTATTTTTTCTGTCTACTCCAAAACTTGGGACGCCGATGATCAAGCGAACAAGCACAACTGAACTCTCGTCGGCCGCCGATCAGATTCCATTGAGACTGTGCGCAATCACTCGGATCGGTTTTGCCGCACGCAGGGTAATTGACGGTTTAGTTTTTGCCGGGTGTTCCGAAACCAATTCAAATCGCCAACGACGCAGTATCTCAGACAGGACGATTCCGAGCTCCATCCAGGCGAAACCCTCGCCAATGCACGATCTCGGCCCACCGCCAAACGGGAAGAAAGCGTACTTAGGCAGTGTCCGCTGAAATTCTGGAGTCCAACGGTCCGGATCAAATTTCAGCGGATTGGAAAAATATCGATCACTGCGATGCAGGGCCCACTGACAAGCCAGGACAATGGCGCCTGACGGTATCTTAGTTCCGCCGAGCTCCAGATTCTTCGTCGCTCGTCGTCCAACCGCCCAAGCCGGTGGATAGAGTCGCAGCGATTCGCGGATGACTCGAAATAACAAACTATCCTCCTTGAACGCCGATCTGAATTCACCGTCGTCAGCGGACCCTACTGAACGCACTTCGGCGGCGACCCGTTCGGCTATCTCGGGATGCTGAGTAAGCAAATAAATTGTCCAGGCCAAGGCGTTGGCAGTGGTTTCGTGCCCAGCCAGAAACAACGTCATCACTTCATCCCGCACTTGGGCGTCAGACATTCCAATTCCGGTGTCCGGATCCTGCGCAGCGAAGAGCAGGGTCAGCAAGTCGTTGCGGGTTATTTTCCCTTTGCGCCGTTCGTCGATCATCGTCTGCACAATTCCACTCAACTCGCGGCGAGAGGCGGCCGCGCGTCTTAACTTGGGATGACCAAAGAACTCGAAGACCGGAGCCATCGGACTCAGAAACAAGAAGAAAGTCTCCATGATCGTCTCCATTAATTGAGACACACGACCGGTCCGCTCACCTACTTCAGTGCCGAAAAGCGCCTGCCCGACGATTACCAGAGTAAGCGCGTGCATTTCCTCACTGAGGTTTATTGTCTGACCGGCCGTCCAATTCTCCGCGCGTTGCCGAGCGCGCTCCCGCATAATCACGGCGACATCTTTTAGATTGCCGTGATGAAAAACCGGCTGGATTAGCTTCCGTTGATGCCGATGAAGGTCATCCTCACTTGTGAGCAAGCCTTCGCCGAAGAGTACTCTCGCTCGTTCTAAGCCCCTACTTTTATGAAAATCGGAGGCGCAGCTTACTAGCATCTCCCGGATGAGCTCGGGCTCTCGCAAGTAAAATACCTTCGCTCCAGCGATTCGCATCGTCGCGATTGGTTCGGTGCCGACTTGCAACTCTTCAAAGAATTGGAGCGGATCTCGAAATACCCAAGGCGAAATCGGTAGCCGAGACAACAGCGCCATAATGGGCTCAGACTGCATTGGTTTGGTGATTTGAGTTCGCATTTAGGTTCTCGTCCAGCTAGTGGATTGTAAGAGGTCTATCGATGCAGCAAATTCGTTCCTTCCTGACAGCGATCACTCCCGAATTGCTGCTCGTACTAGTAGCGGCTGGCATCTATTTAGTCGGCCTTTTGATCGGGCGACTCTGCAAGCGCCGTTTGAATATTCACCTGGGCTGGACCTACCAGATTTTCATCCTCTCGCTAGCGATTTCCTGTGCAGCGCTTCTGGTTCATGTCCAACTGCCGGGAGCACGCACGATCGGCCTCATTGCTGCCTTTACTGCGGCGTTTCCGATTAACGCGCTGCTCTACCGCTTTGTTTGGCCACTGTACGGTTATCCTGGTGATCGCGCGCGGATTCCCTCCTTCTTACCTCAAATTGTCACAATCATCGTAACGATCACGGCACTTTTCGTTGCGCTGGGCGTTTTTTACCAGGTCACCGTTCCGAGTCTCCTGGCGAGTAGCGGGTTGATTGCCATTGTCATCGGTCTCGCACTCCAAGACACCCTCGGAAACATTTTTGCCGGACTCGGCCTTCAAACCGGCAAAGCTTATCGAGTAGGAGACTGGTTGATCATAGACGGCAAGCACGCCGAAGTCGTGGAAATTCATTGGCGTTCGACCCGCCTCCGCAACAATGACGCCGTCACCTTTGACATTCCAAATAACCAACTGGCTAAAGCGACCATCGTAAACCTTTATCAACCGACGCGCGTTCACGCCATGCGCGTGAGCCTGACCGTTCCCTACGCAGTTCCGCCAAATACGGTGAAGCAGGCTCTCCTAAAGGCTGCTAGCGGCGCCACCGGCGTTCTGACGGAGCCACAGCCGTATGCCTTCTTAATGAATTTCGGCGACTCGGGAATCAATTACGAGCTGAAATTCTGGCTTGATGACGGAACCCGTTATCCGCAGATCATCGACGGTCTCCGCACCAATATCTGGTACGAACTAAATCGACAGGATATCGCGTTCGCATTTCCGGTGCGCATAGTAGAAATGAAAACGCGAGCTGAAACCGCTCAGGAGGCTACAGACGCGACAAGCCTGCTGTTGCGTCAGCCGCTCTTCTCCGGCATGCAGGCGGGCGAACTCCAAGTGTTGGGCAAATCAGCAATCCATTTGCGCTTTGGAAAAGGAGAAAAGATCATCGAACAAGGGAAGCCGGGAAAATCGATGTATATCCTGGCCGACGGCTCTGCAGAAGTGCGCGTGGAACATGACGGCGAACCCGTGCGGGTCGGTCGACTTGAACAAGGCGATTGTTTTGGCGAAATCTCACTGCTGACTGGCGAGCCTCGAACGGCCACGGTAATTGCGGAATCGGATTGCGAGGTGGTAAAGATCGAAAAATCAGCGATGCGTACGCTCCTGTTGCAACAGCCGCGCCTGGCCGAGACCTTAAGCGAAACGTTGGCCGAAAGACGGTCGGTATCGGAGGCAGAAATCACCGCGTTCCGGACAAGTCAACCCGTCGCGCCGAACGTTGCAACAAAGGAGTCTTTCTTGGCGCGTTTACGGCAATTCTTCGAATTGTGAAGCCGCAAGAGATCCTCATTCGCCATGAATCCGGAAGCCAGGAGTGACGAAGGTTGGATGCGGCTGGCGTTAATCGAGGCACGCAAAGGATTGGGCCGTACCAGCCCAAATCCGGCGGTCGGAGCCGCGATTGTCAAAGATGGCCGATTGTTGGCTCGGGGCTATCACCGCAGAGCCGGTCGACCGCATGCCGAGATTGAGGCAATATGCCGGTTGTCCGCCAAACATCATGCTGATGGCGCCACGCTCTACGTCACGTTGGAACCGTGTTCAACGAGTGGACGAACTCCACCGTGCACGGAGGCGATTATTCGATCGGGAATCCGCCGAGTTGTGGTGGGTGGAATCGATCCGAACCCGAGACACCAGGGCCGGGGATTGCAGCGTTTGCGCGAAGCAGGGATATCAGTCACAGCCGGCGTCATGGAGAGAGCGTGTCTTGCGCTCAACGTCGGTTTCAATCGCTGGATCGTAACGAAGCGTCCTTGGGTGATCGCCAAGATTGCTCAATCGTTGGATGGCCGCATTACTCGTCCGCCCAACGAGAGCAAATGGTTAACCGGGGAGCACGCTCGGCGCCGAGTGCACCAATTGCGCTCAACGGTTGACGCTATCTTGGTCGGCGCGGAAACCATCCGACGCGATAACCCGCTGCTCACCGTGAGAAACATCCGAGGAGCCCACCAGCCTTGGCGGGTTGTTGTGACGCGTTCCGGCAACCTGCCTCCTTCCGCACGCGTTTTTACTGATGTCTATCGCGATCGAACGATCGTCTTTCGAAGTCGATCCTGGGACGAGATTTTAGGTGATCTCGGAGAGCGCGGCGTAACCCGCCTTCTGGTTGAAGGAGGCGGGGAGGTCCTTGGCCAGCTCTTCGACGAACATCGAATTGACGAGCTTTGGTCCTTTTTCGCGCCATTGTTAACGGGCGGCGACAAAGCGAGTTTTGGAGGATCTGGTGTTACCAGTAACGAAGCAGCGATTTTGTTGAACGAGACAAAGTTCGAACGGCTCGACAATGATTTGCTGGTCAGGGGATTCATCAGCGATCCATATTCCTCGACACGATGAGCGGATACGCACTCGTCCAGGATCTCGCAATTGTGCTAGTGATCGCTGGTCTGGTTGGCTTTGTCTTCCAGCGGATCGGCTTGTCAAACATCGTGGGCTTTTTGGTCGCCGGTCTTCTGGTAAGTCCACACGCATCGCGATTTGGCTTGGTTACGGATCCAAACGCCATCGAGAACCTTTCCCAGCTTGGACTGGCCTTTTTGATGTTCTCGATCGGCTTGGATTTGAGCATTAGCAAAATGCGACGGTTCGGGCTGGGCGTCGCCGTAGCGGTAGTCGTCTCCGCCACGCTGGTCTTTAACGCGTTCCGCTTTCTGACCCCTGTTCTTGGGATGAGCGGTCGAGAACCGATTTTTGTCGCCAGCATGATGGTAGCATCGAGCTCGGCGATGATCGGAAAGATGCTGCACGATTCTGGTCTGCTCCATCAGCGATCCGGAAATCTGGCGATGAGTATCAGTGTGCTCGAGGACATTGTTGCCGTCGTTGTCCTGACATTTGTTTCGTCTCTTGCGAATATGCATGCCGGACCACAGGCTCGACCGGCTGCGATCCTAGGTACCTTGGTGGCTTTCGTAACCATCGTCGTTATTTTGGGACTGCTCCTCTTACCGAAAGCACTGCAACTGCTGTCGAAAGCTGGTCTGGACCTCGTGATGCTCTTCATCACAGGGTTAGCGCTTGAGGTCGGAATCATTGCCGTTCGCACCGGTTACTCATTGGCTCTCGGGGCGTTCTTGCTCGGAGCTATCATCGCTGAAACCCCTCAGCGACCGGCCATCGAACGGGCCTTTCAAGGAATGCGTGATGTCTTTCTCGCCGTTTTTTTTGTGTCAATCGGCTTATTGATCGACCCATCGGTTCTGCTCAGGAATTGGTGGTTGATCGTTTGCTTGGGGATCGCAGCTGTTGTGATCCGCTCGCTCGCAGTGACCACCGGTCTGATCGTCGCCGGCAATCCGCAACGCGAGTCGTTGCGGGCAGGATTGATGGCTATACCGATCGGTGAATTTGCCTTCATTATCGCGCAAGTCGGGGTCTCCTCCAAGTTACTCGTCCCTGACTTTTACCCGATCGCTATCGGTGTCGCGACGTTCACGGCGACGGTTTCACCCATTTTCACCCGCAACTCTGACGTGATTGCCAAGGCTATTCTTTCCCTCGAGCCACACTTTGTTTCCAATCTCATCGCGAGCTATCACCAGTTCCTCCAGCAGGCCGGGGAAAAACAGCGGAGGAGCGAAATCATTAGCCTGGTCCAAAAAAGGTTAGCCCCCCTGGTGATTGGGTTAACTTTCACTAGCGGTCTTCTGATCTTCGCGGACCAGCTTTTGAAATGGTGGGCACGATTGTTTCCTCGGCTATCTACCGAGCTCGCACACGATCTCTTTTGGGCGATCCTTGGGATTGTTGTCTTAGTACCGCTTGCCGTCGTTTGGCGGAGCGCCCACGAGTTTGTCGGCTTAATTAGTGGCACTCGAAACTCCGATGATGGCGATCAGCGGTCCCGCACTTTTCTCCAGGCTTCGATGCAAATCGTGATGGCAATCGTCCTAGTCGCCTGGCTCTGGATCCTGACGCCTGTAAGCCGCGCAACTTTTTGGTTCTTTGGAGCGGCGTTGACCATCGGTGTCCCTCTTGCGCTGATCTTCCGGCAGAGGCTGCAACGGCTCCAGCAAAGGATCGGTAGCGGGTTGAGCGAAGCGATTCTTTCCCCGGAAGAGCGACGGAGGATTACCCGGCGAGCGTGGTTAAGTGATTATCGCGACTGGGATTTGCATCTCCAAGAGATCAAAGTCCCGGACTCTGAGCACTGGTTTGGCCGAAGTCTGGGAGAGCTCGCGTTAAGAAGCCGCTTCGGCTGCTCCGTTGTAGGCATCGAACGCCAAGGCTATGTCCTCTCTAGCCCCGGAGCAGAGACACTGCTATTTCCAGGGGACACGCTTCTGGTTCTTGGGTCGGAAGATCAGTTGCGCGAGTTGCGGCGGTTCTTTGAAACCGCCGAGGTCAGGAGCAAAAAAGAGGATCTCCTTGAGGAGGTCCGAATGGAATCAGTGTGTGTGCCAAACCCGAGTCAGGCAAGTGGCCAGACTCTTGCGCAGCTGGATGTCACGCGCCGTTTTGGAGTGACTATCGCCGCCATCGGCCGGGATGGGCAGAAATATGTTTCTCCGAGCGCTTCCCAGACGATCGAAAGCGGTGACTGGCTCTTGGTGATTGGGACGCGCAAGAAAATTGAGGCCTTCCGCAATTGGATTGAGGAACCGCCAGGCAAGTAGGCGCGTCGCTCCCAACGGCGCAGAACGCTACGAGCACGATTGGGGCTGGGGCATAGCTGCTTATTGAGATTCCATAATTACTTCGATTTAGTTGCTTTCAAGTTTACGAGGGTACCATCCGTCGATAGCTTGGACGCTATGCCGCAGACGGAAGGAAAGCATTTCTTGCCCGGCTTTGACCAAGCGTTGGAATCGGTCAAAGCTGACGTGCTGTTGATGGCGAACCTGGTCAGCAGAAATTTCGGAAATGCCCGCGCCGGATTCGCTAAGCGCGACGAGGATTTCTGTGCAGCGGTGATAGCTGACGATGAGGAAGTCGACCTCTTGGAGAAACAGGTGGCCCGGGCTGGTACTGACGTCTTGATGCGGTTTCAGCCGATGGTTGTCGATCTCCGAACGGTGCTGGTGACGGTCAAGCTTGGTTCTCATTTGGAACGCATTTCTGATTACTCCGTTTCGATCGCCCGTCGCACCCGGCACCTGATCGCGAATGATGCAGAGATCGAAGAAGCCAAATTGCTCGACGGGCTATTTGATTCTATCCAAAAACTTTACGCTGAGGCCATCGCTTCCTTCGATAAGATTGACGTTGCTCGCGCGGGATGGGTGCGGGGTCAAGTCGAGGCAATAGCCGAGCAGGCGCGTAATTATGTCGAGACATTTACCGATCTAATTGAAGAGCGATCGTTTGCTTCTCGCGGCTACGTCGGCTTGATGTCGATCGCCCAATCGTTGGAAGAAATCGCTTATCTCTGTGGAAGTATCGCGGACGATGTGATTTATATCGCCGAAGCGCGGGACATCCGGCATCCCGGAAATCAATTGGCCCAAGAGTGAGGCGCCGGTAGGGTCCTGCAGACGTCGGCCACATCCATGGTCGGTAGGGAAGCGCTCCCGACTACGCGAAACGCTTCGCTGAAGACTCGTCCCGGAGGGACTCAATGAAAGTAGCCCAGTACGAAGTGCTGGGAAAAATGTGAAAAGAGACGTCCGTCCCGCCAGAGGGACGATAGAAGTTTCTTTAGCTCCTGGTCCTCTCGTATGCAGCTTCACCAGCGTAAGCAGTCCTCGATCGTCCCATCCGGGACGGGTCTTTTTTTGAACGCCAACCCAGCACTTCGTGCTGGGCTACTTTCATTGAGTCCCTCCGGGACGAGTCTTCGGCGCATGCTTCTAAGCCTTAAGGTTGACTCGTTTCAGCGAAGGAGGAAGGCTTTGCGAATTCGGGAGCCGGTCCCTACCGACAAAATAAAAAACCCGCCCCGGCAATGCGGGACGGGTTTTTTGAATGTTATTTTGCTTCGAATGAGACGGATTAGTAGTCCATTCCGCCCATGCCCGGCATACCACCAGGAGGACCTCCCGCCGATTTTTCCTTCTCCGGAATTTCGGTCACCAACGCTTCGGTGGTGAGCAATAGGCCCGAGATTGACGCGGCGTTTTGCAGTGCGGTCCGGGTCACTTTAGTCGGATCGACCACACCGGCCTTTACCAGATCGGTGTATTCGCCAGTCGCGACATTGTAACCTTCGTTGCCTTTCCGCTTCTTAACTTCCTGAACGATCAACGCACCTTCCTGGCCAGCGTTGTTCGCCAATTGGCGGAGCGGAGATTCGACTGCGCGCCGGACAATTTCCAGACCAACCGCTTCGTCGCCTTCGAGCTTGAGGTTATCGAGCGCGGGCTGGGTGCGGATAAAAGCGACGCCACCACCGGCGACGATGCCTTCTTCCACTGCGGCACGGGTAGCGTGCAGTGCATCCTCGACTCGCGCCTTCTTCTCTTTCATCTCGGTCTCAGTCGCTGCACCGACATTGATCACAGCAACACCACCAGCCAGTTTCGCCAAGCGTTCCTGGAGCTTTTCCCGATCGTAATCGGAGGTGGTTTCTTCGATCTGACGGCGAATTTGGTTGACGCGGCCCTGGATGTCCGCGGTCGAACCTTCGCCTTCGACGATGGTCGTGTTTTCTTTGTCGATGGTCACGCGCTTGGCCTTACCAAGATCGTCCAGCGTGATGTTTTCCAGTTTGATTCCGAGGTCTTCGGTTATCAAACGGCCACCAGTCAAGACCGCAATGTCTTCCAGCATCGCCTTCCGGCGATCGCCGAAACCAGGGGCTTTGACAGCCGCGACCTGCAGGGTACCGCGCAGCTTATTGACCACCAAGGTGGCCAACGCTTCGCCTTCCACATCTTCAGCGATGATCAGCAGCGGACGACCTGCTTTGGCCACTTTCTCGAGCAGCGGAAGCAAATCTTTTAAACTGGAGATCTTCTTCTCGTGGATCAGGACGTAAGCGTTCTCGAGAGCCGCTTCCATGCTTTCCGCGTTCGTTACGAAATAAGGCGAGAGATAGCCTTTATCGAACTGCATCCCTTCTACCACTTCCAACGTGGTCTCAATCGACTTGGCTTCCTCTACCGTGATCGTGCCGTCTTTACCGACTTTGTCCATCGCATCGGCAATGATCTCGCCAATGGTGCGATCCCAGTTAGCTGACACCGTCGCTACTTGTGCTATCTCGGTGCGATCCGAAACATTTTTCGAGATCTTCTTTAGTTCCGCCACGATTGCATCAACGGCCTTTTGAATGCCGCGCTGCAAAGAGGTCGGGTTTGCTCCCGCCGTGACGTTTTTTAAACCTTCGCGGAAGATCGCCTCGGCCAGAACCGTAGCGGTGGTCGTGCCGTCGCCGGCCACGTCCGAAGTCTTGGAAGCGACCTCGCGGACCAGCTGCGCACCCATGTTTTCGTACGAGTCCTCGAGCTCGATTTCCTTCGCCACCGTGACCCCATCTTTGGTTATCGTCGGACTACCGAATTTTTTATCGAGAATAACATTCCGTCCGGAGGGTCCGAGCGTTGCCTTCACTGCTTTCGCGAGTTTTTCCACACCGCGAAGGAGCGCTTGGCGGGCTGCTTCATCGAACTGCAATTGTTTAGCTGCCATAATAACTCATTAATTCTTTCTTAAGGTTCGTGTTAACCAATGACTCCGAGGATGTCATCCTCGCGCATGATAAGGTAGTTCTCCCCGTCAATCTTGATCTCGGTGCCGCCGTATTTGGATATCAGCACCTTATCGCCAACCTTGACGTTGAACTCGACCTTTTTGCCGTTGTCGTCGAGTTTACCTGTTCCCAGGGCAACAACTGTTCCTTCCTGCGGCTTTTCTTTAGCCGTATCAGGAATGATGATGCCTCCCTTTTTTACTTCCTTCTCTTCGAGCGGCTGGACTAGCACCCGATCTCCGAGAGGTTTTACATTTATAGCCATATTAATTTGTCCTCCTTTTGCTTTGGGTTGATGACACCAATAGGGCAGCAGCGAAGGATCAAACCGCTCGCCCTACTGGAAATTCTTTTTTTCTTAGGACTTCTTCTTGTCCTCGTCGACTACTTCAAAATCAGCGTCGACCACTTTTTCTTCACCCTTGCCGGCATCGCCGCCGGACTCTGGTGGAGGCGTCGCCTGGCCTGCAGAAGCCTGCTTGTACAGATCTGCGCTGATTGACTGGAAGCGGCTCTGGAGCTCATCCATCGCCAATTTGATCGCCTCAGTATCTTGACCCGCCAGGCTATCGCGGACTTTCTTGATAGCCTCTTCCAGGGCTTGCTTTTGGTCGGCCGGAATCTTATCTCCGAGTTCCCGTAGCTGTTTCTCTGATTGATACGCCAGGTTGTCGGCGTTGTTGCGGACCTCCACCGATTCGCGAGCTTTGCGATCTTCTTCGGCGTGCGCTTCCGCATCCTGGCGCAGCTTTTCGACTTCCTCCTTCGTCAAACCGCTCGAACCGGTGATCGAAATCTTCTGTTCCTTTCCGGTGCCAAGATCTTTAGCGGAGACATTCAAGATGCCATTAGCATCGATATCAAAAGTCACTTCGATCTGCGGAACTCCACGTGGGGCCGGCGGGATGCCGTCCAGATGAAACGTGCCCAAGTTCTTGTTGTCTCGAGACATCGGACGCTCACCCTGAAGCACCTTGATTTCCACCCCTGGCTGGCTGTCGCTATAGGTCGAGAAGATCTGTGATTTGCGAGTCGGAATGGTTGTATTCCGCGGGATCATCGGTGTAGCGATTCCGCCCGCAGTCTCGATAGCGAGCGTGAGGGGTGTGACGTCCAACAAAAGAACGTCTTTCACATCGCCCCGGAGCACGCCTCCCTGAATAGCGGCGCCGATAGCAACGACTTCGTCAGGGTTAACACCCTTGTGCGGTTCTTTGCCAATGAGACGTCGCGCAGTCTCGACCACTTTCGGCATCCGAGTCATTCCGCCCACCAAAACCAATTCGTCGATATCGTTCTCCGTGAGCTTCGCGTCGGCCAAGCAAGCCTTTACCGGAGGAATCGTCCTTTGGAACAGATCGTCGGTTAGCTGTTCGAGCTTCGCCCGAGTGAGCTTCTTCTGGATGTGCTTCGGTCCAGTGGCATCCGCCGTAATGAACGGAAGATTGATTTCGTATTCCTGAGATGAGGAAAGTGCAATCTTCGCTTTTTCTGCCTCTTCTTTGATCCGCTGAAGCGCATCTGCCTGGGTGCTTAGATCAATCCCGGTCTCAGCCCGAAACTCCGAGATAATCCAATCCATGATCTTGTTGTCCCAGTCGTCACCACCGAGATGCGTATCTCCATTGGTCGCCTTAACCTCGAAAACACCGTCCCCGATTTCCAATACCGAAATATCAAAGGTGCCGCCACCCAAGTCGTAGACAGCGATCTCTTCATCCTTTTTCTTATCTAAGCCATAAGCCAGCGAGGCCGCGGTCGGCTCGTTGATGATGCGCAGGACTTCCAGCCCAGCGATCTTTCCGGCATCTTTTGTCGCGTTGCGCTGCGAATCGTTGAAGTAGGCCGGTACAGTAATTACCGCCTGAGTAATCGTCTCTCCGAGCTTAGATTCCGTGTCACTCTTGATTTTGCCTAAGATCATCGCCGAGATTTCCGGCGGCGAAAACGTCTTCCGGACACCGCCAACTTCGACTTCGACATGTGCGTCGCCATTCGCGGCTTTCACGATCTTGTACGGAACTCGCTTCGCTTCCCCCTGCACCTCATCGAATTTTCGGCCCATGAAGCGCTTGATCGAAAAAACCGTGTTTTTCGCATTCGTAACTGCTTGCCGTTTGGCCGCTTGTCCGACCAGACGTTCTCCACTTTTCGTAAAGGCGACAACTGAAGGGGTTGTGCGACCGCCTTCCGAGTTTTCTATAACCACCGGTTCACCACCCTCCATGACAGCCATACAAGAATTAGTGGTACCAAGGTCAATTCCGAGAATTTTAGCCATAGGTGCGCGCTAGGCTTAAGCGCCATTCGTGCCAGAGAATCACAATCTACAGAACATGCTTACTTTGAGGGAGTTAAGAAACGGTGAGCGCCAAGTAGCGCCACTGATTTGTGCCAACTTGACGCACGTGTGTCAACGTGGAGTTCCACCGTGGCTCACCTTCGCTGTCTCTTGGCACACCGCTTCCTTGATTTTGCGACAGGACATGGCAACTCTGTTTTCGGCCCAGATTCATCAATGAGCGAAGCCCTCTCTACAAGCAAGCCGCTGGATACTCCCGACTCAATCGAGAGTAGCGGCCTGCAATTGACCGAGCGCGATATCGTTTTCTCATGCCCTCATTGCCACGGTGAGCTTGCAGTCGATAAGGACGGAGCCGGGCTATCATTGGCCTGCACGCATTGTGGGCAAACGGTAACTATTCCGGCGTATTCCGGGCCCTCTCTTCATTTTCTTCAGGCGGCAACCTCAAAGCTGGCAGACGCTCTGGAGAATGCCAGAAGTTCCGGGCCGCGGAATTTCCAATTTGAAGGGCAGGATCGAACGGAGCTAGATGCACGCCAGCATGAGTTGGAACGACAGATCCGAGAAACCCAAGCGCAGGTGTCCGATTTGCGAGAGCAAATCAACCATGCCCGCATCCAGCTCCATCGGTATCAGCTGAAGCTTGAGATGCTCAAGGAACGAGAGAACGAACTCAAGGCAGAGATGGATGCCGTTGGCGTGCAACTTTCGCCATCGGGAAATCAGGTGCGAGAGAAAGAGTGATCGACGGGGTCCTCGATCCTCTTGAGCGGTTCAAAAAGGGGAGTACGAATGATCAAGCCGTGCGTGTTCATCCTAGCTGCGCTCGTTCTAACGTCTGCGCTCGCGACGACGGCCGAGGACCAGGCGTCTGGCCGGCCTGAAACCGTCGTAGTGGACAACGGGTCGGTCACGCTGCACGCGCTGCTCTGGCGCCACCAAGGCCACGGCCCGTTTCCTGCGATCCTGCTCAATCACGGCAGTGGTCGCACCCGTGAAGAACTGGAACGGCTCGGACCGTACGAGCGACAGGCTGACATACTCGGACCGGTGTTCGCTCGCCATGGATATGTGTTCTTATTTCTCTTCCGGCGCGGCGTCGGGTTGTCCGCCGACCAAGGCACGAACGCCGTCGACCTGATGAACAGCGAACTCGCCGCACACGGGCAGGAGGCGCGGAGCACACTGCAACTCCGATTGCTGGAAAACAGGGAGATGAGCGATGCCCTTTCCGGGCTCGGTTTTTGTACGGGCACTCCCCGAGGTCGATGCGAGCAACGTGGCGGTAATCGGGCACTCGTTCGGAGGCTCGCTCACAATACTATTGGCTGAGCGCGAGCCTAGCCTGCGGGCGGTCGTAATCTTCTCTGGCGCCGGCTATAGCTGGGATCGGTCGCCGCAGCTGCGAGCGCGGCTCCTCACCGCCGCAGCGCACATTGTGACGCCGGTATTCCTGATTCATGCCGCGAACGACTACTCGGTCGCGGCGGGCAAAGCGCTGGACGCGCGGCTGCAGCAACTCGGTAAACCGCATCTCCTGAAGATCTACCCGCCAATCGGGCATACGGCCGACGAGGGGCACGCCTTTCCCTATCTCGGCGTGAGCAGTTGGGAGCCCGACGTGTTCGCTTTTTTGGACGAACACATGCGGAGGTGAGCCCCGTGTGGAGATATCGCAGAGCCTTCGTTTAAGGTCTTCTTGATTTCTGCACCAGCCAGAATGACGACCTTCGCAACGCGCCGTCGTTGGTTTGCGCTAAGCTGGCGAGAAAGAAGCTCTGTTGTCACGAAGGAGATAGCCAATCGACGATCCCGAAGATGAGGCTCGTAAAGCTTGGCTCTAGGCGCTCTTTTAAAAAGGAACGAAACGATGTCTGTGTCGAGGAGGAGTGTCCTCATCCACAATCGGCTTGATGATTCATGGTCTCCCAACCTATCCATGACGCGCCGTCCAACTACCGCGGCGTGATCCGCTATTCGCTCTGCGTTCTGTCTAGCGCGTTTGGACCGGACCGAAGTTAGTAAAAACTTTGGAGCCGGGGGTCATGGCACCGTGGTGACCATTCCGCTGAAATCAAGTTTGGTAGTGGATGTAATAATGTCCGGCGGCAGCGGTGTCTGCGAAAAATTGAAACAGTCCAACATGTTGTTCGAACCCCTGTCCCGAGCGGTCAGCGGCGGAAGCCCAAACCTGGTTTCGATCAGCTTGAGCGGCGAAGTCAAATCGAACCGGGTGTGATTGACAACACCCGCTCGCGAGTAAGGAGAAATGACGATGGCAGGTACGCGCGGGCCCCAGCCGTAGAGATCGGTCTGCGGGGGAGGAACGTGATCGTAAAAACCGCCGTAATCGTCCCACACCAAAATTATTGCTGTATCTTTCCAATAAGGGCTTTGCATTACCGCATTAATCAGTCCGGTAACGTACCGCATTCCTACCTGGACATCTTGCGGAGGATGCTCACTGTCTTTGAAGCCCGGGATTACCCAGCAAACTTGGGGCAACGTCCCCGCCTTCAGATCAGCGTAGAACTGTGCCTTCTTAACCAAATGTGACATCAAACCGGGATCACTCTTAAACTGTTCGAAACCGGGTAAAGGATTCCACCACGAATGGTTGTGGGGATTTGACTGTTCCGTGTAATAGTTCCAAGTGACACCGGAATTCCGGAGCAGCTCAGCCATAGTTGGGAACGAATAGGTCGGTTCGACGCGCGGACCACCAGGATTGTTAACGAGACCGCCGGATTGTGCCGCAACGGTGTAGAGATGATTCGGCTCGCTCGGACCCATGAGGGACGAGAAAAAAAAGTCACACAGCGTAAACCGGCGCGCGTATTCCCAATAGTTCGGGATTTCGTGGAAATCCAAGTACCCTAGCGTGTCAATAACCCATGGCGGGCGGGAGCCCAGATTCGGGAGCACAGCCGGGTTCAAAGCCGTTGTGGTCTGCTCTTCAATATCAGGAGCACTAGCACTCTCATCCTCGTCGTCGGCTGCACCATTAGGCGAAAGCGCTCTCACAACGGGCGGAGCCGAAATAGAAACACTTTCGACCAATCCAGGAATCGGGGTCGGAACAGGCTTGGCTCCCCAATAAAATCTTAGCGCCTCCGGCCATTCAGCCCACAAAAACCCGTCCATGCGCCCCTGATTCCAGGCTGTCCGAGCCGCCTGCCACGTGTGCTGGAGATCATGAGGGATACGGGTAGCGGTTGAGTGAAAAGGCTTAACCTTAAGGGGACCACCCGGAAGTTCCGGCAAGGTGGTTCCCGGCGGAATCCCGTTCGCGCCCGGAAACGTGCCGAAGTAATTGTCAAACGTGCGATTTTCCTGGATGATATAGATGAAGTGGTTAAGCGGGATGCCAGATCCTGTTTGCGCCGACCCGATACCCACCATCGTAAGCGTTGCAGCCAGAATTCCACCAGCGACTTTCGACATCCCTCCCGAAGCATAACGCCGAAAAGCGCCGTCTGGGGATTGCCGAAGCCTTAGAAAGGCTTTCACTCCGAGAAATGAACCGCCATTTCGATGGAACACAACGTTTTTCAGAGGATCCGTCTGATATATAGCACGCCGTAGTCTAGTCACTGTAATTGCAAGCAATTCCAGAAATAGCAACGCAATTTCTGCTTGTTCGGATCAGCGTCCTCGTGTCGCGGATGCGTATTCCTACTTGTCGTTGAGCTACTTAAATCATCATGGTGATGATCGGCATGACACGAAGCAGGAGGCCAGAATGTTTTGCGTCGCAACTGCGGCTCTTCTCAGCCTTTTGAAATTTCGATGTGCGTCCAGGGTGGCCCCATCTCTAGCGCCTGCCCAACAAGCCGCAATAGCTTGAGCACGGTGATCACGCGCAAGTAGAGCAGCGAATCGCGCCGCTCGTTTTTCAATATCAGAGTGAAAATCATAGATCCCTTCGTAGGGTAATGTGGCACGCTCTTCGCCCTTCGCCGAAGCTTTCAGCGACTGCTGTCGGACCTCTCTCGGCATTTTCAAGACCTTGTTAGCAAAAGAGCCGGAGCTAATCAGTCAAGCCAACAAAGCGCTCGTGGAGCATGTCAGAAAGAACAATAGAAAATGGGTGGACCTAATGCTTTGGTTGGGGGCTGATCCGCGCGCCGAAACACCGGGCGAGTTTGAGGACGAATCTACCACGGCGCTCGTGATTCCCTTATCGGCTAAAGACTTTGACCATCAAAAGAGGTGCGCGCGAACTCTGAATGGCGAACGCATCCAGACCGGGCAATAAGAATTTTGTTGGATTAACCCGAAACGCTCGCGATGGAAGGCCAACCGGTCGAATATGATCTTCATCAGGTGTTGCCGGCGGCAGCAGCCTCGCACAGACACACGGCGGCAGATCCACAGCTGGATTTCGTGTTCTATATGGTTTCGGGCACAGTGATACTCGCGATCGTAGCGCTGTTGTGCATGTACTTTGTGAAGCGATGACTTATGTTTGACCCACGAATTTACGCAGCGATCTTTATCGGGGCCAGCATCATCATCGGGGCGGCGCTCGTGGTGGGCGTGGCGAAGATAGTCCTGGACGGGTTGCGGCTGATGTGGGGCTAAAGCGGTGCCAGCGTTGCCAAGAGTTTTTTCCAATCGATCAGTTTCGTCGGCGTGGCCGAGGCAGAATATCTCACTGCAGGCCCTGTGAACGGTTCCTGAACCATCGGCGCGAGTTGCAGACTGAGCCCACCGGGATCAAGGACAAGACGCGTTGGGAACCGATCTTGAGCGTTGAACGAATCGGTGAGATATGTGCAGCGCGCAGACTTAAGCCGGAGCCAGCGCCAGCGCCGGAGCTCAAATGGACGCTCCCTTAATTCCTATCTGGATCAATGCGGGGTGTTTTTCCGTACAGGTATTCAGCTCAATATTTTTGGTCCAGGACATCTTAAGAAATCAGCGGAAAATAGTGGACTTGTTACCAGCCCCTCAGGAGAGCTGTTACCAGGCGCCTTTGACAACCTGTGTAAGTTTAAGACGTAATTGCTTGTTACTGAATGAGATACGACACTATGGCGGATGGGGCGGGATTCGAACCCGCGGTACCTTTCGGTACACACGCTTTCCAGGCGTGCCCAATCGACCGCTCTGGCACCCATCCTGCAGAAGCCTGGATTTTGGATTCGGTTAGGGCCTGTTGCAAATGAAATCGGGGAAACAGCCGCGCCTGCAATCGTTGCCGGTCTGGTTCAACGGAGTGCTGGTGGCCGGTACATTCATCGCTCTCGTTTTATCCGAGTGGCGACGGCCCTTAAGGCGGTCCTTAGAATCGAAACTACGCCGCAACGCGCGGAACATAGGGGTTGCCGGCTTCGGAGCTTTGGCGATCCGCGTGGTGGAGACACCGCTAGTGATGCCTCTCGCACGATTGGTCGAGCGCCGCCGCTGGGGTTTGTTGAATCAGCTGGACCTACCGGGTTGGCTAAAGACGGCGATGGCCGCTCTGCTTCTTGATTACACGCTTTATCTTTGGCATGTGCTAACTCACCAGGTTCCGCTGCTCTGGCGATTTCACCAGGTCCACCACGTCGATCTTGATCTCGATGCTTCGACCGCATTGCGATTCCATTTCGGAGAGCTGGCGTTGTCAGCACCCTGGCGGGCGGCGCAAGTTTGGCTGATCGGGGTCTCGCCGCTCGCGCTCTCGATCTGGCAGACGGCCGGGTTAGTTGAGATCATGTTCCATCATTCCAATCTCGAATTGCCGATCCAAGTCGAACGCTGGTTGAGCAGGTTTGTAGTCACCCCTCGCCTACATGGGATCCATCATTCGACTATCCAAGAGGAGGCGAATTCTAATTGGTCGAGCGGCTTAACGATTTGGGACTGGTTGCACGGAACGCTTAGGCTCAACATTCCCCAGCAGGCAATCACTATCGGGGTGCGCTCGTACTCCGACTCGTCGGAGCTAACCCTTCCCCGAGTCTTGGAGATACCCTTTCAGGAACAGAGACCGAGTTACCCGGAACAGAGCGACCGCCAACGCCCGGAGGTTCAAAAAGATTCTAACCAACAACTTTCCCCCTAAAGTCCGGCTAACCGAAACGGTTTCAATTCCGAGGCGCGAAAAACTTAAGTCGGCGCTCCGATCAACCATTTTCTGGAAACGCCAGCACCACACGAACCATCGCGAGCGTAGCTGTCCGAAAGTGCACACGCTTTCCGGTCGTGCCCAATCGACCGCTCTGGCACCCAACGTGCCGAATTCTCGACTTTGGATTCGGTTAGGGGCCGTTGCTGAGAAAGCAGCAAAATCACGTAAGTTCCAGGTTTTCAATAACTTTGATTGAGTCGGTCGGCGCAGCGCAGCTTGCAAATCTTGGCGTGTTTCGGTGTGATGGTGAGTTGGCGGGATCCAGTCCGGCTCTTGGCAACTTGGTAGTCGCAGTGAAAGATTTCCGATGCATCTTCGGCCTTTTCCTCGCTGCTACTTTAGACTGTGCCGCTCTGGCGACTGACATACTCACAAGTCGCGGCGACAATGCGCGGACCGGACTCAACTCAACTGAGACGATCTTAAACCCGACAAACGTTACCTCTTTATCCTTTGGTCTCGTCTTTAACAAGCCGGTGGATGGCCAGGTTTACGCTCAGCCGCTTTACGTCTCGAAACAATCAATCTCGGGTCAATCTGCGACACCAAATGTAGTGATCGTGGCCACTGAACATGGCTCGATCTATGCCTTCGACGCTGACACGGGTACGCAGTACTGGAAAACTTCTCTGCTTCCGGCCGGGGAATCTCCGGTCCAATCAAATGACCCAAATATTAGCTGCGGCGACATTCGGCCGGAACTCGGCATCACCGCCACTCCCGTGATCGACCGCCAAGCCGGACCGAACGGCACCCTCTTCGTCGTCGCCCTGAGTACGAACGGAGCCAACTACTACAACAGGCTTCATGCGGTGGATCTATCTTCCGGGCAAGACTTGCGACCTCCAATAGTTATATCGCCTTTGCCGGTGAATGGGACTGGTCCGGCGACCAGCTTCGTGGCAACTAAACAACGCGGAAGACCGGGCTTACTTCTGCTCCACGGCATTATTTATACGGCTTGGGGGAGCTATTGCGACAACGCTCCTTACTCCGGATGGATCATCGCTTATAACGAGAGCGATTTGTCGCAGGCGTCGGTCCTTAATACGAATCCGAATGGGTCACCGCCTAGCAGGCACCTTCCAGATGGGTCCGGGAACGGTATTTGGCAGGATGGAAACGGACCCGCGGCAGATTTGGATGGCACCATCTATGTCGCTACGGGCAATGGACCTTTTGACACGAACCTGACAAACGGTTTCCCGACGAACAACGACTTTGGAGACAGCGTCCTCAAGCTCTCCTCTCCGAGTCTTTCAATCGCTGACTATTTTACCCCGTTCAATGAATTTGCGGAAGCAAGCGCCGACGTCGATCTCGGTTCCGGCGGGCCCGTAGTTCTGCCGGATATCGTGGACTCTAACCATACTGTCCATCACCTCCTGTTTTCAGCGGGCAAGGACTCCAATGTTTATCTGCTAGATCGAGACAACCTCGGGCATTTCAACCCGAACGGCCAAAACAACAGCCAGATCTATCAAGAGCTGGCCGGAGACCTCCCTACCGGTACTTTCTCATCAGCCGCTTATTTTAACGGCTCTATCTATTGTGGAAGCCGGGATCATGCGCTCAGACAGTTTCAATTCAATTCGCAGGCCAAACTGAATTCCAGACCCGCGTCGACGACGGCAACGCACTTCGGCTACCCGGGCACGAAAGCGACGATCTCCTCCGACGGGAACAGCAACGGGATTGTCTGGGCGTGTGCAAGCCATTTTTCTCGGGCGGTGTTACATGCATATGACGCAACCAATTTGAAAATTGAGCTCTACAGCAGCTTCAACGTGAATATTGGCGGCGCGATCAAATTTGTGGCCCCGACGGTATGCAACGGAAAGGTGTACGTCGGCACATCTAGCTCGATCGCGGCCTTTGGTCTATTGCAACCCTAGGCAGAGGGATTGCCAGAGCTTCAGGAAAACCGACCTGGTCTGGAAAAATGTGGCCACAGCCAGCGCTGTTACAACGCTGTACCCGAAGGATCAAAAAGATGCGCATCTTTCGGAGCAAAGCAGAAGCCAACCGAATCGGTGTGGCGTAGATCGTTGAACCCGCGAAGAGCAATCGAGAGACGATTGTTTCCGGAGGTGAGTCCGTGGACAAGAGTGGAGTCGCCTAGGCTCTCGACCACCTCGATAGTCAAAAGTCCGTTCGCCTCCGGCTTTGGGACCACCCTGATGTGCTCTGGCCGAACGCCGAGGGTCAATTCCGTTCCTAGAGATACCGCGTGATCGTCCTGCGTCGGAATCACCACGGGCTCGGCAAAAAAATCTGGACTCTCGATTGTCACGCCTCGTCGCTCCGAGCCGACAACCTTTACCTTTAAGAAGTTCATTTTCGGCGAGCCGATAAACCCAGCGACAAATAAATTGGCGGGCGACTGGTAAAGATCCATCGGTCCCCCAATCTGCTCGATCTTTCCATCATTGATGAGGACAATCTTTTCGGCCAACGTCATCGCCTCGACTTGGTCATGGGTGACATAGACCATGGTGGTTTGGAGGCTGCTGTGCAATTTCGAGATCTCGATCCTCATTTGTACCCGCAATTCGGCGTCCAGATTGGAAAGTGGTTCGTCAAAAAGAAAAACCTCCGGCTCCCGTACGATGGCTCGTCCAATTGCCACCCGCTGTCGTTGACCGCCCGACAACTCTTTGGGACGCCGTTTAAGATAGGAAGTGAGGCGAAGAATTTCCGCCGCTCGATTTACTCGTTCCCGGATTTCCTGTTTTGGGCGCCCAGCCATTCGAAGCCCAAACCCCATATTCTCCTCAACCGACATGTGCGGATAAAGCGCGTACGATTGAAATACCATCGCGACCCCTCGCTTAGCCGGCTCGACGCCATTCACATTTTCGCCGCCAATCCAGACTTCGCCCTCGGTGACCTCTTCCAATCCGGCAATGATCCGCAAAAGAGTTGATTTTCCGCATCCCGAAGGTCCCACGAAAACCACAAATTCGCCGTCATCAATGTCTAGGCTGACACTATGGATGACCTCGATTTTACCGAAGCGTTTGACGATGTTCTTTAGACTTAGGCCGGCCATAGGCGAAAACTCCACGTACCAGAGACAATTTCCGTGCGCAAGAGGCTAAAACATTCGTGATTTTTTGAAACTTCCGCTCCTTTGCCGGGTTTCGCAGTTGATGTTTGACGTAGAAGTCAGACTTTTTCTCGGGAAGAGAGTCCAACTGGGTACCTCCCAAGAGATCGACGACGGAAACGAAAAACCTTGCTTCGATTGGCTACGCCTGAATTTGGTTTCCTGGCGAGAGCCGATTGAGCGCTTCGGGAAGAAGGTCACGACAGTACGTGACCGGAAGAACCGAAGCCAAGAACCTAATATCCGATAATCCCTAATAGCTCTTAACTTCATTCTTATGAACAAAATCATCCTCTTGCTGACCACCGTTTTTGGTTTAGGCGTTGTTGCTCAAGCCGCTAGCCCTTCGCCGTCTCCTTCGGCTAGCGCTCCTAAGAAGCACCATCATCACACCAAGGCTCCAGCTACCAAGCCTTCTGCTACTCCGAAGGCCTCTGCTTCTCCGAAGGCTTAATTGTCCTTCTGCAGGGTCTTTACGAGATCACTGGGAAAAAAATCAAAGACCCGCGGCTTTTTGGCTGCGGGTTTTTTGCTTTCTACTCTGCATTCAGATTCATTCTCGTCCCTTACCAGCCTGTCCCGCCTAGCTCCTAGACCACCTTCGCCTTCGAGCGGCGCGTCCGCAGTTCTAATTAGTCGCGCCAATCGCGAAGCGGAGGCGGAACGAAAGAAGACCATTCGCGGTTCTTCATCGGAAATAGAGATTTCGATTCCCAACGTCGATCACGCCATTCCGTTCGAAGAAAAAGTCGGCACCGAGCAATCCACCGAAGGGATAGGTCAGATCCTCTGGTCCCTCTGGCAACACTGTTACGCCCACGACGACCGACCCAAGGTTGTACTTGCCGATATCCAGCTCGGGAGCAATGGCGACCGAAACTGGTCGCTCTTTGGAGTGAATTCCTTTCGCGTTTGCGGTTGTAGCTACCAAAGTAATTCCGCTCTCAGCCGCCACGTTTCTCGGAATCAGGGTGGCAAATCCGCCGGTATCCACGACAAAACTGTAGTGGCGATTCCCAATGCGCCCTTCGACTTCCAACGCGCCAGAGCTGGTGATCCGCATCGGAACCCGATGTAATCGATTAGCAGTTAGCCGCCGGAGCAAGTCACCGGAGTTTGCACTTGCGCTCTGCAGATATATTCGGCGTTGTGCGCAATCGATGACTGCGCGATACCGTTCCAAAATGTCGAGCCCAAGAATCCCGTCCATTGGGACCTTATTTCCCGACTCGCGGAACCGCGCCGCGAAAGCGCGAAGATCGATCAGCGCGACCGGGCCCGCCCCCAGATCTTCGTTGCCAAGCTGGAGGTTCGCAACGTTGGCCACTGGCACCACTCGGTCATTTACCTCGATTTGCCTTGGCAGTTGGACGACTTTACCCTGACTGGATACACCAAAAGCATTGGCCTTATTAGCATCCACGATGGTTAACGCAGCGCCGGTATCCACCGCGAACCAAGCGGCACGATGATTGATGCGGACCGGAACAAATAGATGATTACCGGTAGTTCGGCTTAGAGAAACCCCAGTAGGAACTTCGCTTGCTTGACCGCAGACCAAAGTTAATCCCAGCAAGGAGGTTGCCCAGTAAAGGGCCTTACGCTTAAAATCACAGAATCGCTGCATGTTCAGTTTCGATGTAATGAAGAAACCACGATCCGCTAAATTTGTATTGTTCCTTTTTCTGGTAATCGCCCTTTACCTTGGAGCGGTGCCAATCCTGCCCGCCCAGGAGGCGAAGGGATGGGGGTCAATCTGGCAGCAGCGGATGACTATCGGTCAGGCGCAGCTCGATGAGGCTTTTAAATTGGCTGAGTCGGGGAAATCTTCTGAAGCTTTAGCCCAAATCGATTCGGTGATCGCGGCAAACCCTCGAAACTGGCGCGCCTATTTTTTGAAGGCGGCTGTTTTGATCTTGGTCAGGCGGCAGAATGATGCCGTACAGCAGATCGATATAAGCATCGATTTAGCGAAAAAGGCCAGAGTTTCGTCTGAGTTGCTGGCACAAATGTACGCAAGCAAGTCGCGCACTTGCCTTGACATTGGTCGTTATGATGACGCCAAGCGCTCGCTGGAGGCGGCAAATCGTCTCCAGCCAAGTGATCCAACTACATTGAATGATCTTGCCTGGCTGTTAGCAACCTCTCCAAATGGACGTCTGCGAAATGGAAGACGGGCGGTGATGTTCGCCCAAAAATCGTGCACCTTGACCAATTGGAGCAACGCCTTTTCAATTGATACCCTGGCCGCAGCGTATGCGGCTGCCGGCGATTTCTCGCAAGCGGTCAAATTCCAGCAAAGAGCCATTGACGCTCTGGGTCCAAAAGATCGGGCGATCCAGCTGCCCGGAATGAAGAGTCGCCTTCAACTTTACTCGAGTCGTCGCGCATACGTTGCCTCCTGAGGAATAGCCGATAGCCGATAGCAAATAGCCGAACAGCAGTGGCAAACGCTGAATTTTCAGTTGCAACAATTGATTATAACATTCTATAAGAATGTTCGTATATCTAAATATACACGATTTGAAGAACTGCCGGTTTGGCAAGAAGCGGCTCGATTGTACAACGCCGTCCTGGATCTGCTGGAGGAACCGGACTCTCCGTTCACTTGGGGATTTCGTAACCAATTGGATCGAGCGGCCCTATCGATTTCCAACAACGTCGCGGAGGGATTTGAATGGATGTCTACCAAAGAACTAATTGGGTTCTTGGCAATAGCCCGCGCCTCAGCAGGCAAAGTCCGTTCAATGATGGGTGTAGTTCGGGACCGTCCCAATCTAGTGGATTTTAGGGATCAATTGCTCGTCATTCGGCACATGGGGGAATCCTGCGCCCGCAGATCACGGCTTGGATAAGTTCAATTGAGAAGTCGCCCGTTAAAGGAAAACGACACAGGGCCAAAGAAGGCGTCCAGGACACTCGCCAGCCCGAAGCACAAAGGTTTAAGAAAGAGGCGTTCCGGGACTTTACCAGGGCAAGCCAATAGAGTCCCGCGATCGGCTATTTGCTATCGGCTATCGGCTATTTACTCAGCACCACCGCCCGGTTCCGATATATCGGGCGATATAGTTGCCCCATCGGGCCAAGTGGTTTCTCCGCGGTAGATCGACAGACACGAATCCTAGCCTGCTAACGAATCGGTCATTCAGCGTGTCGTAAATCAGAATGCCGGTCAGGTCGAGGTTGGAGTAGGTAAACCTGTCACCGTGACCAAAGAAACTGTTCGCGGTTTCTGAGTTAATGAGCTTCAACCATAAACAGTCGGCAACCTCGGCGGGAAAAACCGCAGCTGCCTCGACTGCCAGGTAACGGGTGTTGGCTTCGTACCTCGTTTTGTTTTTTGCCCAATAATTCCGGACATGCTTTTCAGCAACCTGGATTTCGTTCCGACTCGGATAGAAGGTGTCGATGGAAAAATTGCGTTGATCGATCGTCTCAGCCATCCCCGAAGCAACGAAAATACAACCCAAGCAGAGCAACAGTCTCATTAACATCTTTAGCGTCCTTTCGAGTATTGTCCGTTATACTTTCGCCTTCCCAACGCCTTCGAGCCAGTACATCTTTGAGTCCCGTTCCTATGCATAACGTATCTCCTGTTTTGGTCGGCGGCGAGGCTCTCTACGATCTGATTTCCGCGGATCCCGGCCTGGGGCTAGGCGGCACCAAGACTTTCGAGAAGCGAGCTGGCGGTTCACCGTTCAACATCGCAGTCGGAGTGCGGCGACTAGGTACTCCGGTCGCATTTGTCGGAAAATTTGGAGACGACCAATTCGGGGAAGCGCTCGTTCAATTTCTGAGAAACGAGCAGATCGAAGTTGACTTAGTCGTTCGTGAGCCCGGAACCAAGACAACTCTAGCCTTCGTGGCCGTGGACGGTGCCGGTAAAGTCGATTTTCGTTTTTATCGCGACCACGCTGCGGACGTCTCCCTGCAGACCGCAGAACTTAAGCCGTTCGATCCCCGAAAATTCTCTTTGTACCACTGCGGCGGAATCGTGCTAGCGGAGGAGCCGACCGCCTCGGCCTATAGCTCCATTGTCGACCGTTTTATGGAGTTGGGTGTCCCGGTCTCGCTGGATCCAACCATTCGAAAATCGTTGATTGCGGACGAGGAAACATATCTGAACCGGATCCGGCGCCTGGCTGAAAAGGTCAACGTCTTGAAATTGAGTGACGAAGAGCTTTCCTACCTTACCGGCATAAACGAAACCGGTCGGGCGGTTCGGGCGCTCCGAGTCTCCGCTGGTGCCCTGGTCATCATTACACTAGGAAGTCAGGGAGCCGAGATTTATCGGGACAGCGAACGTCTGGTCACCGTTCCCGGCTTTTCGGTGAAAGTGGTAGAAACCACTGGATGCGGAGATAGCTTCATGGCTGCTATGCTGGCAAAGCTAGCCGGCCGAACACCGAAAGAAATCGCCGGCTTAACTCCCGCCCAACTCGAACCGATCGCTCGATTCGCCAACGCGGCGGCCGCT
The DNA here is from genome assembly GCA_963837955.1 of uncultured Verrucomicrobiae bacterium. Taxonomy (GTDB): domain Bacteria; phylum Verrucomicrobiota; class Verrucomicrobiia; order Chthoniobacterales; family JAFAMB01; genus DASTDH01. The sequence goes on along the minus strand of CAWIPH010000001.1, from coordinate 532,349 downwards.
ATCGTAGCGACTCGGTATGGCGCGGCCGAAGCGAACCCCAGCCGAGAAGAGGTCGAGTCTTTTTTGGCACAGAGTAGCAGCTCCTGATCTGCCACAATCACAATGAGCGGCTCTTGCTCCCGTTACCGGGCCTCCCGGGGTTAAAACCGGGGTTAAAACCCCGGGCGGGAGGGATCGCGTCCTCGCGATCCGCGGCGCACGAGGACGTGCGCCCTCCCCTCCGGGGCAGAGAACCAGACGTCCACCTCATGTTGACGCCCATGGTAGCGTCGCGCTGCAATTCGGTCGTCAACATCCGTAGTGGCAGTAGCCTCTACCATTTCAAATCCGTAACATCTTGCGCCGGTACTCCTCGTCTTGACGACTTTCAATCCGATCCACTTCCGCGTCGGGGAGATGAATGATTCCACCTAATACTTGAGCGCCTAGATAAATTTCGGCCGCCTTGACTGTCATCAACATCGCGGCGCGCACCGCATGAACATTCGCTCCTAAAGTGATGACGCCATGGTTTTGCAAGAGAATGACTCGCGGGAGTTTGCCGTTCCGTTCGCGGAACCCTCTCAGTTCATCGCGGATTTTTCTGGCTAACGCCAAACCTGGATCCACGTACGGAATCAATAGTGAGATCGGTCCGCAGCAGACCACTTCGTCCGGGCATTGTCGCCAACGGGTAAACGCTCTGGCATGGGATGAGCAAAGAATCTGGTTCACCGCGATAGGATGCGTATGACCGACAAAATCAACGCCTGGCAAAGAGAGGAGAAGCGCGTGGAAAAAGGTCTCTACGGACGGCTTCAAAGCCGAAGGATCAACTCGACTCTCGAGGAGTGCTGTTTCGACTTCGGCATCGGCATCAGAAACGGAATCGCTATCGAGAAAGGAGAGCAGCTGATTAAAATGGCACTCCGTCAGTTGGTCCTCGGTTAACGTCCCCAGGCTGCTTCCGCTGGCCTTCACCAGGAAGGTGGCATCGTTCAATCGTGCTGACGTATTCCCTTCACCGAGAATCACTAACCCGCGATGCCCAAATTCGTGCGAGAGGGTCAGCAAATCCGTGACGATGTTTGATTGTTCGGTGTTCATCAGGCGAGTAGCCGCGCGCAAAGAAATCTTGGTCAAGGCTAAATGTCTCCGCAAAAGTAGACTTTCAATCCCAACTCGGCCATCGCTGTCGCTTTTGCGAACATCGCCGTCCGTGCTTTGGACTTATCTGGGGCATATGCCACTTGAATATGATTGGAAGCATGCCGCGCCATCATCTGATCACGCGTGATCCCCTGCAGAACCGCATGCATGATCGGCCACTGCGGAGTCGTTAATCGCCAGCGTTCCGCTGTCTCTTTTTCGGGAAGCGCCACCACCTCGGCTAGGCCGGTATCGAAGCAGAGATCATTCCGGTCGACGAATACTCGGCTCCAAACGACCCAGCCTGGTTTGCTGACGCCTTTGCAAGTCCCCCCACCCAACCGGAAATACATTGGAGGCTGTCGCTCACTCGAAGCGCCACTATAGCCGCCGACGAAGTGGGCCGGAGGTGCCCCGCCGCTGATCAAGAAAACCCAGACATACGCATCGAGATTATCGTCCTGGTACTGGCGGCCCCACCTCAAGTCATGCAACGTTGTTTCCGGTGGAAGACCGAGCTCTTGCCAAATGCGATTTGTGATCAATGCGTCTAAGCCTGCACACTCATCGACCTCATTAAAGTGCGGCAGCGCCTGGCTAGGATAGAGTTCTTCACCCGTGCCCTCATCATAAACCGGGGGACGCTCGGTGTTGTTCAGAATGCCTTCCACCAGATCGGAAGCGGGCGCCAGGTCCTTGAGTCCCTGCTGGTACTGGATCCCGATGGTCGCGCAACCAAACTCATGCGCGATGCGAACTGCAGCCAAGTACATCTTGCATTGCTGTAAAACCTGTTTTTCGGTGAGATCGCTCTCTTCGTTGCTTCCTAAACAGAAGTTCATTCCTCGATTTTTTAGCCAGTCAAAGACTTGTCGGGCCTCTTGGTCTGATGTGGCCAGCATCCGGGCATACAACGTCGATTGGCTGAGCCGCTCCTTGTAGACTCCGAGAGGGCTCAGCAATTCGTCTGGAATGATCGCATTATACATTCCCATGCAGCCTTCATCGAACACGCCGAGGATCCATTGGTGCTCCCGGAATTTGCCGGCAAATTTTTCTCCCAACCTGCGTGGTTCACCGGGAATCTTGACCTCCTTGAATTTCATCACATGGGAGGAGTCATGATTGACCTTGTCACTCGTTAGCCACTGCCGGAGCTTCTTTACGAAGAACTTGTCTTTGAAGTCTTCGCTCCAAAGACTACTGAATTTAACTCCCGCCTTTTTTAGACCACCGTTGAGATTGAGTAATCCGACCAAACCGGGCCAAGTACCGCTCCAGTTCGCAACAGTAAGAATCGGCCCTTCGTGAGCAAATAGGCCTGGGAGAATATGTTGGCTGTATTGCCACACCGATTCGGCAACAATTACCGGCGCGTCTTTGGGGATGGAATGAAATATTTGGATTCCCAATTTCTGACTATCGATGAAGCCATGGCCCTTCTTCTCGTCGAACGGATGGGCTCGTTTTACGAAAAATTCCTCCTTCTGGATCGCGGCGACGAGAGCTTTCTCCATCGCTGCTTGCGCCGGCTCACACATTTGATTCGCGGCCAGACGTAAATCGCCATTCGCGACGAGATAGACAGTATTCATAGACATTAATGCGATTTACCCTGCCAGCTATGAACGGATCGGGCAAGAAGCAGGAGACAGCAGATGACTCTTTTTAACCCGATCTTGTCTGCTGAGCCCGGTCAACTGCTACACACCCATGCCGCGTTCATAATTTGGGGGGTAGATGGTGCCGCCACCCGCACATTGGGAGAGCGAGCGTCACCAGTAAATACGCTCACATCGAATCAGTCCAGTGAACTCCGGTGACCGGATGTAAAAACTTACATTCAAGGAATCCGCCCTGGAGGGATAGCGTGAAAGTAGGCCTGTGCTTGGGCGCTGGTTAGTGTAACAAAAGACAAATGGGTCCCAAAGGACGGCTGAAATGGTCCAGCTCCCCGCCTATTTGGCCTTGCACCATTCCCGAAACATCAGACCCTGCTACCACCAGCGCGGGTCCCTGAACCAGACCAGGTAGATCAGCAAAACCGATAACGAGATTGCAATGAAAAAGGTTGCGCCGATCATCGCCCCCACGAAGATCCAATCGCCGCGGGTTACTGGCTTTCCTGTGCCGGCATGCTTCTCCAATAACTGGTAGTTCAGCCGATTCGCTTTGAAGAAAAAAGTGAACAGATCGCCCACCACCGGAATCCCCTGAAATAAGGCGTTAACAAGAACATTTAATGCCATGCGAGCGAGCACGATTTTCGGTAAACGATGCCGCACACTCCGGAACAGGACGGCGGTTGAAATTGCCGCGTCGATCTGATCACCGATCACTGGGATGAAGCCGATCAAAGGGTTAACCCCAAATCGGAACTTAGTCCCAGGAACCCGGAAGATCGTATCCATAACCTTGGTTACAAGCCCAAGTAGCGGATCCGTCTCGTCGTGCTTGTCGGCTTTGCCCTCCGGCGGCAAGACCTCCACTTCAATCGATCGGGTTTCGTGATCTGATTGGTGAGTTTTCACGACAGAAAAACGCTACACTGAATCCCCACAGGAGGACATCAAAATGTGGCTAGTGCATCCCCTCGCAAGCACGACGTATTAGTACTTTCCGCGCGCTCGCTCTTTGCCCGGCAGGACTTCGTTGCAGGTCGTCCACCAACCGGTCAGGATCGTTTCGACGAATTCCTCTGGTAACTGCTCAGCTCGCATCTCGGCAGCAAGCCGCTCGTGGTCATAATTCAAGTCGATGAATTCGACATCGAGTGATTGGTCCACGCCGAGCCGAATGGATGCATACACCACCGTCGTTCTCCCGTCATTGCCAGGCCGGCCAATCGCCCCGCAATTGATAAAATGGCGCCCAGGAGATGGTTGACGGTGCCAGGCGAGACCCGTGTGCGTTGCCACGATGACGTCTGCCTGATAAATCTCGAAAAGCCAATTCAGGAACGCATCCGACGTGGTCGTCTCCCAAAGAAACTCGTTTGTTTTCCGCGGCGACCCATGGCAGATCAAAACGCGAAGGGAGCCGAGTTGGATCCGCATTCGAGTGGGCAGCGTTCGGAGCCAGCTCTTATTTTCGACGCTGGTTTTAGCGAACGTATAATCGTAGGAGAGCTTCGCGAAATAATTGTCCCGCGGATCGGTGTATCCGCATTGGCAGTCATCTAGACCATTTCCTACCGAGTGGTCGTAATTGCCCTGAACGGTGGGAATTATTGCCTGGCGAAGAATTCGACAGACCCTATCCGGATGAGGCCCAAAGGCACCGAGATCACCTAAGCAGTATAGTTCTTTTATACCCCGGCCAGGAGCATCTTGAAGCAATGACTGCAACGCAAGGTAATTGCTGTAAACACCGCCAAAGATCCCGATCGTTTTCGATTCGTTCACGGTTGATTCCACGCGTCATTTCGACAGGTGCCGCGATAGCCTTGTCTTCTCCAGACTGGTTGATCCGGAGGCGTTCGAGCAGAGCGCGCCATATTGATAGCAAGTTAGACATGCTTGATGTTGCAACCGGTAGGGGCTTTGCCCTTCACTGAGCGTTGACCCGAGCAGTGAATCGGGCTGATCGACGAGAATGGGGCAGACATGTACCCCGCGAACACTGACTATCCGGCTGCTGTGACACAACAGCTGGCTTGCATCATAGCCATCCATCATTGCCGCAGTGACGTACTCGGTCGGCCGATAACCGCGATCGCGCAAAGCCTCTTGGCCGATCTTCAAAGAGGGCAGCAGCTTAATTCGCGGATGCCTGTAACCTAGAGCCGCGAGCGAGCTCTTGAACTCAGACAATCGTTCCTCGTCTTCCTCCAGATCCCAACTCCGCATCGCCGTAATGATCGGCAGAAAGCCGCATTCCAGCAGGATCTTAATCCCGCGCATGATACGCTTGAAAGTTCCAGGTCCACGGATTGGATCGTTCGTTTCCGGAGAGAACCCATCGAGGCTCACCCTAAGCTCAAGCGAATACAAAGACCTATCCCGGAGCAGAGCCAGGGCCGAGACATTCAAATCGGTAAACCGGGTTGCGTTGGTCAAAACAGTAGCGGGCCCAATCGCCAGGGTGTCGGCCAGAATGGTCAGGATTTCCGGATTAATGAACGGTTCGCCGCCCGTAAAATAGAATTCTTTCACTCCTAGACGTTCCGCTTCCCGCAGATAAGGCAGGAATTCTGCGTGCGACATCATCGTGAGATTGTCATTCTCCGGCGAACAGGAGATGAAGCAATGATTGCAGCGAAGATTGCAAAGAGTGCCGGCGATCTGAAACCAGACCACGTCCAGATGTTCCAGCGGCAGATCAGGATGGATTGGTGTGAGCTTGTCCGGGTTTGCGCTGCTCATTATTGGATTGCCTCCAGACTTTACGCCCGGATCGGCGGCTAAGCTAACCAGCCCGAGCAGCGGAGAGAAGAGTTATCTGATCGTTTGGCCAAGTTCGGATGCCCGCCGCCCGAAAACAGACCGAAATTTTATCGCCGACCGGATAGCGCGCCGATTCTGCCGTTCCTACATTCATTTGGACGCGGGTCGGACCCGCCCGTAGATGGAGCCGGGCTCGATCTCCCAGGAACACAATTTCCTCGACCTCCGCATCGAAGAGCGCGTCTGGTCCGGAGCAGGGCAGAACATCTTCCGGCCTGACCATGACTGTTATGGCATCCGCAAGCGCCGGTAGGCGGGTCTCTGCAAACGGAAGCTCTATCGTACCGCTTGGCGACCGAGTACCGGAAAAGAAATTCGCTTCGCCCAAGAAACCAGCGACAAAGGGGTTTATTGGATTCTCGTACAGTTCCAATGGCGTTCCGATCTGCTGAAGCGCACCGTCGCGAAGTATCAATAACGTATGGGCCAGCGTCATGGCCTCTTCTTGATCGTGGGTTACGTACAAAGTCGTGACAGCCAGTTGCTGGAGGAACGCTTTTAGCTCAGATCGAAGTTGGATGCGCAGACTCGCGTCGAGAGCAGACAACGGCTCGTCCATTAAAAGAACGCGCGGCTGCGTGGCCAACGCTCGCGCCAAGGCGACTCGCTGTTTCTCTCCGCCGGAGAGCGCATGGACTTCGCGGTTCGCCAAGTGCGAGATCCGGAAAAATCCCAACATCTCGTCCCGTCTTCGACTCCTTTCTTCCCTCGGCAAACGACGAGCTTTCATTCCAAAATCTATATTTTGGCTGACGTTCAGGTGCGGGAACAAGGCGTAGTCTTGAAAGATGTAGCCGAAGTTCCTCCTCTCGACCGCTTCGCGCGTAATATCGACGCCGTCGAGTACCACTTGCCCGTCATCGGGATCAATCAGCCCGGCGATAATATTTAAGATGGTTGTTTTACCCGATCCGCTCGGGCCAACCAAAACATTGATAGCCCCTTCAGAAAACTCGTGATCGATCTCGATTCGCGTCTCTCGCTCGCTCTTATGAGGATCGGGCCCGGAAGACCTAAACGTTTTGCGCAGGCGCACGGCTCGAAGATTCGCCATGTATTTTACGAGGTCGTGATTAACCAGCGCTCGCTCCCGAACCGTTGTAGTACGAACAGAATAGGTACGAGAACTGCCAGGAAGATGACAGTCGCCAATGAAGCGTAGTGGAAGCTGTTGCCGGTGTAGGTGGCGTAAAGCGCAGCAGGAAACGTTTGGTAAATCGGCGTGTTCAAAAGAAAGCTGATATTAAATTCTCCCCAAGAGACGGCGAATACAATTAGAGCCGAAATCACTAACGGTCGCCTTAATAAGGGAAAGGAGACGAGCCAAAAGCGTTGCATCGGACCGGCGCAAAGAGTGGCAGCGCAGCCCTCGAGCTTGCGAAGTTCCGTAGCGCGAACGGAATCGATCAACAAACGAATCACGAACGGCAAAGTGTAGACCAAATGACCCGCCAGGATAATCAGCGGATTGCCGCGCACGACGCTATACGCTTGAATAATGGCGATCGCCAAAACGACACCGGGGGTTGAGAGAGGAAGGAGAACAAATGATTCGCAAATGGACTGCAGGCTCCGAGGCAAGTGAGTGATCGCCAGCGATGCGGCCAGACCGATTGAAAGTGCTAGACCAACACAAGCGATCGCAACGCAGAGACTGAACGCAAAGGCGTGATGGTAGATCTGCCAGAAGTCGGAGAGCGTGCCGCCCAGGTTGCTCGCTGACCAGCTCTCGGTTGATACTCCTAGCCAGGAAAGATCAAGAAAGGCGCCAGCTACTACCAGGATCAACGGACCACCTAGAACAAGCGCTAGCAAAAGAGTTGCCAGGCCTAGGAGGTTTAAAAGACCACGATCACGAACTCGATCCTGAACTTGGATAGCGGGACCATAACGCATCGAAAACCGCGCTCTATCGTCGTAACGCGATGCAGACCAGAGAACGAGAAAGGCCACGGTAAGCAGAATCAGAGCCATCGCGTTCGTAGTTGGCCAGTCGTTGAAACCGACAAACCGGTTGAACATTTCCAAAGGCAAGACCGAAAATCGGTGGCAGAGGATTAGAGCGACGCCAAATGATCCGAAAGAAACAACGAACGTCAGAGCAAAGGTGCTGAGCAATGTGGGGCGAAGGATTGGCAGGATTAACCAAAAAAACCGTTGCTGAGCATTGGCGCCAAGCGCCCGCGCGGCAATCAATAGCCGATCATCAAATTGACGAATCGTGCTTTCCAAAGCCAGCGTTGCCCGGGGGATCTCGAAATAGAGATACGCCGCAACCAAACCGGTAAGTTGGTAGGCTGCGCCGCTCAACAGTGGAATTCCTAGGAGCAGTTGGGCAACTCTTGGCACGAAGCCAACTCGCCCAAGCATAAGCAAAGCGAGGAAACCAACAAGCACTCCGGAGAAAGAGAGCGGCAAGACGTAAATAGCCCGCAGCACTGTGGTCCAGCGAGACCTGGATCGTCCCAGATACCAGGCGGGCAGAAGAGCTGCGCCAGTGCCACTCAGCGCTACCAATGCGCTCAGCCAAATAGAGTTGAGCAGTGGATCACGAAACGTGGATTCGGAAAAAATTCGGCCGACCCTGCTCCACGTTTCCGGATCGATCAAGCTAGCCGAAGTCAGCCTCAGCAGTGGGTAGCCAAAAAACGCAACTAGCAGAATCGCCGCCGGCAAAAAAGCCGTTACACGAAGCAAAGCTCTTGCGCGCATCAGGCACTGGATGGTCTTCCGCCTAATACTAGCTTATCTGAAAACTCGCGGAAACTCCGTTCTATTTCTTAACCTCTTTGAGCCAGCGCTCCTTTACCTGGTCTGCTTGCGAAGCCATTTCCTCCAGCGGCAAGACGATCGCCTTCGCATAAGCTGAATCCGGCGGAAATTCTTTGGTCAGTTCGGGCTTTAATTCGACTTTTACTATCGGCTTGAAGAAGGAATCTGCCATCGTCTTCTGGGCGATCGGGCCAAGCAGCCAGTCCAAATACTTACGACACTCGTCCGCGTGCGGGGCATGTTTGACCATTCCCATGACTAGCGGCATCACGATCGTTCCTTCCTCCGGAATGATTGTTTCAACCGGAGCATGGTCGACATACTTTGCTTTCAAACCGTTTCCATCGGCGTTGATCCAGATCGGAATTTCGCCGCGCAACACAGCATTGTAGATGTTTTCGCGCGGGTACTGCAGAATGTTGGCATCCAATTTCTTGAGATAGGCAAAACCAGCCTCCAAGTCCGCCTGGCCGTGCAAGATGGCGTTTATTCCGTAAACAAAGGTGAACCCCGTGCCGCCCCAGGTCGGGTCGTCGTACGCAACCATCCCTTTGTAATCTGGATTCAGCAGATCGGCGAACGATTTAGGGACCGGCTTCCCGTTCAAAGCTTGTGTGTTCACCAAAATTGCGATGTTCGCAGTATGCACCGTGAACCAGAGACCGTCAGGATCCTTGAGCCCGTCCGGGATTTTCTCGAATCCAGCCGGTTTATACGGTTGATGTAGCCCCTTCTTCGCCGCTTGGAATCCGATCGCCCCAGAGTAATAGGCACAATCTGCTTGGGGATTCTGACTTTCGGCTTCGAGCGCAGCCATCGCGGCGGAACTCCCCTTCATATCCGGTGGAACCCGAACACTGGTCTCCTTTTGGTAGGCAGCGGTTACGGCGCCCCAGTTAGCATAATTCGGGATACAATCGTATTGAATGACAACTTTCTCCGCAGCGCGCACCGGCAAAACGCAGCCAATCCAAGCTAACAAAACAACTAAAAGGAATGGATGTGGTTGGCGCCAAAGAGCTGGGGCAATAGCGGTCATAGCTGCGTCGAGAACCGTTCCTTCGTCGAGTACGGGACCCCGAACAAGAGAAATCATTGGCGAGCTGGATTTGTAAGGTTCAAACCCGCGAGAGCTTGCACAGAGCCCCAGAATGGTGAGGCAAAGCCTAATGCGGCATACGCCGGATTGGCCTCATTAACCCGGAATTTCGCGCAACATCTGCGCGTTCGTCGGAAACTTACGCAGGAACGAAAGAAGCCGCTCGATTGCTTCTGTCGGTCGATGGCCGGCCAGACCGCGGCGAATCGTATTGATCTTTTCAAGATCACGTTCGGGCAAGAGCAACTCTTCTCGCCGGGTTCCCGACTTGAAAATATCTACTGACGGATAGGTTCGTTGGTCACTAATCTGACGATCCAAGACCATTTCCATGTTTCCGGTGCCCTTGAACTCCTGAAAGATCAGCTCATCCATTTTAGAGCCGGTCTCAATGAGGGCAGTAGCCATGATCGTCAGAGAACCTGCTTCTTCCGTATTTCTGGCCGCAGCGAAAAGCTTGCGGGGAATTTCCATCGCTCGGGAGTCCATACCCCCGCTCATCGTCCGGCCGCTCCCAGCGCTGGCGTTATTGAAAGCGCGACCGACCCGAGTCAACGAATCCATTAAAACAAAGACATCGCGATTTGCCTCGACGAGCCGCTTGGCCCGCTCGATTGCTAGTTGCGCGATCCGGGTATGGCTCTTGATATCGCTGTCATTCGAACTCGCCATGATATCCGCCTTGGGCACGGTCCGGCGGATTTCGGTCACTTCTTCCGGCCGTTCATCCACCAAAAGAATGATCAAGCTGGTCTCTGGGTGATTTCGGACAACCGCATCGGCGATATGCTGCAACAATGTCGTCTTCCCGGTTCGCGGGGGCGCAACAATCAAGCCGCGTTGTCCCTTACCGATCGGCGTCATGAGATCCATCACTCGCGTGGTGTATCGATCGGGCACTGTCTCCAAACGAATCCGTTCCACTGGGTTGATCGAGGTGAGCTCTTCAAATACAGGCAGATTGCGGTATCGGTCCGGATCCTCCCCGTTGATCTCCGTTAGCTTGAATAGCTGGGGTCCGCGACTACCGCGCCGAATCTCTCCCTTGATCCATAAGCCATCGCGAAGCGCATGTTTTCGCACCACTTCCGGGGTAACAAAAATATCCTGAGGCGATTGAACGTAATTGCGTTTCGGGTCGCGGAGAAAACCGAACCCTTTGCCTGAGACTTCGATCAGCCCTTCACCATAAACCGGCTCGGGCCTCGGCTGTTCGACAGTCACCTCGCCGTGCGCACGATGTCTGCCGTTCTCGCCCGTGGTCGCCTCTCTAACTTCATTGATCGCCGGAGACCCATTCACCTGATCGTCCGCAACCGATTTTACTTCCGAATGAGCAACCTCATTTCCGGCTGGTTGAACCGCATCGGATCGAGCGGAACTGTCCAAGGTCCGGGAAGTCGTTTCGTTCAAGGGCATCTCTTCATTAACCTTTTTTAATAACTGACCTGCAGCGCTCGCCGCCTGATCGTTCGATTTAGTCGGCCGCTTCCCGCCACTCCTTCGGGCTGATGTCCTCTTTGCATTGGAACCGGCCACGGAACGAGTCCGTTTCGGCCTTTTTTCCGGCTCCGCATCTTCGCCCAACAAAGCGGGCTGTTCGTTTCCTTCTGCCATAACTTCCTCCAAAATTTCTTACTCTTTTAGCGCAATTGGTGTCCTGAACCGGTTAGTGAGCGAGTTTAGCTAACAACTCTTCCGCGATATCGAAATTGCTGTGCACATTTTGCACGTCATCGTTCTCTTCTAATTCGTCACAAAGCCGCAATACGTGGTCGGCCAGAGAGGAGTCGCGAACCGGTACGATGTTTTCTGCGATAAAAGTCAATTTCTGTTCTTCGATGGGGATTCCGGCATGCCGAATTGCTTCGCCCACGCGATAAAGTTGACCGTGCGGGGTCGTCACGACGTACAACTCCTCATCGGCGATCAAATCATCAGCGCCAGCTTCCAGGGTAATCTCGAGTAGCTGATCTTCTTCTACTGCGTTTCGAGGAACCGTTACCTGTCCCTTTCTTTTAAACAGATAAGAGACGGCTCCAGTTGCCGCCAGGTGCCCATTATTTTTACTAAAAATTCTTCGAATATCCGCCGCAGTCCGGTTCTTATTGTCAGTTGCTGCCTCCACGATGACGGCAACACCGCCTGGACCATACCCCTCGTAAATCAACTCTTCGACCAACCCACCGGCAATTTCCCCAGTCCCTTTTTTAATCGCGCGTTCGATAGTGTCGTTGGGCATATTTTGGCCTCGCGCCCCCAATACCGCCGATCGCAAGCGGGGATTCAAATCCATGTCACCTCCGCCCATTCGAGCAGCCACCATGATCTCTTTCGAGAACCGGCTAAATAATTTGCCACGCTTCGTGTCGAGGGCGCCCTTGAAGCGTTTGACTTTAGACCACTTGCTATGACCCGCCATAATTCGGGTTCGAAAAAAATAGATTGAGAACCGGGTTAAAAGGTTATGCCAATGAGCCGCTCGCGACCGAGAGAAGACAGAAGTCTTTAGAACCGCCGGTTAGCGAATCACCTTGCGATAGGCAACCAAACCCTAAGACGACTCTTTTGTCAAGCCGTCGCCAGCTTTGCCGCCGCCCGCTTACGAGCGTGCGAATCCAAAATCTTTTTCCGCAGCCGGAGGTTTTTTGGGGTTACCTCAACGAATTCGTCGGGAGCAATGTACTCTAGAGCGCGCTCCAGACTCATTTTGAGGGGCGGCGCGAGCTGAACGCCTTTGCCGTCTCCTTGGCTCCGCATGTTCGTCAAATGCTTGGCTTTACACGGATTCACCGTCAGGTCGTCCGGTCGGGAGTTTTCCCCAACGATCATTCCTTCGTAAACATCCTCTTGCGGGGAGAGAAACAATCGACCTCGCTCCTGTACGTTGTTGAGCGCATAGGCGGTGGAAAGACCACCCTCCATTGCCACAAGCACCCCGTTTCCTCGACTTGAGATTTCACCCTTATGCGATCCGTACTCCTTGAAAAGGTGACTCATCGACCCAAGACCGCGAGTCAGATTTACCAAATCGCTCTCGAAACCGATCAAGCCGCGGGTCGGAATCACCGATTCCACGAGGACGCTCTTGGCTTGGTGGTCCATGCTTACAATCTCCGCTTTCCGGCCAGCCAACGATTGTAAGATGTCTCCGAGATTCTCGTTCGGAACATCTACGTACAATGTTTCGTATGGTTCCAGTACTTCGCCCGCCTCGTCTTTTTTGAAGATGACCTCGGGTCGTGAGACCAGGAGTTCAAATCCCTCTCGCCGCATCTGTTCCACCAAAACTGCGATTTGCATTTCTCCCCGAGCACTTACGGTGAAAACGCCGGCCAGATCCGTCTCGGTGAACCCCAAAGAAACATTGGTGCGCACCTCGCGAACCAACCGCTCTTTAATATGGCGAGCGGTCAAGAATTTACCTTCTCGCCCAGCCAACGGCGAATCGTTGACCACAAAATTCATTTGGATGGTCGGTGGATCGATGTGAACAAACTCGAGTGCCAGCCGATCTTCGTTGTCGGTGATCGTCTCTCCTATCGCGACCTCCTCGAAGCCGGCCAATCCGACAATGTCACCGGCCCCGGCATGTTTGATTTCAGTCCGCTCTAAGCCCTGATGTCCAAACAGCGCGGTAACGTTGGTGCGTTCGCGACGACCGTCCAGGTGAATTAAGACGACCGAGTCACCCACCGAGACACGCCCGCTTACGATGCGACCAAACGCTAGCCGCCCGAGATAGTCGCTGTAGTCAAGATTCGACGCCAGAAATTGAAAGTATGACTGCTCAGCCTTTGGTGGGGGCGGAATATATTTGATAATCGCCTCGAACAGAGGCTCCATATTGTCGTTCGTCTCGTGGATTTCCCGGACGGCGTAGCCTTCTTTGGCGCTGGCATAGATAACCGGGAAGTCGAGCTGTGCGTCGGTGGCGTTCAGCTCCACGAAAAGATCGAAGACCATGTCCAACACCTTGTGTGGGCGCGCGTTCTCCCGATCTATCTTATTAATAACGACAATCGGCTGGGTGTGATTTTCCAGCGCCTTGCGCAGCACAAATTTGGTTTGCGCTTGGGGTCCGTCGTGCGAATCCACGACTAGAAGCACGCCATCCACCATCTTCATGATTCGCTCCACTTCACCGCCAAAATCGGCATGGCCCGGCGTATCCACGATGTTTACATGGTAGTCCTTGTATTGGAATGCCGCGTTTTTCGCCCTGATGGTGATCCCTTTTTCGCGTTCCAGATCCATCGAGTCCATGACCCGTTCTTCCACCTTCTGGTTCGAACGAAACGTGCCGGACTGCCGAAGCAACTGGTCGACTAACGTCGTCTTTCCATGATCGACGTGTGCGATGATCGCGATGTTACGAATCTTGTCCATATCCCCTCCGAGAGCCGGGAAGATTACTTTAGAGACAGTTGGCGTCAATGAGTTTATCAAGCAGTCAAAATCCCCTTCTGCGTCATCGAATCTGGCGAATCGCCTGGATCGGACAGCTTTGTTAGGCGGCTTGTCTCCGTCTCAAATAGATAAGCAGCGGGAGACCCGTAATCGGATCCAACATTTACGCCGAAAAAGCCGCCGAAATCAATCGGCGGCACCTCGCGATGCGTATGACCACAGATTACACCCACTATCCGCTGCTTTTCTTCGCTAAGCAATTCACCCATTTGTTCATTTCCCAGGTACGCCCGAAAAAAAGCGTACACGCTTGGCGCCTCCAAGTTAACTGTCGAAATATCGGGGATGCCTAGCAAAGCTGCAAATGGCGGGGTATGCAGGACGACAAACGCACGTTTCTCTGAGACCAATTTCAGCCTTCCTTGGAAACTGCGAACTTGTTTTTGAGCGACCGACGCAAGATTCAGGTCGCGCGGCATGTGGAAAAAATCTCGCCAGCGGAGCTGAGTTGGAGTCGGTGGCTTTCCCGCCAAATAATGTTCTCTCGTCACCAAAGTTCCCTGATAGCGGAGATCGGGACAGCGGAACCCCAGGTCGTAATGGCCATATGCGCCCACCAAGGTGACTTCACCCAGAGGGAGATTCTCGAGATCCAGAAGAGATATAGCGAACTGATCTGCAGCCGGCTTCCACCAGCGGTCAATCACTTCGGCCAAGGAACGGCAATCGTCGCCGGACTCCAACCAGAAGTCGTGATTCCCAAGGGTCAGGGCGATCGGACCGCTCGGAAAAACGTCCCGCAAATGCTTCAAGGCGTTTGCAGCCTGTGGCGCGACCGACAAATCGCCGGCAACCACAAGCCCATCTGGCCGACAAGCTGCGATCCAGTCGGCCAACCTAGAAAGCACGATCTCGCGCCACCGACCGACCAGGTGCAGATCCGAAGTCACTAACAACCTCACTACTTAATCAAACCGCGATTCCTCGGCGTCGCTATCTGGAAATTTCACACTCTGTGAGGAGAGTTCTTGCCGTCGTTGGCATCCGTGGTAGCGGCGACCCGCGTATGCGCGTCAACATAAGGCCGACGTCTATTCCCTGCCCCGAAGGGGCGGGGAGGGCGCACAGCCTGTCCGACATAGCCCTTTCGGATGCCTGATGCAGAATGCTTTGAGCGCGACGTCGGATCCTCGTGCGCCGCGGATCGCGAGGACGCGATCCCTCCCGGCCGGGGTTTTAACCCGGGAAACGTGTTCCAACGTCGCGCTATCTGCCATCTGCTATTTGCTATTTGCTATTTGTCCGAAGCCGCCTCCGCCCGGCGTTTCTATGACAACAGAATCCCCAGGTCGCACGTCAGTCGTCGCGCAACTATCGAGTATTTCCCGGCTCCCGTCTGTCCGACAGATGGTCGTCTTTCCCAAGGCGCCCGGCTCCCCTCCGTGCAAACCAAAGGGCGCAATTCGTCGGCTTCCCGCCAATATCGCCACGGTCATTGGTTCACGGAAGGTAATCCGTCGAACGACTCCGTCCCCTCCCCTCCAACGGCCTTTCCCACCCGAATCGGCACGAATCCGAAACTCCGAGACGATGACAGGATAGCGTAGTTCAAGAATCTCCGGGTCGGTCATCCGAGAATTGGTCATATGCGTGTGAACCGCGGAAGCGCCCGGGAATCCTCGGCCTGCCCCCGCTCCGCCACAGATTGTTTCATAGTATTGATAACGATCGTTTCCGAAAGTCAGATTGTTCATGGTTCCTTGGGCGGCGGCGAGCACTCCCAATGCCCCGTACAACGCGTTCACCACGGCTTGAGACGTCTCGACATTGCCAGCCACGACCGCTGCCGGTGGTCTCGGGTCGAGCATCGAGCCAGATGGAATAACGATTTCAATCGGTTCCAGGCACCCGTCGTTCAGCGGGATCGGCTCAGGGATTAACGTCCGGAAAACATATAACACCGCGGCCCGAACAATCGCGGAGGGCGCATTGAAATTGTCAGCGACCTGCGCAGAAGTCCCGGTGAAATCGATCCGCGCTGAGCGGGAGTTACGATCTACCGTGATCCGAACTTGAATTTGGGCGCCGCAATCCATCTGGAGCCGAAATTCTCCCGGTGTCAGACGTTCGATGGTCCGCCGCACTTGTTCAGCCGCGTTCTGCCGGATGTAATTCATATAGGCGTTCACCACTTCGATACCGTAGCGCTCAACAATCTCCAGCATCACGGCAATCCCCTTTTGGTTAGCGGCGAGCTGCGCCTGAATGTCACCAAGATTTTGCGACAGGTTGCGAACCGGGAGAGAACTCCGCGTCAATTTTTCTACTAACGCTTTTTCCTGAAATTGGCCGTCACGCACTAACAGCAAGTCATCGATCAACACTCCTTCTTCCTCTATGGCTCGACTCATGGGCGGCATCGAGCCGGGGGTTAAGCCGCCGACATCAGCGTGATGGCCCCGACTCGCCACCCAGAATAGCGGTCCATCTCCAGAGTGGAATACCGGTGAGACGACCGTGATGTCGGGCAGGTGCGTACCACCGCGGAACGGGTCATTCAGTGCGAAACTATCGCCCGCGCGAACGTCATGTTTTCGCCGGTCGATGATCGAACGGACCGCGGTCCCCATCGAACCGAGATGAACAGGCATGTGCGGTGCATTGGCGACGAGCCGGCCCTTTGCGTCAAAGAGTGCACAGGAATAATCGAGCCTTTCCTTAATATTCACAGAGTAGGCAGTGTTCCGAATGACCGCGCCCATCTGTTCGGCCGCTGAAAAGAATAGATTGTGAAAAAGCTCGAGCTGAACAGGGTCCACCGCAGTCCCGATCTCTATCCGCGTCGAACGTGGGATCGCTCGGGTGAGGATCAGATTGCGTTCGGGCGTAATCTCAGCTCTCCAGCCGATTTCGAGTACGGTCGTCGCGTGAGGTTCGACGATCAAAGCAGGGCCTTCCAGTAGTGTACCGATTATGATTTCGTCTCGGTTCCAGACCGGTGTGTTTCTCCATTGGCCCCCGAGAAAGACCGGGACCTCGCTGGCTGGCACATTGGATCCCACAACTTCCGAACGGTCCAGTGCGACTGCGGTACCCCGGCTTATGGCTTCGACCGAAACGGCCTCGATGGTGAGTCCTCGATCTTTCATGGTGAAACCGAAAATCTTCTGGTGCGAGGCAGCGAACGCGCCGACTAACTCTTCGAGAGGCCTCTCGTCCAATGGGATCGCGGTATCGGTGCCTTCGTAACGGAGGTGGATACGCCGGATAACTCGATGCGGAGTCGCTCCTTGCTGTTCGATTCCTTGTCTCGCATCGAGTTCCAACTCGTCGAGTCGCCGGCGGGCGAACCCGAGCTGATCCAGCGGTGCTTCGATCGAACACTCGCGAAGCAGACGCAGATCGGCAATACCGATCCCGTAGGCTGAAAGCACGCCGGCGAGAGGGTGGATCAATATCCGGTCAATCGCTAAAGCATCGGCAATCGCGCATGCGTGCTGGCCGCCGGCTCCACCAAAGCTAACCAACGTGTAATCGCTCAGGGAGTAACCACGAGCGACGGAGATTTCCTTAACAGCATTGGCCATGTTTTCGACCGCAATACAGATAAATCCCTCTGCCACCTCCTCGCCAGATCGCCCCGTTGCCTTCATTATTGGGTCCAAGCGCGATTTCGTTGCCAACAGATCAATTGATCGATCGCCAGTCGGACCGAAAATCGTTGGAAAGAATCGCGGTTGGATACGTCCAAGAAACAGATTGCAATCCGTGACCGTCAGCGGACCACCCTTCAGGTAACAGGCTGGTCCTGGATCCGCCCCGGCGCTTTCCGGGCCGACCTGGAACCGGTCTCCCGCGAATCGGCAAACCGAACCACCTCCCGCTGCGACGGTGTGAATGTAAAGCATCGGTACCCGAAGCCGCACGCCAGCTAACTCGGACTCAAACCGGCGCTCATACTCGCCGGCAAAGTGGGTGACGTCGGTTGATGTGCCGCCCATATCGAATCCTACGATCTTTAGAAAACCGGCCCCTTCAGCCGCTTTGATGGCGCCAACCATTCCGCCCGCGGGTCCAGATAGAATCGCATCCTTTCCGTGGAACTGAGCGGCGCTGGCCAGGCCACCATTCGATTGCATGAAAAAGATCGGCACGTTTGGTAACGCTTGGTGAAGCCGGTCGACATACCGGCTTAAAATCGGTGAGAGATACGCGTCGGCCACGGTGGTTTCCCCCCGAGGAACCAGCTTAATCAACCGGCTGACTTCATGGCTGACGGAGATCTGGGTGAAGCCGATCGTCCGAGCAATCTCGGCAACCCGCGCCTCATGCTCAGGGAACCGAAAACTGTGCATGAGCGCTATTGCAACTGCGCGATAGCCGCTGGCGAACGCTTCCCTCAAAACAATCTCGGTTCGTCGCTCGTCAAGCGGCTCCAATTCGGTCCCTTCGACCGAAAGCCGGCCGGAAATTTCAACTACCCGCTCATAAACCGGAACAGGCAATTTGATCTCGAGATCGAAAAGACGGGGACGCTGTTGAGAGCCGATCCGCAGAACGTCTCCTAAGTTCTTGTTTACGACCAAAACGGTAGGTTCTCCCTTCCTTTCCAGCAGGGCGTTTGTCGCGACCGTTGTTCCCATTTTCACCGAATGGATTAACTCGGCTGGTATCGGGTCGGCTGTATTCAGACCGAGAAGAGACCGAATTCCTTCCAAGGCGGCGTCGGCGTAGTGCTCACGGTTTTCGGACAACAGTTTCAATGTGCGGAGCCGGCCGCCCGGCCAAACTGCGATGATGTCGGTGAACGTGCCTCCCCGGTCGATCCAGAACTCCGGCACCTGATCTATCATAGGGGGAGGTTTAATTCGAAAATCGCATCCACGCAGGGCGATTTTCACCAAGAGTTTACACCCCGAGGAATAAATTCGACGTCCGGTGGTCTATTTTGCGGGAGGAGCCTCTGACGGCACGCCGCCGATCAGCACAGCTCCTCCTTGTCAGCGTTTCTGACTTATGAAAATAATTCGCATTCCTCTCCGCTCTTTTGGCGTGGCCCTTGTCGTTTCCGGGCTGCAGTTTTCGTCGGCGGTGTTTCCTTGCGCTAGCGTGCAGGCGGCTACACCGAACTTTTTTGATTGGGAAAATTTGCAGACCGATGTGCCAGGTGCCGCCGATCGCACCGACCCGAATCTAGTAAACCCATGGGGTTTAGCGATCAGCGGGCCGGGAGGAGTTTTTTGGGTGGCAGATAACAACTCCGGACTTTCGACGCTTTACCAGCCCGATGGTACGCCCGTTTCGTTGGTGGTGACTATTCCGCCAACCTCTGCGGACACACAAACGCCGCCTCTGGCTGCACCTACTGGCACCGTCTTCAACCCATTTACCAACGCGTTCCTCCTCTCTGACGGCCAGCCGGCTGCGTTCATCTTCGACGGCGAGGACGGTAGCGTCACAGCCTGGAATGGTGGACTAACGCCGATCACCAGCGCGGTTATCAAAGTCGACAATTCGTCCCCCGACCCGACAAAGAGCTCCGTCTATAAAGGCCTGGCTCTGGCTAGTCGTCCAAACGGCGGTCCAACCCTCTACGCAGCAAACTTTCATAACGGAACCGTTGATGTATTTGACGGCAACTTTAAGCCGGCCAGCATCACCGGTACCTTTAAGGATCCCAATCCACCACCCATCCCGGCTGGAGCCTCTGGGTGGGCGCCGTTCGACATTGCCAGCATCGATGGTTCCATATACGTCACTTACGCTGCCCAAAACGCGGTAAAGCATGACGATGTGGCTGGCCCAGGCAACGGTTTTGTTGATGTCTTCACCACCGAAGGCCAATTCACCAAGCGATTGATCACTGGAGGCCTGTTGAACTCTCCGTGGGGATTAGCAAGGGTGCCTAGCCATTTTGGCAAATTCGATGACGAAGTCTTGCTGGTCGGTAACTTTGGGGACGGCCAGATCAACGCTTACAACGTCCACAGCGGAGTCTTTCTCGGAACGCTTGAACACCGCAAGGGACAACCGCTGGTATTTGAGGGTCTATGGTCACTCCTCTTTTTGCAGAACCGTCTCTACTTCACCGCTGGGATAGTGGGTGAGGCGCACGGGCTATTCGGTTTCATTCATCCGATCGAGGACGAAAATTCTAACAACTAGCTAACGCGTCGAGACAGATTGCGTGATGGGCAGAAGTCGGAGCGAGCCGGTTTTCACGTTTCTCAGACCGCTCGCTTCCGACGATTCCTGGGTTAAAACCCCGGCGGGAGGGATCGCGTCCTCGCGATCCGCGGCGCACGAGGACGTGCGCCCTCCCAGGTCCGGGGCAGAAGACCAGACATCGGCCTTATGTTGACGCGCATGCGGCCTTCTAGAATTTGCCATCTCTCATTTGTCCTGCTCGCCGGATACCCGAAAGACGCGCGTCTTCGAGCAGACCCAGAGCTCCAGAGGGGTTTCCAATGAGAGTCGGCCGCCAGCGGCCCAGGGCGAAAAAGCTGGAAGAATAATTTGGTTGGTTACTCGGACGAGAGCCGGCAGGCGGAGACGGTTCCCGGCGCCATCGGAAAACAACCAACTGGGATGTAAATGGCCGACGATTTGAACTATATGCGGCTCACAATCCATGGGTAGGTGGCCGTGATGGAAAAGATAAGGGCCAAGCGCAACCGAGCTCTGTAATTTAGGCTGGCGCAAACCGCGATCATGATTTCCACGTATCAGCAACAGTTCCGGGCCGAGAAGCGCTAAATTGGCAAGGAAGCGCATTGCTTCGCCTTCAGCCACGCCAGAATGGATAATGTCTCCGAGAAGAATCAGCGCCGTCGGGGCGTAGTCCCGCACCAACTCGTGTAATCGATCTTCAATTGTCTGCATCCCCCAGAACGGGAGCAGAAACCCACGCTGGCGTTGGCTAACCTCGTAACCGTAATGAAGATCGGCAACAGCCAGCCATCGCTCCGAGCTATGGAAAAGAGCCAGGCGCGAATCGAGAATCAGTTCGGGCGCTATGAAACATCGAGCCATGGATCAGAGCTCGGAAATCTAGCAGATATCGGTGGCAAACCGTAGCTGCTTCCGAAAGCAGCGTATTAACGCGAGGCCGGTATGGCGAGGCAGTCCATTGGCGACACCGGACGGCTAGCTCCGCAGGAACTCCAACACCTGCGCGAGTGCACGGGCGCGATGGCTCAGGCTGTTTTTGATCTCCGGCGGGAGTTCACCAAATGTCTGCCGGTAACCTTTCGGAATGAACAACGGGTCGTACCCAAATCCCCCATAGCCACGTTCCGCAGGTATAACCTCGCCTTCGACTGCGCCCTGAAATGAACCAAGCAATTCGCCCTGGCTCGCTAATACCATCGCACAGCTAAATCGGGCCTGGAATTGCGTGCCAGCTGGAAAGTTTCGCAGTAAATTGAGCAACTTGAATCGATTGTCCCCATCCGAAGCCTCTGGGCCTGCAAACCGCTGGGATCGAACCCCAGGTGCACCGTTTAACGCGTCCACTACCAAACCAGAATCGTCGGCTAACACCAGACCCACAACCTCTTTGGAAATTGTAACCGCTTTCAGTCGAGCATTTGCTTCGAACGAGTCTCCAGTTTCCTCAACAATCGGGGCATGCGGAAGCGAGGTGAGATCGCGAACGTTCCAGTTCGATCCCAACATTTGACCGATCTCCTGGGTCTTGTGTCGATTCCTGGTCGCGATGAAAAGTGTTTGCATCGTGAAGAGAGCACCCCAAGGTTGCTCCGCCCCGAGCCACAAAACAATGAGTGACCGACGAAAACAATATCCATTTCCGGAATTTGAACCGAAGTGGCAGCGGTACTGGATAGAGCATCAAACTTTCCACGCGCCAAATCCGGGGGACCTGTCGTTTGATCCGAAAAAAACGAAATTTTTCGTGATGGATATGTTCCCCTACCCCAGCGGGGAAGGTCTTCATGTCGGGCACCCGGAAGGCTACACGGCAACGGACATTCTGGCCCGATACAAACGGATGCGAGGGTTTAATGTGCTCCATCCAATAGGGTGGGATGCCTTTGGGCTGCCAGCCGAACAGTTTGCCATTAATACCGGACAACACCCTTCGGTAGCGACGGTCCAAAACGTCAGCCGTTTCAAAAAACAGCTGCAGCAGATCGGTTTTAGTTACGACTGGCAACGCGAGATTAACACAACGGATCCGGAATATTACCGTTGGACTCAGTGGATTTTCTTGCAGCTATACAATTCCTGGTTTGATCCAAACCTGAGCGCGGCAAGACCAATAGCAGAACTGGAAGCAAAGCGAAAAGAGACGCACCCGGGCGAATCGGTCGAGGAGCGTCGTGCGTTCCTGGATGAACATCGGCTTGCCTACGTATCTGACGCACCGGTGAACTGGTGTCCGGAACTAGGTACAGTGCTGGCCAACGAGGAAGTCATCGACGGCAAGAGCGAGCGAGGCGGTTTCCCTGTCGTCCGTCGCCCGATGCGTCAATGGATGCTTCGGATCACTGCCTACGCGGATCGTTTAATTGACGAGCTGGAAGGACTAGACTGGCCGGAGTCAATCAAGGCTCTGCAGCGCAATTGGATTGGCCGAAGTGAGGGAGCGGAAGTCTATTTTTCGATCCCTCGGCGGAAGGCGAAAGTGACGGTCTTTACCACGCGGCCGGACACTCTGTTCGGTGCCACCTATATTGTGCTTTCGCCGGAACACCCCCTCGTCGATCTTTTCACGTCGAAAGAGCAGAAGGCTGCTGTTCAGGCTTATCAACAGGAGGTGGCCGCGAAATCGGATCTTGAACGGACCGATTTGGCCAAAGAAAAGACCGGAGTTTTTACCGGGGGATTCGTAAAAAACCCGGTGAACGGTGAGAAGCTTCCTGTCTGGATCGCAGACTACGTATTGGCTGGCTACGGAACGGGCGCCATCATGGCTGTGCCGGCCCATGACGATCGAGATTTTGAGTTTGCTCAAAAATTTGGGCTGGAAATCCGGGAGGTCGTTAAGCCACTAACGCCGGTCGAAGGCTGTTTCATCGGGGAAGGCACTTCGATCAACTCAGATTTTCTGAACGGCCTTCCGACGGCCGACGCGAAGCAAAAAATTATTGATTGGCTGGAAGAAAAAGGCGCTGGCAAACGCTCAATTAGCTACAAGTTGCGGGATTGGTTGTTTTCTCGCCAACGTTATTGGGGCGAGCCGTTTCCCATCGTCTGGCGAGGCGGTCACCACGAAGCTCTGGATGAGAGCTCTCTACCTGTCGTACCACCGCCGCTCCAAGACTATCGTCCGACCGGAACGATCGATCCGCCATTGTCGAAAGCTGACGAGTGGAAGAAACTTCCCGACGGTGCTGTCCGCGAACTGAACACGATGCCGCAATGGGCAGGCTCCTGTTGGTACTACCTCCGCTATATCGGACCGCACATCCAGGACCGGTTCACTGATCAAGCGGCAGAAAAATATTGGATGGGTGGAGGAAAACCGGGCGGAGTCGATTTATACATCGGCGGTACCGAACATGCCGTGCTGCATCTTTTGTACGCTCGCTTCTGGCACAAGGTGCTCTACGATCTCGGACACGTTTCCACCATCGAGCCCTTTCAGCGGTTGGTAAACCAGGGGATGATTCTCGGCCAGGATAATCAGAAAATGTCGAAGAGCCGGGGCAATGTCGTAACCCCAGACGAAATCATCGCCGAGTATGGCGCCGACTCTCTGCGTCTTTACGAAATGTTCATGGGTCCACTCGAAGCTACCAAGCCATGGAGCATGAGCGGAGTCGAAGGAGTGTATCGATTTCTAGCGCGCGTCTGGAGGCTAGCAATGGAGGAAAATCAGGAAGGCAATTGGCGCCCTTCGCCGTTACTCGCCGAGATCGAACCCTCGCAGCAGCAACGGAGAGTAGTGCACGCCACGATCAAGAAAGTGACGCAAGACATCGAAGCGCTCGCGTTTAATACTGCAATATCGCAGATGATGATTTGCGTAAACGCGTTTACCAACGTTGAACAGCGACCGTTGGAGGCCATTCGCACGTTGCTTATTCTGCTCAGCCCGTTTGCTCCGCATCTCGCCGAAGAAATTTGGCATCAGTTGGGTACCCGTTTCTCCGGTTTCGACGGTCTAGTCTCAGAGCAGCCCTGGCCTGTCTGGAGCGAAGAGTATCTGGTACAGGACGAAGTCGAAGTGATTATCCAGGTGAACGGGAAATTGCGCGGTAAAATGACCGTGGCCAAAGATCTGGATGACGTAAGCTTGGAAAAGCTCGCGCGAGCTTCAGCAAAGGTTCAAGAAAGCTTAAGCGGAAAAACTGTCCGCAAAGTTGTGGTGGTTCCGAATAGAATTGTGAACCTCGTGGCCTCGTAGTGATGAGCCGGAGCTTGTCCGTTGAACGCGAATACCGTCGATTACAAGCGGAAAAGATACTCGAAGAGGAGTGTCCCGGCTTGTCCACCGTAGCCAGGAGGGCGGAGGAGGAAGGGACTACTGAAAGTAGCCCAGTACGAAGTGCTGGGTTGGCATTCAGAAAAAGCGCCGATCGACGACTGCTTACGAGAGAGACAGGAGCCCAACGTTTCGATCGTCCCTGGCGGGACGGACATCTTTGTTGCATCATTTCCCAGCACTTCGTACTGGGCTTCTACTTTCATCACTCGAACTTTCCGGACCCGATATACTCGGCGCTGTGTGTCTCGAAAGTGTCGACCTCGCCAGGCTGCAATGTCACCCCAACCACGTAACATCCTGATCCGACAAATTCTTTGGAGACCGTGTCGAACACCATCACACACTTTAGCTTGGCCGGCTCGACCCAACGATCAGAAAGCTTTTCCCTGTTCCAGTCGGCTTTCTGCTTTTCCGAAGCGACTTTCTTGGCGTAGGTCTCAGTTTGTTTTTTGTTTGGTCTCAGCGTGTCAACCGCAACGTAGCGGTTGGTCGTTGGGGGATGTTTTCGCGCCTGATAATGCTGAATGTTTGCCTCGGCCACCTTTTGTTGTTCCGGGCTAATTTTGCAGATCAGCAATACAATATTGCGGGCACCGCCTGACCAACCGGGGGGATTCGCACAACCGAACAGGAAGAGAGCCAAGAACAAAAACGTCGGCGGAAATCTTTTCATGCAAGCGCCAAGCCTAAAAAATATCAAATCCGCGGACAATCCAATTTTGCCTCCTGCGCAAGTTCACCAGCAGTAGTAAATCTTTGAATCTGGGGGAACTTGTTAAAATTGTGGCCTTTCCGATCCTGGTTTTCCCAGCCTTAAGCCGCATTTGGTCTTACTAATGAGTAGAAACACTGTCGTGACCGACTACCATGTACACACTCCGCTGTGCCATCACGCTGTCGGCACACCGGCGGAATTCGCAGCAGCCGCAATCCAGGCCGGTTTATCGGAACTTGGATTTGCTGATCACAACCCGATGCCCGAAAAGTTCGACGATTGGCGCATGGACTTTTCGGAGCTGCCGAAATATTTCGAGTTCGTCGATGAAGTTCGATCGTCAGGAGTTCCTGTCCGGCTCGGACTCGAATGCGACTATCTTTCGGGATTCGAGTGGTGGATCGAAAAGCTCGCGAATGAGACAAAGTGGGACTACCTGATCGGTAGCGTTCATTATATCAGTCCCGGTTGGGACGTCGATAACCCGAAGCATATTTCCCGTTTCGAAAGTCAGCCCGTCGAAGAAATTTGGGATCTGTATTGGCAGAACTACATTCGATGCATCGAGTCTGAATTGTTTGACTTTGTCGCGCATCCAGATCTGCCAAAGAAGTTTGGTCACCGCCCTTCCGGAGACTTGCGCCGCTATTACGAACCGGCCATCAGAGCTCTCCAGAAACATGGCATCGCATTCGAAATCAACACCGCCGGATTGCGCAAACCCGTAAACGAAATGTACCCGGCTCCGGAATTTCTCGAGCTTGGCGCCCAAGCCGGTGTCCCAATCGTAATCAATTCCGACGCGCATTCTCCAGCGGAGCTCACGGAAGGATTCGCTCTCGCGCGCAAACTCGCGACAGAAGTTGGATACCGCTCCGTCGTGAGATTCGAGCAGCGTCAACGGTTCGAAGTATCGCTTTAGCGGTCACGCCCACGCAAAGACGCACAAGAAGAGGAGAGATCTCACGCAAAGACGCAAAGACGCAAAGGGAGAGGAAGGTACAGGATAGGCGTCGGTTCGCAGATTATAGGTAGGGCGAAAGCCTGATTCCGTCTGAGCGGGATCGGTTTGAGCCGTTGGTGTTTTACCCAAAGGCCTGTTATCACGAACTCGCGAATCTCTCGTATCTCTCGTATCTCTTCCTTTGCGTCTTCGCGTCTTTGCGTGAGACTTTTCTGTATCCTGTTTTCTTCGCGTCTTAGCGTGAGTTTTTCCTCTCCTCCCGATGATTCTACGAGCTAAACAAAAACAGATTGCGTTCCCGCGCCGGCCTTTGGTGATGGGCATTGTGAATCTGAACGATGACTCGTTTTCCGGAGACGGCACCCTGAACATAAGCGAGGCAATCCTTCATGCGCGCGAGCTCGTTAGCGAAGGAGCCGACTTGATTGATGTGGGTGGCGAGAGCGCTCGTACGAATCGGCTGGAAATCAGCGAACAGGAAGAAATCGATCGCGTAGCTCCATTCATCGTTCGGTTCCCCGAATCCTATCAGGGGTTGAATCCGATCGATGAGGCTCAGATTTTCCCGCCTCTTCTCTCCGTGAATACTTGGCGTTCCCGAGTTGCCGACACGCTGCTGAATTTGGGCGGAGATTTATTGAATGATATGAGCGCGCTCTCAACCGACGAGAACGCCCGCATTGCCATGCGTCATAGCGTCGCGCTTCTGATCATGCATTCGATCGGTTTGCCGAAGCAGAAGCATACCAATGTTCAGTACGCGGACATCATGCGAACCTTAGAACAGTTTTTTGCAGACAAACTGGCATTGGCTGAGAAAGCGGGCTTAGCCCGCGAAGCCATCGTGATCGATCCCGGACTCGATTTTGCTAAGCAACGAGGCGACAATTTGAGGATTCTGCGCGAACTGCGACGACTAGGCCAATTCGAGCGACCTATCCTCCTCCCCGTTTCGCGCAAGACCTTGATCGGCGAAGTGCTGGAGCTTCCAGATCCGAGAGATCGCGATGCCGGTACGATCGCATGCGTCGTCGCCGGCATGCAAAGTAACGCCTCCATTTTCCGCGTCCACAATGTGCGAGCGACCAGCCTGGCAGTTAGGACAACCTGGAAAATCCTGAGCGAAGAAGACCGATCTCACGCCAAGACGTAAAGAGAACAAAAGACTCACGCAAAGACACGAAGACGCACAAGAAGAGAACAGATCTCACGCAAAGACGCCAAGACGCAAAGGGAAACAGGCTAAGAAAACCTCACGCAAAGACGCCAAGGCGCAAAGAAGGAAAGATACAAGAGATTCGCGAGTTCGTGATAACGGGCCTTTGGGTAAAAACACCAACGGCTCAAGCCGATCCCGCTTAGACGGAATCAGGCTTTCGCCCTACCTATAATCTGCGAACCGACGCCTATCCTGTACTTTCTCTCCCTTTGCGCCTTGGCGTCTTTGCGTGAGGTTTTCTTAACCTGTTTTCCTTTGCGTCTTCGCGTCTTTGCGTGAGTTTTTTGTTCTCTCCCTGGCGTCTTGGCGTGAGCTTCTTTTCTCAGTCCGTACCGCCGACGTACACAGTCGCGCCGGATCGGAGATCAGGGTCTGCGGCAGCTTCGGCGATCGCCCGGCCGAACTCTTCGACCGTCGGAAGTCGTCCAGCTTGTTCGCGGCGAAATTCGATTAACCCCCGATTGGTCCGGTTCAACAACTTTGGGGTAATTGTGCCTTCGATCATGTCCCCGCTCACGATGATGAGCGAGATCTCGTTGTCGGCGAGCTGCGGGATCATTGCCCGAAGTGCTTTCTCCCCCGCCTGTTTGCCGATCGCCACCGGTTCGTAGCCGGGGTAGACCGGTTTCTTCCCGTAAAAATGAGCCAGATGGCTAGTAACGAAAACCGTCCGTCCATGCGGCTTCAATAGAGGCACGCTTTTTTTAAGGAGATCAATTTGCGCCGTGCGATTGAGAAGCAGGGAATAATCCTCGCCCTTGTCCTTCTCCAGACCCCCGCTTGCATTGAGGATCAGAAAGTTCAAAGAACCAAATTCTTGCCGTATTTGTTCCAACATGGCGTCGACTTCACGCGAAACGGTGATGTCGCATTGAATCGCCGAAGCCTTCCCTCCGGCAGTCACGATCTCCGCGGCAACCTTTTCGGCACGAGATCCTTTGCTCCGGTAATTCAAAATGACCTCTGCCCCAGCTTGAGCTAAGACCCGGGCTGTAACCGCCCCAATACCTCGGGAAGCACCAGTAACCAGAGCGATCCGGCCGACCAGAGCGCCCCTCTCGATGGGCCGCAGCCGCGGTTCAACGTACAGATCGTGCATGTGCATTCCTTCGCTGGGCTGCAAAGAAAGCAAGCAGATCTTTGCTGGTAGGGACCGGCTCCCGCCGGTCCGGCTCGTCTCACCACCAGCGTTCGGCCCTAAAGATCTCGCCGCGGAATGGCCAATCCCCTGCTCTCTTGACCAACCCCCGTCGAACGGGATTCTGTAAGATGTACGCGGCCTTCTCTTCAGCGCTTTCGAAAGAGCGGATCGTGTGATGAAACGAACATCGCTGCCACCCATACTCCGCTTTGCCCAGCTTCCTCGTGTTGCTACCGTGCAATCCGGTTTTTCCATGCTGGATGGTCCCGGATCAACTCGAGCGCCCGTCGGGTGAGCGATTTCCCCGGTTCAATACGGTGCCATGGAGAAGCACCGGACGGATGTGGTAATGGGACAACATCGAAACGTTTTCCCGCCCGCTCGACCAGCCGCATTTGACCGATTATCTCGGTGAGAGCGGAGACTGGTTGAATAAATTGGGCGATAGCCAGTTTCCCCACTGGGATCACGAGTCCGGGAGAGAGCAGGCTGATCTCGGCGTCTAACCAAGAAGAGCAGTTTTCGATTTCCACTCTGGAGGGAACTCGGTCGCCAGCTGCCGTTTTACCGGGAAAACAACGACACACCGCAGCCATATAGACAGTTGCCCTAAAGTTGGTCTCATCCACGTCAGCTACTTCAGAAAACCATTTGAATAATGTCTTCCCAGCGGTCCAAGCGAAAGGTCGACCCACCTGCGGTTCTCGAAATCCGGGAGCTTGCCCCACTAAAATAACTCGACTGGAGACCGGTCCACCGCTGACAGGAGAAAACTGCATCTGCGGGCAACGGTGGCAGCCACGCAGCGCCTCGACCAATTTGCTCAACGACTGGTGGTGATCATCCATTCAGTACCGGTCCCGCGGCGGCGCATGCGCGTCAACATAAGGCCGATGCCTGGCTTCTGCCCGGAGGGGGAGGGCGCACAGCCGAGGTTTCAACCCCGGAAAACCGTCCAGCCCTCAGGGAGCATACCGATGACTAGTGATTAATGAGAGGGTGGTGGACGCTTATCGACGAATCGACGGCAGAGATCGCCCACCATTCACCAGTCACTTCTCACCTCTCACTCGCTGTACCCCTGAGCCAGGAGGATCAGGCTACTGTCCCCCCTAAATGGCGTAAAGAAACTCACTTGCGCGATCTCTCGACCGCAGCCTAACATGACGCTCCATCGAAACGAGGAGAACCCCACTTTGGATCTGGACGACATCAGAGCGATCATCGACTTAATGAAAAAAAACGACCTCGCAGTTTTCAAGCTGGAACGCGAGGGATTCAAGCTTGAACTAGAAGCGCATCGTCCGGTAGCTCCCGTCATCTCAGCGGCCATTCCGCCGACCGCGATGGCGTCCGTTCCGGCAAATGTCACAGGATCAAGCGCGGTCGGGGAAGAAAAATCGAAGCTTAAAGAGATTGTCTCGCCGATGGTTGGCACGTTTTATCGAGCTTCTTCGCCGGATTCGGCTCCCTACGTTCAGCCGGGTCAAGAGATCAATGAAGAATCAGTAGTATGTATCATCGAGGCCATGAAAGTGATGAACGAGATCAAGGCGGAAGTGCGCGGTATCATTGTAGAAGTGTTGGTAGAAAACGGCACTCCGGTCCAGTTCGGCCAACCACTTTTCCGAGTGAAGTAGCGTGTTCAACAAAATTCTGATCGCTAATCGCGGCGAAATCGCATTGCGGATTATTCGGGCTTGTAAGGAACTTGGGATTGCTACGGTTGCCATTTACTCCGAGGCGGACGTCGATTCTTTGCATGTCCAACTCGCGGATGAGGCGGTTTGTGTCGGACAGGCACCCAGCTCTGAAAGTTATCTGAAGATCGACCGCATAATTAGCGCCGCCGAAATTACCGATGTTGACGCCATTCATCCGGGGTACGGTTTTCTGGCTGAGAATTCGCATTTTGCCGACGTCTGCAACAGCTGCAATATCAAGTTCATTGGTCCTTCGGCCCGGGCCATCCGAGCTATGGGAGACAAGAACTCCGCTCGGGAACAGGCCCGAAAAGCAGGTGTGCCGGTTACACCGGGCAGCGACGGTGTCATAGAAACGGAGCAACAAGCTCTAAAGATCGCGAAAAAAATCGGTTACCCCGTGATGATCAAAGCTGTTGCGGGCGGTGGCGGTCGCGGAATGCGGCCGGCCCACAACGACGGCAGCTTGATCCAGGGCTTCCACGCTGCCCGGACGGAGGCGGAGAAAGCGTTCGGCAATAGCACCGTCTACATTGAAAAACTCATTGAGCGGCCTCACCACATTGAATTCCAAGTTATGGGGGACAGCCACGGTCGGATAGTCCATCTCGGAGAACGGGATTGTTCGATCCAGCGGCGTAACCAAAAGATTGTCGAGGAATGCCCGTCGCCTTTGCTTGACGCCGATCTTCGAGAAAGAATGGGCGATTGCTCCGTGAAACTCGCTGCGGCTGTTGGTTACGAGAACGCGGGTACTATGGAATATCTGGTCGATCGAGCCGGTAGTTTCTACTTCTTGGAAATGAACACGCGAATTCAGGTCGAACACCCCGTGACGGAAGAGGCGTATGGATGCGACCTCGTCCGTGAACAGATCAGAATCGCTGCCGGAGAACCGCTGTCTGAACATATCGTGAATGCACAACCGCGAAGTCACGCGATCGAATGCCGAATCAACGCAGAAGATCCTGATGCAAATTTTCAACCCTCCCCCGGGACAATCGAACTCTATTACGCGCCAGGGGGACGGGGAGTCCGGATCGATTCGCACATCTATTCCGGGTATACTATTCCTCCCTATTATGATTCCATGATTTCGAAGCTGATCTGCGTGAGTTCAACCCGGACTGGCGCGATCCGCCGGATGGCTCGAGCACTTAGCGAATACCTCATCACCGGGATCAAGACGACGATTCCGTTTCAAGCAAAGATTATGGAGAACGCAGATTTCCTGCGGGGAGATTTCGATACCGGCTTTGTCGAAAAAATCATTGGAATGAAGCATCTTGAGATGAAGCGATAAATCTCTGTGAATACCCTCGATCATTGTTTCTTGTACGGCATCGTTGATCTCGGATACGTCCAGCCGGATGCCGTCTCTGACGTCACACAGAAGCTTGTCCGCGGTGGTATCGATCTTCTGCAACTGCGGGCAAAGAATAGCCCGCTCGACCTGGTCCGTCGATTAGCGGAAACCATGTTGCGAATCACCCAGGAGGCCAATGTCCCGTTGATCATCAACGATCACCCACAGCTCTTGCGTGAGGTAAACGCCGAAGGCTGTCACGTCGGTCAGGTCGACTCTTCTATCGCCCAAGCCCGCGAGCTTGCCGGTCGATCGGTCATTGTCGGGAAATCGACTCACACCATTGAGCAAGCGCTTGCCGCTGAAGCCGAAGGCGCCAACTACATCGGTTTCGGTCCGATTTTTCCCACCCAGACAAAACCCGACGTTCCAGCCATCGGTCTACGTGACCTTAAGAAACTTCGAAACAGCGTGAAAATACCGGTATTCTGCATCGGTGGCATCACAGAGACGAATTTTACCAAAGTCACGAACGCAGGAGGTGAAAGGCTTTGCATCGTCTCGGACCTGCTTTTGGCACCCGATATCAACGCTAGAACACGCGCGATTAAGGCGTTTTTATAAGCGATCCGCAGTGCGCTACTCGCGCGCTGAAACCGTTTGGCATTCGACGCGCCCAGGATCGGTAGGGCGAAAGCCCGACTCCGTCTCAGCGGGATTGAGCCGTTCGCGGTTTTTGCCCGTGGCCATTGTAACCTCGCCCACTCCTCTTGCCGATAGCGACCCATCCAGAACGACCGACGCAATTCGTGGCACGCCCGGCTCAAACCCGGCGCTAAGCACACATATCACATCGCTTCCGTGGGGCGCCGAGGTTTTCGCCCTACCAAATCAGGGGTTCTGATCTCCCGCCTATAGCGCAACGCGCCTTCGGCGCCGAGAGCTCCCACCTCCCAAAAAACCGCTGGCAGACTTACTCTCTTTGCTCAACTGTGTGCCGCAATGTCCGTCTTGATTGTAGGGTCCGTCGCGTTGGATAGCATTAAAACTCAAACCGAAGAACATCCCGATCTTCTGGGTGGATCCGCTTCATACGCCGCCGTAAGCGCCAGTTTCTTTCAGCCGGTAGACCTGGTCGGAATAGTGGGCTCTGATTTCCCTAAAAAGCATCTCGAACTCTTTCGCGAACGCCAAATTGATCTTACCGGGCTTCAGGTCGTCGAAGGTAAAACATTTCGATGGTCAGGCGAATATGAGGCCGACATGAACAAGCGGCGCACGTTGCATACGGAACTCAATGTTTTCGAGACGTTCAGTCCAAATTTGCCAGCGGCTTACCGATCGGCTTCGATCATCCTGTTAGGGAACATCGGCCCAGACCTGCAAAATCACGTGCTCGATCAGAGCGAACGACCGGACTTCGTGGTTGCCGATACAATGGATCTTTGGATCACCATAGCGCAGCCCGAATTGATCAAGCTTTTGGGCAGAATTGATTTGTTGGTCTTGAACGACGGCGAAGCGCGCCAGCTGACGGAGGAAGAAAATTTGGTCAAAGCCGCCAAAAAAATTCTCGATCTAGGTCCGAAGTATGTGGCGATCAAAAAGGGCGAGCACGGCTGTTTATTGTTATCGCGCAACGAGTTCTTCAGCTGCGGAGCCTATCCTCTCGAGGAAGTGAAAGATCCGACCGGTGCTGGCGATACGTTTGCCGGCGGATTCACCGGCTATTTGGCGAGCCTGAACCGGTCAAAGTTCGATTTCACAGATCTGAAGCGAGCCGTCGTTCACGGCACCATCCTCGCCAGTTTCTGCGTCGAATCATTCAGCCTTTATCGACTGACTAGCCTTACCCGGGAAGAACTCCGCGGCCGTTACGATCGTTTCCGCGAAATGAGCCATTACGATGCTCAAACGCATCTAGCATGATTCATAATAATTAAATCCCTCGCCTTCGAGGGCGCTGCGTCAGCATTGGCTGCGTAGTTTGTTCGGCAAATCGATTGCTTTAACCGAGCGATCTCGGATTGATACCAATTCCATGCACGCAATCGAGACGACGGCACTGACCCGCATGTTCCGCCAGAAGATTGCGGTAGAAGATCTTACCCTCAAAGTTCCGAGTTCCACAGTTTTCGGCTTTCTCGGACCGAACGGCGCCGGCAAGACCACTACGGTGCGAATGTTAGCAGGCCTATTGCCCCCGAGTTCTGGAACCGGAATCGTGGCAGGCTGCCCGTTGAGTGGTGACTTGGATCAACTGCGACGTCGTATCGGATTCCTCACGGAATCACCGGGTTTATATGAACAGCTTACCGCGTGGCAGAACCTTCTTTTTTTCGCACGGTTGTACGGTCTTTCCGAGAAGAGCGCCCAATCTCAAATCGAGAAATACCTGAAGCTCCTGGAATGCTGGGAAGACCGGCACAAACCCGTCGGAACGTTCTCCAAGGGCATGCGCCAAAAAACCGCCATTGTGCGAGCGCTCGCGCACGAGCCCGAAGTCCTATTCCTGGACGAGCCCTCTTCCGGTCTCGATCCTTCAACAGCCCGTTTCTTCCGCGATTTCGTCAAATCGCTCCGAGCCAGCGGCAGAACGATTTTTCTGACGACTCACAATTTAGCGGAAGCGGAGGACGTCTGCGATCATATCGCGATTCTAAAGACCCGGTTAATTCTCGAAGGTTCGCAATCGCAAATACGTTCCGAGTTATCTGGCAACGTGGTCACGATTCGTTTTTGTAGCGCCGCTGAGCCTTGGCTGCCTATCGTTCAAGGACTGGGGTACGCCGAGCGAGCGACTGCAGTGGAATCCGTGCTCCGGGTAGATCTCGTTGATCCACAGAGAGACACGCCGAAACTCATTCGGGCTTTGGTGGAAGCCGGTGCGGAGCTTTATGCGGTGGAGCCTGCTCGGAAATCGCTGGAAGAGATCTATCTCGAGCTCGTCGATTCCCCGGCGGCAGCAGATCGAGAGCAGTTTGCTCGCACCCAATGAATCCGCTGCTCACTATTGTGCGCAAAGAGCTGCTGGAAATGCGGAAAACGCGTCGCTTTCTCTTTAGATTTTTCTTTGCACCAAGTTTCATCCTTCTCTACTCGGTCATCTCGTTGGGGAGTATCTCACACCATTCTGGGGGCGACTTCACCAACTCTACTCGCTCGCCTGCAGTTGCCGAAGATATTGTGGCGGCCGAGTGGTTCAGCCGGTCAAGAGCCTTTCTGCTCTTGATGTTGCCGATGCTCTACTCGGCATCATTGGTCATGCAGACAATGGTTATCGAGAAATCAGCAAAAACGCTGGAACCACTTTTGGTCACACCGGTAAAAACGCATGATCTGATTCTAGGCAAGATTCTGGCCGCTTTGGTTTTTCCGCTCATAGCAGGTTACCTCTACTTGGGCGCTTATGTGGGTGTCGCCTACTTTATTTCGAACCATCCAGATTTACTCCGATTCATGTTTTCGCCGCGGCTCCTGATCGAGGCTTTTCTGGTGATGCCGGTGTCTGCTTTCGCAAATGCTTCACTGGCGATGATCGTAGCAGTCCGTTCCCGTGACCCGAAGACGGGTGGGCTGCTCGCTAGCCTATTGACCTTGCCAAGCATGGTCATTTTTGGAACTCAGATCGCTCTCTTGGAATACCTGAATCAGTATATTCTGCTGGTCTGCGTTGGCACCGTCTTGGTATTGGCGGGGGCAGGTGTGTTTTTTGCCACCGAAGCATTTCAGCGCGAAAAGGTTTTCGAGCGCTGGGATAGCTAGCACCGTTCGGCTGTCGCCGAACGGTGATGACAGATGACAGATGGCAAATCAGGCTTTGATCCGGTCCCGCATGCCGCCAAAGACAATGGCGCGGACCGATTCCAACTCCATGAAGTGGTGAGGGAACCCACTGGACACGGCAGTGGCTTTGTCCAGTCGCTGGAGCTGTGCCGGCGAAAGCGTCACGTCCAGGCTGCGAATGTTGTCCTCGAGCTGGGAGAGTTTGCGCGCGCCGATGATGGGAATTACCGGGACCGGACGACAGCGCAGCCAGGCGAGCGCGACTTGTGCCGCCGAGACGCCCAGTTCCTCGCCGACGGCGACGATCTCCCGGACGGTCGCGTGGGTCGTCTCCTCCACGGAACCGAACCCCTTCATCATCTCGCTGTGCATCCGCGCGCCTTCCGCCGCGGATTGTTTCACGTTTTCCGGCAGGTACTTGCCGGTGAGCACGCCGTTGCGCAGGGGCGACCAAGCCAGCACGGTCATGTGTTGGTCCCGGGCCATCGGGACGAGTTCCCGCTCGACCGTCCGCTCCAGTAGGCTGTATTCGATCTGCAAGCCTACGTAGGGGGTCCAGCCGCGCAGTTCGGCCAGAGTGTTGGATTTCGCCACGACCCAGGCCGGCGCGTCTGAGATGCCGACGTAGAGCACCTTGCCCGCACGCACGAGGTCATCGAAGCCGCGCATGACCTCCTCTACAGGGGTGAGCTGGTCCCAGATGTGCAGCCAGTAGAGATCGATATAGTCGGTACCGAGACGCTTAAGGCTGGCCTCGACGGCCTGGACCATGTTCTTGCGCTGGTTGCCGCCGGCGTTGGCGTCCGCGCCGGGCTGACCGGTAAAGCCCACAGCAGCGTTGGTGTACTTGGTAGCCAGAACCATCTCTTCCCGGTGACCGGCGATGAACTCGCCGACCAGTTTTTCGCTGGAGCCGTTGGTATAGATGTTGGCTGTGTCGATGAAGTTGCCGCCCGCCTCGCGGTAGGTGTCGTAGATTTTGCGCGCCTCGTCCTTGGCCGAGCCCCAGCCCCAGTCTTCGCCGAAAGTCATCGTGCCGAGGCAAAGGTCAGAAACGCGCAGGCCGCTGCGGCCGAGAAGCTGGTAGTTCATGGAGAGATTGCTCATGCCGCCAACCTAGACCGGCCGCGCAGTTGGCGGGTAGACCATTGCTGCCAAGTTCTTGCCTAAACCTACCACGCCATTGACCCGCCGGTTAAAAGGCAGGACTGGTGGGACAGGAACATGAGCGAACTCTGCGCCCTCATCACCCGGCACTGCCACCGTGACGTCACCCCCACGGCGGTCCCGCGGCTGAACTTGTCCCGTTCGAGCGTCACCACCGAGTTGTCGCCGGCCATGTATTACCCGCTGCTGTGCGTGATCGCACGAGGCCGAAAACGAATCTACCTCGGTCACGAGGAGTTTCGCTACGATCCGAATTCTTACCTGATCGCCTCCATCGATCTGCCAGTCAGCGGACAGATCATCGAAGCGCCTTGCCTGGCCGTGACTCTCTCTCTTGATCCCACGACGCTCGCCGCGCTGCTGCTGGAGATGCCGCCCTCCAACGGAGAGCGCGCGGCCTCAAAGGCGATGGCGGTCAATCCGCTGGATGGCGATCTGCTCGATCCGCTCCTGCGCCTGCTCAGGCTGCTGGATCGGCCGCGGGACATCCCCGTGCTGGCCCCGCTCATCGAACGAGAAATCCTCTACCGTCTGCTGTGCGGCCCGCGGGGAGAGATGCTCCGGCAGCTCGCTCTGCCCAGCAGCCAATTGTCGCAGATCAGCCGCGCGATTAACCTGATCCGTGAACGCTATGACCAGTCCATCCGGGTAGAGGAGCTGGCCCGGACCGCGAGCATGAGCGCGACCTCTTTTCACCGGCATTTTCGCGCGGTGACGGCCATGAGTCCGCTCCAATTTCAGAAGCGCATCCGCTTGCAAGAGGCGCGCCGCAGGCTGCTTTCCCAAGAGGTGGACGCAGCCCGCGTGAGTTTCGACGTGGGCTACGAAAGCGCCTCGCAGTTCAGCCGCGAGTACCGTCGAATGTTCGGCGCGCCGCCCGGCCGAGACGCCGCGCAAGCGCGTCGTGTGCTCGCAACAAGCAACGGTGAGCTTATCAGCAGCCAATAAGGGGAGTTCTGGTGAGCCACTACCGCGCACCGCGCTGGTGCCAAAAAGTTGCTCTTCTAACCGGTTACTAAGCTAATCACTACTTCTTCACTCCACCGGTTATTTGCTGTGGATCATCACTTCGGAGGCAATCGCGTCGAGCAACTGCGCTTCAAGTGTGCCTTTGCTTTCGAGAGAGAGATAAGCTGCGGCAAACGGGTTCGCCCGCAAAACAAAGAAAGCTTTTACTTCAACGCTCGTCTTCTTCCCCTTTTGCTGCACCCTAACGCGCAACGAACATCCGCCGTCGTGCGAAAAATCGGGCAACGGTTCAGGCAGGTCGGCAACCTGTCTCATCGCAGTGTCGGCCATGCTTACGTCGCCATAGTCGATAAGCACCCAAAGCTCCCCACCCCGCCGCAATTGATTCGCGATCGGCCCGAGTTCGGCCGCCTTCGTATTACCCGCTTTCCACACCTGCGCGAACGGAGCATTGAATTCTCTGCTCAGAGTCAGGGTTGCCGTATTCCCATTTTGCGCCAAACCGGAAGCGCCCAGCGCCAGGTAGGTAAACCAACCAATACTCGACGCCCGGATCGAGTGATAACCAGAGAGCCCGCTCATGGCATTGGTTGGCAATTAGGACACCAACAGGTGCGCCGGCCTCCAACCATCTCTCTCACTAGTCCAGTACGGCAGCGCGGGCATTTTCCACCGTTCTGCCATCGATGAGCAAACAGCCAGCTCTTAGGAAATTCCCAATTCTTATCCATCTCCTTTATGGCGTTTGCACACACGCTGCGAGTCACGCGATAAAGCGTTGTAATCTCCGATTCGCTAAGAGTGCCGGACGGAGTCCTCGGGTTGAGCCGCGCTCGCCACAGAATTTCATCTGCCATCCAGTTTCCGATACCCGGAAAGCGCTCCTGCATTAAGAGAAGCACTTTCAACGGTGAGCCTTTCCGCCGCCGGCAAAACTCCGCTACCAGAGTCCGCTTAAATTGGTCCGACAAAATGGATGGCGGAAGCTTGGCCCACCAGGAGGGTGTGACCTCGCTTTGCCCAAAAAGGACTCGACCGAATCGGCGCTGATCGGAAAACACGAGAGATCGTCTCGCTTGGCGCAGAATAAGGTGGTCGTGCTTCAACAATCGATAATTCGGCTCTTCCACCCGAAGTTCGCCGGTCATACCTAAATGCAGCCCCAACCATAATTTACCGCGATTACCGAATCGAAATACCATCTGTTTGCCGCGCGCTTCGGAATCGAACAGCTTTTGTCCGGTCAGCGCACGCACCAACTCTTTCGGATGGGCGCTGCGAAATATTCGAGACTTCGCGTCGCCCAAAACGACTTCCAAAACCTTGGCGCCTTGGCCCACCTGCCAGAGACGCCGGCTTTGCTCGACTTCGGCCAATTCTGGCATTTTCTATTAGGTTTTTGCGCGGCCGATGGCCTCACATTCAATGGGGAACCGGCTTACAGTATTCTGAGCGACCTTTAATTCATCTTCTTCCCGGTCAACTCGCTAACTAGCGCTGGAACTTGATAGACCTTCTCGAGCGCCTCGATAATTCCCCGAGAATCAACCGCAACGGCACGAGCTTGCTTGTCCGAGTAGAGATAATCCCAGGACAATGTTTGAATGTTTCCGTCAAAAAGAATTCCGACAAACTCTCCATTTTTGTTAATCATCGGGCTACCGCTGTTACCCCCGACGCTGTCTGCTGTATTGACGAAATTGAAGGGCGCATGCAGGTCTAACGCTGCCCGTTTGTCTGCCCAACGAGTCGGCAATTGGAAGGGTGGATGATTTTCGTGCTGATCGGCACGCTCATACAATCCGCCGAAATCCGTGAACGCCGGGATTGCTTTGCCATCTTCCTCATACCCCTCTACAGGGCCATAAGAGAGTCGTAACGTGAACGTCGCGTCGGGTGAGAGCTGGCCGCCGTCCAGCGCAAGTTTTGCTTTTGCGATTTGGGCGTATGCTTGGCTTGCCACTTCATCCTGTTCCTCCACCAACTGTCGCGCCTGACGAGCCGGCTCTTCGGCTGTTTGCGCGAGTTCGATCATCGGATCAGCGGCAGCGCTCAGGGCGGCAACACCTCCATCGTAGATCTGGCGGCGAAATTGGACGTCCTTCAGCCGCGTGCTCTTTATCAACTCATAAGCGCGCTCGTGAGGGGACTTCCCTTTCAGCAGATCCCGGACGATCGGATCATCGACTCCGTACTGGGAAACCAGGCTGGTCAGAGAATCGGTCAGCGTCAGTATCTCGAGATCATCATAAATCGGTGCCTCGGAAAATAAGCCCACCTCAAGGGCCGATTGGGCAGAGTCGCGACATTCTGGTAAACGTTTTTCGTTAGGCTTTTGTCGCTCTTGAGTCGCGCGAAGCAAGCCCCGAGCAAGTCGAAATAAGAAACTGTTGAACCCTAGCGGTTTAGCCTGAACACCCTCGACCACAGAGGATCTCACGTGAGTATCCTCAAAGAAAAGAAACTTCACCGTATTCTCTGGGTCTGACGAAACTACCTTCTGAATTTGCGCATAGCAGTCGGTGATATTCGAAAATCGAGAATCTTTCGCCGCAGCCGATTTCAGCGCATTTTCTCTCTCAGAAATCCGCCCAAGGGTTTCTGGATCGAGCAATCCGGCCAACTCGCCATCGTAGACCTTTCTGGAATT
Organism: uncultured Verrucomicrobiae bacterium; assembly: GCA_963837955.1. Lineage (GTDB taxonomy): Bacteria > Verrucomicrobiota > Verrucomicrobiia > Chthoniobacterales > JAFAMB01 > DASTDH01. Next base: position 492,422 of record CAWIPH010000001.1, on the reverse strand, counting down.
CTGTATGTACAGAAGATCTTCGCGAGCCCGTCGAGCGTTCTCTATCGAACGCTCGCTGTAAGAGGTCAGCAGGACTTCTCTCCGATAAAGCGCGGCCAACAGTGTCGGTATGACGGTATCTCGTCGCTCCTCGAGCGCGGCCACCGTAAGCATGCGGTTGGTTCTTGCCGGATGTCCACTAACGAAAACCAGATCATGCTCGGACGGACCGTCGGTATTGAAGCGCAGATAATGCTGAGGGTGAACCGGTCGATTGTTTTCGTACACTCGGAACAAACAAATATCCAAGTCGTACCGCGGATACTCGAAGTTATCCGGATCACCGCCAAAAAAGGCTATCTCGCCCTCGGGTGCGAAAACGAGCCGAACATCGGTGTACTGTTTGTACCGATACAATTGATAACTGCCGCCCTGGAAAAGGGTCACCACATCGCTGCGCAACCCGGTCGCCTTGGTCGACTCCTGCTCGATTTCGGCCATGGCCTTTCGCCGCGCTGCCAAAGCCTCCTCAGGATTAGCGCTCGGCAGAACAGCTGCATTGACTCGACTGGTAACGTCTTCGATCGACTCCAGTACGTTGAGCTCTAAATCATAACACCGCTTTTCTTCGGCCGGCGTCGCAGCGTAGAATCCATCTCGGATGTAGTTGTGTTCAGCAGTGCCAAACTTTTGTAGAGAATCCGCCCCGACGTGGTGATTGGTGATCACCAGTCCGTCTGGGGACACAAACGAACCCGTGCCTTCCCCGTAAAATCGCACGGTACTCTTCTGGATATGCTCCAACCAAGCCGGGTCTGGTTTGAAATGATATTTTTCTTGAAGTTGGTTCAAGGGCGGAGCGTTAAACAGCCAAAAGCCTTCGTCCGCTTGAGCCGTACGCGCGATGAACAGGGTAATTGGGAGGCTCATCGCGATGACCCGGAGACAAAAATATTTCATACAATGAATGCAGCGATACTGCGGAGCTGACACCACCTTGTCAAATTGGCGTAGCCTGATCCTCCTGGCTCAGGGAGTACGGCGTGTGTGAGAGGTGATTGGTGATTAGTGAGAGGAATGGTCAAATAGGGTGGCGAGAGATTTGTGGCGGGATTCCCGATATGCGTTCACCATCCACCTTTCACCGATCACCTCTCACAATCGCTGCAGTCCTGAGGCTGAAGCATCAGGCTACGGCATTTCATCCCGCAAGCTCGTGGAGTCTCACCTGGATTTGCTCGAGCCCAAAATCGGCTACTGCGAAACTAATCGGAAGTTTGAAACGGCGCGGTCCGATACTTCCAGGATTCACATACAAGATTCCATCCTTGTTTCGAATAAGCGGCTTATGCGAGTGACCCGAAACTACCATGGCGAAACCGGCAACCGCCGGATTTAGGTCCAGGTCGCCAAGATTGTGCAGCAGATAAACGAGTCGCTGGTGAATACAGACGATCTCTGTTGCGGGTAGTGAGCGAGTTTCGACGTCCACGTTGCCGCAGATCGCGACGACAGGAGCGCATTCGCGAAGCTGATCCAACACTTTCAGATGTCCGACATCGCCCGCGTGTAATATCAAATCCACATCGCCGAGCGCATCGAGAACGGACTCACGGAGGAGTCCGTGAGTATCCGCCACAATCGCAACCAAACGAGCGTTAGGCCACTCATGCATCCGTTAACATCCGAGACTATTCCGCCCGCCGAACGCGCTGATCGCCCAGCTCAAGAAAGCACTCGCTAAAGAAACGAGTTGGTGTTTCATCGAGGTTGGTCTATTCCGAGGCGACTGAAGGTCCCTTCATCCCGTTATTTTCTTCGGCCATGAAAGCAGTATTTCCGATTGTATGCACGATCGTCTTTCTGGTCGGTATGACGAAAGCCAGTGAACCGGAAAAACTTTCGGACGAGATGATCCGGTCTCAAATCCCGGGCGCATGGATCAGTCAGGAGATGTTGGATGGACGGCCGATGACACTCACAGTCGAATATCGGTCCAACGGCACATTGGGGGCATCCGCACAAATCAGCGAAGGCCGTTACCGCATCAAATTAGTTTTGACCGGAACCTGGCGGGTGCACAACGGAATTCTGATAAGTCACACCGAGGCCACAGGGACGCCTGCGCGAGATACTTTTCGAGAGGTCATCTCGGTCAATCAAACCATTTTGATCCTACGCGATCAGGATGGTGAGATCGTGGTCAAGCGCCGCGCGCCGCATTGAGACGATGACCCATTTCATTCGAAGCTCATTCCGCTCTTTTCCAGATTTCGGTTCGCCCGATCAGCGAGATGCCGACGTAGCCCCGTACTTTAAGGGTGTTCGTACTCTCTAATTCCATATTGCAGGAATAGATATTCCCGTTCCTCGGATCGTAAATTGTCCCGTTCTCCCATTTCCCGGACCCGGCCGGAGTAAATCCGGTCATGAAAACCAGGCCAATGATTGGACGACTGTGTTTGCTGGCGTCCGGATTGTGAATATCGAGTTTTTCTTTCCCCTCCGGAGTGAGCGGCTCGCGTAAGCTGACGATCTTGGCCGACAGTTTTCCGTTCTCCTCGTAAACCTCGAACGAGCCGTCTTCGTTTTTCCAAAGACCAGTGACCGACGATGGATCGGCCGCAAGCAACCTGTGCGCTGCAAAGGACAGAACAATACAAAATAGAACGCGAAAACCCAGAGCACCTTGCGCAAAGGACATATAATTATCAGTTCGAACAGGGTTATTGTTTGTCAATTAAGTAGACCCGATCCGGAAAGACTTATTCCAACCACAGCTAAGTAATGATCTCATGAACAGGCTCGCTGTTTTTGCTCTAATCTTCGTTGCTCCAGCATTTTTTCTCGTTGCGCTCCAACCGAGCTACGGGGAAACCCAATTGGGCTCGGAGAAGGTTGCCGTTCCCGCTGCACTTCGATCCTCCCCGTTCGATCAGGACCGGTATCTGCAAGTCCCGCATGGCTTTCAGATCCGAGTCATCGCCCGGATTCCGGCGGCCCGCTTTCTCGCCTCCACACCGGATGGTGGTCTCCTCGTTTCTCAGCCTTCGAGGGGTAGGATTTGGTGGGTCTCAGTTGCGTCTTCTGATGCAACTCTACCGGTGGTCGCCGTTTCCGGATTGCGGCAACCGCATGGAATGGTTTTTACCGCGATCGGAGGCAAGACCTACGTGTACGTCGGTGAATCCAACGAGATTAGCCGGTTCCTCTACGATTCCGACAAACACGCCTTGCTCCAAAAACAGGTTATCGTACCGAACCTGCCCGATACGAGCAGCCCGGAACTCCGCGGGGCCTATCGCCATGAATTGAAGAACTTAGCGGTTGGCCCAGACCATCATCTCTACGTGGACATCGCTTCATCGACCAATGCTGATCCGAGAGACACCACCAGCGATCCGATTCGATGTGCCATTTACCGTTACGATCTGGATGGCGGAAACCGGTCCCTGTTCGCGAAAGGCATTCGGAACGCGGAAGGCCTCGGTTTTCTTCCCGGCACCAACGCGTTATGGGCAGTGGTCAACGGAAGTGACGAGATCCGGTTTCCATTCCACCGAAGCTGGAAAGGAAGCGGCTCTGACGATTACGGCAAACGAATTACGAGCTACGTCGATGACCATCCTCCGGACACATTCATCCATGTTAAATCGGGTGCGGACTACGGATGGCCGTTCGCTGAACCAGACCCTGACGGCCCGAGCGGTTTGGATAATATGCCGCTCGACCCGAACTACGAAACCAATGCGGATTGGAGCAAATATCCGGATTCGAAGTTCACGCTTAGCGATAAGGGCATCCAGGCTCATTCAGCACCGCTTGGGATGGCGTTTTTGCAGGAGACAAAGCTGCTGGAATGGTTGCGGAACTCCGCCGCAGTCGCGTACCACGGTTCATGGGATCGAAGCCGAAAGACCGGTTACAAGGTGGTCATCTTTCCGTGGACCAGCCAGCGGCCCGGTAACCAGACTGACTTGGTCACCGGTTGGTTGGACGACCAATCGCAACGGATTTGGGGTCGTCCTGTGGACGTGAAACCGGCGGCCGGAGGCAAGTCATTGTTCATCTCGGACGACTACAGCGGCACAGTCTACGAATTGAGTCCCTCTGAACGGTAGGAACGAAAAACGCCGGGAACGCCGTCATCGCCGGGAACGCCGGGAACTTGCGTTCGGCCGTCCCATGTGCGTCAACATAAAGACGGAGTCTGGTTCTCTGCCCCGGGGGAGGGATCGCGTCCTCGCGATCCGCGGCGCACGAGGACGTGCGCCCTCCCCTTCGGGATCGATTCTGCACTGCCGCTTCCGCTCGCCATCGGTCACTGAATCGACTACAACGCTCCTGCTACCGTATGGAGCCCAAGGTCTTTATCAGCCATTCCAGCAAGGACAAAGCGGTTGCAGATGCTATTTGCAGGCAGCTGGAATCGGCCGGCATCCGGTGCTGGATCGCTCCTCGCGACATCGAAGTGGGATCCGATTGGACCGAAGGTATCATGGCGGGCATTACCCGCTGCCGCGTTTTCGTTCTGGTGTTTTCCGCCCACGCCAACGACTCGGAGCACGTTCGGCGTGAAATGGCTAGAGCCTTCTCTCTGGGTCTAGCAGTGATTCCGTTCCGGACCGAGGCGGTTGTCCCCCGCGATAGTCTTGTCTATTTTTTGGAGACCGTCCATTGGCTGGACGCGAGCACCCCACCCTTACAGCCACATCTCGCGGTTTTAACGGAGCGGATAAAACGGTTGCTGGAGGATGGCAAAGATCAAGGTGTCGCCGGCAAGTCCACTCTTGAAAAGGAACCGGAGTCACCAAGAGCAATGGTACCCAGGCGGAGAGGCTGGCTGCTCGTGGCTTGTCTGGTCGGTGCAGCCGCTATCATAGCCAGCGCTCTCTGGTTCTTCGCCGCAAACACTCACAAAGCGAATGACTCGATCGCTTCGGCTATTGCTGTTCCGGCAAAAAGCATCGCCGTACTGCCTTTCGAAAGCATCAGCGCGAATAAAGACGACACTTATTTCGCTGACGGTGTTCAGGATGAGATCCTTAACAACCTGGCCAAGGTTGCTCAACTGACGGTTATCAGCCGCACGTCGGTCATGCAATATCGTGCCGACGAGAAACGCGATCTACGCCAGATCGCTAATGCGTTGGGTGTAGCCAATGTCTTGGAAGGAACCGTGCGCCGGAACGGAAACCGGGTTCGGGTCAGCACCGAACTCATCGACGCTCGCCAGGATAAGACCACCTGGGCCGACAGTTTTGATCGCGATCTCACCGACATTTTCGCGATCCAGAGCGAAGTAGCTCAGACCATCGCCACCAAACTAGCTGCAACGCTTTCCCCGGAAGAAAAGCGGAGTATCGAAAAGAAACCAACCGAGAATCTCGAGGCCTACGATCTCTACCTCCGGGCCAAGGAGTTACTGGTAAGCGTTCACGTTTCTATGACCTTTGGAGATGTCGAGAAACCGCTGATCGACGCTGTCAATTTTCTGGAGCAAGCCGTCCGGCTGGATCCAAAGTTCGTCCTCGCCTACTGTGCATTGGCACAAGCGCACGATCTCCTCTATTACTTGTACGATCCAACTCCAGAGCAACGCGCCTTGGGAGATGCAGCGGTAAACAGCGCATTGGGTTTGCAACCGGACCTGCCCGAGGTTCATCGGACGTACGCGTACCACCTCTACCGCGGCTATCATGATTATGAGCGGGCACGAGTACAGCTAGCCATTGCCAGACACGGCCTTCCGAACGACGCCGAGACGATCGCGCTCGAAGCGCTCATCGATCGGCGGCAGGGGCAATTCGAAAAAGCAATCCAGGAGTTCAACGAAGCAATCACGCGGGATCCGCACAATTCGGTTTTCATTGAAGAGTTGGCTTTTACCCTTTGTTTCACACGTCAGTTTCGTGCCTCCGAGGAGATGTTCGACCGATTGATCGAGCTCCGTCCAGACGAGCCGATACTCAAGGCCCAAAAGCCACTGTTCGTAACCTTTTATAGGACCGGAGATGACACCGCGGTCCGGGCTGCGATCGCAACGCTCCCGGCATCCATGGCCGACGACAGAGGTGCGCTCTCTTTGCGACTGGGGTTCGCCTTGGTTGATCGTGATTGGCCGCAAGCGAAAGAAGTGATCGAAAAGATGAAGGGCGGCGACGACGAAGGCGACTTTGCTTACGGACAGATAAATGTGCCGGTCGGTTGTTATTCCATCCTCCTCGCCCGGCTCCAGGGAGAACAACCTGGTTTAAACGCCAGCTTTGTTGAGACGCGAGAACAATTAAACCAGAAGGTCCAGAAGTCACAAGGAGATGCCAAACTGCTTAGCCAGTTGGCAGTGGTGGATGCCCTGCTCAACAACAGAGAAGTAGCCATCTCGGAAGCCAAACGTGCTGTCGAACTGTTGCCGATCTCCAAGGACGCGCTGGCCGGCCCGTGCTTGGAGTTGAATCTAGCTGTTGTTTATGCCTGGGCCAATGAATTGGACCTAGCCTTTGAGAAATTGAGTTCTTTGACCAAGGTGCCAAACGGTGTTTTCTACGGCCAACTAAAGTGTGATCCATATTGGGAACCGCTTCGGAAAGATCCACGGTACGAGAAGCTGTTAGCTGAATTGGCACCGAAGGACTGACGACGCGTTTGGCGTATTGGTAGCGGTCCCGCGCGGCTGCGGGATCCCGCTACCCCAATATTTCCGGAGCACCGGCGCGGAGCCGGTACCGTTCCATTACTCCGCTGCTCCAGGCTCACAGATCCTGCCTTCGCCGGATCTGTTTCACCCTACCCTTTCATCGGAAACCTGGCGAAAGCGAACAGACCGGCCAGGCAGACCGCAGCAGCCAGATAGGCACACCCATGGAAACTTTGGCTGGATCCAAGCGTTTGCAGCCAGCCGAATGCTACAGCCGAAAGACCAATCGTCGACTTTTGAAAGATGGCTTGGACTCCGAAAAAGATCGCCTCCCTATGGAGCCGGCGCCGATTGCTGTCCTCATCGATCACGTCGGCCAGCAAAGCAAACGCCAGGACCCCAAAACCTCCGACCGGGACGCCGGCCAATCCAACAATACACTGGGCGACGACGAATGGAGGAAGCCCAACCTGAATTCGATCGGAAAGGCCGACTAATGCGAATACCAGGACGGTCAAAGCAAATACGCAAAGGAAGCTGCGATACTTTCCGATCCGTTTTGCTAACCAATTAAATAGAAAGAACGCTACCAGATTCACGGCGATAAAGGGCAACATGAGCCAAGTCACGGCGTCCTTCTCCATTCCCAGCTGTACCTGCACCCAACGCGGGACCAACATCAATAACAGGTTTAATGCGAACCAGTAGAGCGACGTGGAAATAAGAAGCGGCAAGAAAGTTGGGTTTCCTACCACATCTCTGATCCACTGGAATAGCACCTTGAGTGACGCTTTCCCACCAGCGCTGTGTTCTCGCTCCGATATCACAAAGGGAATCGGATAATAGGAAATCAAAATCGCCACACCTACCATCACACCAAGACCGACAAAGCCTGCATGCTGCACAATCAAACCAGCAAACGCGAAACAGAGCGTACCTACCAGGGCTGCTACACCTTGTCCGGTGGTGAGATTCAAACGATCGTTGGTCGAGCCGGCGATCTCGGGAAGCAGCGCCAGATAAGGGGTAACCACCAATCCGTAAAGTAAGAAATAAGCCTGAGCCAGAATGGCTGCGTAAGCGATCCGGATCCCTTCGCTAGCGTCTTGAGGGGGCACCCAGAGGAGAAACGAGACGATCGCGAAGGGCAACGTGCCAAAAAGAAGAAACGGTATCCGTCGACCCCAGCGGCTTCGCGTACTATCAGTCCAATAGGCTAGAAACGGATCTGAAACGCCATCAGTGATACGCCCCGCCAAAATAATGATCGAGAAGACGATTGTGCTTATCACGCCGCCAACCACATAGCGCTCGTAGAACCATTCGGTGAGTACGAGGTTGGCCAGATTCATGGCCAACGCCCCCAAACTATAAACCCCTAGCTTCAGTGGCGTAAGGGCGTGGCCGGTCAGATCGTTTTTCATACCGAGCTTATCGAGGTGTTCATGTCGAGCTTGCCGAGATATTCATACCGAGCCTGTCGAGGTATTTATACCGAGCCGAGGTATTCATGCTGCGCTCGTTTGGGTCATCGATGTTGAAACGCCAGATGCCCTCTCCTGGTAGCGGTACGGACTCAAAAACGCAAGCTCTGGAAGTGAGGAGGGGATGCAATATATCTGCGCTTTCGGCGCTCTCGGCGTTGCCGGCGCTTCCACTCGTGCTTGTCTAAGCCGAATACTTCTGCTAAGACGCCCCCGAAATTTCGGAGAAAAAAAACAATGGATATTCTAGCGGCACTTATTTCGATTCAAATTGGTCCTATTATTGCCCTGGTGGCAGGTATTTTAATTTTGATCATGCCCCGTTTGTTGGCCTACATCGTCGCCGTCTACCTGATCATTATCGGGTTGAACGGTTTACTGCATCTCGGGCTTTGATGAGGCAGTAACTCAGGAGTTCGGGAGTTCAGGAGTTATAGGGTAGGAGAAGGGCGTTGTGATCACGCACGTGAGAATGGAATTGTTATGTTTCCTGGACCGGTTCTGTAACTCTCGAACTCCTCTGTTAATCAAGTGTATACGGAGACACTGACGCATAGGCAAAGGAAGCCGAGAAGGAAGAAGGCTGCCGAAGTGATCTGAACAGCTCGGAATGTTTGTTCAAGCGAAACAGGCACTGGAATATTCTGGAAATCTTCAGTGGGCGGACTGTCGCGGAGTGGAAGGATCCACCAGATGGCGATAGCCAAGCAAACCCCTAAGCAAAAAACTGCGGCCCAGGCAGTAGCATTGGCGACCCCACCACTCTCAAAACGGAGAGCATAGATCACAGTGGCGAATACATCCGTCCCAAGTAGCAGGACATAAATCAGGGTGCTCAGAGGATGGCGACCCTTTCCGTCCACCATATCAGGATTGGTTTTTTCCAAAACCAGAAGCCTCCTGACAATCGCGTATTCGTAAACCGCGAATAATCCGGTCAAGACCAGGACAGAAAATTTGAGCCAGTCCATTGCTAAACCTTATCGAGTATGTCATCGGGCAACTTCCCATTCCAGGATAGAGTTGCGGATGGCTCGCTTGGAAAAGAGGATCCGCTCATGCCTTCGGCCGAATGGTGATGACAAAGAAGGATTTGTCATCTTGGATCTATCATTCAAACCATTATCGTAGTTGGAAATAAGACCCCATGTCTTCAGCGATTGAAAAGATGCTTGATGAATGGGTAGCCCAGACTTGGGAAGAGCATCTTCCTGGAAAAGGCAAACCATTGGACCTCGAAGAGTACTTTCGCTGGCCGGAAGAAAAACGGATGGGGTACGCGCTTCTCAGGAGCGCCGGATGCGTGCCTCCCGAGGTCAACCTTCTTCAGGAGATCGATTCCTTAAAACAGTCGATCGACTTTTGTACCGATCCCGGAAAGCGCCAAGAACTCCGAGATCGACTGCAGGCCAGACAGGTCGAATTCAATTTGCATTTGGAAGAGCGCCACCGTTCACGACGGCGAAAAGGTTGAAGGTTAGCAGTTAGCGGCTCACGCTTTACTAATCCCTACCGGCTCCCCAATTCTGTATTCCACATTCCAAATTCTAAATTCCGCCCTCGCATTCACTTCACTCCAATCCGCACGCGATAACTCCAAAACCATGTAAGCGGGCCATCGCCTAACTCGCGTTGCGCTATTTCCTGCAGCTCAATGAGACCGACCTCTTCCTCGCTTACACCTGCTTTCAGTAACGCCGCCACACCTCCCTGGCTTTTCGCCAGACCAACTAGCCGCTCCGCGGTGCCAATTTCTATTTTGTGAAAGGTGGATTCTTTCGCCATTCGGAAACAGCCGCTACGCCGGATGCTTTCGAGATGTTCGTGTTTCGGCCACGCTTTGACTCGAGCCAATCGCACACCCGCATATTTCGGGTCATCGGCCTTTGCTACACACTTATTGTATGCCACCTCCAGCTCTGGCAAAATTGATGGCGGCCAATCGCAGTCGATTGCTGCGAAAATTCCTCCCGGGCGGAGGATACGCGCTACTTCCGGAAGCGTCGTCTCGGGATTCATCCAATGGAACGACTGCGACGCGGTGGCAACATCGACGGTCTGCGCGGGGATCTGCGTAGCATCTGCCTCCGCACTAATCCACTCAACTGAGTCCGATGGGAAAACGGTAGAACAGCGTCTTTCCGCTTCTCGCCGCATGTCGTGAGACGGCTCCACTCCAACGATCGAGCGAGTTCTCCCTACCCACATCACCATGGATAAGCCACTGCCGGATCCGAGATCGACGACGCGCTCGGCTATTTCCATTTTTGCGAGGTGCAACAGGAAGTCGGCAATTGCTTCGGGTGGCGAAGGCCGCACTTTATCGTAGACCTCCGCAAACCCCATAAATCGTTCGACGCTAGGCTTCACTGTAAGACTCCACGGTTTGTCGTTCCTGGTTCACTATTCTCCGTGTTCGCGGAACTCAGCTCAGACGACGCGGACAATTCATTTTTGCGAGCCGTGATTAAAACGTACCAGGCGACCTGAATCGCAGAGAACAGACCCAGAAACGAAGCATTGATGAGGAGGCTGATAGAGAAATCGATGGAACCGGGACGCCTTTCTCCCTGGAACAGCAAAAGGATTGCCGCAATGAAGCTCGCGACATAGACCAGCCCGCTCACCGCGTGAAACCGGATCCGGCGCGACTGGCTAATTTGCGACTCGCCACCGGGATTGCGGAAAACGCCGACCAGCAAAAGCATTAGAAATACCGCAGAAGGATAAATTAACCCTTGGCCCACTTCCTTGGCACTGTTAAGCGGCAAAAGGAGCAAAAGTGACAAAATGAGTATAAACAGTAGATCCCGAAAAGCGTTCACCACGACACGAAGAAGTCGGGGGTCGGCTTGGGAGGCCAGGAGGTACGGGTTCCAAGTTACCGCGATGAAGAGGAGGCCGACGAAGGTGGCGGCCGCTCCACCTAGCAGCGTGAAGAAGGGATGTAGACTAGTCAGTTCTGACGAAAAATCGGACACGTCACGCACATAGCTAAAGCATCAAATCTGAGTAAAGCGCGATCCTCGCAAAGAAATAGCCAACAGCCAAAATTCGTTATCTCCTGTTTGTCATCACCGCGCAGCGATCACTGCCCTTTTTCGATCGCATCCGCAAAAACCTTCAACTGTTTCTCCACGATCGAAGGCGCCAAGCCCTGATATTCCGGCGTTAGATAAGACGGTTTCGTTGCGTTATCGCTCGTGATATTGGCTGCCCCGACGCCCAGACCGACGCCGCTAATAATTTCATACGGCTTATACTGCGGATGGAGCGCCTTATCTTCTGCCTTATCCTTCTTCTCCTGAGCCTGTCGACGGAACTCTTTGTCAGCGATATTCTCGATTCGCGACTCCGGCGGCGCTTTAGTGAAATCAGGTTTCTGCTCACCAAGAACCGTAAGTGCCGGAAGCTCAATCGCTTTGGTTAGGTCTTTTGAGAACCGTTCCTTGTCGGACGACTTGAGGTCGGAAACGGGCACCACCGCCTGGCCCTCGTTACTTTGAATGACTAAGGTCGTGGTGCTTCGGCTAGTAACTTGGACGTTGTGGAACGTATGACCGGTAGCGGTCGTTAAATCTTCGGCCTGCATCCAAATCGCCGGAAACAGGCTCAGCAAAAAAAACGGAATAAGTTGATGTTTTTGGTGCCTCAACAGCCTGCCCGAGCGACAACACATACGGCGGAGACCATAAACACGATTCCGCAATAGGGCGAGTCGAGTTTTGCGTGACAAGCAAAATCCACGAAGGAATGCGTCGAGGAACTCGCCAGGCGGAGGGGCGTCCGCTTGCGGCGCCCCCGCACGATTCGAGCGGGATCCGAAAAATCGAGTCCAAGCAAGAGCGACCACAAGTCTTTTGCTATTGGCTTGCTGCTTTCGTCTTTTGAGCTCCAGTGTTCGCCTTGTTCCCCGCGTCCACTGTCTCGCGTGTCTTGCTGGAAAGGACGGCCAGAACGTCAGCCGCCTGCTTGTCGGTGGACGCCTTGGTGTCCAGCCAAACCAGCCGGCCATCTTTGAAGAGGTATGCTTGTCGTGTTGCAAAAGTGCTCTGTATGAGCGGTACGCCGAAGGCAGAGGTAACCTTATGATCGGTGTCCGATAGCAGCTCAAACGGCAATTGTTCTTTCGACTGGAATTGTTTCTGACTGTCCACGGCATCCGCACTAACCCCATAAATCTTGACTCCTTTTTGCTGCAGGTCCTGATACGCGTCGCGGAGGCTGCAAGCCTGCGCGGTGCAACCAGCGGTCATCGCTTTCGGATAGAAGTAGACGAGCGTGTACCCAGTCTTCGCGGCTTCGGCCAGATTCACGGTCTTACCATCTTGATCCGTCGCCGCGACCGCTGGGATCCGATCGCCGATCGATAATTTCCCGTTGGTCTCAGCTGTTTCTTTCGCCGAGAGGCAGAGCGGAAAGGCCAAATAACAGAGGAGCGCAGCGGAGCAGAAGAATTTCATAGGAGTAAGTTTTTTGGAGATAAGGGTAAAATAGGTAGAGATGAACTAAACTGCGTATTTAATGTACGCAAGGACGGTGCCGGCGGACTCATGTCCTCGGGGCAGCTAACAGTCCACGGTTCCCCTGCTGGCTGCATCGCCCTGTTAAATTCTAGACTAGTTTTTAGGTGGCGTATTCCCGCTGCCCTGGATTTTAGCGCATCTAGCCCCGACCTTCTTGCATGATGCACGGCATCTGAGCATGCGCGTCAACATAAGGGCTCGCGATTGGGATCGCACGTGTTCCCGGGAGATGCAGAAACGTTGAACCAATCGATCCCGGAGGGATCCAATGAAAGTAGCCCAGTACGAAGTGCTGGGAAATGATGCAAAAAGAGACGTCCGTCCCGGAGGGACGATCGAAGTGTTTTGGCTCTTGGTCGTCTCGTATGCGGCTTCACCAGCGTAAGGAGGCTTCGATCGTCCCGTCCGGGACGGGTGGTTTTTTTTACACCACCCAGCACTTCGTACTGGGCTACTTTCATTGAGTCCCTCCGGGACGACTCCTCTCCTAAAATCCTGAATGCTGGCTCCTAGCCTCTGTTTTTCAAGTTCCGGATTCCAGATTTCCACTCCCCCTTTCCTGTTTCCTGATTCCTTGATTCCAGCTACGATATTTGCCGTACCTATGGATCCGTTGCTCATCGCCAAAGGCCGGGACGAACTCTTTCTTCTGCCGCAAATGGCGTCGGGTTTCGCCCTACCCGCCCTGTCATTGTTATTAAGAATTGGGAATGCTTGCAGATTTACATGATCGCGTGCGCTACCTCAAACCGGAAACAGGATAGCGTCACTGCCTTCGCTTAACTGTGCGAGCGCCTGGCCAAAAGCGCTTGCCATTTTTCAATCAGGCGCCGCAGCCCCGGGTCGAGAGGCCAACTCCCCATCTCGCCGGGCTCAAACCAGCGCAGTTCCTTGCTCTCCGGACTGGTTTGAATCTCCGCATGTTCCGGAGCAATGAGAACGTATCGAACGTCGTAGTGCAGATGCGCGGGCTCATTTCCAAAGGCCGGAATCTCGTGGATGTCGAGATCGAAAGGACGGACGGACGCAACGACCAGGCCATTGATCCCGGACTCCTCGCAGGCTTCACGCTGGGCCACAGAAAGCACATCTTCCTCACCATCGCAATGGCCGCCAAATTGGAGCCAGCGATCGAGTTTTCGATGATGATGTAATAGACCGCGGGCCCCGTCTGCGCTGACCACGAACGCGCTCCCGGTAAAATGGGCTGGAAAAGCATCACGCTGGAAGCAGTTCGGGCACGAATCCAGCAGCTCGATCATTTGCTCACGATAAGAAACTTCCTGCGGCCGGCCGGAAAGGTCGAGGGTCGACAATACGTCGCGAAATTCAGCGCGTTTCATCCGCATTTCTCATTCGGCTTTCGATGGTAAGCCACGGGCCCTTTGACGACAAGCCTAACCCCAACGAGAGTGGCCGTCTTGATTACGTCGCCACGCACTTCGCAATCTCAACAGCAGGCCGCGCGGCCCGCGCCACCATTTGACGATTCGCCACGGCGACCATTGGATGAGTGGCTTCTGCTTCTGATGCTAGCGGCAGTACAGTTCACAGTTGCAGTCGATTTCGTTATTATGATGCCGCTTGGGCCGCAGTTGATGCGGGTCTTTGCTATCAATACGCCCGCTTTTAATCTCGCGGTATCGGCTTATGCCGGTGCAGCGGGATTCTCTGGACTGGCTGCGGCATTCTATCTGGATCGATTCGATCGGAAGACCGCGCTGCTTATGATGTACGCTGGATTCGCCATCGGTACATTGCTCTGCGCACTCGCTCCGACGTATGAAACGCTTGTGTTCGCCCGCGCGCTCGCAGGTTTTTTCGGCGGCATTGTCGGTGGCATTAGCCTGGCAATGGTCGGTGATCTTGTGCCGGACGCGCGCCGCGCATCCGCCGTGGGCACGGTGATGTCTGCGTTTTCAGTTGCCCAGGTGGCCGGCGTACCTTTGGGCCTCTATTTCGCGGACAAACTCGGTTGGCATTTTCCTTTTCTCTTCTTGGCTGGCCTGAGTGGAATCGTTTGGATTTTCGCTATTGTCCGGTTACCGAAAGTCGGCGCGCATCTGGAGGCCAGTCGTTCCGAGACACCAATCCGCCGATTTTGGAGGATCCTGGCTAACCGCAATCATCTTCGCGCCTTAGCGTTGATGACCGTGATTACTTTGGGCGGCTTCATGATTATTCCCGATCTGGCCAACTACTTGGTCTCCAACGTGCAGTTGAATAGCGGAGAGCTTCGTTGGGTTTATTTGATCGGCGGAGGCGCTACCCTATTCACGATGAATGGCGTCGGTCGGTTAGCCGATCGATATGGTCGAATGAGAATTTTTAGCATCATGATGATCTGCTCCATGGTGGTGTCACTTCTGACGACGCATTTGCCGGTAGTTCCGGCCCCGGTTGCTGTGGCTGTTACGACCCTGTTTATGATCTCGATGACCGGTCGATTTGTTCCGGCGATGGCGATGATTACCAGCAGCGTGGAACCAGAACATCGCGGCGGCTTTATGAGCATTAACTCGTCCGTAGCACAGTTCGGTGCGGCTCTGGCGGCAACGATGGCCGCGTGGTTCATTCACGACGGCGCCGATCACAAACTCATTGGCTTCGGGACGGTTGGCTGGATCTACCTGGGCTGGGCAATCCTCGGACTGTGGTTAGCCTCGCGGCTTAGCACCGCAACGCCGCCACAAGCTCGCGCAGTCAAAGCGCCGGCATGATCGACTGGTGATTGGGGAGCAAGTGATCGGTGATAAGTGATTAGTGATCGGAGGCTTGGGCTTACGGGTTCACTGTTCGCCGCCCACGGCTCACAGATCCTGCTGTCGCTGGATCTGTTTCGCCCTACCATCACGCCGACTCCTACATTTCACCATTCGCTGATCACGGCGGAGCGCCGACTAGTGATTACTAACTCCGACTCCTAGTCGCTGCGGTCATCCCGAGCATCATTACATGCGAAGCGTGGTCCGCGAAATCGAGAACGGCTGCGGAAGCAAATGGCAAATGATTACTTGCCGCTAGTTTCGATATCCCGTGTACCATGGACCAAGCCATGAAGGCTAACGGTTCAGGATCTCCCGCTGACAACACTCCGGTTTTTTGACACTCGACAATGAGCGTTAACAATGTTGCAAACGCTTCATCTCCCGCTCCGGTGTATTCCGGGTATTTGTCTCGCGAGGATGGCAGATCGAACATAACCAGGAAATGCTGCGGCCAACGTAACGCGAAACTGACATAGCCGCGTGCGCAAAGCCTGAGCCGCTCTTCGGCGCTCGAGCCGCGAGCCGCCGAACGTTTCATAGCCGCGGTCAACCGTTCGAAGCCTTCTACGGCCACGACCGCGAGGAGTTCGTCTTTGTCGCGGAAATGGCGATAGGGCGCGTTATGAGAGACTCCGGCCCGGCGAGCTACTTCGCGCAAGGTAAAGGCTTGGGGACCGACCTCACTGATCAGCGCGAGAGCGGCATCGAGGAGGGTCTGCTTGAGATTGCCGTGGTGATAGGGTCGCTCCGTCTTCATTGGCAAGAAAGGAGCATATCATGTTGACACGCGCAACATATAGTGCATTTTAATGTGGATCCTGCCAACATGAAATTCCACCCTTACATAAATCAGTCGTTCGATTGTCCTTGGGACGCTCTCGTTCGTAAACTAATGTCAGCGATCGGGAAACCGGGAAACACTGGGAAGAGGAATGTCAAAGACGGAGCATGGCATATCGGATTTAGGAGTCAGGAGCCGGTAGCGCAGGTCGCCCTCAACCGCGACCGCAGGCCACCTGAGTATTCAGGCCCCTTCTACAGTATTCTCAAACGCTCCATAGTCGGGGGACCGTAGCTCCAGCGACACTAACGGCGCTTCCATTCTCACCGCATCAATAGTTCTGCCAATTGCCGGATCGCCATTCGATCTGCATCTAGTTCACGGAATGACAAAATCCATTGATCCTGCCCAATGAATTTTTGGATGGGCCACAACTCCCGAATGCGGCCGGCCTTAAGAGCAGTAGAACAAACAATTGCTAGACGTTGCAACTGAACCATTTTTCTGGCAATGCAGATTTCTTCCAGTCGAAACCAGTTCGACCCCTTAGCGGAACGCTATTCGCAAAGTCAGGTTCACCGGGCCGGCGCTAGCTTGCCAGTTTTGCTGGAGCTTGCTGAGCCGAAAGCGTCTGACTTGGTGTTAGACGTGGCTACCGGCCCCGGCAATACGGCTTTCGCCCTAGCAGATTCCGTCCAATCAGTAATCGCAATCGACATCGCCCCGCGCATGCTCGAACAAGGTAGATTGCGAGCTCAGGCCGAGGGGAAGACGAACATCCTCTTTCAGGAAGCAGCGGCCGAGGCGTTGCCTTTCGATTCCGGTGCCTTCTCGCTGGTTGTTTCTCGACATGCTCCCCATCATTTTCATGATGCGGCGAAATTTCTATCCGAGGTCCATCGAGTTTTGACCCGCAGCGGACGGTTCATTCTTGTCGATCAGATTAGTCCAGCCGCGGAAGTCTCCGATTGGATTGATTATTGGGAACGCACTCGTGACCCATCCCATTTCCTGCAGCGGACCGTTTCGCAATGGCGGGAACTGGCTCGGGATACCGGATTTTCTTGGATCAAAGACCAGATCGTTCCCTATCGTTTGCAGTTTGATTGGTGGACAGCTCAGGCCGGCTGTAACGCTGAACGCATCGCCCAACTACGACAACACATCCGAGCAGCCGGTCCGGAAGTAGCCAAGTGGCTGGAGCCGGAATTCGATGACAAGAACCTGTTGAGTTTCATCGAACCCATGTTGGTCGCACGGATGGAGCCGTTGGGGGCTACGTAGCAGGTTGAAGATTGAGGCTGCCGGAGTTCAAACGACGGAGCGAAGTCGGACAACGCCGGGAACGCCGATAGCGCCGGGAACGGCGGGAACGCAGACAACGGGCGGACGGTCCCTTTGACTTGTTGGCTCCTAGCCCTTAGCTCCTGGACTCAAGAGTACCTCGATCGAAAATCGTTCTCCGGTGAGTGACTCGGTGCCTTGAGCGAATTGCTTGAAATGCGCCGTCTCGAAATGGGCGGCGAGCGCAGGGAAGTTTTCCCAGGTTTCAAGTAACACATACTCGAGAGGATCTTTGGGGCTGAAGAAGAATCGGTAGAAAAGATTTCCTCGCTCCTTTTGTGTACTCTCTTCCGTCGCTCGAGCTAGTTTGATGAAGGCGGACAATTGGTCCTCCAGGACTTCGCCGCGCACCACTAGCCCAACAGGTGCGGTCTCATTCGGCAGTTGTTCCCGAATTTTCGCTAATAATGGATTCATTTGGGTTACAGGTTGCAAGTTACAGCTTCGCGGAATGATCCGACGTTTTGGGCATCTGCTATCTGCTATTTGCTATCTGTCATACCGTTTGGCGACAGCCAAACGGTGATATATGGGTTCCCATATGGAATATCGTCAACTCGGACAATCCGGTCTTCGTGTTTCGGTGCTTAGCCTGGGCACCATGACCTTCGGTGGCCAGACGTTCTTCAGCAAAGTCGGCGCAACGGACGTAAAGGGCGCGCGCCGTCAAGTGGACCTCTGCCTGGAGGCAGGTGTCAACCTATTCGATACGGCCAATATCTACTCCCATGGCGTATCCGAAGACATTCTTGGTCAAGTTTTGGAAGGTCGTCGCGATGAAGTGCTGATTGCCACCAAGTTCAGGATGGTCATGCGCGATGGTCCGAACGAAGGCGGCGCCTCGCGTTATCATATCATCAAAGAATGCGAAGATAGCCTGCGCCGGCTCCGGACCGATCACATCGATCTCTACCAAATACATGAATGGGACGGAGAAACACCACTCGAAGAAACGTTAGAGACGCTCGATACCCTTGTCCGGTCGGGAAAAGTCCGCTACATCGGCTGTTCAAACTACTCCGGGTGGCATTTGATGAAAGCGCTCGCGGTCTCCGATCGCCGAAATTACGCGCGGTTCGTGAGCCAGCAGATCTATTACTCGTTGCAAGCTCGGGATGCCGAATACGAGCTCGTCCCAATCACGTTGGATCAAGGCCTTGGGATCCTGGTTTGGAGCCCTTTGGCTGGTGGGCTTTTATCTGGCAAATATCGCCGTGGCCAAAAAACCCCGGAAGGGTCACGTCATTTCAACAACTGGGGCGAACCTCCCATTTACAACGAAGAACAGCTCTACAACATCATTGATTTGCTGCTCGAACTTGGGGAGACGCACAAGGTCTCCGCAGCTCAAATCGCTTTGGCCTACCTGCTGGGCCGTCCCGGAGTGACCTCTCTTATCATTGGTGCTCGCACCGAAGAGCAGTTGGCCGATAACCTCGCTGCTGCTAACGTGCGGCTCTCACCCGAGGAACGAGTTCGGCTCGATAAGGTCAGCGCACCGCTATTACTCTATCCCTACTGGCATCAAGCCAAAACCGCCAAGGAGCGACTCAGCCCGGCTGATCTCTCCTTGCTTGGACCGTATATCCAGTAACAGGTTACAAGTTAGCAAGTTACAAGTTGCAGGTTGCCTCCTCCACCCCAACCTCATGATCGCAAAAATCGCTTTACCGCGGATACTTCGAATCGGAGGCGGAGCGTTTAGGGAAACAGGTCAGGTTTTGCAAATGCTCGGGCTGCACGCTCCGCTCGTCGTGACTGATGCTTTCTTTGCGAAGCAGGGATTGGCTGATCGCTTGGGCGAGATCCTTAAGGGATCGGGTATCAGCGGCGCCGGCATATTCTCCGGGAGTGTGCCGGATCCGACAACCTCTTCAGTCGAGTCGGGGCTGCAGGCTTTACAGGCTGGAACTTACGATTGCGTAATCGGACTAGGCGGAGGCAGTTCAATCGACACCGCAAAAGCGGTAGCAACGCTCGGAGTGCACGGCGGCAAAATGCGTGATTACAAAACGCCGCATCAACAGGATGTCTCAGGTCTCCCGATTATCGCGATTCCGACGACGGCGGGGACTGGGTCCGATGCGACTCGATTCACTATTGTGACTGACGAAGAGAGTGGCGAAAAGATGCTCTGCATCGGACTGGCTTACCTGCCAACGGCGGCGATCGTGGACTACGAGTTGACCCTAAGCAAACCGATGCGATTGACAGCTGACACCGGCGTTGACTCGTTGACCCACGCGATCGAAGCGTACGTCAGCAAGTTGGCTAATCCGTTTGCTGATGGATTTGCTCTCACAGCCATGAAGGCGATCTGGCGGCACCTACCGATAGCCTGTTTTGAGCCGGAAAATCGAGCCTCACGGGAAGCTATGATGCAGGCAGCGACCCAGGCCGGAATCGCGTTCTCGAATTCGAGTGTAGCGCTGGTGCACGGCATGAGCAGGCCAATCGGAGCCAAGTTCCACGTGCCACACGGACTATCTAACGCCATGCTTTTGCCCACCGTGACGGCGTTTTCAATTGGGGCAGCTAAGAAGCGCTATGCCGATTGCGCGCGCGCTATGGTTCTTGTCCCGAACGAAGCAGAAGATGATCCTGCGACCGCCGCTCTGGTTCACGGTCTAAGAGAGCTGAATCAGCGGCTAAAGGTACCAACACCGCGCGGATACGGAATCCCTGAACAAGATTGGTTCGGAAGTCTGCCAACGATGGCTAAACAGGCACTGGCTTCCGGTTCGCCGGCAAACAATCCGCGCGTGCCGACCTCAGAAGAGATCGAAGAACTATACCGGAAGGTGTGGGAGAACGGTTAACCTTCTTGGCGATTGGACATTGGCTATTGGCTTTTCTGGTTCTCTGCCCCGAAGGGTGCGGGGAGGGCGCACAGCCTGTCCGACATAGCCTTTGGATGCCTGCTGCAGAATGTTTGAGCGCGACGTCGGATCCTCGTACGCCGCCGGATCGCGAGGATCCGACGTCGCAGAAGCGCACGGTTGAGCGTGATGCGTCAAAAGCTATGTCGGACAGGCTGCGATCCCTCCCGCCCGGGATTTTAACCCCGTGGTTAGCTTCTTGACGCTTGATACTTTATTCTAACTCCTAGATTCTAACCCCTAATCCTCCCCGTTTTCCCTCCGACAGATCGATGGACCACTTCTTCGATGATCCGGCCTTCAGTATCGCATTGAAGCAGTTCGAGCTGATCGCTAAGCACCTCGATATTCCCCAGAGTGTTCGCGAACCCCTTTTCTGGCCAAAACGATCTATTGCGGTCTCGTTGCCAGTCAAAATGGACGACGGATCAATTCAGGTCTTTGAAGGATATCGGGTGCAGCATCATCTCGCGATGGGACCAACCAAAGGTGGGATCCGATTCGCTCCGACGGTTACGATGGGGGAGGTTGCAGCCTTAGCGATCTGGATGAGCTGGAAATGCGCGCTGGCCGGCCTTCCGTATGGCGGTGCCAAAGGAGGAGTACGCATTGATCCCACCCAGTTGAGCCTGTTTGAACTCGAGAGGGTTTCTCGACGCTACATGCAAGAAATGATCCCGTTTGTTGGTCCTAAGACGGACATCATGGGTCCGGACATGGGGACGGATGAACGGGTCATGGCGTGGTTCATGGACACTTATTCATCGTACCTCGGATACTCGGAACCTGGCATTGTGACCGGAAAGCCGGTGAGTATCGGAGGAACCACCGGTCGCCGGGAAGCCACCGGCTTCGGCGTAGTCTACCTGATTGAACGCGCAGCCGATTTAATAAAATTGAAGTTGCCGGGCCGTACCGCGGTTATTCAAGGATTTGGGAATGTAGGATCGGTCGTCGCGCATGGGCTGGCTTACCGGAACGGAATGAAAATCGTCGGGCTCGGCGATGCCTACGGCTCTTACTACGACAAGAGCGGCATCGATATCTGGAGAGCTCAGAGCCATGTTCTCGAAAACGGAGATCTGCGAAATTTTGATGGCGCCGAGCCGATTAGCCGGGACGATCTATTGACTTTGCCTTGCGACGTACTGGTGCCCGCCGCGGTGAGCGGTGTCATCCATGGAAAGAATGCTGGGAAACTACAGTGTCGCATTCTAGCAGAAGCGGCCAACGGGCCGACGACCACTGAGGCGGACAGTATACTTTTTGATCGCTGGAACGAGATTTTCGTCATCCCGGATATCTTATGTAACGCAGGTGGTGTCGTGGTTTCTTACTTTGAATGGGTGCAAGGGCTGCAAAGTTTTTTCTGGAGCCGAAGCGAAATTCTCGATCGGCTGCAAAGAACGATGGAACAAGCCTTTGTGACAGTAACGCGAAGATCCAAGCAACAGCGGATTCCGCATCGTATCTCTGCCTTAGCGACGGCGGTCGAGCGCGTCCTGAAAGCCCGCCAAGATTTTGGATTGTTCCCCTAGTTGGGAAACGCCGGTAGCGCCGACAACGCCGACAGCGCCGGGAACGCCGGAAGAGGAGAGGCTCCCTTTTGTCATTTGTCATTTGTCATGCGTAGCCCCAGGCAGCGATACGTGCGCGATGTCGTACAGATGCGCATTCACTCCCACCGGGTGAGCAACGCGTTCGGCTGTGAACTGAAAGTCGACCACCTCCCAACGCGCAGGATCAATGGCGAATACTCGGGCCAGCAGATTCGATGAATCCTGTCGCTTTTCCCAAGTCTTCACAAACTGGCCAATGTGCGTTTTGCGCGGGATCCCGATTGTCTGGCGAATTGCTGTTCGTGCCCGTTGCAGCTGGTTTATATCCCCGTCTACCCGGTCCACTAACGCCCATCGCGGAGTCGGCCGCCCAAAAGCGTTCGCATAGTTTTCGAAAAAGTCGCCCGTGAAGAAACCTGTCAGGAACTTGGGGCCCGACCAGAGGTAAATCGAGGAATATTCGTTTGAAGTAGCGCTGGATACTTCATTCACAGCATAGAATTTCACAAGCAGACCGGGCATTTGATCAAACAATGCCGCCTTTTCCTGAACCCGCCTGCGGACACCATCCATATCGAAATCATCCGGCAACGGTGTCTCGTACTGCATCAGAACCGCATTAGAAAAATTTGGATAGCTCATGGTGCTAAGAAACGCTTGCACTATTGCTTTATCAATTTTGATTTATTATGCATCATACTTTAATTTTTCTCATCTATGAATCTGCCCTTGTTTGATCTTGATCTTCTGCGCACGCTGATCTTGGCACACGACCAGGGAAGTTTTCGGGATGCCGCGCGTTCGGTCGGCAGAACCCAGTCAGCGGTAAGTTTGCAAATGAGACGTCTCGAAGATTTGGCTGGCATCGAACTGTTCGAGAAAGCCGGCCGCAGCATCCAATTAACCGAAAGTGGATTTGCTCTTCTAGAGTACGCCCGACGTCTGCTCGCTCTGAATGATGAAGCAGTTCAAGCCGTCGCGGGCCTGAAGGTGCGTGGCAAGATCCGGCTCGGTATGTTGCAGGATTTCGCCGAAACGATCCTTCCTTCCGCTCTAGCATCGTTTAGTCGCGCCCATCCCGCAGTCGAGATGGAGGTCCGCGTCGAGCGTTCGACCGACCTCCTCAGCGCGCTCCAGCGACGAGGCCTTGATTTGGCCATCATGTTCGGCTTCGCGCATCCGGGCAACGGCTTTACCGCACAACCAGTCGGGAAACTGCCAATGGTTTGGATCTGGAAACATCCGCCTCAACCAGATGAAGAGCTAAAGCTTGTTCTATTCGAAGCGCCATGCGCTTTTCGCGCGACTGCTCTGGAGAATTTGGGAAACCGGGCATGGCGGCGAACTTTCACAAGTCCGAGCCTCTCCGGTACCTGGGCTGCAGTGGAAGCCGGGTTAGGCATTACGGTTCGGACGCCGCTGGGCGTTCCGAAAGGATTAACCATGAACAACCGGCTAACCGGATTGAAGGCGCTTCCGCTCATTCATTTGTATTTGATTTCGCGAGAGAACGAAAAGTCACCGCTCGTCAACCTTCTCCGAGACCTGTTGTTCGATACGTTACAGCGAAATGTGAGATTTTTAGCGGTGAACAAGAGGCCGGCATGATGGGTAGGGCGATACACGACGTTGAGCGACAGCGAGATGAGGTGTGTGAGCCAACAACAAGCGCCGAAAGTGCACAGCCGCCGCAAAGGCTCGCAGTCCGGCACATACGGGCGTCCTATCAAACGCGGCTTTTGCCGGACTGTATCGCCCTACCCGCGCGGGGTTGTCGTTCCGTATCTGTTGCGGATTGTTGGCCCAAATTTTAAGTTAGCTTCGCTTACATGCTCGCCAAACGCATTATTCCATGCCTCGACGTAACCGAAGGGCGGGTCGTCAAAGGAACCCGTTTCCTGCAATTGCGCGATGCGGGCGACCCGGTGGAATGCGCCAAAGAGTACAACCGGCAAGGAGCGGACGAACTGGTGTTCCTCGACATCACGGCATCCTCTGATCACCGGAAAACCATGATCGACGTCGTGGAACGCACAGCAAACGAATGTTTCATGCCGTTGACGGTCGGAGGCGGCATTCGAAGTGTTTCCGACGTGCGGGATATGTTGTTGGCCGGCGCTGACAAAGTAAGTATCAACACTGCGGCTATCCAGCGTCCGGAACTTATCTCAGAAGCGGCCGAGACGTTTGGCGTGCAGTGTATTGTAGTCGCAATAGATGCGAAAAGGGAAAATAACGGTACCTGGCGCGTGTTTACCCATGGTGGGCGTCATCCGACGTCACTCGATGCAATTGAATGGGCAAAAAAGGTAGAGGCTCTCGGCGCAGGTGAGATTCTGTTGACGAGTATGGATGCGGACGGAACAAAAGATGGCTACGACCTGGAGCTCACGTCCGCCGTTAGCACGGCGATCGGCATTCCCGTGATTGCCAGTGGCGGAGCCGGGACCCTAGCTCATCTGGAATCCGTCCTGCGCGAGGGCAAAGCCGATGCAGTTTTAGCAGCCAGTATCTTCCACTTTGGAGAGTTCACCGTCGCGGACGTGAAGCGCTTTCTGGCCGAGCACGGTCTCCTTATCCGTCCGCCCGATGAACAAACGCTGACGTAAAGTGAATTTATCTTTCGCAGTGTTCCGAAGATGAGCACAAACTTGGATCGCGTCTGGCATTTTCCCGCACGCGATGTTGACGCTAGCGTTCTTCTCTTGAGCCGGGAGCTTCAACTTCCTGCCTCTCTCTCGGGACTTCTAGTCAAAGCCGGGTTTGGCGAGGTCGCCGAAGCAAGAAGATTTCTCCACCCCAAGCTCCAGGATTTGACCGACCCTTTTCTCTTGCCGGGCATACGAGAAGCAGTAGATCGAATCTTTGGGGCGATCGACCGCGGGCAGAAGATCGTACTTTACGGAGATTACGATGTGGATGGCGTGACGTCCGTCGCGATGCTTACGCGAATCTTGCGATCGTATGGAGCCGAACCGACGCAGTTTCTTCCCCATCGGATTGATGAAGGTTATGGGCTGTCCGCCGAAGGGGTAAATCGCTGCCTCGAGCTTTATCAGCCGGAGCTCTTTATTGCGCTCGATTGTGGAACGACTTCATTGGAGCAAGTCGCCGCCATCGAGGCTCAGGGAACGGACGTCATCGTCGTTGACCATCATGAACCGAAATCGCAGCTTCCCAAATGCCGGGCCCTGATCAATCCAAAGATCGGTCCGAGCTTCCATTATCTTTGCACGGTGGGACTGGTCTTTAAGCTTTGCCATGGGCTACTCAAACAGCGGAGACTACCCGAAGTTGACCTGAAGCATTTCCTGGACTTGGTCGCCGTGGGAACCGTAGCGGATCTAGCGCCATTGATCGGGGAAAACCGCACGCTGGCCTCTCACGGGCTCAAACAACTCTGGGCCAGCCGATGGGTTGGTTTGCGCGCTCTAATGCGTCGAGCGGGGATCGAGGGAATGGTGAAAGCCGAAGAAGTCGCGTTCCGGCTCGGCCCGCGACTGAACGCGGCAGGACGCCTCGGTGTCGCCCAAGAGGCTCTAGACCTCTTGCTGACCGAGAACCCAGCCGAAGCCGACCGGCTGGCGGAATCGCTCGATCGGCAAAATCGGGAAAGGCAAGCGGTCGAGCAAACCACAGTAGATGAAGCCTTTGCGCTCTTAGCCACCGGTTTTGATCCCCAGTCTGCAGCCATCGTCGTCGGCTCTCACGGCTGGCATCCCGGCGTAGTTGGCATTGTCGCATCGAGATTGATGCGACACTTCCATCGTCCAGCGATCGTGATTGGCTTCGACGAGGATGGAATCGGGAAAGGGAGTGGCCGAAGCATCCCTGGATTTTCGCTCGTGCGCGCCCTCGAGGAATGTAACGCAGTCTTGACCCAATTTGGCGGCCACGCGATGGCCGCAGGAGTCACACTACAGTTCGACCAATTGGCGTTGTTCACGGAAATGTTTTTGACGACGGCTCGAGAAAATCTGTCAATCGATCTGTTGACTCCGAAATATATGATCGACGCGGAAGTCTCCGGACGGGAACTAGACTTTGAGTTCTTAACTGGATACGAAAGACTCCAGCCATTCGGGATTGGTAATCCTGCACCCTTGCTCTGTTTGCGGGGCGCTGAGCCGGTCGGAGAATCGCGCCTTCTGAAAGACAAACATCGGGCATTCAGCGTACGGCACGACGGGAAGCTGCTACGAGCTATCCACTTTCGAGGTGGAAACGTCCCGCTGCCGCCGCCACCTTGGGATATCGCATTCTTCTTAGAAACCAATCTGTTCCGCGATCGTCTCGAATTGCAACTGCAGATCGAAGCAATTCGCTGTCACCGCGACCATTAAGAAGCTGTTCGATGGATCCTCTAGAAACTCCTATTCGAGAGCTTCCCTGGGTCAACCCATCGTTGGGACGAGGATTGGCTCGCCTGGGAGTCGAGACCTGGCGTGACCTTCTCGAACATTATCCCCGGCGCCACGAAGATCGTTCTCGTTTTGGCCGGTTCCCAAGTGCGAGTTCCGAAACTCCGACCTGCATCCGGGGCATTATCACCAAAGTAACGGCCCGTTATTTTGCCAGGAGGAAGATCGTTGAGGCCACGGTAGAGGAAGGCAGCAATACGGCGCTGAGCGGTCGGATCACCTGCCGCTGGTTCAATCAACACTATATCCAGCGCATGCTAGCGGTGGGTCAAACAGTCGTTCTTTTCGGTCGCCCAAAGGACGTGCGAAATCGCATCTATTTTGACCACCCGGAATTTGAGATTGTCGATGAGACTGATGAGAACCTGATTCACCTCGACCGGATCACGCCGATATATCCGCTCACCGAAGGTTTGCGCCAGCGAGCGTTGCGCGAGCTGCTGTACCGAGGACTTGAAGAGTTGGACGTTATCCAGGATCGGCCGGTTCTTCCGGGCTACGTCGCCTCGCTGCGAACTGCTCTCCGGCAACTGCATTTTCCTGGAACGTGGGATGAACTGGAAAAAGCGCGCCAAACTTTGGCCCTGGCCGAGTTAGTCGGTATGCAACTGGTGGTAGAAAAGCGTCGTCGGACGGCGCTCGACGGAGGTGGAGAATCGCATGCCGGAACCGGAAAGATCCTCTCGAAGTTTCTCAGCCGGCTAAGCTTCCAGCCGACCAAGGCGCAGCTTCGCACGATGGACGAGATTCGCCTCGACCTGGCCGCCCCGCGACCCATGGCACGCCTTTTGCAAGGCGATGTCGGCGCCGGCAAGACCTTCGTTGCCGTGACCGCTATGGTCTCTGTCATCGAGGCCGGATTCCAGGCCGCCCTCATGGCGCCGACCCAGGTCCTGGCCGAGCAGCATTACCGCGGCCTGGTGGAGTGGCTCCAGCCTCTGGGTCTCAAGCTTGCGCTGCGTACCAGCGTCCGAAAAGAAGAGACGTTCCTTCCTCTCGAAGGCGAAGCCGACGCGGTCGTCGGCACTCACGCTTTGCTGTACGATACCGACTCCTTTTCCCGCCTAGGATTGGTTGTGATTGATGAACAGCATAAATTTGGCGTCCTCCAACGGGCCCAACTAGTGCAAAGGAAACCAGTACCGGACCTGCTGGTAATGACAGCCACGCCGATCCCCCGAACCTTGGCAATGACGCTGTACGGCGACCTCGACGTTTCGGTTCTCGATGAGAAACCGGCCGATCGACGCCCGGTTATCACCGGCGTAAGATCCACGGCTAAGATTCCGGAAGCGACCGCGTTTCTGAAGGAACGCCTGAAAGCCGGCCGTCAGATTTATATTATCTATCCGGTCATTGAGGAATCGGAGTCTCTCAGCGTCAAGGCGGCGACCACCGAATTCGCCCGGTGGAGTGAACTTCTCGCCCCGGCCGCTTGCGGGTTGCTGCACGGGCGACTGACTCCAGAAGAGAAAGAATCGGTAATGGCTCGATTTCGCTCGGGACAGGTCGAAGTGTTGATTTCGACCACCGTCATCGAAGTCGGTGTCGATGTGCCAAATGCAACCGTCATGCTGATCGAAAACGCCGAACGTTTTGGACTGGCGCAACTTCATCAACTGCGGGGGCGAATCGGACGCAGCAACCATCAGAGCTATTGTGTGCTCCTGACCGACAGTAAAGACCCGGTGCCGTTGGCCAAACTGAAAATCTTGGAGAACAGCGACAATGGATTTGAAATCGCGGAGGCCGATCTTCAGTTTCGTGGTCCGGGAGATCTGCTCGGCACTGAACAGAGCGGGCTTCCGCCATTGCGTTTAGCCGATCTGCTGAAAGACGGACATCTAATCGATGAAGCGAGAGGCATTGCCCGCGTCATTCTGGACCAGGACCCGGACCTACAAACCCCTGCAAACGCCTGTTTTCGTCGTATGATAATCGAGAGTGGTAAAAGGGCCGCGAATTTAGCTAATTAATACATCGCCTTGCAGGCAGGAAGTAACCGTTGGTTCAACATGAAGAGCTTTCTCAAGTTTCTCGTTTTTGTCCTCCTCCTAGCGCTTGTCATTTCTTTGATTTACGTCTGGCAGGCCAAGCAGTTCGGCCCGGTCGAGACGAAAACCGAAAAATTTACTCCGGCTGACAAATCGCAGATCGATCTTGGGTCGGTGCCAATTCTGGAACGACTCAACGAAGAATACCAACATCTCGCTGAAACAGTCGTGCCTAGCGTGGTCAGTATAACCACTATGAAGACAGTACAGCGGCAATGGTCGGATCCGTTGGACTATTTCTTCGGCGGACGCCATTCCAAACGGAAGGACTCAACCGAGCAGCAAGTTACCTCTCTCGGCTCTGGGGTGATTGTCTCGAAGGAAGGTCACATTGTGACGAACAACCATGTCGTGAATGGGACGGACGATATTGTGGTGGAATTGAACGATGGACGTACGGCCAAAGCCAAAGTCATTGGGACCGATAGCCAACTCGATTTAGCCGTTCTAAAGATCGATTTACCGCAACTAACCCCTTTGCCGCTGGCCAACTCCGATTTGGTGAAAGTGGGTCAAGTAGTTTTTGCGATCGGTAATCCTTTTGGGCTTGAGGAGAGCGTCAGCCAGGGAATCATCAGTGCTAAGAATCGTCGAGCGATTAGCGAGAGCTCTCTGGAGTTCTTCCAGACCGATACGGCTATCAATCCGGGAAACTCGGGTGGCCCGTTAGTCAACATTAAGGGCGAAGCAGTCGGGATTAACACCGCGATCTATTCGGAGTCTGGCGGGAATCAGGGCATCGGGTTTGCCATTCCTGCCAACGTCGTCAAGCGAGCGCTCAAGAATTTCGTGGAAAAAGGGCGGGTTGTGCGCGGCTACCTCGGCGTCAGCGTTCAGCCGGTGACGAAAGAGATCGCCGAGCAATTTAGATTGGATGGCAGCACCGGAGCCTTGGTCACTGATGTAACGCGGGGTTCTCCTGCGGAAAAGGCAGGCATTACCCGGGGCGATGTCATTCAGAAGATCAATGACCACGACATCAAGGATACCGTCGCTCTGGGGAATCAGATTTCGGAAGCTGATATCGGTTCGAATCTTACGGTTGCTCTTTCTCGCGACGGCAAAAAGATGTCGGTGACCGCTCAGGTAGCCGAGCAACCGGCCGAGCTGGTTAGCCAAAACAACCAAAGTAGCAGTCCCCCCACTAGTTCGAGCAAGGCTTTCTCCGGAATCGAAGTGAATGATTTAAGTCCGCGGCTGCGGACCGAAGCCAATGTCCCCGAGTACGTCAAAGGGGTAATCGTTATCCAGGTTGATCCGGATGCTTCGGCTGGACAAGACTTGCGCCTGGGAGATGTGATCGAAGAGGTGAACCGACAACCGACCCCTAATTCTCAGACTTTTGCTCAGATCACCAGCCAACTTGATCCGGCAAAACCGGTCGTCGTCGGCCTGACCAGGAATCGCCAAAGATCTTTTTTAATTCTTCAACCCAATTGAAACTAATAGTCGATTGTAATTGTTATTTAGGTCATGAAGGAGACAACTATGGGACAAGGTACCACCGGAAACGTACTTGCTGCGATTTGCAGCTTTTTCATCCCTGGCCTCGGTCAATTGGTACAGGGTCGCATTCTTGCCGCCATCATCCTTTTCGTCGTTAGCAGCTTTTTGTGGCTGATTTGGCTCGGATGGCTCGGTCACATCATCGCTTGTCTCGATGCGGCGCTCTGGAAAGGACCTAGACGTTGATGGACTGTGACGGTATAGGCTAGGAATGATCGGTGTGCTGTCCCATGAACGGGCAGATCCTTGGGTCCAATCCGTCGAAAGTCTTGGACCCGGGAATGTCGTTCGGCTGATCGAATACAACGCTTATTCCCACGCAGAGCAGCAGCTCGATCGGGTGGAAAATGTGGCGGATGCCTCGGAGGGCGTTGGCATCCGTTGGCTTCATTTCCAGGGACGGCCAGACGAGGAATCTCTGGAGCGCCTAGCTTCCCAATTTCGTTTTCACGCGCTCACCTTGGAAACATTCAAAAGCGATCCGGGCCGCTCACGGATCGAAACTCACGACAAACAATTGTCAATCGTTCTCCAGATTGCTTGCAGTTCGCCAGCCGGAGAACTCGTTACTGAACCCTTACACCTCTTCTTGCAGGATCAGGTTGTCATCACTCTTCTGGCGAATAACGCTCTCGACCCTTTCCAAACATTGCGAGAACGTGTTCGCGACAACGGAAATCATCTGCGGTTCCTGCGAAGTGACTATTTAGTCTACTCAATTTTTGAGTCTACCCTTGCGCCGTATGCCGCTGCGATCGCCCAACTGGCAGATCAGCGCGATAGATTGGAGCAAGCTATCCTGCGTGATCCAAGCCAAGAATTATTGCCGCTCATTAGCCGCACCGAAAAAACGCTAAATGCGCTCCGACAAATCGGCTTCGCGCAGCTTGAAACCTGGGGGGCATTGGAACAGGACCAAAGCGGGGCGATCGGAGAGCGCACCAAACCTTTTTTTCGCTCCGGCCGTCTGCGTTTGCTTGAAATGATTGATCGACTGCAAACCGAGGCGTTGGCTGCTACGAACCTGTCGAACCTATACTTGGGAAGTCTGAGCTCGCGGACCAACACATCAATCCGGACGTTCACGTTGATCGCATCGGTTTGCCTTCCAATCATCGCTATCGCGTTGTTGTACGCGATGAGCTTTTTCCATAGTTCCTCGGCCGCGCTGACGCGCCGATGGCACGACACCTACTCTCTTGTCATCTTGCTGATGCTCGCTTGCGTAGCGGTCACTTTCTGGCATTTTCGGCGCCGTTGATTGGACTCCATCCCTCCAAATAACAACTCAGCAAGCTTGATATGAATGACCTCGACAAGCTCGGCACAGGCAACCTCGGCAAGCTCGGCACAGGCGACCTCGACAAGCTCGGTGCAGGCGACCTCGACAAGCTAAGTGCGGGCGACCTCGAACAAGCTCGACGCGTCTTGCAGATCGAGATCCATGAATTACAGAAGCTAGCCGAGCGATTGGATAACCGTTTCTCCGAAGCAGTCCAGCTTCTGCGCCAGACGGTGGAGGCAGGTCGCAAGATCATAATCCTTGGCGTCGGTAAATCGGGCCAAATCGGAGAAAAGATTGCTGCCACGCTAACCAGCACTGGGTCGCCCGCGGTGGTATTGAATCCTCTGAACGCACTGCACGGCGATCTCGGAATTGTTGCCACCGGGGACTCGGTTCTGGCAATGAGCTATAGTGGGGAAACAGCCGAACTGCTGAATATATTGCCGGCGTTGAAAAGGTTCGACGTTCAGGTCATTGCGTTTACCGGCAATGTGAATTCCACGTTAGCCAAGCATAGCGATGTGACCTTGGACTGCTCAGTCGAACAAGAGGCTTGTCCCTTAAACCTCACACCAACTTCAAGCACGACGGTCATGCTCGCTTTGGGTGACGCCTTGGCCATGGTGCTATTGGAAGTACGCGGCTTTCAAAAAGAGGATTTCGCTAAATTCCATCCAGGCGGCAGACTTGGTCGCGCGTTGCTGCAACGGGTTACTGATGTCATGCGCGGCAGCGACAGAATGCCAACCGTTAGGCCCGACACCGACGTGCTAGCTGTGCTGCATGCGATGAACCAGTGTCGTGCCGGAGTTGCCGTCGTCGTGGACGGTTCAGGCGCTTTGGCCGGGATTTTCACCCATGGCGATTTCGTGCGCGCGTTTGAAGATCATCCTGCCATGGTTCAGGAACCGGTCGGCGGTTACATGGTCAGACATCCGATAACGATTCGTTCGGATCGTTTGGCTGTCGAAGTACTTAATATTCTCGACCAACACCGAATCGACGATCTTATTGTCGTGGACGAATCCAATCGGCCGGTGGGAATTATTGATTCTCAAGATTTGACGAAAGTAAAGCTTCTGTAATCGTACCCTCTCCCGCGATAGACTTAATCCGGGGGACAGTTTATGGCAGCAGCAAACGATCTTCGAAAAGGAATGGCAATTCGGTATAATGGCGACATCGCCGTTTTGCTCGATGTCCAGCACCGGACACCAGGTAATTTACGCGCGTTTGTCCAGGCGACTATCCGCAGCATTCGGACTGGCAAATCAAGTAACGTGCGCTTTAGCTCGACCGAAACCGTCGAGCTAGTAGATGTCACCCGGCGTAACCTGGAATTCAGTTACAAAGATCAGGACGGCTTTGTTTTTATGGATCCGGAAAACTACGAAACCGAGACGCTGAGCGCGCAACTGGTGGGAGAAGCGCAGGAGTATTTTTCCGAGAACCTGAGAGTGGAGGTGCTGTATGCCGAAGGCAAACCGGTCGAAATCGAGCTCCCGTCGTCAGTGTCGCTAAAGGTTTCCGAAGCACCCGAGGGCGTACGGGGGGACAGCGCTACGAACGTGCAGAAAACCGCTAAACTGGAAACGGGCAAGTCGGTTCAAGTTCCTTTATTCATAAAAGAAGGTGAATCTATTCGGATAGATACTCGGACCGGAGCTTACATGGGTAGAGCCTAGCGCGAAAAACTCGCAAAAAAGCAGCAAAGCGGCCTGCTTTTCGCACAGTTTCACTTGTCCAACATGAAGCCGCCGCTTTGGTGTTCTCTTGTGAGTTTTTCGCGCTAACCTCCATCTGTGGCAGCGACGAACCGAAGACGCCGGAAGTTGCAATCAGGGCTTTCGGCTACAGAGAAGATCTCGGAGACGGGTCGAGAGATAGTTGTGCCGGTGCGCTGGCTAAAGCAGCTGATCGCACTGTTCCTAATCCCGCTGGCCTGGATCCTTACGCGCGCCTTCTTTTCCTGTTTTTCCCAGGCGACAGTTCATCACGACTTCTGGATGTCGGAAGAGTTTTGGTTTTTCGCGCTGGGAGCGGTTCTTTGGCTTATCACTTTTTTCGGATTGCCGAAGCCTCTTCTGATGTACGTCTTCGGCCATGAGCTGACGCACGTGATTTGGGTGTGGATCATGGGCGGTCGAGTCACGCGGTTTCGCGTAGGTCGTGACGGCGGACATATCATTACCGATACAAACAATTTCTGGATCTCGCTCGCGCCCTATTTCTTCCCGATTTATAGCCTGCTGGTTGTCGCCTTTTACGGCGGCATCGGCGTGTTTTGGGACTTGGCGCCGCTCCATCGGTGGTTGTTTGGGTTAGTTGGCTTTACCTGGATGTTCCATGTGACGTTCACCGTCTGGATGCTCTGGAACGGTCAGACCGATCTCGTCGAGCATGGAACGTTTTTCTCCATGATGGTGATCTATCTGATGAACTTCCTGGGATTGAGTCTCATGCTAATCCTGGCCAGTCGCGATGTGACTTTTTTCTCTTTCGGCAGAGAACTCTTGCAAGGCGCAATGGATTTTTCGGACGCAGCGTTACGGCTGCTGCGGGTGAAGGGTTAGCAGGTTGGCAAGTTCCAGGTTGGCAGGTTGCAGGTTGGTCGTTCAAGCGTCGGAGGGTGCGTCCCGCGGCCGCGAGACCCAACGCGGGGAGGGATCGCGTCCCCGCGATCCGTTGTGGCCGGACCCAAGCGCGTTTGTATACCAAGGGTTAAATTGCCTCCCCTAGGTTAGAGATCGTTTTCTCGGCGCGCGGGGACGCGCGCCCTCCCGGCGATGGAGCAGGCAAACCATTCTTATGTTGACGCGTATGCGCGGCCGCGGGACGCCCGGAATAATCAAGCGCACACCGAGGAATCGAGGCCAATGATCCGTTGGGCTTCGACCCATTCAAGGGCTGTTCCCGGGAGCAGCAAGCTACTCCCCTCCGATGTCGCGGTCAGCGACGTGGGCAAGAAGGAGTTTCTGCTAGCACCGCGCTTTGACCGAAGCGTATCTTGGGTGACACCATGGAAGCACCGAGCCTTGAGACCTCCGTTCGCGTCATGTTCTTCGATACGGATGCCGGCGGCGTGGTACACAACATTGCCTACTTGCGGTTCATTGAAACCAACCGATCTCTCTTGGCCGAAAAGCTTGGTTGGGAAATGGGGGAACGTATGCTTCAAGGCGACTGCCCGGTCGTCATCCGCACGGAAATCGATTATCGGCGGCCAGCCCGGCTCTGGGACGATTTGGTCGTACGCGGTTGGTTGGAAAAATTCGAACGAACTCGGTTTTGGTGTGCTTTTACCATCACACGGCCCAGCGATGGCCAAGTCCTGATTACCTGCCGCCAGATGTTGGTGGTGGTGAAGCTACCGGAGATGAAAGTCCAACGGTTGCCGGCATTCTGGAATACCGCATGGGAAGAGTTGAAGGATTAGCAGGTTAGTTGGGGCTGACCGCCGACTTCGGAGGGGAGTAGCTTGCTGCTCCCGGGGATAGCCCTTGATAGGTCGAAGCCCAACGGATCACTGCCTCGATTCCTCGGTGTGCGCTTGATTATTCCCGGGCGTCCCGCGGCCGCGGGACGCACCCTCCGGCCAATCCACCCCGGATCACGAGACCGGCTTTGTCAACTTTGCCGCTAAAGCGTCAGGATCAGTAATCGGTAATTCACAAGCGAAGTTTCGACAGACGTATGCGGCGGACCGGCCGTCGATCAGATCCATACCGCCCAACTCCGGAACTTGTTGAGCAAGCCACCCCTCTTTGCCGTCTGCCAACAACAAGACTCGGCGTGGCAGATAGGCCGTCTGAGCAGCCTGTAGCAGCGCATCATCGACCGGGTTCCGCGTCGCGATAACGATTTGGAGCGGATCAGCGAGCAGCGCATCTACCGCACCTAGCATTTGCGGCATTGCGGCCGGCTGACGGTCGAGCACTTCCTGAAAGCTGCTGATCAAACGGGTTGCAGTGGACTCGTAGTCGGCTCGACCAAAGATGCGACTTAGCCGGATCAGATTCATCGCTGCCACCGAGTTCGCCGATGGCTCCGCGCCGTCGTGATCATCTCTCAAACGGAAGAGAATGTCCGTGGCATCACCTTCGGTACTAAAGAACCCGCCATTCGGATCAGCAAACCGTCCATCGAACTCGGTCTGGAGTTCCACGGCCCATTGCAACCATTGATGATCGAAATCGGCTTCGTACAAATCGAGCAATCCTTGGATCAGAAACGCGTAATCCTCGGCAAAACCAGGAACGGCGCTCGGTCCCTGGCGATAGCTGCGCATTAAGCGCTCGGTATGCAGTCGGCTCCGTAAAAAACCTGCGGTTCGTTGAGCGTGCTCAAGGTGGATTGGGTTCCGAAAAACCTGGTAGGTTCGGGCTAAAGCCGAAAGCAAAAGACCGTTCCATGCGGTGATGATTTTATCGTCCAAATGCGGACGAGGCCGCTGTGCCCTCGTCTGGAAAAGCTTCTTCTGAGCAGATGCCAGAAGGTTTTCCACCTCCGACTGCGTCTTCCCAGTCAGCTTTGCCACTAGCTCCGCATCATTTTGGAGAAACAGGACATTCTGGCCAGACAGCTCCCGGTGGGGGTCGCTGTCTGAACGCACATTCCCGCCCTTTTCCACCCCAAAGGTCCGGCGGAATACTAGTGATTCATCCGCTGACAAGACAGTGTTTATCTCCGAATCCGTCCAGACATAAAACGCGCCTTCCTTTTTTTCGGTCGCAGTTTGGGAAGGCAAGCTATCCGCATCTTCGGCCGAATAGAATCCGCCTTCCGGAGCAGCTAGATCGCGGACCAGATACTCCAGAGTTTTCTCTACGACCTCGGCAAACCGATTCTCCCGAGTGATCTGATAGGCCTCGGTGTAAACGGACACAAGTTGAGCCTGATCGTACAGCATCTTCTCGAAGTGCGGCACGTGCCAACGCTCGTCGACCGAGTAACGGTGAAAGCCGCCGCCGAGATGGTCATACATGCCGCCCGCTGCCATTTTCCGCAGTGTGAAAAGCGTCATGTCCAAAGCGGACGAAGAACCCGTTCGGGCCCAATATCGTAAAAGAAAATGGAACACGGCCGGACGCGGGAACTTCGGCGCTGATCCGAACCCCCCTTCTTCCGGATCGAATCCTGCAGCAATCTGCTGGTAGGCGGTATCCAGCCATTCCGGACGCAAGGATCCAACGGGTTGCGATACCTTTTTGGTCAAAGCCTCATTCAATGCATTGGTGAATTGTTGACCTTGGTCGACGACCTTTTCCTGATGCTCTTGCCAGATGCCGGCCAGACGTTCCAACAAAGTGCCAAATCCTGGCCTTCCGTAACGATCCTCGGGCGGATAGTAGGTACCGCCAAGAAACGGCTGAAGTTGCGGTGTAAGAAATACACTCATCGGCCAACCACCTGAACCGGTTGTGCTTTGTACAAAGAGCATATAAACACGATCAACATCCGGGCGTTCTTCCCGATCGACCTTGATGCTGATGAAGTGGCGATTCAAAAGCGCGGCTATCTCTGAATTTTCGAACGACTCATGCTCCATAACGTGGCACCAGTGGCAGGTAGAGTAACCAACCGAGAGAAAGATCGGTTTATTCTCTTCGCGCGCTTTGTCGAATGCCTCTTCACCCCACGGGAACCAGTCGACCGGATTATGGGCGTGTTGCAGCAGGTAGGGAGATTTTTCGTGAACGAGTCGATTCGTTGATAGTTGACCGCTCATTCTTCAAGAAACCACAGTTGGTGTGGATTCCCAATGAATGAGTTCGGTCATGGAGCAAATTGAATTCACGCGCTGTGGCATTTTAAGTTGTAAATGGGGGTCAGGAAAGTAGGGTCAACGGGTCGTCATGAACTGGTTGGCTAAGGCGAGATTTCTTAATGCAGCAGTCGCGATGGTGGCTGTACTCGCCTGGTTTGCCGCTAGCAATCACTGTCTGCTAGGGCTTATGACCCACCCTCACGAGACGGCTGTTCCAATTCCCCATTGTCCGGCACATTGCCCCAAAAGTGACACCAAATCTCCTAGTCAGCCTGGGATGTTAGCCTGTTGTCAGGGGCTTTTGAGTTCTCATGCTGGCGTCGCCAAAGCGAAAATCTCTTTTAGTCCCGTTCTGGCCGGGACTCAGCTCTTTGCTATCGGTCATCTAGTTTTGTTAGAATCTCCAAGATGTATTCTTCCGAGCACGGAGTACGATACTGGACCTCCATCCGCTGGCTCGTTCGTCGAAATTGTGCTCCAGCGTTCTCTGCGCGAAAACGCTCCTCCAGGCCTCTCTTAGAGACGGCTAGCCTGTTTTCTGCGGCTGGCTAAACCGCCGTCTAGTCGGACTCTCAAACTGGCTTTGAGTAGTTCGCACCCAGATCCGTTCCGCAGCTGGGCGGCTGCCATTCCTCTGAAACTGCTGATTCAGCAAATATCAACATCCTATGACCGAATTAGATCTTCTTAAGAAGCCTGAATACATCCACGTGATATTGAATCATCTCCCAATTTACGGCTCGATGCTTGGGGCGTTAGCCCTGGCGATTGCATTGCTTCTTCGAAGCCGCGCTGCGCAGATCACAGCGTTGGTCCTCACGCTCATCGCCGGGGTGTCAGCGTACCCAGTTTTTGTGACCGGGCAGAGGGCGTACAAGACAGTCCGTCGCATGGCCGATGACACGGGAGCTGATGCGCTCGATGAACACATGGATCGAGCCGAAAAAACAATAGGGGCTTTCTATTTCTTGGCGTTTTTGGCTCTGGCCGGCCTTCTGATTCCAGTCAAATGGCCGAGGGCGGGTGTGCCATTGGCAGCAACGACTCTCGCGGTCGCTATTGTTTGTTCGGGGCTCGCTATCTACATCGCTCAGGCGGGTGGCCAGGTGAGGCATACCGAATTTCGGCCGGGTGAAACTCCAACTCCATCCCCTGAAACCGGTCACCACGACAAATAATGAATCGATATTCTATCCTGTTAATCGCTTTGGGCCTCCTAGTAGGCTGCGCAACAACTTCTTCACCTCAGCTCACAGCTGATGACCCAGCAAGTCCATCAGCGCCGCAAGCCGCTGTAAGACCCCTTCGTAACGCACTTGGAGCCGACGATCTTACGAAGAAAACTCGCCAGATTTTCGCACAAGTTGCCAAACAGGAGCAGCAGGCGTCGCCGACTCAGACCCTGCAACCGGGGCAAATGGATCAGATGCCTGACATGAACATGCCCCAGGAACAATCCCAACCATCACCGACTCCTAACAATTAATAACACATGACCATTACAAGGTTTGTGACCTGTTCATCAATTCTGGCGATGACATTACCGTCGGGTTTCGCCCGCGAGAAAGAGCAGGCGATTCAAGATGTCCAGCAGTCGGTTCAGGAACGTACGGGAAAAGCGGTTCGTTGGGAAGAGGATCAGGCAGCGCATGAACAAGCTCTCCAAGAGGTGCGCCAGCTTCTTCGCAAGCCTTTGACAGTCGACACCGCCGTTCAGATTGCGCTGTTAAACAATCGATCGCTGCAGGCGACTTTCGAGGAAATTGGTCTTTCGACCGCCGACCTTATAGAGGCTGCAACATTCCCGAATCCGAGGTTCGATTTAGCAGTAAGAATTCCGGACAAGCCGCCCTCCGGCACATACATCGACTATGGCGCGGCCATTGACTTTTTAAGCATCATCATGATTCCGCTGAAAAAGCAGGTTGCTAAAGTTCAGCTGGAAGCTGCGGCTCTGCGGGTAGCGGATGCAACTCTCGAACTGGTTTCGAAGGTCAAAAGCGCCTTCTATTCGCTGCAAGCCTCCCAGCAGCTCCTAAAGCGGTTTAAGGTGATCGTAGATACTAACGCCGCTTCGCTGGATCTAGCCCAGCGACAGCACGAAGCTGGGAATATCACTGACTTGGCGCTGGCTCAGCAGCAAGAGAGTTACAGCCGTTCCCGACTGGATGTCGCCTCAACGGACGCCGAAATCCGGCGAAATCGTGAGAGGTTCAATCGCCTGCTTGGATTGTGGGGCACGGATACAGAGTGGCAAATCGCCGGTGAACTGCCCGAGGTGCCGAGTTCAGACGTTCCCATGAGAGTGCTCGAACGCTTGGCCATATCCCAACGGTTGGACTTACAGGCTGGCTACCTCCAGGTCACAAGCCAGGTTAAGAATCTCGGACTGACTAAAAGCCTCCGACTCGTGGGTGCGTTGGATTTCGGGTTCAATAGCGAACGGGAAACTGATTCGCAAACCAGGACTGGTCCGACGTTCGCAATCGAGTTACCGATCTTCAATCAAGGGCAAGGGCGGATCGCCAGGGGTGAAGCGGCTCTAAGACAGTCACAGGACAAGTTTGAAGCACTGGCAGTTGACGTTCGCTCTCAGATAAGAGAGCTGCGGGACGAGCTCACCAGCAAAAGGGAGATCGCTCGTTTCTATCATGACGAGCTTCTGCCGGGCCAGCGTCGAATCCTCAACGAAAGTCTCATGCAATATAACGCGATGGAGATTGATAATTTTGAACTCTTTAGCACAAAAGCCGAAGAGGCGCGTACCGAGCGCGAATACCTTGAGGCAGTCAGAGATTACTGGATTACACGAGCGGAACTCGAACGAGCTGTGGGCGGTAACCTGAATCCGCGCCAACCAACAGAC
The DNA here is from genome assembly GCA_963837955.1 of uncultured Verrucomicrobiae bacterium. Classification (GTDB taxonomy): domain Bacteria; phylum Verrucomicrobiota; class Verrucomicrobiia; order Chthoniobacterales; family JAFAMB01; genus DASTDH01. The sequence goes on along the minus strand of CAWIPH010000001.1, from coordinate 452,566 downwards.
GGCAAATCCCAACCCGTCATAAATGCAAGGCTGCCAAGGCCAGCCAAAAACAATTAACCAAGAATTAAAAAGTTATGATATCTCGCCGCAAGTTCTTCTCTAACGCAGTTGTTACTGCAGGCGCGGCTGCGCTCGGCGCTACTACCGTACAAGGAGCGGAGCCTGCTAGACAGCCGTTCGAAAATCCCGAGAAAATCAAGGGAAACGCTCAATCTGATCAAGCGGACTATCCTCCGGGTGAACCCGGCAAAGATTATACTCCAGTCATCACACCAAACTTATCCACGCTGCCCTATAAATTGGTGGGAGGCGTCAAAGTATTCCATCTAATCGCTGAAGAAGTTGATCACGAATTTGCACCTGGACTTCGCGCTCGTTGCTGGGGCTTCAATGGTCAGGTTCACGGCCCAACCATTGAGGCGGTGGAGGGGGATCAGGTGCGCATGTACGTGACGAACAGGCTTCCGGAGAACACCACTGTTCACTGGCACGGTGTGCTTGTGCCATCGGGTATGGATGGAGTGGCTGGGCTGAGCCAGAAAAATATCGGACCCGGCGAGACCTATAAATACGAGTTTAAGCTCAGGCAGCACGGGACATTCATGTACCACTCTCATTCCGACGAGATGACCCAGATAGCGCTTGGAATGATGGGGATGTTTATCATTCATCCGCGAAATCCCACTGGTCCAAAGGCGGATCGAGACTTCGCTCTCATGGCGAGTGAGTGGAGGATCGATGTGGGCACCATGCGGCCCAACCCGATCGAAATGACGGACTTCAATGTCTTCACACTTAATGGTCGCGCGTTTCCAGGTACTGCCCCGTTAGTGGCCAAATACGGAGATCGAGTAAGAATCCGGTTCGGGAATTTAAGCCCGATGGAGCATCATCCGATCCATATTCACGGGGTCCACTGGAAGATCACTGAAACGGACGGAGGACAAATTCCAGAATCAGCGCAGTGGCCGGAGACCACGGTCCTGGTCGCCGTCGGCCAAACCCGGACCGTAGAATTCATTGCGGACAATCCCGGCGATTGGGCGATGCACTGCCATATGACCCATCACGCCATGAATCAAATGGGGCATAAAGCACCCAATCTCATCGGGGTACGTCCAAGCAAGCTCGATAATAGAGTAAGCAAATTACTCCCCGGTTATATGTCAATGGGCGAGAGCGGCATGGCTGACATGGGCGAAATGGGCATGCCGGTCCCGCGCAACAGTATTCCGATGGTCGGCATGGAGGGTAAGCACGACTACATTGACATGGGGGGGTTGTTCACGATCGTGAAGGTTCGAGAAAACCTGACGAGTTACGATGACCCTGGCTGGTACGAGAATCCGCCAGGGACGTTGGCAAGCTTGGCCAGCAATGATGAGTTGCAGCGCGATTTAGGCTTTGTTCCGAGTTCAGAGAAGAGCGAGAAGCCCATGGATAAAATGAACATGGATCACATGGATATGAAGCACGGCGGTTGAGCTGACCAAATCCTGGTTTAAGCATCGGAAGAGTCGATGCATCTTGCTTGAACGACGATCGAGTTCACTACACCTGACTAATATCTTGACGCGCAACTCGTCTAAATAGATTGCCAAGTTAACAAACCGAACTGAAACAGTAATCAACGATGAAGAAACAAATGATAGCCATGTTAGTCGCAGCGTTTACCGTCAGCGCTTTCGCGGCTGATCCTAGCCCGACGGGGAGTGCGAGTGCAGCTCAATCCGCCCAAACGTCTGGCAAAGCGGTTAACTCAGTCTGCCCGGTTTCCGGTGATAAGGTCGGTGACGTTGGGAAGCCGGTCTACGCCCAATACCAAGGCAAGACGATTGCGTTCTGCTGCAAAGATTGTCTGAAGAAGTTTCAGCAGAACTCGGATAAGTACGGTTCCCTCGCCTTGAAGAATCAATCGGCAAATGAAGGGATGGAGTAGAACGCCGGGAACGCCGTCATCGCCGAGAGCGCCGGGAACGGATTGAGCGCACGTCGAGTATTTGTAACGCTTTTCCTGCCGCTACCGCCAACCATCCGGTTAGGGGCGCGGCGACTGTACTGGTAGCCTGAAAGCATGCGGCTTACGACGCTTGCGTGGAGGAACCAATTGGGGAGGGCGCACGTCCTCGTGCGCCGCGGATCGCGAGGATCCGACGTCGCAGAAGCGCACGGTTGAGCGTGATGCATCAAAAAGCTATGTCGGACAGGCTGCGATCCCTCCCGACCAATGGCGACTGCGTTTTGTGATTTGGCGCAAACGGTCACTCCGCACCAGTAATTTCTGACTCAGCAGCGCTGTACGTAGCAGGACAGTCGCCGCCACCAACCTGCAACTTGTAACCTGTAACTCGTCCCCCCTGCTACCGGTAGACCCGTTCGACCCGCTTGGTAATCCCGGTAAATATTTCCCAGGGGATTGTGCCCGCCTTCGTGGCTAGCTCGGAGGCAAGGACCGTCTCATTCCCTTGAGTGCCCACCAGGATCACTTCTTCACCGACGTTTAACTGGCCGAGATGCGAAACGTCGACCATGACTTGGTCCATGGTCACTCGCCCAAGAAGCGGGCAGCGCTTGCCCCGAATAAGCACATCGGCGTCCCGTCCCGATAAATGTCGTTGATAGCCGTCGCCGTAACCAACCGCCAGCGTTGCGACCCGGGTGGGGCGTTCGGTAATGAAGGTGCGCCCGTAGCTGATGCTGCGCCCCGCTCCTACATCGCGCACAAGAATGACTCGTGTCTTCCAGGTCAACGCCGGCCGGAAGCGTGCTTGGAATTCTGGCAAAGGCGAAATCCCATAGAGGGCCAGCCCTGCGCGCACGACATCACCGGGCCGCGCGAACGACCCAAACCGAATGATCCCCGGGCTGTTCAAGACCGTGGAACTTGCCGGTGACAATTTCTCAATTTGAGCGCGCACTCGTTCGAGTTGTTGCGCCGTGTAAACTGGATCTTCGTCGGCGACTGGCAAATGGCTCGAGAGTGCTTCGACGCGAAGATTCTTCATGGTCTGAATCAATCGCAACTCCACAATCGCTTGTTCCTCCCAGAGTCCAATTCGTCCCATACCGGTATCAATGACGAAATGAATGGGTAATGGAGCGCCTTTGACGGCCGGAGCGTAGCCGGCTGCCTCTTCTGCGGTGGAAACGGTTGGGATGAATCTCTGTTCGGAGATTCCCGCACGCTCTTCCGGCAAAGCCGGAGCGAGGATCATGACCGGCAGATGCACGCCAGCGCCTCGGACGCGCTTTGCCTCGGCCAAATTTGCTACACTGAGTAGATCGACTTGATCCGCAACTCGTTGGGCAATCGCCTCCAGACCGTGTCCGTACGCATCTGCTTTGATGACGGCGGCAATTTTGACGCCCGGCGCCAAAAAACGCCGCAACGCTTCGACGTTGTCTCGCAAAGCGGCAGTCTCAATTTCTACCCAGCAACGGTAAGGAAAATCCATGCGCGAAACAGGGAGCAAAGCTCAAGGGCGACGACGTTGCCACCAAAGAAAAAAAGTTATTCCTAGTAATACTAAATTTCGGATGAGTGGCCAAAACGTCCCAGTTGATTGCCAGACCCGACCAAAGCACCCACAATCGATACCCAAGCCTCGCAGCATGGCAGTCAGCAAAGCGATGCTGAAGAGGGTCAGCAGGATGCCGGCCCAAACCACCGCTCCGCGCGCAAACCAAGGGGAAAGCAGACTTAGTCCAACGCAAATTTCCAAAGAAGGAACAAAGAGCGCGAGAAGTGCGCAAGCCCACCACGGAACCAATTGGTATCTATCGATCTCCAGAGCGAACGCTGCCGGGTCGAGGATCTTCAGGCAGCCAGCCAACACAAACAATCCCCCGAGCAGGATGCGAAACCCGAGCGATACCCATTCGAGCATTCGGTTTCGCGAATTGGACCCTGTGGCCTCGGCGCTCATCGGCTAGCCTTCCAGCTCTCCCATCCGCCTTTCAGATGATAGACGGGCTCAACGCCACTTCGCCGAAGACGCTCGGCAATTTCTCGGGCTGTGTCGCAACTAGCTGCGCTGCAGTAGACGATCACCTTCTCGGCGGGCCGCCATCCATCAAGAAAATGGGGCAACCGTTCCGACCAATTATCCGGATTCAGCGAAATGGCTCCCGGTACATGCTCCGCCTCGTAATCCGATTCCGGCCTTGCATCAACCCAGAGCATGGGCTCTCTCCAATTTTGGACCTCTTCCAGACTGATTTCGCCAGGCTCGGAGGATCTATTGGGGAAGCTCGGTCTCTTTGGGTGGATGGTCGCAGTTAGGCCAGCGAACGCGGTGGCGGCGAGAAAAATAAGCAAAGCCTGCGCGCCTGCCTTCATCCTATTGCACTCGAATGTACTCGTAATAGGTTTGCGGATTCTCGGGCGGGTAATCTGTCTTAATTAGTAACGTACCGCTTTGGGGGCGTTTCGTGTCATTTGGCGTTACGCTCACTTCCAGTTCTTTCCCGGGAGTGATCGGCTTCACTTCAAATCGAATATCCGGATTATCTGTTTCTACACCAAGCAACCTCGCCGAGAATCCTTCCCCGATTGCTACCCGGAATTTTTTGGTATCCACCGGCTCGCCGATTTTCCACAGCACAAATTCCGGCTGCAGGATCACGGCTTGAGGGATGTCGACCACCAAACGCAGATAGGTCGGCCGGTCGGGCGCATCCGATGTAGTGACCGTAATAGTCTTTTCTTGGCGCCCGGTGTGACTTCCGAACGAAAACCGAGCTTCAATGTCTCCCGCTTCGCTCGGAGCATACTTGTCTTTCGCCAACGCGGCCGTGGTGCAACCGCACGAGGTGCGTACATTCACAATCTTGATCGCCGTTTGGCCTGCGTTAACAAAGTGAAACTTCATAACTGCTTCCTTGTCTCCAGGCTTCGCTTTCAGGTTTTGCTCCGGGTCATCCCAATGCAATTGGGCGAATAGAGGAGGGACGATCAGAAAACTGAGGAGCGTAATGAAGCGCATCACAGCAATTCCAGAGTAAAGCGCAAAATTAGATATAGGCAAAGCCCCGGCATTCAGGCGCCGAGCGCCGAGCCGATAGCAATTTTTGACTATCATCGATCCTCCTTCCCTATTTGAGGCGCCTTCGAACCAAACTATGCTAGAATTTCAGACGCATCCAATGTATCAGATCGTCTTCAACGAGATCAGCGCCTCGGAAATGGGTAAAATTCCGAAGGAACTGCAGCTGGAGCTGCTGGCCGAATTTCAGTTTCTCCCTGATAATTTGGATCATTTGGATTCCAAGGCATTCGGGGTGATCGATCGCGAAGGGAAAAAGCTGTACCGATATCGGGCCAATGATTACCGAATCTATTTCCAGCGCAGCCCAGAAGGTATTGTGGTGCACCGAGTGCTGCACAAAAATACGATTCGCGATTTCTTATTCCGATCGAAGCTGCCGCTGGCCGAAGACGAGCAACTCGAAAAAAGTTCCGGGTTCTGGAAATTGATTGAAGAGGGCGAGCGAACCAAGCGGGGCAAGTAGCAGGGCGTCGACGAAGAGGAATAATCCGCAGATTACACGGATTACGCAGATTTCTGGATTCAACACATTTACAAGGTCTCAGCTGAGAGCCGTTGTCAGGGCTTGGTTTGTTACATGAACGTCCGCAAGCAACTGAAGATAAAATAATCTGTGTAATCCGTGTATTATTTCTCTTCGCTTCGTTTCGGCGGAACAAGATTGGCCCACGACCTCGAATTCGCCGGTCACGGCTACCATTGGCAAGTACGCCGGCGCCCGCTGCAATTCTTCCCTCTTCCCTCTTCTAAATTCTGGATTCCGGACATCTTTCTTTTACTCATGTTTCAGTGTAGGGCAAAAAATGGATCTCTTTGCTTCGGTTCTCGCTGACGAATCGTTTCGCTCCAAGTGCTTTCCGATTGTTCGAGAAAAGATCTTCCTGGCGCATGCGGCGGTCACAGTTCTGCCGAATGTGGTCGCGGAGGCGATTAGCGACTACGTTCGCAAATCGGCGGAAGAATTCCCTGACTTTACGGAGTCTTTGAGAATTATTCGAGAGACTCGTGAGTCCGCAGCTCGTTTGCTCCACGCCTCACCTGAAGAGATCGCCCTTCTTGGGCCAACCTCGCTTGGTCTTAGTCTCTTTGCCAATGGCATTCCGTGGGAAGCGGGAGATGAGGTGGTCTGTTACCTCGATGACTACCCCGCAAACGTTTATCCGTGGCTGAATCTTCGCCAACGGGGCGTCCAGATTCGCTATCTGGAACCGGCCGGACTGGGCGAGATTACCGTCGAGGTTGTGGAGCGAGCAATTACCAACAAAACGCGCTTAGTGGCGTTGGCTTCCTGCAATTTCGTGTCCGGCTATCGCATCGACCTTGCCGCCATTGGGGCGATGCTGCACGCACGAGGCATACTGCTTTCAGTGGATGCAATCCAGACGCTCGGCGCATTCCCTACTACGGTCGAACAGATTGACTTCCTGAGCGCTGATTCTCATAAATGGCTTCTCGGTCCGTTGGCCAGTGGCATCGTGTACGTGAAAAAACAGCATTTCGATTTGTGCCGCCCGACTTTGTTAGGTTCCTGGAACATTCGCGCGCCGGGTTTCGTCGCCCAGGATCAAATCGAGTTTCTTGATACGGCTCAACGCTATGAGCCCGGAGCCATGAACCTGCCCGGAATCGTCGGAATGAAGGCTGCAATCGATCTTCTTTTGGAGGCGGGAATTAATCGGATTGCTGAGCGGATTCTCACTCTTCGCGCTCGCTTGATCAATGGAATGGAGCCCGCCGGATATCGGTTGCTCGGTGCGAGAGAGGCGGTAACCGGCTCTGGTATCGTCACATTCTCCCATCCCACCCGGGATCTTAACGAAGTGTTTCAACGATTGACTCAGGCGCGCATCTTCTGTTCTCAGCGCCAGGATCGATCCGGCAATCATTACCTCCGCTTCAGTCCACACTTTTATAACTCGGAAACGGAGATCGATCGCGTGCTCGAAATTGCTGTCGGCTAGCGCGGATAGCAGATAGCAAATAGCTAGATAGCAAATTCGCGGTGACTATAGATACCAGGAATCCAGGATCAGCTTTTGGCTATCGGCTATTTGCTATCGGTCATCGTCTTCTGGCTTGGATCGGTCGCCATCCGCTCTATATCCTGATTCTACCATCACTTTGGTTTTTCGCGTTCTACCTCCCTTTTTGGAAAGATGTAGACGTGCTCGATGAACTGGTCTGGGGGTTCACCGAGATGAATCTTTTGCTTGCTCCGCCACTCTATTGTGTGTTGGGCCGGATTCCTTTCTGGATTACCGACACGTTGCTCTTCGGCACGTCACCCAGCATCTTATCGCCGCAACATCCGTCCCTGGCCGCGGTATACGCACTCGTCTTCTGTCAACACGTCCTGCTATGGCTTTCTTTACGCTATTTTCTTTTTTCGCTGCCGGCGTCCGAAACTGGTCGAGGTGCGATCACCCTCTTGCTCGCTTCGGTAGCCAGTTTTTACGCCTTCGCCCACACTGCTGGGCCTGAATCGACTGTTCCGGTCTCCTGGTTCTTTCTTTTCGGAATCGGGCTCCGCATTCTGGGCGGAAGGGGCACCTGGAGGACCTGGCTGTTCTACTTTCTGATCCTGCTATTCTCGATCGGATCGCGCCATATCAGTGGCTTTCTGCTCGGCTGGCTTCCAACGACGGCGGTTGTTCTGGGTGTTCACCGATCCATCCAAACTGGTCGATTCCAAAAGGCGCTTCCAATGGTGAAGACTGCCGGACTCGCACTCGGCTTGAGTATTCTCTGTCTATTAAGTGAACAGACGTTTGTCACTGTGATGTGCAATCACTTTGGGGTGGTACAACGCCGGACCATGGGCCGCACCCTAAGCGACCGGATCGGCAGTTATCTAGATTCGCTGAAACCAGAAGCCAAAGAACGGGCCGCTCAACACGCGGCGGCCTTAACCAATGATGCAGACGTGAAGGCAGCAATTGGTGCCTTCAAAGATATCGGTACCTATCACAAGGGTACCGACGAATTTATCGCACAGTTCTTGCGTGGGCGCGGTCTGACCGGTCAATCGCTCGAAGTCGAACGAGACCGTATCACTTTGGAAGGGGTCATGTGTTATTACCGAATCTGGGATCCAAAGCTAATCCAGATCATCCTGCGAGATATCGGGAAAGGATTTTATCCTACCAACGATCAGGGCATCGCCATGACCGGAGCAAAAGCAACCTTCGACTCGCTCGGACCGATAAGGGAAGATGCGCCAAGCTGGAAAGGTTTGCAGGGTTTGCTAATCTTCCAACCGGCCGTCGCTCAAGCCACTCTGGATCGCGCGTTTCATGATCTCTTCATCCGGCACTGGCGATTTCTTCCTGTCGGCGCCTGGTTTCTCCTCTTTCTCATAGTCGGAATCTGGCGACTGGCCCGAGGACAGCTGTCGTCCAGCCTGGCTTTGATCGGTCTCTGTATCTTTGGCATCGGCCTAGTGACCTACGCGGCCAACTGCGTCTGCAACTATTCCATGCCACGCTATGTCTTACCTCTTCTGGTGGCTGTTTTTGCCACGGGCGCCATCTTTCTCGTGGCAGAGAGATCGGCTATCGATCGAGAGCGCGGCATTTGAATCCGGAAGTAAGCGGTCGTATAATCGGCTGGAGGTATCTTAAATATGGATGCGAATTCTCTACTGAAGCGCATCTTCCTTATTGGATTAATTAGCGCGCTACCCACGTTTGTTAACGCGGGATCACCTGGCGGCAGTGGTCACTCTGGGGGCGGATCAAGCGGCGGTCACTCAGCATCCGGTTCCAGCGGTGGTCATGCTGCAAGCGGAGGCGGCCGTTCCGTATCCGGTAGTCGGGCCAGTGCAAGCAACGTTCGCAGGGCTTCTGTATCCGCCGGGCAAAATAACCGGTGGCATGGACACGAAGAGGGCGACGAGGAGCACCACCATCGGCATTTTTTCTTTGGCCTGTCCCCCTACTGGTATCCCGGCTGGGGTGGTTATTACGATTACGGTTATCCCTACTACGCGGATTATCCGTACAATTACCCGGACTACCCGAACGGCTACAATCGCAATGTCAGCGTTGAGGTTTTCGTTCAAGACGCGCTTGCGCGAAGGGGCTACTACGAAGGTCGCGTTGATGGCGTCATTGGGTCCGAAACTCGGAGCGCGATTCGCGAATTTCAACACGATAATGGCCTACCGGTGACAGGACGTATTAACTCGCAACTGATGCAAGCGTTACAGACCGGAAGAGATTAGAATTGGACTTCTGATTCCTTTCCAGGAGCCGGCATTCCATGTACAACTTGGGTCGTTCATGAATGCAAAACTTGCCGTGAGACGCTTCCTGCTGATTGGATTACTCTGCGCGTTACCAGCCTTCGTTCAGACGGCCCATGCTGGGGGCTGGCGCTTTGGCTTTGGTTTTTCCCCATTCTGGTACCCAGGATGGGGGTTCTACGATCCTGGCTACCCCTATGGTTACTATCCGGATGGCCCCTACTACCCCGATCAACGCGGTTCCGATCGAAATGCTACAGCCAACATCGAAGCGCAAGTGCAAGCCGCTCTCGCTCGGCGGGGCTACTACGAAGGTCGTGTCGATGGAGTCGTCGGGTCTGGAACACGGAGCGCAATTCGCCAATTTCAGTATGACAATGGTCTGCCGGTGACGGGACAGATCGATTCGCAGCTCGTGCAAGCGTTACGGATCGGCAGAGATTGATTTGGGCGGCCCTAGTGCTGGCCGATCGGAGGGGATTACAGTTCCCCTCCGTCAGTGGTTGGCCCAGGCAGAAACCTAAACGCCAACTCCTTCCAGCTTCTCTGCAGCCGGCTCTTTTTCTAGAGCTTTTTGTTGCCGAACCCGGTTCACCGCATTGAGGTAGGCGCGGGCGCTTGCCTCAATCACGTCGGTGCTTGCCCCTTTCCCGCTGATAAGGCGGCCCTCCCCAAAGTCAACTTTCACCGTAACTTCCCCGAGCGCGTCTTTTCCGCTCGACATGGCAGTTACCCGATAGTCAACCAGATGCCCGCGTTGATGCAGAATGCGATCGATCGCTTTCATCGCTGCATCGACAGCTCCGTTTCCCGGTGAAGAATCCTGGAGAACCTCTTCGCCTTTGCGCAATCGAACCGTGGCGGTAGGGACCGTAGTGGTGCCAGTGGTCACATGGATATAGTCCAGCTTCCAAGCCTCTTCCGACCCACCAAAGGAATCGTCGATCAGCGCCGCCAAGTCCTCGTCGTAGACAAATTTCTTTTTGTCCCCGACCTCCTTAAACCGGACGAATAGCTGCACGATCTCTTTATCGGAAAGTTTATAGCCGAGATACTCCAGGCGTTTTACCATGGCATGCCTTCCGCTGTGCTTGGTCAGCGGCAGTTCGGTCTCACCCCAACCGACTTCTTGCGGATCCATGATTTCGTAGGTCTCGCGATTTTTTAGTATTCCGTCCTGATGAATACCGGCTCCATGCGCAAAGGCATTCTCCCCAACTATTGCTTTGCCACGCGCTACGACCAGTCCGCTCATCCGGCTGACCAGCCGTGAACTTTTGACGATCTCGGAGGTTTGCATCTCGGTGTAATAGTCGGCAAAAAAATCCTTGCGAGTCTTCATCGCCATTACCACTTCTTCCAGCGCAACATTCCCGGCCCGCTCACCGATACCATTGATCGTTCCCTCTACTTGGCGGGCGCCAGCTCGGATAGCGGCCAGCGAATTAGCTACCGCAAGTCCCAAATCGTTGTGGCAATGCACGCTGATGATCGCATCGTCAATGTTTCGTACATTGTCTTTCAAATACTGAATGAGCGTTCCGAATTGATCTGGTACGGCGTAGCCAACGGTATCCGGGATATTCACTGTAGTAGCTCCCGATTCAATCGCCGCCTCAACGACCTGTGCTAGAAATTCCGGTTCGGTCCGCGAGGCGTCCTCCGGCGAGAATTCGACATCCCGAACTAGCGACTTCGCGTGCGCGACCCCTTCTCGGGTCAGTCGGATGATTTCCTCAGTCGCCTTTTTCAGCTTATGATCCCGATGAATTTTTGAGGTTGCTAGGAATACGTGGATCCGCGCGCGTTCGCCAGCTGGCTTTACCGCGGCTCCGGCTGCGTCAATGTCCTTCGGGTTACAACGAGCGAGACCGGCTATAATCGGGCCACGCACCTCGGCCGCAATCTTGCTGACGGCCTCAAAATCTCCTTCGCTAATGACCGGAAATCCGGCTTCAATCACGTCGATGTTGAGTCGCTGAAGTTGGCGAGCCACCTCCATCTTCTCTCGCAAATTCATTGACGCTCCAGGACACTGCTCGCCATCGCGTAGCGTCGTGTCAAAGATCACAATTTTCTCTGGCATAATAGGTAGTTAGATCTGGGTTTCGGTGGAGACGATCGGGGCGGCCATCGTTTGCCTCCACCGTGAACGAAACGTGACCTGAGTACCTAAAGAGTAATGAGAAGAAGAAAAGAATTTGGGGCGCCACTCCCGAGCAGGAGAAGCTCAAGGCTAAGAAGCTGAGCAAGCAAGCGCATCGAATCGAAGCCTATAAAGATCTTGTGGCTTTGCAAGCGATTATCCGCGGCGGTTCGACCCGGACCGGCGGATGAGCATGAGCAGCGCCGGTTTCAATAAGCTACATCGGTCACGAAAGCGGTGCACTGTGGCATTCCGGACATTTGCCAAAGAACTCCAAAGAATGCCGCAGATCGGTGTAGCCATATTTTTTCCCGATCGCGTGCTCGAGCCGCTCGACCGGGCAGGAGTCGATCATGAGGGTTATGCGCCCGCATTCGGTACAAACAATGTGGTCGTAGTGTTGTTGTGGATCCACCAGTTCGTAGTAACTGCATGAACGATTCAAGAGAACCTTCTGCGCAATTTGCAGACTCTCCAACATCATCATCACCCGAAAAACAGTCGCGAAATCGGGTGCGACACCGGCGTCGCTCGATCGCCGTTGAATTTCTTCTAGCGACAGCGGTTCTTGGGCTGCGAGCAAAGTCTCCAAAATCCTTTGCCGACTTTTCGTGATGCGCAAGCCGTGCGACCTGAGGAGCTCGAGAATGGCATTTAGATTAAGCTCGGCTAAAGGAGAGCTGTGCGATGCAGAGTGCAGGGGCATGTCCCGAGAACGGTACCGCACCGCTCGATCGGGATCAAGATGCACGACGGAGAAGCCGGATGTGGAATACGGAAATACAAGCGGGCCAAGCCCTACTCGTCAGAATCTATCCCTGGAAACAGTTTGATCAGCTCTGCCCGGATTGTGCCAAAGCTGGCCTTTTGTTGAGCCATCACATTCATTTGGTCAACCTGCCTGGCGTAGAAGCTATCGTCGCGGAGGAGTCGTAACGCGAGTTGGACCAATTCAGAGAACGAGCGGCCGTCACCGTTCAATTCGGCCAATACTTCTCGCTCAATCGCACCATTGCCTCCAACTGTAGGCACCTGACAGAGCAACGCATCTCCAGCCACCTGCCCCGGCACACGACTCTGATCAAACTGCAGAACAATGCGATGGCGCCGGAGCACGTCGAGGTATTTCGCATAAGGCATCCGAGGTAAAACGGTGAGTTGCTCTGGCGGGTAACGGAGTGATTGTAAGAGGCTCTTTGTCGCGGCCGTTCCTGCATCCACAACCGTCACGGGATAAGAGGTTAATCGCGCCGCACCCAACGCCAGAAGATGATTACGAGATGGCACGGAGAACTCCCTGGTTCCGAGAAAAATCCCCGAGCGCTCAGCCAGGGGTAATCCAAGATTCCAAGCTGGAAAGTCGACAGGGTAGGGTGTCGGCAGGTAGACGACCTTTCGCGAAAAACAGGAAAAGAGGGGCGCCAAGTCAGGGGTGCTGGATAAACAAAGATCTGCATTCGCAGCCAGCTCGCCAAAATGGGCGAATGTCTTCGGATGGGATAATTGTTGGGCGACCTGGTGACTACCGGCTTCTTTAAACGCGATGGCTACAACGCACCCTTTAGCCTTTAGAGCGACGAAAGCGTTACGGGCGACCCGCAAATTCCCTCGCAAGAGCAAGAGCACGTTTCGATGACGACTCGCCAGGGCGGTACTTTGGTAAAAAGCACCTCGAGTACAAGCGGCGTAGGCATGATAGTTGATAGGAGCGTGTACCGATGAATCGAGGGATGGCAGTCCCTCCGCGAAGGACTGGTCAGAATCGCGGCCTTGGGCATTGAGCACCGCTAGCCCGGAATAGGAAGCAAATCGCACAAGAGTCAGGAAGAGGGTTCGGCCAGCGGAACAACCAATACCGGACAACGCGCGCGTTTCAGCACTCCCTCGATCACCCCACCCACAAAGAGATGATAAAGCGGGCTTCGACTATGCGAGCCCAACACGATGAGATCAACTCGGGAGTTTTCAGCCTGACCAAGGATCAATTCAACCGGCGCACCTTGAAGTTCCACCGAGCTGGATTCCAAGCCGACTGAAGTCACCAACTCTTCCAGTCGGGCAAGTCTTTCCGCGACTACCAAGTCCTCGTGCTCTTGGTGGGACGGTGTCGGGACGGCCTCTGGAGCAGGCCCAATGCCTAATATTTGCGGCGTAACCTCCGATACGTGCATGAGCGTAATCCGGCTCTTAAATGGGGTCGCCAATTGGATAGCCGCTTTGACAACCTTAAGCGTGACGTCGGAAAAATCGATCGGAACCAAAATAGATTTCATTACTTCCAACAACCAAAACCGTCGGATAATCTGCTTGAGCAGAAGGTAGATAAGTTTGCCAGCTTAGTAAATCGAAACAGAAACGCCTCCTGGATCCCCGCTATGACACAAAAACTATTTTCCGAACTGGGGCTTTCCGAGCCTTTGCTCAAGGCAGTCCATCGACTTGGGTACGAAAAAGCCGCGCCCATCCAGGCCGAGGCGATTCCGTTAATTCTCGCCGGACACGACATCATCGGCCAATCCCAGACCGGCTCGGGTAAAACTGCTGCTTTCGCGATTCCCGCGATCGAGATGGTCGATCCGCAAATTCGTGGCGTCCAGGTCCTCATCCTTTGCCCGACTCGCGAACTCGCTGTACAGGTCGCCGAAGAGGTCTACAAACTCTCGGCGTTTAAGCGCACCGTTCATTCAGTACCGATTTATGGCGGACAGTCGTACGATCGACAGATCCGGGGTCTTAAGCAGGGCGCCCAGGTCGTGATCGGGACCCCGGGAAGAATCCTCGATCATTTGTCGCGCGGTACACTGACATTGGCCAACGTTCGGATGGTAGTGCTCGATGAGTCGGATGAGATGCTCGACATGGGGTTCCGGGACGACATCGAAGAAGTGTTACGAGCCGTCCCGAAAGAGCGGCAGTTCATCTGTTTCTCGGCTACAATGTCCAAGCCCATTTTGGAGCTGATTCGCAAGCAAAGCCCAAATCCGCGAACCGTTAAGATCGAACACAAGGTTCTGACGGTGCCAACCGTCGAGCAAGCCTACTATGAGATTCGTGGACGATCGAAAACCGAAGCGCTGACGCGACTCATCGATCTTTACGACCTCAAACTCGGGATCGTTTTCTGTAATACCAAGCGGATGGTCGATGAACTCACCGAAGAGATGGTCGGCCGCGGCTACTCAGCCGATCGGATCCACGGCGACATGACCCAAGCGCAGCGAGAGAAAGTGATGGCCCGATTTCGGTCTTCCGCCATTGAGTTTCTGGTGGCGACGGACGTGGCAGCACGCGGTATTGACGTCGAGAATGTCGAAGTGGTCTTCAATTACGACCTCCCTTGGGACGAGGAAGATTATGTCCATCGGGTTGGACGTACTGGGAGAGCAGGCCGCTCTGGCCGAGCTTTTTCCCTGATTGCTGGCCGAGAAATCTACAAGCTGCAAAGCATCGAGCGTTACACGCGCATGAAGATCCCCAGGCAGCAGGTTCCATCGCTGGAAGAAGTCGAAGAGAAGCGGACGAATGTATTTTTCGAAAAAATTAGAACCACCTTGCAAACAGGGAAGTTTCAGAGTGAGACGCGGATTGTCGATCGTCTGCTGGAGCAAGGATTTTCGTCCACTGATATTGCCTGTGCCTTAGTCCACGAATTGCGAAAACAAGAAACCCCACTCACAGACGACTCCTTCGAAAAGAATCGGCCAGAACGGAGAGAGTCTCGATCGAGTGAACGGCGCCCTCGCCACCAGGGATCCAGGCAGAGGCGGCGGTAGGAGGTGTCGGCGTATCAGCTTTCTCCAACTTCGCTCCGTCGTTTGAAACTCCGGCAGGCTTCCGACTTCGCTGATCCTTGGAACGTCGCCTAGGTAGCGGAGGAGCTTCGTCGGACACGGTCGTCGGACAAGCCGGCGTTCTCGACAGCCTCTAAATTCTGGATTCCAGCTCCCGGCCTCGTTCCGTCTCCTTTTCTCCGAGCGGTATTCGGTCGAAAAAGAGCCAGAACGCAAGAGCGACCAGCCAACCCAGAATGCCGCATCCGGACCAAAGCAGGTGGCCACCAGCCGTTTGCAGAACCCAGCCGCCAACCGCTGGCCCAAGCAATATTCCAAGTGACCAGCTCATCGTATAAGTTCCTTGATAAACACCGCGTTGACCTGGCGGCGAAAGACGGCTGATTAAGGCCGGAGCAGTGGACGCGACGCCGATTTCGCCCAGCGTCCAAATAACCACGGTGCCGGCATACTCCAGAACCGTGTGGGCGAATTGGGTCAGGAAAAATCCGGTCCCGACGAATGCCGCCGCAGCCGCCAGGGACTTGGCCGACGACCAGCGCTGCAAGATGCGGCTGAGTGGAATACTCAGAATCACCACCGTAATCCCGTTGGCGATGATAGCCCGGCTGTAATCGCCAGCGTTCATCCCCTGGAGACGCATGACCAGCGGTAAAGTAGAATATGCCTGAAAGAATTGGGCGGTCAGGAACGACGAAAGGATGAATAACAAGAGCATTCGCCGGTCAGAGAACGCGGCGAACGGCGAAGGTCGCTGGCCGGTGTTTACCAGATGCTGGGCAGGCTCCCGCAGCCGAAAGAAGATCAGGACGAAATAGCAGAGCGACGAAACGGTATCGAACCAGAAAAGAAAAAAGAAACTGATCGCGGCGAGAGCTCCGCCGATCAACGGGGCGAGACTGGCTCCAATATTGACCGCCCAGTAGTTCAATCCAAAGGCGCGGACCCGATCCGAAACAGGCACCAGGTCCGTCACCAACGCGGAGACCGCGGGACGCTGAAAATCGAACGCGAATCCGGCCAAGAACGCACACGCATCGAGCGCGTAGATAGACCGACTCCAGGGTATTAGAAACATGGCCAGTGCCGATAAGAGCAGGCCAGCCAGCATCGTAGGTTTCCGGCCGATGC
The DNA here is from genome assembly GCA_963837955.1 of uncultured Verrucomicrobiae bacterium. GTDB lineage: Bacteria > Verrucomicrobiota > Verrucomicrobiia > Chthoniobacterales > JAFAMB01 > DASTDH01. The sequence goes on along the minus strand of CAWIPH010000001.1, from coordinate 436,207 downwards.
GATCGGCGCTCCATCCTCCGAAAAAGGTTGCAGTCAAACCGCCGATCCCCCAGCAGGAGACCGCCAAAGCTGCCACGTTTTCAGAAAAACCCTTGCTGGCGAGAAAGAACGAGAGAAACGGGAAGGCGAGGGCACCAATCCGGTTGACCAATATGCCAGACCAGACGATCCAGAAATCGGATGGCAACCCGCCGACTGCGTCGTGCCAAATGAGTGAAAGCTTCTTTCGCATCGGATTTTCCACGCAGAATCTGCATGGTAACGAAACGGGTAGAGGAATCCATCGAATGCAGAAACCGGAATCGAGAATTTAGAATCTAGAAGGAAGACGGCGTTCCCGGCGTTCCCGGCGTTCCCGGCGTTCCCGGCGTCTCCCGACGCTCCCGGCGTTCTCGGCGTTACCAACAGCTAACCCGCCATGCCAATCCGCTCCCAGATTTTTCCGTAGCGGATGGGAAGCCCGGATGTATCGACTTCTATATCGGCCTGGAAGCCGCTCTCGACACTTGTATAGCGATAGGTATCTGTGCTTAAGCGCTCGTACCGCTGGCGAGCTGGAACAACTGCGAGCGAGGGAACACGGATCCAGGCCACCAGTATCTCAGCAGACTCGCCCACACCTAATTTGAGCCGATTGACGGGTAGTGCGTTGGTCGCAGGCGTAAATTCGATATCGACGTCCATACAACTAGCAAGCCCGGGCAATACGCCACCGCCCAGGCGGTGCCACGTCCCATCGCTAACGGAAAGCTTGATGTTCGATTCCGCGAACCCGTTGCACTGTTGAATTGCGACTTCTCGTGTCCGCCAATCCAGATCGCAGAGGATTTGATAGTGGGTTTCAAGCGGTTGATTTTCGTGCGCCGAAAGGATCGTGCCAGTTAACTGATAGCCAGTGAGAGAGCAAATCAATCGACTGATTTCAAAGCTCGCGTCATCCAGCACGCGCCGCCAGATTCTGGCGGAGGACCGAACATCCGGTTTAGCTTGGGCATTCATGTGTGCAGAATACCGGAAACTGGAGTTGGAACACAACGAACTGTGCATAGTGAGCCAACGAGGGAGCCGCTATAAATCCCTGCCCTCGTTGAGTCGCTTGTACGAAACCATTTTTGGACTTAGCCATATGTATGACGGACCGGATCAGGGAACTCTTGAGAGCCAAAGATTGGCGGCCGTTTACGATACACCGAGTTGGCGGCGACTCGATCTATGTCAGAACTCGCGAAAGCGCCTGGGTGAGCCCCTACGGGCGACTGGTTTTTGAAAAGGAGATCGGGCGTATCGAGATTGTGAACCCCGACCAAATCACTGGAGTAGAGCTGAAATCGATCACCTTTAACGAAATAGAAAGTCAAACCGGGTAATCGACCGTGACGGAGGGGAGTCGCTTACGGCTCCCGGGAACGGCCACTGCCGAATCGATGTCTCGTTTGTACGAGAAGTCCTTGTCCTGATTCCTCAATGCGCGCTGGCAATGCTTCGTCTTTCCCGAGCCTGAAGCTCAAACTAGATGGTATTGTCGTCTGCCCCCGAAATGCGGGCGCAGAATAGGCGAATTTAAGGCTCCACTACTCCGTACGAATCGGAGTAATCTCCCGCGTGACCACGCCTTTCTCGTCGTGAGTGCGTTTCTCGAGGAACTTCGATCCCGGAGCATTTACCGGATTGCCGGTGGGTATGTGGTCTCTGCTTGGCTGATTCTTCAGGTCGCATCTACCGTGGGTGGCGTTTTGAGCCTGCCGAGCTGGACTCTCAAGGTGGTCCTGGCTGTACTTCTGGTCGGGTTTGGCATCGCGCTAGTGATCGGTTGGAGGCTCGATCGGCGCCATGCCCAAGAGCAGAGGCCATCGGTTAGGCTCCACTTCGTAATGTGGCCGGCGGTAGCGCTCTTCGTTACGGGAGGAATGATCCTCATTATCTCTGCGGTTATCGATGCCAATCGGACGGTGGATTCACAGGGATCCGAACAAGCGGACAGGCGCAAAGCGGCTGCCTCTGGATCCGCGGCGCTCACGCCGATCCCGATAGTCGACCTGCGCGGCGGGATTCAGCTGGTCGTAAAAGAGGAACAGACATTACTGAATGATAAGGATCTGGGACTCCGGGATATAGGCGGTAAGGGGGTTGTCGTTTTTGAGCAAAAACCAGATCATCTGCAATTTTTGACCCAGGTTGGCAATGATACTTACTTGGTCACAGGCAAAGATTTCAAAAATTTGATTTCGGCCAGTAAGGTGTTCGGCCCAGGTGCGCCGGGAGAGTTCGACAACGGCGGAGCAGGCGCTGGCTCGATCGTAAGATTCGACAACAGACTATACGCCTTTTACGAGGGGCGAGATTACGAAGGCGACATACCCACAGCCCATCAAATGGGAGTCAAGGGCATGTACTGCAGCATCGGTGTGGCCGAGTCCGAGGACGAAGGTAACAGCTGGACAAAGAAGGGCCAAGTTATCAAGAGCGCAAAACCAAAAGAATGGGCTGATTGGGGTACTCAGAGCATTCGCGGAGCCGGCTCCCCGGCAGCCGTTATCGATCCCTCCGGCCGGTATGTCTTTCTCTATTATACCGCTTTCTCTGGAATGACTGGCGGGTACGCTCAGATTTGCATGGCGCGCTCGGAATTAAGCAAAGGGCCACCGCTTCCAGATAATTGGGAAAAATTTTACAATGGCACATTCTCCGAAGCGGGAATTGGGGGAAAGGAGACGGCTATTGTTGATTCACACTCTGAACACGCCGCGACTCTAAATGCCCATGTCATTTATTCCAATCGGCTCAAGAAATACATTTTGACGTTCAACGTGAACCGGCTGGCAGAAGAAGACGGAGGCTTGCCCCCAACAAAGAGTGGTATTTACATCGAGCTCTCTGACGACGGGATAAAATGGCCTGGGCCGGCCAAGATAATACATGCTTATGCTATGCGGGAGATCGGCGTTTCAATATCGATAGAGCCGACGATCGTATTGGACAGCGAGGAGGGGTTAGCCGGTTGGTTGCTGTATGCCTACACTCCCAAATACACCAACGGAGCTTTAGCGGGGACACCGCTCTATCTGGTAGGCAGGAGGATCGAGTTTACCAGCGGAGCGTTTCAAACCGATCCGATAGCCAAGAAAGCAGCACAGCAATAGCCAAGGAAAAACTTTGGCTGTTAGTGCGAGCTGCCGAGCGCGCTGATGACCTTCGGAAGGAGGTACGTGGCAACCAGTTTATGGCCTTCTGGGGTGAGGTGGATCTTGTCTGTCTGCTTATAGGCCAAGGGGACGCCGGACGTCAGTTCCGGTATCACGGTGATGCCCCGGGATTTCAGTTGCGTCTCGATCGCAGCCATATCCTCTTTTCCTTTCGCCTGGCTGGCAGCGGTAGTGTTCCGATTGTTGAAATACCCTCCGCCCATGTCCAAGATCACAATCTTCGTTCCAGAAGGAACAGCAGAATTAAGCCGGTGCAGCATTCCGGAAGTTGTGTCGCCCGATTTGCCCGCGTTTTTGACGTGCACATTGTAGCCTTTCGCCTTCAGCATGGCCTCTAGCTGCGCGGGCCACGCCTGGGAGGGAAAGACGCCCTTTCCCTCTACGTTACTCGCTCCGAATGCGACGATCTGCGTTTGGGCCTGGGACGCAACGGAAAAAACAAAACAGGATGCGATACATGCCAGAAGCAAACGCGCCGAAACCAGCACACGGAGTGGCATTAGAAAATAAGTTCTCATCTTTACCGGGGAAACAATTTCGAGTGAATTCTTATATCAGATCGGTCCGCTCTCTAGAATATAAATTTTTCGAAGCCAACGGGTTCCGATCATGGAAACAGGCGTCGTTATGGAGATTGGTCGACCTTCGGCATGCGTAAGTGGTTTGGCTAATTTATGATAAATGGCTCTTTCTATCAGTCCTTTTCTACTTTCAATCATATTATGACAAACAATGACCACAAAGATCGCGCCAGTTACTGATCTCAAGGAGATTCGGAGATGCGCGCCGGTCCTGCGTGAGTTGCGCACGGCGCTGACGGAAGAAGAGATCGTCGAGCGCGTTCAACAGCAGATAGAACAGGGGTACCGGTTGGTCTGCGTAGATAACGAAGAGTCGGTGCAGTCAGTTGCCGGCTATCGATTTCTGGAAAACCTGCATCACGGCAAGTTTCTGTACGTCGATGATCTAGTAACCCGCACCGACGGCCAACGAAACGGATTCGCCGGCCTGTTATTCGACTGGCTGTTGGAGGAGGCGCGAGTGCAAGGATGTTCCGCAGTTGTTCTCGACTCCGGGGTACAACGTTTCGAGGCTCATCGTTTTTATCTCCAAAACAGAATGGACATCACTGGGCATCATTTTGTGAGGAAACTAGAGCTTCGCATGGCCGATAGCAGATAGCCGATAGCCGAACCCCAAGGCCAACCTGCAACTTGTAACCTGCCAACCCGCTAACCTGCCAACCTGCCAACCTGCAACCGCCAACCGTTTTACAAGTCGTTTTCGAGCACGATCCGATAACGCGCCTTCCCTTTCTCCAAATGTTCTAACGCTTCGTTTGCTTTCGACATCGGAAACCGCTCGATCTTCGGCGCGATCTGATGCCGCGTGCAAAAGTCGATCATGGAACGAGTTGTAGCCGGGCTGCCAAGTGGCGAACCCGCGACCGACTTCTGGCCCGCCAGCAGCGAAAACGCCGAGACGGCAATAGGCTGAGGCACAGCGCCGACAAAATGCAGCGTGCCCTTCGGCGCTAGCAGCGCCAGGTAAGCCTCCCAATCTAAAGGGACATTGACTGTCACAAGGATCAGATCGAGTGCACCCCGCAGGTGATCGGTAGCGGTCCGAGAATCGACCACTTGGTGTGCCCCGAAGTTGAGCGCCTCGTCGCGCTTGCTTGGATTCGAACTGAACGCGATCACTTCGCAACCCCATTTACGCAGAAACTGCAGCGCAAGGTGTCCGAGTCCGCCAATCCCGACCACCCCGGCACGGGCGGTGGGCCTCAGCTCATGCTGCACCATCGGGTTAAACACGGTGATCCCGCCGCAGAAAAGTGGGCCCGCCGAGATCTGATCCAGGGTCTCCGGCAGCGGAGTGGCCCAAATCCATTGGCAGCGTACCTGAGTAGCAAATCCGCCATAGCGTTTCACAATCGTCCCTTCCCCGGTCGGGCAAAGATTGTGATCACCAGAAAGACAATTGGGGCAGGATAAACAGCTTGCGGAGTACCAGCCAAGTCCGACCGTTTGCCCGATTTCCAGTAGAGGGACGTGACTCCCTTTAGCGGAAATCTTTCCCACCACCTCATGGCCCGGTACAAACGGATAAGAGGTCATGCCCCATTCGTTTTTGAGCATGCTCAAATCGGAATGACAAACACCGCAATATTGTACTTCGATATCGACTTGATCGTCGTTCAGCGGTCCCAGTGTGTACTCGAAAGGCTCGAGTTTGGACTGCGCGTCTTTAGCAGCAAGTGCTCGGATTGGGTTCATAGTAGAGGATTACGCCCTTGGGACTCAATGGCAACTCACCGTGTATATGGTAACCAAGCGGTCGCGTGACCCATTGTGGGTAGGGCGAAAACCCGACTCCGCAAGGCCTTCCTCGCGGCCACGCGTTTGGATGCCCATATCCTCAGGGCTAAGGGCGCGCCGTAGTCTGCGAAGGCGGCCTCGGTGCGCTCAACGCGAGCCATGTTCTCTAAACTGTTTCGCGCCGGGTTTGAGCCACGTCCGCGGTTCGATCTCCATCGTGTTTTTGATTTCATTGCGGTGGCTGAAATGGGTGAACAACACGCCGGGGCGAACCACGATGGCTCAAGCCGACCCCGCTGAGACGGTATCAGGCTTTCGCCCTACCGATCCGGGGAATGCTGTCTCGATGGCGGTGCCTCACTCCCCTAACCGCACTTCGGTTTTCTTTAACACCGATTCCAGGCTCCCGAACACGACCGCTAGCGTCTTGCGGTTATCAAGGATACTCGGTTCCGGTTGTTTACCTCGCGTGATGCTCTCGATGAAGTGCTCCAGAAGGGGTAGGCGACGCTCCCAGACTGGCTCATGGGTCAGGAGTTCCTGCGGTTCTTGCTCAGGTACTTCCAGGCGAACCGAAGTCAGATTCTTTCCATCAATATTTCCGGCCCAAAAGAGACGCGCTTTGTTGCCAATAAATTGCCACTCCCCTTCCCACGAAGTCACGGGGCCCCCACGGGCACACCAGTCACCATCCCAAACGACTGGGACGTTTTGTTCCAGTCGCACGAGGCAAATCGCATTGGAAGGATGCTTAAACGCGTTATCTGGAGTGTCGTGTTCCATGGCTACCACACTGACAACCTCTCGCCGAGTCATGTAGCGGAGAAGATCAAAATGATGCACCGACATATCGAGAAGGATCGAATGCGGCAGAGCGTAGATCGGATGTTCCGGGTTGCTGATGACATCAGGCAAGTGGCGGCGGAAGCGGATCTTGACGCCTTGCAGTTCCCCAATGTCGCCGGCAACTAACCTTTCGCGGACGAATCCTGCAGAATAGAGGAATCGATAGCCTTGCGCAGCCATAACCTTGCCGGGGGAACGCTCGGCGGCAGCAGCAATCTCCGTAGCTTCTTCGATCGATGTCACCATCGGTTTCTCCACCAGAACATGTTTGCCGTGGCGAAGCGCCTCGAGAATGACTGGCTTGTGCTGGCCTGGGTTGGTGACAACTAACACCGCATCCGCCGGCACTTTTTCGATCGCTTGGTCCAGGCGCGGAAAGCAAGGAATGCCGAGCGTTTCCTGTGACCATTGGGCGGCTGCTTCGCTGACGTCTACAGTTGCAACCACCGAGGCGAGCGGATGGGCTTTCAGGAGCTCAGTCCATTCTTTGCCCCAAAACCCGATTCCGACAACAATGAAGTCCATGCGGCAAACTGAGGGGAACAAATGGCAAATAGCAAATAGCAGATGGTCTCACGCGTTTGGCGTTTGGCGTTTGGCGTTTCCGGCGTTTCCGGCGTTCCCGGCGTTCCCGGCGCTCCCGGCGTTCCCGGCGCTCTTAACCTGTACCTACCTCGAAACCGTTACCCCTGATGCGTTCTTGATCAACAATTGAGGAGAACCGCCACTGAGCGAGGTTTTATAAATTTCGAAGTGCTTGCCGTCTTTCGTTCCAGTGAAAAGGTACTCTTGCTCATTCAACCAATATGGCTCCCACGCGTACGGCATTAGCGAAGAGATCCGTTTGGATTTGCCGGTTGCAATATCGAACAAGAAGACCGCCGGTGACGGTCCATCCCAATTCTTGATTGGACCATCCTCGTCGAGGTCGGCATCCAATAGAAGATGTTGACCGTCGGCAGCGGGGTCGATCCGATCACCGCTGTTCATGCCCGCGTTCAATAGAGCTTCGGAAATTTTCCATTGGCTCAACACCTTGCCGGTCAAATCGATCCGATAAATGTTCGTCAAATCCTGGCTATAAAGGCTTTTGCCATCCAGGGCCCAGGCAGGAGATTCGTAATCCTGATTCGTCGGTGAAAGCTCACCGATAAATTGGAATCCGGTACCGTCGGCCGGGATTAAACCAAGACGCCAGTGACTGTTCACAAAGATTTTGAAGACAAGCTGTTTGCCGTCGGGCGACCAGATCGGTCCATACGCGTTATCACTTGGGACATCGCGAACGATCGTTTTGGCTCCCGTAGCGAGATCAATCACGGCAATGTGCCGGACGGTTTGCTTGCCTAGTTCGGTGTAAGCAATCCGGGTACCGTCCGGGGAAATCGCAGGATCAGCTCCGGTTGCGACCTTGCGAGCGCCAGTACCATCCAGATTCGAGAGCCAGATGGCCTGATCGCGGCTAAAGCATAAACGCCGGCTCGAGTCGGATGCCTGACCGGCGAGCGTCGATGAAAGAAGAGCAAAAAAAACGAGCCGGAGGAAACGGAGCATGTGAGCGAGGTTAAAGGGGACGGGCCGGGGGTTGCAAGCCCCGCGGCGTTTGGCGTTTGGCGTTTGGCGTTTGGCGTTTGGCGTTGACGGCGTTCTCGGCGTTCCCGGCGTTCCCGGCGTTCCCGGCGTTGACGGCGTTCTCGGCGTTCTCGGCGTTCCCGGCAGGCGTTCCCAATGGGGCGGTTGCTGTTTCTTTGCTATCGGCTATTGGCTATTGGCGATCGCCCCACATGGAACCATTTTACGACACGCTGCGAAAATATCCGGAGCTGGCAATTTTCCTGACTCTGGCGATCGGATTTTACATCGGTCGCTTGAAGGTCGGCGGATTCAGCGTGGGCTCGGTGACAGGTGTGTTGCTGACCGGCTTAGCGATAGGGCAACTCGGCGTACCAATCTCGCCCGCGATCAAATCCGTCTTTTTTCTATTCTTTCTTTTCGCGGTCGGGTACGGAGTCGGACCTCAATTTTTTCACGGGCTCAGAAGCGATGGTCTGATGCAAGCGCTCTTTGCGGTGCTCGTTTGTCTAGCCTGTCTCGCGGCTGCTTTTTTTACTGCCCGGATCCTGAACTTGGGTGTCGGTTACGGCGCCGGGGTATTCGGTGGCGCTTGCACAGTCTCTTCGGTGTTGGGCGTCGCAACGGACGCAATCCATCAGTTGCACAGCTCGTCTGATAGTCAGCAGCAACAGATCAACGCGATGTCCATTGCGTTTGCGATCACCTACATTTTCGGCACTGCCGGTGTTTCGGCTTTCCTTGCCTTGCTGGGGCCCAAAATTCTTGGCGTCAACCTGGCAGCAGAATGCAAGGCGCTGGAATTAGCCATGGGTGGGAGCGAACCGGATCCTTCCGTGCACTCGGCATATCAGCTGATCAGTGTGCGCGCTTATCAAGTAACAGATCCCACCTATTGCGGAGTCACGGTGGCGGAGTTCGAGTCTCGTTTTCCGAACCAGCGACTCTTCGTCGAGCGGCTGCGGCAAGGAAGTAAGATCGTCGAGAGCACTCCGGACGCTCCGATCCACCTGGGGGACGTTCTGGCGATCGCCTCACGGACGGAGACATTAATTGCGGACGCTAGTCAATTTGGAGTCGAAGTATCCGATCCGGGGTTGCTCGATTATCCCAGCGAAACATTGGATGTGATGGTGACCCGCAAGGAGGTCGCTGGAAAGACATTGGGCGAGTTTGCCGAAATGGGCCATGACCAACGCTCACGAGGCGTGTTCTTGCGCGCGTTGGTCCGCGGGGGTCAGGAGATGCCGTTCAATAAAGGAACGAGAATTGCAAAGGCTGATGTCTTGCGCATAAGCGGTTCGCAGCGCGACGTTGAACGGGTCGCCAAATTTATTGGTTATCCAATTCGCCCAAGCAACGCGAGTAACGTCACGCTCATCGGCATAGGCATATTCCTGGGTGCACTGATCGGCTTGCTCAGCTTTCGCGTCGGCACGATTCCGATCAGTCTCAGTATCAGCGGCGGAACGCTCCTGGCGGGCCTGGTCTTCGGGTGGTTGCGGTCCGTGCATCCAAATTTTGGGCATATTCCGGAAGCGGGCCTCTGGGTTTTCAATAATGTGGGACTCGCCATGTTTGCGGCGGTCGTAGGAATCCAGGCTGGCCCCCAATTCGTTCAAGGGCTGCGCGACGCAGGAATAATGCTTTTCGCGGCGGGCGTTGTCGTGACGATCGTACCAATGTGGCTTGCTCTACTGATGGGCAAATATGTTTTTAGGATGCATCCAGGCGTTCTGCTTGGCGCCTGCGCGGGTGCGCGCGCTTCGACGGCAGCATTGTCGGTGATTCAGGACGCGGCCCAGAGTCGAGTTCCTGCGCTCGGGTTCACGGTTTGCTTCGCGGTTGCGAATACGCTCCTCACGATCTGGGGCGTGGTAATCGTGTTGCTGTTGAAATAGCCGGTAGGATGAGCTCCTGCTCGTCCGTCTGTCGCAGCGGGTTGATGAAGAGAACTGCGGCAAAGCAGGAGCTGATCTCTAGCAATTTTTCGTTTACTCCTTGGGTGGTCGGCAAAAGGTCGCCAAATCGATGAATCACTTTGCTGGCTGGAAGACCGCTTTCATTCAGCACTCGCTTAGGGTAATTGTCCGTAGATTTCCCGTAAACGCAACAGAATGACATGACCGATCTCAACCCGCAGGCCAAGCAAATGGCCGATGAGTCGATGGTGCGAAACCTGGAGGCGCAAGCGCGGGCAATTTGGCCTCAGGAGTCGGAGTTGTTTCGGCGCTATGCTCTTCCGCCTGAACCCCGAATCCTCGATGCCGGCTGCGGCACAGGTGAAGGGGCGTCGCGACTGGCTGCACTGTTTCCGCGAGCCGATGTCCTCGGCGTCGACATTGTTGATCGCCATTTGGAGCTGGCACGGTCGCGCTACAGCGAACTCGGACCTCGACTGGCGTTCGAACACCAGAGTGTATTCGAACTCAGCGCCGGTGATCGAAGGTTCGACCTTACCGTATGCCGCCACGTCCTTCATTCCATACCGCATCCCGAGCGTGCGATCGCCGAACTCGTGCGGGTGACGCGCCGGGGCGGCTATCTGCATCTGATCCCAGAAGACTACGGGATGCTGCACTTCCAGCCCGGAACACTTGATCCACGGGATTTTTGGCATGTGGTGCCGGCTGCCTTTGGATCTGCAACTCAGAGCGACCTCTTCATCGGTCGCAACATCTTTGGGATGCTCGCCGCCATGAAACTGGACGAGATCACGCTGGACTACGTCATCATCGACACGTTGCGGGTACCGCGCGAGACATTTGCCGCTATCCTCGAGGCTTGGCGTGACGGGTACGCTGAGTCGATCGGCCAGCTGACGCCGATCACTCAAGAGTCAGCGGTAGCATACTTCGATCAGATGATCAGTAATATCCGTGATCCTCACGGCTACGCGGTATGGATGGTTCCGGTGGTAAGCGCGCGAGTGCCTTCGGCGGCGCATGTACAGGGACAGAGCAGCTAACCAGCTAGACGAGTGGCCGAAGCTGAAAAAGTGGGAATAGCATGTCTGAGTTCATTCCTGGCCTGCAGCTGAGCGAAATGTTCTACCGCGAGGCGGTAAAGCCAGTCTTGGAAGAATACTCACCTGGACTACCCCATTCCGCAGCGCTTATAGGTTATGGCTCTGAAACCCTAGGATTCGACACCGAACGGAGTATGGATCACGGGTGGGGACCCCGGGTCATACTCTTTCTGGAGGACTCTGATGTCGATGCACATGGTCCAGCGGTGAAACAGGCTCTAGCAAAGAGTCTCCCCAGATCGTTCCGCGGGTTTCCTACACATTTCGTTCCTTCTCCCCATGACGGTGTTCCTGTGATGCAGGGGACAGCGTCGGGGCCAATCAGCCATTCCGTCCAGATTCACTCGGTCTCGGGATTCTTTATTTCGCAAATCGGCTGCAACCCACTGAAGGGGATGACAACAATGGATTGGATTTCCATCGCATCACAGCGTCTGCGGGAAGCCACGGATGGAGCCGTCTACCATGATGGATTAGGTACCCTCACAGAAATGAGGCGACGCCTCGAATGGTATCCGGAAGAAATTTGGCGCACGCTCATGGCGGCTCAGTGGCAACGTATCGCACAAGAAGAAGCTTTCGTCGGGCGGTGTGGCGAGGTGGGCGACGAGCTTGGATCCGCCATTGTCGCCGGCCGACTGGTACGCGAGTTGATTCGCCTCTGCTTCCTTCTCGAACGAAAATACGCGCCCTACACCAAATGGCTGGGCACAGCTTTCGCTCGGCTGACTATTAGCGCAGCACTTGGACCAACGCTTACTGCCGTGATGCACGCCTCAGACTGGCACACGCGCGAACGGCGGCTGATCTCTGCTTACGAAGCCATCGCTGAAATACACAACGGTCTCGGCATAACGACGGTGGTTGAACCGCGCGTATCAACCTATTTCGGTCGACCATTCAACGTAATTAATGCCCATCGCTTCAAAGATGCGCTGACCGAAACTCTCAGTACATCACTACTCAAAGAAATCAGCTGCCTAGGCTCCGTAGATCAATTTGTCGATAGTACTGACGTTACGCAAAATTGTCAGCGCATGCGTCGCCTAACAAATATCTACGGCGCATCGTGCCAATCAGACAGTGCACAAACGTAAGATGAACGGAAGCGAGACAAGGCGCACAAATGCAACAGGACTATCCGCTGAACGTAACCATAAGGCAGAACCGCTGGTCGGTGGACGTTGGCACGATTGTTCTTTTCTCAATTGTAGCGACCAAGCTGCTCGTCCACTTGTACGCAAGCCGCAATTACGGCTACTTCATTGACGAACTGTACTACATCGCGTGCAGTGATCATCTCGATTGGGGCTACGTAGACCAACCGCCGATGGTAGCGCTGATCACCAAGATCGTTCGTTTATTGTTTGGTGATTCCCTGCAAGCCATCCGGTTTTTCTCTGCCTTAGCCGGAGCAGGAAAAGTTCTCCTAACCGCCACTATTGCCCGCGAACTGGGAGGAAACCGATTTGCGCAGATTTTGGCCGCTTTGGCCGTCCTTGTCGCGCCGGGCTTTCTCGCGATCGACAGCCTGCTGTCGATGAACTCGTTCGAGGCGCTGATTTGGACCGGCTGCGCGTATGTGTTAATCCGCATCATCAAAACCGAAAATCAGAAACTGTGGATTTGGTTTGGGCTTCTAGCGGGGATCGGCCTTGAGAATAAACACTCGATGCTGATCTGGGGCGCCGCTATCACCGCCGGCCTGCTGTTCACGCGGCAACGCCAATGGTTCCGGACACCGTGGATCTGGATCGGCGGCCTGCTTGCTTTCCTGATCTTCCTTCCAAATCTGATCTGGAACTATCAACATCACTTCCCCTTTTTGGAACTACAGGCGAATATCCGCCGCAGCGGCCGCAACGTGGATCTCACGCCACTTTCGTTTTTTGGTCAGGAAATTTTGTCGATGCATCCAATGACGCTGCCGATCTGGCTGGCGGGGCTTTGGTTTTATCTATTCAGTAAAGCTGGCAGTTCGTTTCGCGTGTTCGGCTTTGCCTGGCTATTTACGGCCGGCGTCATTCTGCTATTGGACCCGCGCGTATATTATCTGTACCCAGCGTATCCGATCTTATTTGGGGCCGGAGGCGTCATGTGGGAAGCGTGGTTGGCGCGGCCGAAACTCAAATGGATAAAGTATGGTTATCCAGTCCTGATGATCCTCTCTGGCGCTTTGATCGCTCCGTTCGCGGTACCAGTGCTGTCAGTTCACACTTACATTCGATATTCGAAAGCGCTTCATTTCCAGCAACCTGCAATCGAAAATCGGAAGCTCGGCCCGCTACCTCAGATTTACGCCGACCAGTTCGGATGGGAGGAGATGGTGGCCACGGTAGCACGCGTATACAACGGCCTCTCTGCCGATGCTCGCGCCAAAACTGCGATCTTCGCGCAGAACTACGGCCAGGCTGGGGCGATTGACTTTTTCGGTGCTAAGTTCGGATTACCAAAGGCCATCAGCGGCCATCAGAACTACTTCTTCTGGGGACCTCGCGGCTTTACCGGCGAGAGCGTAATCGTACTGGACGATCGGCAAGGCCGACTCGAGGACCTTTTCGCAAGCGTGACGAGGGTAGCGAATGTTTATCATCCCTATTCTATGCCCTCCGAGCACTTTGACGTGTTCTATTGTCGGGACCTGAAATGGCCCCTCAATGAGATGTGGCCCAAGCTGAAGAACTGGGACTGAAGGATTGACATTCGCGCCGCCATGCGCACGCGAATCACATCGCGCAAAAACGCTCCAACCTAATCACTAGTGCACGCCAACGCGTCCTCCGTAGCTTTAGCGTTTTCGTCGCCCAAACGATCAGCCTGGCCAACCTTGCATTTCCTGCGTCTTCTAGCCAAGTTTCCCGAGATCCAGCGAAGAGCACCTCCATGAAGAAACTGCCTGTCGATTTAGGCGAACTGCAATTGGCTCTCGAAGACTACGATGGCGGGCTAGGTCTTCACACTTACTGGTTCGATCGGCAGACTGGCGATGTGATTTTCTTAACTGAAGATCTGGAAGAACAAGACGAACTACGGGAACAAATCGAAGAGGATGCCGACGACCGTTTCGTCCAGATTGAGACAATCGATTCTCACGATGGATTTCGAATTATGCAGGACTTCGTCGAAACTATGCGGCCGTCGCGACTGCGAGAAAAGCTTGAGTGGTCATTGGGTGGTCCGAAACCTTTTCGACGCTTCAAGGATGCACTGCACGAAAACGAGGCCGCGCAAAAACAGTGGCACAAGTTTCATGATGAAGCATTGGCCCGTTACGCGATCGAGTGGCTTGCGGAACTGGATATTGAGCCGCTGAGCGGATCGTCCGCCAGATCGGACATCGGCAAGGAAGTCGATGCAGGCAATCAGTTAGTCCAGGCGGAAATCGCTAAAGGCCAAGCGGCAGAATCTGCACACCAATCATTGGTTTCAGTCCGCTCCGTGACAAAGAACGATAGAGATGCTGTCTTGGAACTCGCCTGTCAGCTGGCAACCTCTTTTGTCGTTGAACGGGAAGCATTCACGGATTCTTTCCAAGAAGTCCTTCAAAACCCGGACGCCTATCTGGCTGTCGCCGAAAAATCAGGCAAGATTATTGGTTATCTTCTTGGAACTAGCCAACAGACATTCTACGCGAATGGAACAGTGGGTTGGGTGCAAGAACTGTTTGTGAGACCTGAGCACCGTCGCACCGGGATCGGCAAATTGTTGATGGCCGATTTCGAGTGCTGGACGGCTAATCGACGATACAAGCTCGTCTGTGTCGCTACCCGAAGAGCGAGCGACTTTTATGAAGCGATCGGCTATTCCGCGTCGGCTACCTACTACACAAAATCGTTGTAAAGCCGGATCGCCCGCTTTGTTTTGCACCACGAACTGCCTCCTGACACCAACACTCCACGGATCCGCGGCGTTTCATCGGTCGTTTTTCGGAGGCTCGGACGGCATCAGGATCGCGAGATCCAGGGCAGCTCGAATATGACCGCAATTCGATATTACTATCGCGATTGATCTTGGCACGCTTCGGTTCTACTGAATCGATATCATGGCCGAAAGCCCGGTAACTTACAGGGTGGGTGACGTGACCATTACTCGGGTCCTGGAGAAGCTCATCGTCGACTTCACGCCGGAATATCTTTTGCCAGAATGGGATCCAGCTGCCGTGCAAGAGCATCAGGAATGGATGTCTTCAGCTTGTTGGGATCATACCCACCAGCACGTGGTTCTGAGCACGCACACCTGGGTGTTAAAGACTGAGGCACATACGATGTTAGTCGACACCGGGATCGGCAATGACAAGAAGCGTAAGCTTCCCTCTTTCGACCACCTCCATGAGCCCTTTCTCGAACGGCTCGCGGCTGCCGGTGTAACGCCTGAAGCGGTGGACTATGTCCTCCTGACCCATTTACATACCGATCATGTCGGCTGGAACACCCGGTTCTTGAATGGTCGGTGGGTCCCAACTTTCCCTAATGCAAAGTATGTTTTCGCAAAGGTCGAGGACGAATATTTTTCCGGTCCGGGAGGGCGTGACCGACCCAATTTCGCTCTTTACGAAGACAGTGTTCTGCCTGTTATCGAGGCCGGGCAGGCCGAGATGATCGAAGCAGATGGCAACGAGTTTATCGATGGTCTGGTCTTTAATCCCACACCGGGACACAGTGTCGGTCACATGTCCATCAGCTTAAAATCGCGTGGCGAAGAAGCCCTGTTCGGCGGCGATATCATGCATCTTCCGGTCCAAGTGTATCGTCCGGACTGGAGTTCTGTTTTCAGCGTCTCCCCTGAACGTGGACGCCTCTCGCGCCTTTGGGCAATCGAGCGCGCGGCTGAACGGCACGCCCTATTTTTCAGCTCGCACTTCCCCGGAAGCTCTGCCGGACTCGTCGAAAGTGATCACGACCGGTTCAGTTGGCGTTGCCTATGAACGAATCTGGGCAATTGCCTCGATATGGCGATCGTTCGTGCTAGAGCAGCCGCCAAGGAGCTTTAAGTCGTACTCCCGCTGCCGCTCGAGCATTTGCCGAAGATCCAGGTGTCTAGGCTGCAGACCTGAAGGGCGCTGAAGAACGCGACAGATCGAACCGTTATGCGAGCGTTCAATTTGTGCGTTCGCGCTCAGCCAACTTGATTGAAATGTTCGATTAACAGGTTGGGGAGGTAGACGCAAGAAAAGCGTCGGTCCTACATCAGGCGCAGAATCCAAGGCAGAACGAAGGCTGCGCAGACCGCAGTTAAGCTCATACCCACCGATGCAAACGCGCCAGCGGTAGGATCGACCTCAAAGGCGCGAGCTGTACCCACTCCGTGGCTTGCGCATCCCAGAGCCAAACCGACGGCGCGGACATCACGTACTCCAGTCGAACGCAGCACGACCGGGCCGAGGAGAGCCCCGGAGAGAGCCGAGACCATTACGCCGACGGCGACGAGCGACTCTAGCAATTGACCTTCAGGCGGTCTTCCTTCCGAGGCTTCCCTGATAACGCCTAACGCGACCGGAGCGGTCACCGACTTAGGCACGAGACTCTTAGCCGCTCTCCAGCCACAGAACGGAGCGAGCGCTAGCATGCTAATCGCCGAAAAAGCAATCCCCGCGAGAACAATCAACAACAGTGCACGCCAATTCGAGAGGATCAATTCTCTGCGTTGCCAAATCGGCACGGCCATCGCGACAACTGCTGGCCCCAGAAGCCAAACGAGGGGGGCGGACTCCTGCCGGTATGCAGCAATCGGGTGACCGGATATGGCCAAAAGAAGCACTACCGCCAAGGTGGACCAGAGAATCGGGTGTAAAAGGGGGTGCTTAAGCGCGAGGAAGATACGCCGCAACAAGAAGAAGGCGGCCAGGGTAACACCGGCCCAAAGCACCGTCCCAAAAAAGTTATCCATTTTGAACAGGGTTGTTGCACCGCAAAAGCCGCTGCGCCAGATGGCCGACAAAGATCCAGAGCCAGACGGTGGCAACCAGGAGCGCCGGCAAAAGCACCCAACCGAGTTGGGACCAAAGTTGTCCTTGGCCGATCGCCGATACGTAGATTGGAATAAAAAGGGCAGGTAGAACGAACAGGAGCCGGCTCGACGCCTCCTCGATCAGCCGGGGCGAGATTAACCCGAGGCGGAAACAGAGCAAAAGAATAAAGAGCCCCAACACATTACCGGGAATCGGCACGTGCAACCAGACCTTGGCCTGTTCCCCGACGAACAGACTCAGGACTAGCGTAGCCGAACCAACCGCCAGATCCAACCAGCGGCGATTCCAGGTGCGGACGTTACTCCGGGCGTCGACAGGAACCGGCGCTTTTGCGGCGAGAGTCGGATGTGGTGTCTTCATTGTCAAAGGAGGTCGCCTTTCTCGGCCTGTGCCGGGTGCAGGACGAATAGGACGTGTTCTTCTGACTCCAACCCCGATCTGCTCAGGACGGCGGATTTCCGAAGATGGGAATCCCGTATTTCGGACTGTCCAATCGGCAAACTGTCAGTCTCGCAGGGAGTGGTGCTGGCTTGAGGATTATTCATTATAGTACGCTTGGCTTCGTGAAACCGAGCGGTAGTCGAGGTTGGCGAACAGCCATCAGGTCTCCTCCTCAAATAGTCTAAAGGCATGTACGCTGTCGGTATATACGTGGAATGACGTACATAGTTAGTAGCTAGGAATCACACCGCAAGATCGCTACCCGCGTCGGCGTAACGGTCAAAGGAGGTCGCCTTTCTCGGCCCGCGCCGGGTGCAGGACGAATAGGACGTGTTCTTCTGACTCCAACTCCGATCCGCTCAGGACGGCGGATTTCCGAAGATGGGAATCCCGTATTTCGGACTGTCCAATCGGCAAACTGTCAGTCTCGCAGGGAGTGGTGCTGGCTATGAGCCAATCCTCCGGATCCGCTCAACGGCGCGGATTCAACGGACTTGCCTTTCTTGTCCGCGCGCTCGCTTGCGCTGCGCTGTGAGTGAGTCGTCAGGCGGAGGTGTGGGGCGAATTGGGACTATCGAGCAAGAGAGCGCCGAAGGTGCGTTTCAAGATAGCCTAGCCCGCAGGGCTAGGTGCTCGCATAAGAAGGTGATCAGCACTGAAGGTGCGTTTCAAGGTAGGTCTGAACGCGGATTTTGTGATGGTATCGAATCTCGTCAACAGAGAAATTGGCGGTCTGGCTTTGAAAACGCACTTTCAGCGCGCTGACCATTTCCTTATGCCCGTCCTAGCCCTGCAGGCTAGGCTATCCTGAATCGCGGCTTCGCCGCTGAGAACCTGCCATCAAGGTTGATTATGCGAAACAGCGATTGATCGCCAACGTCGCAAGGAATGAGCGCGCAGCCGGGGTTCGCGCCTCCTGAAGTTTGGCGTCGGAGTTCATCCATTGGAGGACGACTAGGAAACAAAGAACCCCAGGCTCCTTTCGGAACCTGGGGTTCATCAACTCTGGCAATGTCCTACTCTCGCACAACCTATAGAAGCACTACCATCGGGGCTGCAGCGTTTCACTTCCGTGTTCGGAATGGGAACGGGTGGGACCACTGCGCTAGGATCACCAGAAGGCTGGTGAAGCCGAAGTTAGCCCGAGGGGGAAGGGGGCGGTCTCGCTTCAACTTCACCAGAAATTCTGGAGACACTGGGTAGGGAAAGTGTGGTTAGAGGCTGCTAATCGAGCGTGGATCAACAGAAGCTAACCACTTAAGTCCGTTACAAAGACGGACGCGCAGGAGCGCGTCCCTACCGAATCTTGGAAAGAACAACGAGTTCTCTGAAACCTGCATATAAGGGTAGAGTGATGGCGCTAAGTACCTGCCAAACTTCGGCAGGACATTTTTTAAATAATTAAATCAAGCCAAACGAGTAATTAGTACTACTGAGCTGAACACATTACTGTGCTTACACCCGTAGCCTATCAACGTGGTGGTCTACCACGACTCTTCAGGGAGAATCCATCTTGGAAGAGGCTTGGCGCTTAGATGCTTTCAGCGCTTATCCTTTCCGAACATAGCTACCCAGCACTGCCGTTGACACGACAACTGGAACACCAGAGGTTCGTCAGACCCGGTCCTCTCGTACTAAGGTCTGAATCCCTCAATTCTCCTGCGCCCACAGTGGATAAGGACCGAACTGTCTCGCGACGTTCTGAACCCAGCTCGCGTACCACTTTAACCGGCGAACAGCCGGACCCTTGGGACCTTCTCCAGCCCCAGGATGTGATGAGCCGACATCGAGGTGCCAAACCGAGCCGTCGATATGAGCTCTTGGGCTCGATCAGCCTGTTATCCCTAGCGTACCTTTTGTCCGTTGAGCGATGGCGATTCCACATTCAACCACCGGATCACTTGGACCTGCTTTCGCACCTGCTCGACATGTGTGTCTCGCAGTTAGGCTGGCTTATATCCATGTACTCGTCACCTGATTGCCAACCAGGCTGAGCCAACCTTCGTACTCCTCCGTTACTCTTTGGGAGGATACCGCCCCAGTAAAACTGACCGGCTGCCAGTGTCCCCAATCCAGGTTATGGACTTGGGTTAGATTTTCCAACTCTACAGGGTGGTGTTTCATTGTCGACTCCATCTGCCCCTAAAGGCAGGTTTCAAAGTCTCCCACTTACGCTAAGCAATAAAATCGAAAAACCAGTAACAGCGTACAGTAAAGGTGCATAGGGTCTTTCCGTCCTACTGCGGGTAGGCGGCATCTTCACCGCCACTACAACTTCGCTGAGCTCCTCGTTGAGACAGCGGTCAACTCGTTACACGATTCGTGCAGGTCGGAACTTACCCGACAAGGAATTTCGCTACCTTAGGACCGTTATAGTTACGGCCGACATTCACGGGGACTTGGGCTCGAAGCTTCGTCTTGCGACTAACCTCTTACCGTAATCTTACCGCATTGGTCACGTGTCACACCCTATACGTCGTCTTCGCGACTTAGCAGAGTGCTGTGTTTTTGCTAAACAGTCGGTTGACCCATTTCACTGCGACCTATTTCTAGGTACCCCTTCTTCCGAAGTTACGGGGCTAGATTGCCGAGTTCCTTAACGAGGTTTCACTCACGCGCCTTGGTATATTCTACCCACCCACCTGTGTCGGTTTACGGTACGGGCTGCCATGGGAACATTGCAGAGCTTTTCTCGGTGTCTGATTTAAGGAATCCGCTTCGACCGTAGTCTCCACGTCCCCTTGCGGGACTACCACTTTCAACCGGTAGCTCCTCTTTTCAAACACGTCCCTCTGCAACTTAACCACAGCCGGTGCAGGAATATTAAACCTGCTTGCCATCGCCTACGCCCTTCGGCCTCGACTTAGGTCCCGACTAACCCTGGGAGGACGAACCTTGCCCAGGAAACCTTGGGTTTACGGCGGCCAGGAATTACACCTGGCTTATCGCTACTCATGTCTGCATTCTCACTTGTAAACACTCCACCGTCGGTTTCCCTCCGGCTTCAATGCGTTTACAACGCTCCCCTACCACTCAAATCTGACGAATCAGAATTGAATCCAAAGCTTCGGTATACCGCTTATCGCCAATCATTTTCGGCGCAGAATCACTCGATGAGTCAGCTATTACGCACTGTTTAAATGATGGCTGCCTCTAAGCCAACATCCTCACTGTCTAAGTAACTCCACATCCTTTCCACTGAACGGTATTTTGGCACCTTAGCTGTTGGTCTGGCATGTTTGCCTCTCGCGCGTGAAGCTTATCCCTCACGCACTGACTCCCGTGTTACACCCTGCGGCATTCGGAGTTTGATTGAATTCGGTACCCTGGTGTGGGCCCTAGTTCATCCAGTGCTCTACCTCCGCAGGTCAGCACACGAGGCTAGCCCTCAAGCTATTTCGGGGAGAACCAGCTATCACGGGGTTTGATTAGTCTTTCGCTCCTACCCACAGCTCATCCGAGAATTTTTCAACATTCACCGGTTCGGACCTTCAGTTGCGGTTAAGCAACTTTCATCCTGGCCATGGGTAGATCACCTCCGCTTCGGGTCTACTGCCAGCAACTAGATCGCCCATTTCGGACTCGCTTTCGCTTCGCCTCCATCCCAGAAGGATTTAAGCTTGCCACTGACAATAACTCGCAGACTCATTAAGCAAAAGGCACGCCGTCGCCCTTGCGGGCTTCGACACCTTGTAGACGTATCATTTCAGGTACTATTTCACTCCGCTCATAGCGGTACTTTTCACCTTTCCCTCGCGGTACTTGTTCACTATCGGTCGCCAATTAGTATTTAGCCTTACGGCGTGGTCGCCGTAGATTCACGCGAAGTTTCACGTGCATCGCGTTACTCAGGAAATCCCTAGGGTTGCTCCGGTTTTCGGTTACAGGTCTGTCACCTTCTGTGGCGCGACTTTCCATTCGCTTCACCTAACCTTTGCAATCCCATGTCGGGCTCCTACAACCCCACTAGCAAGCTAGTGGTTTGGGCTGTTCCGCTTTCGCTCGCCACTACTTACGGAATCGATTCTCTTTCTTTTCCTCCGGTTACTGAGATGTTTCACTTCACCGGGTATCGCTTTACTACCCTATTTATTCAGGTAGCAATGACTGAGTATTACCTCAGACGGGTTATCCCATTCGGAAATCCACGGGTCAAAGCGTGTTTGCCGCTTACCGTGGCTTATCGCAGCTTACCACGTCCTTCATCGCCTATTGGCACCAAGGCATCCATGATACGCCCTTAGTAGCTTGATCTGTTAGATCTGTCTGTCGTGATAACTGAAGCTCTCTTGGTAGTATACGAGCCTAAACTCGTCCCTACCGATTAAACTCCAGACTCAGCGCCATTTACTCACTAAAGTTGTAATTTATTTTTCTACCCTATATGCAGATGTCAAAGAACTCTCCGGAACGGCTTTTGCCAGACCGGCAGTAGCTTAGTCCGAGTTTTCAGGCTTAAACCAAGCATTCAAAATGGTGTGTTTCTTGCTGTCGCGAAATTGCGGACGGGAGCTCATCCCTGCCGTGCATTTGGTGGGCCTGACTGGGCTCGAACCAGTGACCCTGCGCTTATCAAGCGCATGCTCTAACCAACTGAGCTACAGGCCCAAATCAGCGCCGTCAACGAACGACAGCGAACGTCAACGCCGTCAACTTCCGCTGACGTTCGTTGTTATTCATTGCTGTTCACTGGCGTTCGCTCTAGCAACTGGAGGCAAGGGGATTCGAACCCCTGACCTATAGCTTGCAAAGCTACCGCTCTACCAACTGAGCTATGCCCCCGAAGAATCAAACGATCGTCAGCGCCGTCAACGAACGACATCGAACATGAGCACCGCTAAATCGGTGCTGGCGTTCGTTGATGTTCATCGACGCTCGCTGGCGTTCGCTGCCTTCGGGCTCTTCGCGATATTCAGCAAAAACTGAGTTGTGCGTTACCGTATCAACCTTTTCAGGCCTGCTTTCACTTTCGTTCTGCAGGGCTTACAGCATTCCAATTTCCGTAAACAACCGGAGATTGGGGCAGCTGTCGACCTCTCTATTCCGCCCGAAGGCGGAAAGGAGTGCTCCTTAGAAAGGAGGTGATCCAGCCGCAGGTTCCCCTACGGCTACCTTGTTACGACTTCATCCCAGTTACCGCTCATACCTTAGGGCCCTGCCCCCTTGCGGTTGGCACAGACACTTCGGGTACAAGCGACTCCCATGATGTGACGGGCGGTGTGTACAAGGCCCGGGAACGTATTCACGGCGCCGTAGCTGATGCGCCATTACTAGCGATTCCGGCTTCATGTAGGCGAGTTGCAGCCTACAATCCGAACTGGGCCCAGTTTTAGTGATTTCCTCCACCTCGCGGATTCGGGTCATTCTGTACTGGGCATTGTAGTACGTGTGCAGCCCTGGCCGTAAGGGCCATCCTGACTTGACGTCGTCCCCACCTTCCTCCCCGTTTCACAGGGCAGTCTGAACAGAGTGCACTCTTGCGAGTTAGCAACAGTTCACAGGGGTTGCGCTCGTTGCGGGACTTAACCCAACATCTCACGACACGAGCTGACGACAGCCATGCAGCACCTGTGCAAAGCGCCCCTTGCGGGGCTAGCCGGCTTTCACCGACGACACGATGCATGTCAAGGCCAGGTAAGGTTCTTCGCGTTGCATCGAATTAAGCCACATACTCCACCGCTTGTGCGGGCCCCCGTCAATTTCTTTGAGTTTTAATCTTGCGACCGTACTCCTCAGGCGGCACGTTTAACGCGTTAGCTCCGGCACGCACGGGGTCGAATCCGCGCACACCAAACGTGCACCGTTTACTGCTAGGACTACCGGGGTATCTAATCCCGTTTGCTCCCCTAGCCTTCGCGCCTCAGCGTCAGGAGCTGTCCAGAGATCCGCCTTCGCCACTGGTCTTCCTCACGATATCTACGCATTTCACTGCTACACCGTGAATTCCGATCTCCTCTCCAGCCCTCTAGCAGAGCAGTATCCAGTGCAATTTCGGAGTTGAGCTCCGAGATTTCACACCAGACTTACCCCGCCGCCTACGCGCCCTTTACGCCCAATGAATCCGAACAACGCTCGAGACCTCTGTATTACCGCGGCTGCTGGCACAGAGTTAGCCGTCTCTTCCTCTTCTGGTACTATCAAGCTCTTGCGAGTTTTGTTCCCAGATGACAGGAGTTTACAACCCGAAAGCCTTCATCCTCCACGCGGCGTCGCTCCTTCAGGGTTTCCCCCATTGAGAAAAATTCTCGACTGCTGCCACCCGTAGGTGTCTGGACCGTGTCTCAGTTCCAGTGTGGCTGGTCGTCCTCTCAGACCAGCTACCCGTCAAAGCCTTGGTGAGCCGTTACCTCACCAACAAGCTGATAGGCCGCGACTCCATCTAAAAGCGCATTGCTGCTTTGATCTTGCGATCACATGCGGTATTAATTCGCCTTTCGGCGAGCTATCCCCCACTTTTAGGCAGGTAAGTCACGTGTTACGCACCCGTTCGCCACTAGGTCAGCTCTGTATTGCTACAGAACTAACCTCGTTCGACTTGCATGTCTTATCCACGCCGCCAGCGTTCGTTCTGAGCCAGAATCAAACTCTCCGTTAAAAACTTTCTCTAACGAGAGTATCTGTCCGGCTGTTGCCGGAGATTCTGACCATCCATATCTTAACACTCTCTCGGATTTGCATCCGAGAGCGTAAGGTTGTGTCGGTCATTAAAAATATTAAAACCAAAAAGTGTTGACGTATAACGCACAACACAGTCTTCGCTGACTATCACCATTCTGAGTGCTTTAAAACTCAGAACCAAACTATCAATGAACTTGGTTCTCACTGGTTTTGGGCGACAAAAAAACTCAATCCGCCTCCGGCCAAACAGGGTAAATCAGGATGTTACTCCCATTCTATTCAACCGGGACAAAATTGAGTCAATTTGAAGTCCCTAAAACTGTAAGAACACGCTCGGCCTTGCGAGCTCCTCCCTCTTTCAAGGGAGAAATACACTGTACCTTCTCTTCTGAGTTGGTCAACGCGATTTTTGCAAAAATTGCGTGACGTTCTCAGAAGAACCCGTACGACTTGGGCCGGCAACCGTAGCGATCATTCAGATCGCTGCAAGGGAGAAATTTGAAAATCTCTTTCCAATTTTCCCCGCCCTTTGCCTACCTCCAAATCCTCGGGGCCGACAAGCTAGCAGGGGTAGCCTCGGCGTCAAACGAGTTTCTAAGAAATTTTGAGTTCCGGCCGGTCGGCCGGCACCAGGCAACAATCTAGGAGCTTGAATCTAGAAGGCGCGAGCCCTGCCGCGGCATCCGGAGCACCGTTCGGACCTGGCTGAAGACTGTGTCCGGAAATCCTTGGGCCCTGGTAAGCTGCAGTTTTCGCTCCAGCGGGTTCCTGATTTGGCGAATCCGGCGGCATTCCCCTTCCGAGACCCACCGGGCCACCCGTGACCATATCACGGACGTTATCACCGGATAATCGCTCCCATAGAGAATCCGCTCCGGATTTTCTAGGAGTCGGGCCAGCGTTTTGAGATGGGACGGCTGAGATAACGCCGAGATGTCTCCGTACAGATTCGGGTACTGCCGTCGAAGCTCGAGGAACTGCGGAGAATAGTCTCTCTCCCAAGGCAATGCCGGGGCACCGCAGTGAGCCGCGATGACCTTTACACCGACCTGAAGCGGCAACCGCAGACAATTCGGATCTCTTAGGTCGGGACGGTAGGTTGGGAGCGAGAATTCACCCCCGGTATGGGCCAGCAAAGGCAAGTCGAGCTCGGCCATCCTCACCCAAAAGTTTCTATACTTTGGTAGAGAGGGATCGACGATCTGGACGCAGGGCAAGAGCTTTAACAATACAGCACCTGCTTCGACCCCGGCCTCCAAAGCCTCAAGGGCATCCTTCCGAGCCGGGTGAATCGATATCCCGGGAAGCACTCGGGAATCCAGTTTTGACACCCGGAAGACCCAATCGTTCGGCACGTAGAGCCGAGAAAGATCGGGACGGGCTGTCCCGTCCTCCTCATGGACATCGTCGCAAGCGAGTGCCACGACTCCTGCTAGCGAAGAGGTATCTAGCCATCGGATGAGATGACGCGCGTACGCCTCGTCCAGGTCGGGGCTTCGGGGATCCATCTTCAGTCCAATACCATGTGCCATCGCTTGGACGAACGGCGCTTGCCACCAAGCAGGTCGCGCCCTGCAACCAGATCCATCCAAACCATTACCAAGGAGATGAACGTGGATATCGATCGGCCCCGCGGAAGGTGCGCGGTCGGATTCGTAATCGGCCGTTGACATGTCTCGGTTCACGGCTGGGGCTAAGTTGCAGGTCGGTGCTTACAAGCTAAAGGCCGGAGGTCGCGGTCCGCCACAAAATGCTGAATACCTGGGCCTATTACTCGCATCGCTGTTTGCCGGCACCATATCGAAAGATGTCATATCGATTGCCGAAATGACAAATGGCTGCCACCCCAGTCTGTGCGTCGACGCAGAGCAGCGCGGCAAGTGAGCCAGAAGACCTGCAAACTGGGATCATTCAAGATTCTCGAACCAGCGATAGGTCTTGGCACAAGGCAAACCGATCTGGTCAAGGATACGATGCACAACCGTGTCGACCAGGTCTTCAATGGTTCCCGGACGACTGTAGAATGCTGGCATTGCCGGCAAGACCACGGCGCCGGCTTCAACCGCCCGACAACAGTTTCTCGCGTGAATGAGATTCCATGGGGTTTCCCTCAAGACTAAAACCAGCTTCCGTTTCTCCTTCAGAAAGACGTCAGCCGATCGGAGAATCAGGGTTTCGCTTGTACCGGCAACGATTCGACCCAGCGTACCCATTGAGCAGGGCACAACCACCATTGCGTCGAATAAAGTGGAGCCGCTCGCGAACGGCACGTTCATACTACGCTCGTTATGCTCGTGAACGCCTACAGGAACCTGCAGTTTGCCGATCTCGTCGCTTACCACCTGTTTGGCATAGGCACTGAGAACCAAATGCACTTCGTTCTTCTCGCAGTCGATTTGGTGAAGAAGACGCTGCAGATAGATCGCTCCGCTCGCGCCCGTTGCGGCAATGACGAGTTTCATGAAGCGGTTACAAGGTAGAGGTTACAGGTTGCAGGTTAGAAGTTACAGTTTGGGTCTTCGAATCTTTCATCCACGTTCATAGTTCATGTTATTTTCCTCCGGCGCGGCCAGAGAACCCGCAACCTGCAACTTCTAACCTGTAACATGTAACCGTTTCAAAGGTAGCCCCCGGTCGCAAGCCGTTGGGTGAGCCCCCTAAATCGCCCGAATATCTCCTGATAAACGTCGGCTGTCGCGGTCACCGGAACCGCCCGCGATGTTTCGTCCAGCTTGACGCATTGGGCGACCAAGTCATTTAGGTTGCTGGATTTATTGTTCACCAAATGATCGACCCAAGCGGAGTGTAAAGCAGCGCCGAGAGCGGCCCCTTCGGCGGTGGCCAGGCAAACAACGGGTACGCGGAAAACGTCTGCACAGATCTGACGCCAAACAGCACTGCGGCTTCCGCCACCGGTTAGCCGGATTTCGCTTGGTTTGATGCCGAGCTGCCGGTAACGATTCAGGCCATAGGCCAATCCTAAAGTGGCGCCCTCGATGGCAGCCCTAGCCAAATGCGCTGGAGTGAAATTTGCCGGAGTCAGGCCATGAAAAACGCCGACTCCGTGCGGGAGATTAGGAGTTCGCTCGCCGGTCAGATACGGAAGGAAAATCAGGCCATCCGACCCGGGGGGGACAGTTGCAACCGCTTCGTTGAGTTTGGCGATCTCCCATCCGAACAACTTACGTACCTGTTCAGTCGCCACGGTCACATTCATCGTGCAGATCAACGGCAGCCAGTTATCGGTGCTGTCGCAAAAGGCTGCGACTTCCCCCTGGGCGTCGACGACCGGCTGAGGGGAGAAGGCGTAAATCGTGCCGGAGGTACCCAGGCTGGCTGTTACCACCCCGCTGTGCACGTTGCCCGTTCCGATTGCCCCCATCATGTTGTCGCCCCCACCAGCAGAAACGATAGGCGAATTGGACAAGCCCCAGGCTTCTCGCAAATTCTCCCGTAAAAGGCCGACGGCCTGGCGGGACGAACCGAGGGAAGGAAGCATTTCGGCAAGATCTGGATCGATAAACTCCAATACCGGCTCACACCAACGGCGAGTGCGGATATCAAGAAGCCCGGTTCCGGAAGCATCTCCGTACTCCATGCGTTTTTCGCCGGTCAGCCAGAAATTGATGTAATCATGCGGAAGCAGAATGCTTTTTGCGGAGGAGTAATTTTCCGGCTCATTTTCCTTTAGCCACAGGATTTTCGAGGCGGTCCAAGCAGGTAACATCGTATTACCCATGAGCTTGATAAGGGCAGCGTCGCCGCCGAATTCTTCAATAATCTCGGCGCACTGTTTTACGGTCGAGGTGTCACTCCAGAGCTTAGCAGGACGAATGACCTCATTTGCATCGTTCAATACGACCAGCCCATGCTGCTGGCCACTGACACCGATCGCTCTCACCTGAGCCTTTCGCGATCCGATCTTCTCCAAGCATTCCTTGATCGTTGCCTCAGTCGCATCAAGCCATTCCTGCGGATCCTGCTCCATGTGCCCCGGCGGAAGACCTGGAACGAGATCATAAGATTTTTGGGCACTCGCCAGAATTTCACCGGATACGAGATCCAGGACTATCGACTTGGTGCTTTGGGTTCCGCTATCGATGCCGAGATAGAGCATAGAGAATTGAAGAGTGCCACAGATGGATGGAACCCGACAAACGCCTATTGAGGTTCGACCCGAAATTTATTTTACGTTGGTTACCGCCGATCGCGACATGGTTATTAGCCGCCAGAATTGCGTCGGGTCGAGCGGATTCCGAGCATTGAACTCTGGGAAACCGGCCTGATTGCAATCTCAGAATAAAGTTTTGCTCAGTTGGCCGGTTGGAATTTGCTGCGTCCGTGCCATTTTTTCGAATGGTTAAGAAGCTTCTCCACACCCGTTATCGCGTCTCCGACCTGGAAAAGACCGTTTCTTTCTATAAGGACGTCCTCGGATTGAAGGAAATACGCCGGCACACTTCGCCGCGTGGTTCGCAGCTGGTATTTTTAAAAGTGCCTGGCAGCGAAGAAGAGATTGAGCTCTGCAAATTCGACGAAAGCGGTCCGGTGAACGTTGGCAGGGACATTACTCATTTGGCTTTTGAGGTCGACGATCTCGAAGCATTCGCAAAGCATGCCGCAGCCAAAGGTTATCCTCTGAGCGACGGTCCGACCAAAACAGGCTCCGGCGGCATGATTGCCTTTGTCGATGCTCCCGAGGGTTATGAGGTCGAGCTGATTCAGCACGGAAATTGACGCGAAATCCAAGATCTGAAAAGGG
This sequence comes from uncultured Verrucomicrobiae bacterium, assembly GCA_963837955.1. Taxonomy (GTDB): domain Bacteria; phylum Verrucomicrobiota; class Verrucomicrobiia; order Chthoniobacterales; family JAFAMB01; genus DASTDH01. The sequence goes on along the minus strand of CAWIPH010000001.1, from coordinate 407,448 downwards.
CGCTAACCCCTGACCGGTAGCGCGAAGACCCGACAACCCAAACTTGTCGCGCCATAGCGCAGCGACGGCGGAAATCTATGGCGCGACCGGATCGGTGGTGTTCCTCAAAACACACTGCTAAGGCGCGCCGTAGCTGCGGAAGCGGCAAGCCGATCCGGCGCCTGTCGGATCAGACTTCCGCTCTACCACGAAACCGTCTAGCGGGAGGCGGTCGGTAATCGCGGAATGCCTCCAGGATCTGTTCGAGGTCCGAGGCAAAAGTAACTATCTCGGTGTGTTCGCGAAGCATGAATCCTGCCTGAACCATTTGGTCGGCCATCGCCTGGATCGGTTCGAAGAACCCATTTATGTCCAGGAAGGCACACGGTTTCTGGTGGATGCCGAGTCGAGCCCAAACCCATTGTTCAAAGATTTCTTCCAAGGTACCGACACCACCGGGTAGAGCGACAAAGCCGTCGGAGAGTTCCGCCATTTTCGCTTTTCGTTCATGCATGGTCTGAACGATGAGCAATTGGGTGAGCCCGGTGTGCGCTACTTCTTGATCCACCAGGGCACGCGGAATTACGCCGATCACTTTGCCTCCGGCAGCCAACGCCGCATCGGCAACAACTCCCATCAGCCCGGCTCGTCCCCCGCCGTACACCAGCTCACATCCTTGGGCGGCGAGCGCTTGGCCGACCCGCCGAGCCGCGTCCGCATAGGTCGAGTCGTTACCAGGACTGGATCCACAGAAAACGCAAATACGCATAGCGAAGGTTTCACGCGCCGCAAAATCTGTCGAGCGATCAACAAAAAGAGCGGAAACCTGTCCCGGCTATCACATCGCCCACAAAGCTCGCAACCCATGGCTTGGTCGCAAGAATAAGCGGCGAAACCGCAGGAGCCTCGAGCAGACGAGCCTCGCGGAATCCGGCTTCGGAAAGCCAGCTGCTGATTTCTTCAAATGAAAAGGTGTCCCCTTCCTTCGAATGAACCAACATGTTAACCGCAAAAATAAGGGAGGGCGGAGGAGCAGTGCGTGCTTCGTTCACCAGCCATTCGGCGATAGCAATTGTTCCGCCGGGCGCTAAGGAAGTGAACACTTTCCGTAAAAGCTGGCGACTCCTTTTTTCTCCTTCGGTGTGTAAGATGTGTCCAAGCACCGCCACATCATGGTGGACGCCGAAATCGGCCTCTAGTAGGTCCCCAGCGGAAAAATGAAATCGGTCTGCCACCCCCCGCTTTTCCGCCGTCTCTTTGGTAACCTCCAAAACGGCCGGAAAATCAACCGCGGTCACTCGAGCCTGCGGGAACTCTTCTGCGAGTACGATCCCCCAAACTCCGGAGCCGGCCGCTAAATCCAGAATATCGCTAACTTCTCGTTTTCCTTTGAGCTCCGCCGCGAGCGTCGTGGCGGGCGCGAAATTGATGCTGAATAGAGACTTTACAAATTCGCGGAAAAATTCTGCTCCCTCTTGCTCGGAATTCACCGTGACCACCGGCTCGCCGCTCTTCACCACTTCTTTCAGATTTAGCCAATGCTGAATCATTCCCGGGACGAAGGTGAAGAAGTCGCCCCGATAGGCCGGTTTGTTCCGCACCAGAAACGTTTCGCTTTCCGGGGTGAGCGCGTAACGCCCATCATCGTTCCTACTGAGAAATTCAAAGCCGACCAGGGCATTCAGCAGCGCGCGCAATCCCCGAAGAGACGCCCCAGTCTCAGAGCTCAACTCTTCCAAGCTCCTCGGAGCCTGGTCAATCAAGTCGAAAAGTTTTAGTTCGACAGCCGTTTGCAGGAACAGCGGCGGTGCGAAACCAAATGCGAGTTGCATGAGGCGCTCAGGATTGGGTGCGGATTGGGCTGATTGCATATCGTTGAGGGGTCGCCTCCCTAGAGGCGAGTTGCGCGAAATTTAACCCGGAATCGTCCAAATCGCTCGAAATCGAATTAGGCGAATAAGTGCAGCCTCCTTTTGAAAATTAGAACGTAACCGCGTTTATTTTTCGCAATGGTTATTACCGCCGAACGCGTCTGGGCTGATTTTCGCAAGGTTCGAGAGACTACCCCTTTAATTCTCTCTCTGACCAATTCGGTTGTGCAAGAGTTCACGGCCAATGCGTTGCTAGCGTTGGGAGCGTCTCCGATCATGTCTGACGCGCTCGAAGAGATCACCGAATTGGTCGGCCTGGCGAACGCTCTCAATCTGAACATTGGAACGCCGACGTCAAGGACCGCCGAAGCCATGGCGTTAGCTGCTCAAGCTGCCAAAACCAAGCGGATTCCGATCGTGCTCGATCCCGTTGCAGTTGGCGCCACAGAGCTTCGCCGCAAACTAGCTGACCGCCTTTTGCAGATCGTGCCGTCTGCAGTTATCCGCGGAAATCAGGCTGAAATCGCAGCCCTCGCGGGTCTTCCTTCGGTCGCGCGCGGCGTCGACGCCGCTGAATCGTCAGACCAAGCTGCCGCGGCAGTTCGCCAACTGGCCAAACGTCTGGGAACGGTTGCAGTAGCCAGTGGCCCGATCGATTATCTTTCTGACGGCGATACCGTCATCGCCGTTGACAATGGGCATCCGTTGATGGCGCGAATCACCGGTTCGGGTTGCGTCGCCACGGCCATCATTGCTGCGTTCCTCACCGTGAGTCCGAACCCTCTAGCAGCCGCCGTCTCGGCCGTGATCGTGATGGATATCGTGGGCGAACTCGCCGCCGAGCATTCCCGCACCGAAGGACCTGGCAGCTTTCGCATTCAATTTCTCGACGCGTTCGACAGACTCGAGCCGGAACATCTGGAAGCGAGGATGAGGGTCGCGCCGGTTTGAGGGAGAGATTTTAATGGGGCGAAGGCTTCGTCGGTCGGCACAATCGACAGGCAACATCTTTGGCAGGAAGAACCCCTGTTGCCGGCCTCCGACCGAGCGGCATCGACACTCTTTCGATCAGGCCAAAAACTATTTGTCCGCCGCTAAGATACCCAGTGACGCCAGGCACGCCCGCGCAACGATCATCCGTTTCGGCGCGTCTTCATTCTTGGTTATGTCAAGATTCAACGCAAAGAAATAGGTATCGTCATCCGTTTCGACCCAACCAACCCACCATCCAATTGCCGGCGTCCGGGCATCACTCCAACCGGTCTTAGCACGAAGGATGTATTTTGAGTTGGCTTCATTGATTAGCATATCTTTGACAACCAAGATGCTACGTTCACTGACTGGTAGCTGATTAAGAAAGAGCTTCTTCAGAAACTCGATCTGTTGCATAGCAGTGATTCGCAGGGGGCCATCCAGCCAGAAATGATCAACCCCGCCCGAAACATCTTCGTTTCCGTAAGCAAATTTCTTGAGGTACTCGGACTCGCGCTGTTCCCCCACTTGGCGAGCAATGTCCTGGTATACCCAGACGACCGAATACTTTAAAGCGCTCCGAAACGTTTGATCACGATTCCAGGCCTCGACCCAGTGCTTTTGACCATCCCAATGAAAGCGTTGGTTTTCATCTTTCACGACACCGGTCTCCAGAGCGATCAATGAGTGAGGGATCTTATAGGTAGATGCCGGGATAAAAGGTTCAATTGCCCGTTTTGGATTATAAACGTGGGTGTCACCCTTCACGAGATCCGTCACGACCATTGTTCCCTCAGCACCATTGGCATCGAAATACGACTTCCATTCCGGATGCTCGATCGTCTGATCGGCCAGGATTGGGATCGCAAGACTCAAGCCACCGGCGAGAACCAAAAGAACTCTTCGCATACGCGATCGACATACCGAGAACCGCCAGAGGCGGCAAGCCTATCCAGAGGCCTCTCGAAGATGGCGACCGCTGGCGACGGAAGGCAGCTGTTTTCGACCGTTGGCTTGCGCCGTGTCCTTAACGAACGTGCGCACTATCGCAGCCGAGTGTGTACCGCGCTTTCTTTTTGCGCGCGAAAGGACTCAATCGCCTCGTATTCGGCCAATCCGAGCCGATCGTATTCTTGCGCTGTCGCCCGGTTTATCTGCTCGGCCTGCTGCCAGCCCTCGCCCGCCTGGGTCTCAGTAAATGGAGTCTGGCTCCGCTGGGAGCGATGGTGATAGAGACAATCTAGTTTGATGGCGAGTTCGGCAGGGCTCAATGGTACGGCCATATCGATTTCGTGCGGAGGCCATGGCCGCTCGTTCGACGCGTAGAGCCAAACCTGGCAACGGGAAAACCAAGGCTCATTGGAGCAAGCCCGTAACGCTACGGAGCCAAGTTGGAAGGCTATGCCGGAAACACTACTGGGATCTGCACCAGCACCCGTCAGGTAGATCTGATCGGGTTGAACAAAGCGGACCAGGCTTACGATCGACTCAACATCATCAGAACTCCACCGGAACTGCCGATACCGTCCCTGCTCATAAAAGGGGAGGTCAAGGAAACGAACTCGTTCCAGATCCAGGGAAAGTATTTGGCAAGACGCGCGCGCCTCTGCCCTTCGGATCAAGCCTTTGAACCGGCGCAGCTCCCGGCTGTCCTCATCAAAGGGGGCTTTCTTCTCCGTCTCCTCGGCCAATGCATCGAGCGATACGAGAGAACCTGGCTGAGATACTCCGAGCTCGTGCAAAAGACTGAACGCCATTCGAGCCTCCGCATCCGGCACGCTGAGATTACCCGAAGTGAGATAAGCTAGGGTAACGTCATGTCCTTGGCTGACAAGCCGATGAAGAGTGCCAGCCATCCCGATTTCTGCGTCCAACGGCTCCGGGCTCAGCACCAGCACTCGTTTCAGGGGCGGCTCAGCTGGGACAGGACGATTTGTATCATCGGCCTTCGGCTTACCTCCCGGCCAACCGGTGATGGTGTGCTGGAGCTCGTTAAAAATCCTGATGTTGAGGCCGTAAGCAGAGCCCGTCTCGACCAAGAGCGGAGCGAGAGCGTTCTCGGTGTAATCTCCGTCCCCCAGCCTGAGGACGGGTTTCTTGCGCTCACCGGCGAGCCAGGCTACGGCTTTTCGAGTGAGGTTTCGATCCCACTTAACCGGACCGACTTTCCAAGGAGTTCGGAAGCGCGTTAATTCGTTAGCCGCAGCTTGATCAATATAGCAACCGCAATCGGGATGGCGTTGCAGGAAGCTGGCCGGCACAGCATCGGTCTCAGGCCCTTCAATTGCGGCGCGAAGAATGGGCGCCTTAGATTCGCCCCAAGCAAGCAGTAGGATCTGACGGGCCTGGAGTATCGTACCGATTCCCATCGTAATCGCGTACGCCGGGACGTTGGCTTCGCCGCGAAAATCCCGGGCGGCATCACGCCGGGTCAAGCGATCGAGGGCCACCATTCGCGTGAGAGAGTCAGGTCCTGACCCTGGTTCATTAAACCCGATGTGGCCGGTTCGACCGATCCCAACGATCTGGATGTCTATCCCGCCGGCTTCCTCGATCTGGGCCTCATAATCAGCACAATATTCGAACACCTTGTCCCGCTCCACCAAGCCGTCGGGCACATGGACCTGGCTGGCCGACAGGTCGACATGGCGGAAAAGTTGGACTTCCATGAAATGCCGGTAGCTCTCCGGATGCTCGGGAGGGAGGCCGTAATATTCATCGAGGTTGAAGGTCACGACGTTTTGGAACGAAAGCCCATCCTCTCGATGCAACCGAATCAGCTCCTGGTATAGCTTCACGGGTGTCGAGCCCGTGGCCAACCCGAGAACCGCTCGACGATTCTCGGTTTGGCGTTGCCGGACTAAATCCGAGATAATGGATGCCAATTCGCTGACTGCAGGCTCTGAACCTGCGAAGACTTTGGTACGAATCTTTTCAAACTGTTCGGCTTCAGTGACGGAACTATGCATGAGACTCACGTGGGAAGAGCAGACGTTTCTTTATTGGCTTCGATGCGACCGGCGCTGGCTTAATAGAAGGTTCAAATTGGCCTATTTTCGACTGAATTGCAGGGCTACTTTCGCTCAGTCCGCACGGGACCCAAATCTTCCATAAACTCATCTTGAGATTACTGCCGATCCGATCTCGTGATCGATAACGGCGTACGGCTCTTTTTTACTTCGAGACGCTTGTTTCTGCGGCCCGATAAAAGCGTTTCAGAAATTTGCATAAAGCATTTTCACGTTTTCCGAAACTATGCATACTGCAACGATCTAGTTTCTCTGAAACCGAATGTTTTGGCACCATAGAATGAACGTTCATGCGGAATCACCCCTCACCCGCCGGAAAGGAGGTAAACCGACCATCCAAGTCGCGCATCGAGATCCATTTAAACCCGAAATCGGTTCTCTGTAACCGCTATTGCTATCGATCCGAGACGGGAGCTCCAAAATGAAGCCTCCCCTGCTTTGGATTGCCAACTGGCACAAGTGAATGTGCAAGAGAAGCAGCCGACCGCTGCAAATCCTAATTTCCCCCATTTATCCATGAGAAAAATTTTCTGTAACTTCCTTTGCGGAGTTACCTTGCTATCCGCCAGCGCCAACGTTGCTGGCGCCTGGTCGCTCGAAGAAGCGGCTAAACCCTACAGCGGCACGGAAGTTTCCGTGATTTTCCTCGATCGACCCGGATACAACGCAATCATCAAGTTGCTTCCGGACTTCGAAAAGAGGACCGGGATCAAAATCAAGTACCAGACTGTTCCCTACGAAAACACGCGCGAGAAAGAGGAACTCGATTTCAGTTCGAACGGTGAGTTAACTGTTGCCTTAGTTGACCTCGTTTGGATTGGTGAATTTGCTGAGGCCGGCTGGATTGTACCGTTCGAAGAGATCAAGAAGAAGTATCCCGATATCATCGATCCGAATTTTGACATTAACGACTTTATCCCGCTGATCCTAAACGCTTTCGGGACCTGGCAAGGCAAAGTCTACGGTCCCCCTTTCGACAACTACTCAGGGCTCCTTTACTACAACAAGGACATGCTCAAGGCCGCCGGTTTCGACAAGCCGCCTGAAACCTGGGACGAGCTGATCAACACCTATGCGCCGAAGCTGACCAAGGAGGGCAAGTATGCTTTCGCCCTTCAATCCAGACGAGGAGAAACGCAATCGTGTGATAGCTTTATGCGCTTCCTTTGGCCATGGGGTGGATCCCTTTTGGATGCCAAATTCCACTCGAATTTGGGCAGCCCCAAGAGCCAGGAAGGTCTGAACTTCCGGCAGTCCTTAGAAAAGTATATGCCGCAGGGAATCGTGGACTACGACCACAGCGATGCAGTGAACGCTTTGGCCCAGGGAAACGTCGCCATGATCACGGAATGGTCGGCGTTTTATTCCACTCTAGTTGATCCGAAGAGCTCCAAAATCGTCGACAAGCTTGGCGTCGCGCCAGAACCGAAAGGACCAGACGGCCGAAAGCCGGCGCTCGGCGGCTTCTCGCTCGCAGTAGCCAGTCAGGCCAACGACAAACAAAAGGCGGCGGCTTGGTTGTTTATCCAATGGGCCACAGGCAAAGAGATCGGAAAGCAATATGTCGAAGCCGGCGGTATCAGTGGCCGGCAATCGACCTATAAAGATCCCGCTTTGTTGGCGAAATATCCGTTCATTAAACCGATGCTCGACTCGTGGCAGCAGGGCGTACCAGAGTATCGGCCGCGATTCTCCGAATGGTCCAAATTGACAGACATCATTGCTGAATGGGGTACGAAGATGATGTTGAATCAGGTATCGGTGAAACAGGGTTCCGATGAGATCGGCACTCGAACCGAGGCCGTACTGAAAGATGCGGGTTATTACGATGGCAAGAAACCGCTAGCGCAATGACAAGAGGTGGACGCGCGCTTAGGACATGGTCCCAGGCGCGCGCTTCCGAGCGACCCCTGACGACGGAGGGGAGCCGCTTCCGACTTCGCCAATTTGGATGGCATCGTGCGGCCAGCGACTCGCCAAGGCTTCGTCGGACAGGTGCGACTCCCGAGAACAGCCCATGATAGAGCAGCAACATCGCATCAATACTTCCACTGATCCGGTAAAGCCGAGCCTCAAGCTAAAATCATGACGACTCGGGCCAAACCCAAGAAGACCTATTCCAGCGGAGTCATCTTCTTTCTTGCTCCCGCAGTCATCGTGCTTTTGGCGGTCGGGATATTTCCTCTGCTTTTCGCGGTTTGGAACTCGTTGCACGAGTTTATTCTGAGCCGAGCCCGCATCTACGCCTTACACGGCCAGCCGTTCCTCTGGTTTCAAAATTATCTGGGTCTGGTGAATGATGCCGGATTCAGGGAATCGCTCTTTCGCACATTTGTCTTTCTTCTTATTAATCTTCCGATCCAACTCGTCCTCGGACTGCTTATCGCGCTAGTGCTGCACAAGGTTGGCCACGAGTGGCTCAAAAACATTTGTCGCGTGTCGCTCGTGATCCCTCTAGCTACAACCCTTGCTGTCGTCGGTCTAATGGGGCGCCTAATGTTCAACAGCAGCTTCGGTGTGGTGAACTATGCCGTAGCTACGGTTATATCGCTTTTTCGTTCGATTGGACCATTGCTCCAGGGGCACTTTGAAGTATTACATGGATTCTGGCGGCACGTGGTTCCCTCGAACATGATCGACTGGCTGGGGAATCCAAACCTGGCCTTTGCCACCGTGTCGATTATGGATTGCTGGCAGTGGACGCCGTTTTGTGCGCTGGTTTTACTCTCCAGTCTTACTCTCGTACCACCAGAAATTGAAGAAGCGGCCAAGCTCGAGACGGATCGCTGGTGGCAAGTCCTCTGGCGAGTGCAGCTTCCATTTATGTTGCCAGGAATCACCGCGATTTTGATTCTGAGAACCGCGGACATTTTGAAAATGTTCGACGTGGTCTACACGATGACCCAGGGCGGTCCAGGCAATGCGACCGACTTAATCAGTGTCTACGTTCAACGGGTTGGCTTTCGACAAGTCGACCAGGGCGTAGCCTCGGCCCAAGCGATCGTGCTTCTGATCATCACGATCATTCTTTCGCGCATTTACATTCGCTACTTCTATCGGGAGATTTGAAATGGCTGCCATTCGCATTAGCAAGAAAAGGTTCGGTATTGCCCATTTCGTCGGACTGTTGCTCATCCTATTTTTTTGCATCTTTCCGTTTTATTGGATGGTTTCTTCTTCACTGAAGGATCCGCAGCTCATTCTCTCCCAGAAGCCGACGCTGACTTTTCAACCGACACTCGAAAACTACCAAGACGCCTTCCAGCGGAATGTCGGCGGCAGCCTCGGAATCTCTTTGTTTGTAGCGTTGACGACTACTGCGCTCGCGTTGCTCTTGGGCACGCCGGCCGCTTACGCCTTGGCTCGCTTCGATTTCAGAGGGAAGAAGGATATTTGGTTCTGGTTCATCACGAACCGGATGGTGAGCCCGATCGTATTGGCGCTTCCCTTTTTCCTTTTGGCGAGCAACTTCCATCTGATCGGCAATCCGATTGTATTGGTTTTTATCTACCTGACGTTCAATGTGCCAATCGTCGTCTGGATCTGTTCCGACCAATTTCGTGGAATTCCGAAGGAGCTGGACGAGGCTGCCACTTTGGAAGGCTACAATTCGTTCAGCATCTTCTGGCGAGTTGCTCTTCCCCTCGCCGCGCCAGGCATCGCTGTTTCCGCCATTTTCTGTTTTATCTTCTCCTGGAACGAATTGCTTTACGCGCTCATTTTGATGCGGAGGGAGACGCAGACCGCTCCGGTAGTGGCAACCAGCTTCATGAGTGGCTACCAGGTCCCATGGGGTCAAATCATGGCCACGGGGACTCTAGTTGCCCTTCCGGTAATTATTTTTAGCCTGATTGTTTCCCGGCAGATGGTGCGGGGCTTAACCATGGGAGCTATCAAGTAACTCAAACGACGTCGTTCCAGATGGTGGAAGTTGTATTTGTAACCAAATGTGTCTGACTAAATGTATCTAAGAAAATTAACCCCCGAACCAGAAGGAGAATCGATCCGTGAGCAGTGTCGTTGATAAATTACCAAAGTCGGTACCGGCTAAATCCACGAGCAGTGTGGTAGACAAGCTACCGAAATCGATGCCAGCCGTGATGGCGCACGGCCCGCACGATTACCGCATGGAAGAACGTCCCGTTCCGAAACCAGGACCTGGGGAGGTGCTCCTCAAAGTCAAAAGTACCGGCGTATGCGCCAGTGACATCAAATGCTACACCGGCGCCGCACTTTTCTGGGGTGATGAACATCGGGTCGGCTATTGCCAGGCACCCGTGACTCCTGGTCACGAGTTCGTGGGCGAAGTCGTTGGCCTGGGCGATGGAGCGGGGGAGCTTTACGGCCTAGAGATCGGGGATCACGCGATCAGCGAGCAGATCGTGCCGTGTTGGAACTGTCGCTACTGTAAGATGGGAGCTTACTGGATGTGTAATATCCATGACATCTATGGCTTCAGAAAGCGCACTTTCGGATCCTGGGCCGAGTACATGCTATTTCCAGCCGGCGCCCTGAACTATAAGGTACCCAAGAATATCCCGTTGCACCACGCAGTCTTTATTGAACCTCTTGCTTGCTCCATCCACGCGGTAGAACGGGGCGACATCCAATATCAGGATACGGTCGTGATTGCAGGGTGCGGACCGCTCGGACTGGGCATGGTGGCTGCCGCCAAGATGAAGGGCCCGGCGCGATTGATAGCGCTCGACCTCAGCGACGAGCGACTAGAAGTCGCTAAGCGATGCGGCGCTGACATTGGAATTAATCCGAAACAACAGGATGCAGTCCAAACTGTACGCGATCTCACTGATGGCTACGGCTGCGATGTTTACATCGAAGCGACAGGTCATCCGAGCGCCGTGGAACAAGGGCTGCTCATGATCCGCAAACTTGGCACTTTCGTGGAATTCAGTGTGATGCGCGAGAAAGTGACCGTCGACTGGACGATCATCGGCGATTCAAAAGAGCTAAACGTTCACGGTTCGCACCTTGGTCCACGCTGTTATCCGGTTGCGATTCGAATGATCGAGCAAGGGCGCCTGCCGATGGATGAAATCGTCACGCATCGTTTGCCGTTGAGCGACTACCAGAAAGGGATCGACCTGGTCATTTCCGGTCTGACGTCTGTGAAGGTAACACTAGAGCCATAGATGGTAGGGCATATTGAGCCGTAGCAGGTTGACCGTTCGCGGGGAGGGATCGCAGCTTGTCCGACATAGCCTTCCACAAGCCATGCTCAACATCCATGGCATTTTGCGACGTCGGATCCCCGCGATCCGCGCTGAGGTAAGCGTTTTTTCCGAACCAGGAGATTTGCGGCGCGCGAGGACGCGCGCCCTCCCTACCTGGAAGCGTCGCGCATTATTCGATCACCACAGATCAATTGGACGGCAACGGACACGCGGGAGCGTGTCCCTACCTCATGCGCGATCGATGCGGCAAGCGAAACAACCCGGACGGGCGTAGTGCACGTGAAGATATGCCACGCGACTGTCCGCGAAAAACTGTTGGATCAATTGATCGATCTCCGCACCTTCGACCACTTCCGCTAGGGCCATCATATCTTTGTCATCATAGGCACGCACCGATAGTAATCGCCCCCGAAACGGTTCCGGGATTTCATTGGTGCTCGAGTAGGTTTCGATGGCCGACTCCCGGACAAATACCGGCCCGATACTCCGGTATGGGGACGAAACCGGTAGATGTTCGAAGTTGAGCAGTAACACAGATTCACCAATTTCGGCGTCCTGCAGACTGATACGACACGGGAATCCGGGCTTTTTGTCTGCGATGGACCGAACCACTCGGCGGTTCTTCAACTCATCGTCCGAAAGATGGCGAAATTCGTCTGCGGCGTTAGCTGGAATCCCCGAGACGCGAAATGGGTAAGTAAAACTAGTGTTCATTCACTCTTAATAGGCTCTCGGGGAAGGAACGTCTGGCCGTTTTCGGACACACAATTATCTTCGCGCAGCGAACTCTTTTTCGGCGGCCGCGCGAGGTCGGTTGAAACCGACTCGGTTGGATCCTGTGTTAAATTGAATCATGGAAATCAATGAGGAAGCTTATCAGAATTTCCAGCGCCACGTCGATCGGCTCTGTTTTCTAATCGTCGCTACCGATTGCTCGGAGCGCGAGATCGAAATCGAGAGGCTCCACCTCCGAGTCCAGGCAATGAATTTGTTCCCGAACAAGATACCGCTTTATGACCTGATTTATGAGAGGCGTTTCCGGCGATTGCGCGAGCAGTTTCGGCAGGGTAGTGCGGTGAGTGAACTAGGAAGCCATCCTGCACCGGTAGAGCCAGCGCCTTAATTTCGACTGATTCTTTCGGGATGTATCTATGAAATCACCCACTATGCGCTACATCGCCCACGAGCCCGGCGGAGGACCGGACGTGATGCGAATCGGGCAGAGGGAAGTGCCAGAGCTCGGTCCGCACGATGTATTGATCGAGGTGAAGTACGCTGGAGTTAACCGGCCGGACTTGCTGCAGCGTTGCGGGAAATACCCACCGCCGCGGGGAGCTTCACCGATTCTTGGGCTGGAGGTGAGTGGGAAGATTGTAGCTTGCGGCGCAGAGGTAACAGAATGGAACATCGGCGATGCGGTCTGCGCCCTCACGCCTGGTGGAGGCTACTCGGAGTATTGCCGAACGGATGCCAGCCACTGTCTGCCCATTCCGCGCGGGTTCGACCTTGCTCAGGCGGCTGCACTTCCCGAAAATCTATTTACAGTCTGGGCGAATCTGATCGAACGGGCCCGACTCAAACCCGGAGAGCACGTATTGATTCATGGCGGTTCGAGTGGGATCGGCTATATGGCAATCCAGCTCGCCAAGGAACGCGGTGCGACCGTTTTCACGACCGTAGGCAGCGAGGTCAAAATGGAATTCTGCCGTTCCCTCGGCGCGGCATTACCGATTAATTATCGAACGCAGGATTTCGTTGAAGCGGTCGAAAAAGCCACTAATGGCCGCGGTGTCGATGTTATTCTGGACATGGTAGGTGGAGACTACCTTGCGAAGAATATTCGCTTGCTCGCCATCGAAGGTCGTCTGGTCCAAATCGCCTTCCTTCACGGTAGCACGGTCCACCAATTCGATTTTATGCCAGTAATGACGCGCCGGCTAACGATCACCGGCTCAACCATGCGTCCGCGCTCGATCCAAGAAAAGGCTGCCATCGCTCAATGTCTTCTTCAGCACGTCTGGCCCCTGCTCGAATCTGGCAAAATCAAAGTGGTCATAGACCGGATCTATCCTTTGGAGAAAGCCCCGGAAGCGCATCGCGTCATGGAGGAAGGCCAACATATCGGGAAGATCCTGCTGCAGGTACAAGTAGCCTGATCGTCCACGCTCAGGACCCAGCGTGAGCGATTTCTTACGGCGTGCCTGAGACAATTGGGGTCACCAGCGAGGACCGCATCGCCATGGGTCGCGGAGGCAGGAGCATCCGCCTACAGTGTAGCCTGATCGTCCGCGCTCAGGACCCAGCGCGAGCGATTTCTTACGGCGCACCTGAGATAATTGGCGTCAAGAGCAGGACCGCATCGCCACGGGTCGCGGAGGCTGGAGCATCCGCCTACAACGTAGCCTGATCGTCCACGCTCAGGACCCACCGTGAGCGATTTTTTATCGCGTGCCTTAGATATCGGGATCACCAGCGAGATCGCATCGCCATGGGTCGCGGAGGCTGGAGCATCCGCCTACAGTGTAGCCTGATCGTCCACGCTCAGGACCCAGCGTGAGCGATTTCTTACGGCGTGCCTGAGATAATTGGGGTCACCAGCGAGGACCGCATCGCCATGGGTCGCGGAGGCTGGAGCATCCGCCTACTTCAGCGGAATCGCCTGTTCATTTTCGTCGAAAAGATACAGGTGCTCGGCCGGTAGATGAAATTCGATACGATGATTGCGCTCGGGAGCCGAGCTGCCGGTTGTTTTTGCTACAACGATCGTATCCTTCCCGATTTCCGAGTGGATACAGGTCTCGCTTCCGAGGTACTCCACAATGTTCACCACTCCCGGTAAGCGGACGGAGTTTGCGGAAGACCCGAGCCGTACGTGTTCCGGCCGAAAGCCCAAGGTGAGCGATTTGCCTCTCAGGGGCTGCGACGCTTGGAGAGGCAGGTTTATCAATCCGACCGCGTCCGACTTACAACGAAGCTGGCCGGGTTTTTCGTCTTCCACCACAACAGGCAAGAAGTTCATTTGTGGCGATCCGATGAAGCCGGCCACGAATTTATTGGCCGGCCGCTCGTAGAGCTCCATCGGGCTGCCGACTTGCTCTATTTTGCCGTCGTTTAGAATGACGATTCGATCTGCCATCGTCATCGCTTCTACTTGGTCATGAGTAACGTAGATCGCTGTATTGCGGGTTTCGTAATGCAAGTTTAGCAACTCGACCCGCATCCGAACCCGTAGTTTGGCATCCAAATTAGAGAGCGGTTCGTCGAACAAAAAGAGTTTGGGTTGCTTCACAATGGCGCGCCCGATCGCGACGCGCTGGCGTTGGCCGCCGGAGAGTTGCTTCGGCTTGCGCTGCAGGAGCGGTTCGATATGAAGCATGTTGGCCGCACGCTGTACCCGTTGACCGATCTCCGCTTTGCTTAATCGTTGAAGTCTCAGACCAAAAGCGACGTTCTCGAAAACCGTCAGATGAGGAAAGAGCGCATAGTTCTGAAACACCATAGCAACATTGCGCTTTGACGGATGCTCAAAGGTGATGTCACGCCCATCTAACTCGATCTTCCCGCTCGTAACGGTTTCCAAGCCCGAAATGGATCTCAGCAGCGTTGTTTTCCCACAGCCAGATGGACCAACAAAGACCACAAACTCCTCTTTCTCGATGGCTAGCGAGAGATTTTTTAGAGCGTGAAAGCTATCGAAGTGCTTTTGGATATCGGTCAGATGCAGGTAGGCCATCGCGGGTTCCAGCTAATTCAGGGGTAAATGGTAAAGAGAGATTAAGCCACAGATTCCACAGATTTAGAAACGAAGAATCTAGAATTTAGGGGCGCTGAAATCTAGAAGAGTCTCCGCGCTCTGCTGGGCCTGAGGTTCTGTTCGCCAAGCAGGATTTACATTTATTTCTATTGTCATCCGCTGTCGATATACATAACATGTACATAAAGTGTTACGTTTATCCCTGCTTTGTTTAATCACCTGGTTATTTGCGAGCTTAGCGCCGGCGGAAACCCCGAGTGCTCTGGCGGCATTTGTCCAGCGCGCAGTTCCAGAGGGCGAAATCAGGTATTGGGCTGCCTTTGCCGCTCCGCAATCGGTCTATCACGTCTTTACGGTCCAACAAGCCGAGCGAAAAGGGGTTCTCTTAGTCCGACAAACCGGCAACACAGGGTTTGCAGTTGTCGGTGCAGATACTTCGCTTGATTCTTTTCCCACGGAGGCAAGCCGAACCGAACTGGATGCCGCAATAGGAGCCGCTACTCGGCTCCTGAACGGCGGCCACGCCGACCCCTCCGCGGCTGGAACTGCGGCATCGCTCGATGATGTTTGTCCGCTTGGCGCTTCCCTCAACGCCCTTCTAACGCCAATTGCCGGCTTTTCGCTCAGCTCCAACGGGACACTCGGTATTCTCCGCGACTTACAACACGCTGACGCCTATGTCGTCGAGCCGGAGCGCGCTCCGCCTGGATCGATCCTGGTGTGCCCAAGCCGTTTCGCGACCCGAGGGCCAGTCATCATTGGCTTCGCGGTCGTCGTTGGACCCGATCGTTGTGTTTATGGGCCTGACTATCGACAAGGCGGTGCCTGGCACCGGCTTGGCAGCTTGCGCGAATGGGTGCAAGCCAATCGATCAGTATCTAGCGTTTCCGGTTTTCTGCTCCGAGCCAAGGAGAACGATTTGGACCGAAATGAACCACGCATCCCGTCCCTGCGGCCGCATTTATGAGTCGGGCGAGGCAAGTTTTTTCCGGCAGCCTTCTCGCCGTTGTTTTGTTCGGTTGCGACAACTCGGAAAATTACGTGGGCAGCTCAGGCGGCGGAAATTCTTCCCCTTCCGCAAACGCCTTGGCGCAGGGCGATCAACTGGCGAACGCAGCGTCTGGTGGGCAAAGCACTGGCGGAGCAGGTTTGGGTCAGACCTGGAGAGGATATCAGCCAATGGATTTAGCCACGTTCCAGGCGGCCTTGCCAACTTACATGCAACCTTACGCCCAGACCTATCTCGATGCTGGCCTGAAGTATAATATCGATCCGGCGCTCTTAGCTGCAATCACGGAAGAAGAATCGGGCGTTGGTGGTCCTTCATACGCCTTCAGCAATCGCAACAATGCGATGGGTATTTCCCCGAATGACAGCGGGCCACGAAACTTTAACTCGATCGATGATAGCATCAATTATGCGGCGAGAATCCTCGCCAATCCCAACGGAGCTTACGCCAACGACTACACGATCGGCCAACTCTGGTACACCTATTCTCCGCCTGGGGCGAATAACGATCTGAATGGTACTAATAAGACCTGGGGTCCTGCTGTGGCTAACTTGTACAGCAATCTAAAGACTAAAGTAGGTGGAGGAGGGTAGAGATTGAGAGCGATACTAGTCGTGTTGATCTTGGGGGTTTCGTTGGCGCAAGCGAAAGACGTAACATTTTATAAATGGGTGACCGTGCACGCCAAGATCGACGGTTCGCTGCTGACAAGAAATCCGGCTTGGATTTGTCTGAATTTTGGCGAGCCGGTTCGCGGGGAGATCACTGTGGATGATAAGACTTACCGAGTGAGCGATAGACGAGGTGTTTTGCTGTACGGTCTTTCCCAAAGCCAACTTGAATCATTCCAAAAAAAGATCGACCAAGAAGTCGAAGTCAGCGGAAAATTCGAGCCGGCGCCGTCAGATCGCTACCCTCGATATATCATTTTCGATGTGAAATGAGGAGAACGCATGCCTTTCATAACTTCTGTGCAAAGGACGGGATGAGGAAAGGGAAAAATCTTGATTCAGTCGGGCAGGCCGCCTCCTCCGGAGACAGCCCACACGCTCAACATAAGAGGAAGGATATACGCCGAGAAGAGTCGTCCCGGAGGGACTCTAGTGGATGGGTCCAGAATCGGTAGGGCGAAAACCTCGGCGCACCGGAAACGTTGCCACCTATGTTCGTGTGCTTCGCGCCGGGTTTGAGCCACGTTCGGCCAATCGGTGTGCTCGTCCGTATCGTGTGAGCAAACAAATGAAACGCCTTTGGTATGGTCCGAAAGGCTCAAGCCAATCCCGCTGACTTGTCCGCCATAGCAATCGCGATCTGCAGGTATATCCGCCCCTAACTGCTGCGACGGCGGAGACGGGATTAGGATTTCGCCCTACCAATCTGGGCGTCCGTGGGCCAAGCAGCCCCAGGGCGAAAATCTGGCCTGCGCTTCACCCCTCTCAATTCCCCACTTTACAGGAAATGGTGATTCCACGAAGGTGCGCCTCCTCTCTATGCAAAAGATCGGGATTGGGCTCGCCGGGTTAGGCACGGTCGGAGCAGGCGTTTATCGGCACCTCCTCCAAAACCGGCTTTTATTGACCGAGCGGATCGGATTGGAGCTAGAAGTGCGTCGAATCGCCGTCCGCAACGTTTCGGCGCCGCGGAGCGTGCAACCTTCGCCAGAAATTCTGACTAAGCATTGGGAGGCTTTAGTGGATGATCCGGCCGTCGGCATTGTCGTCGAATTGATTGGCGGCATCGACCTCCCTTACGAACTCTTTCGCAGAGCACTGAAAGTACGTAAACCAGTCGTCACTGGTAACAAAGCGTTGTTGGCCGAAAAGGGCGCGGAGATTTTTGAACTAGCCGCCGAAGCTGGCGTTCCCGTTTTCTTCGAGGCCGCTGTAGCGGGCGGGATTCCAATTATCAAGTCAATCCGGGAAGGATTTATCGGGAACCATCTGCAATCGATCCATGCAATCCTGAACGGTACCAGCAACTATATTCTGACCCGAATGACAGACGCCGGAATGGATTTTCCGGAGGCGCTTCGGGAAGCGCAGGCGGGAGGATATGCTGAAGCCGATCCCACTCTGGATATCAATGGAGGGGACGCAGCGCACAAAGCCATCATACTAGCCTCGTTAGCATACGGATTCTGGGTAGACACGCGTCATATTTATGTGGAAGGGATCGAGAAGGTTTCGGCAGCCGACATTCGGTTTGCCGAAAATCTGGGATATCGAATTAAATTGGTGGCAACTATCCGAGTCGACGCGACTTCGTCGATTGAAGTTCGGGTGAATCCGACGCTTGTACCGAAGGGCCACGTCCTCGCATCGGTCAACGGAGTGTTCAACGCTTTGATGGTACGGGGCGATATCGTCGGTGACACGTTGTTCTATGGGCGCGGAGCAGGGCAAGACCCTACTGCGAGTGCCGTTATTAGTGACCTGGCCCAAGCGGCTATCTGGATTGATTCCGGAGGCAAAGCGTTCGGGTTTACCCCGCACGGATTGTATGGGAAATGTCTGCCGGTAGAAGAACTGCTTTCTGGATTCTATTTGCGTCTTACGGTTGATGATCGCCCCGGCGTCTTGGCGCAAATCGCCAGCATACTCGGGTCGCACGATATTGGCATCTCTTCTGTGATCCAACCCGAAAGTCATGACGAGACGGCCGTACCGCTCGTCCTAATGATCCACAACGCCCCGTTTGGCCGCATGCGAGACGCGGTGGAGATGATGAGTAGCCTCGAATGCGTGAAGGCGGCGCCAGTGTTGCTTTGGATTCTATCATGAATCCCGGACCAGATCAGCGCGTCGGGGTAATCGACCGATACCGGAGCCTGCTTCCGGTCACGGACGCCACCCCTGTAATAACACTTGGCGAAGGCTCGACTCCCTTGATCGAGTCCCCGAAGCTGGGAGCCCTTCTGGGCAATCGGTGCCAGGTATTTCTGAAATATGAAGGGCTCAATCCGACCGGATCCTTCAAAGACCGTGGGATGACAGTCGCAGTCAGCAAAGCCGCCGAAACCGGTGTCACCACCTTGATCTGCGCTTCCACGGGCAATACATCGGCTTCGGCAGCCGCCTACGCAGCCCGGGCCGGCGTCCAATGCGTAGTGCTTGTCCCGAAGGGTAACATCGCGTTAGGAAAGCTGGCGCAAGCCTTCGTCTATGGTGCGAAGGTCATCGCCATCGACGGAAATTTTGACTCTTGTTTACGCGTCGTCCGCGAACTTCAATCAGAGCCGGGCATTGGCGTTGTTAATTCCATTAACCCCTATCGATTGGAAGGCCAAAAGACGGCCGCGTTTGAGATTGCGGATGCGCTCGGGGAAGCGCCTTTTGCGCATGTCCTTCCGGTTGGTAATGCTGGCAACATTACTGCCTACTGGAAAGGATACACCGAATACCATCACCTAGGCCATATTCGGACTACTCCACGCATGATCGGATTTCAGGCGTTTGGAGCCGCTCCTCTGTTTTACGATCGAATAATTGAGCACCCCGAAACCGCAGCCTCGGCGATTCGCATCGGCAATCCGGCGAGCCGTACTCGAGCCAAAGCGGCGCTCCTGGAATCGCGAGGCGCCATAGACATCGTTACAGACGATCAGATCTTTGCGGCTCAACGCTGGCTTGGTTCGGAAGAAGGTCTATTCGTCGAACCGGCAAGCGCTGCCGCCGTTGCCGGTCTATTGAAGTGTGCAGATGCAAAACAACGCTGCCAGAATTGCCCAATATCCGGCATACCGGACGGCGCCAAGGTCGCTGTGACGCTTACGGGGCACGGACTCAAAGATGTCGCGAGCGTAATAGATCGCGGGATTGAACCGTACCAGGCGCCCGCAGATAAGGCCGCGGTCTGTCGGTTCCTATGAGCCTGATCGTTCAGAAATATGGGGGAACCTCTGTCGGGACCCCGGAACGCATCCTGAACGTTGCTCGACGCATCCTCAGAGCGCAGGCGGCCGGGGACCAAATCGTGGTCGTGGTATCGGCAATGTCTGGTGTAACCGACAATTTGATTCGGCTGGCTGGCCAAGTGGCAGATCATCCCAGTGAAAGAGAGATGGATATGCTGCTGGCCACCGGTGAGCAGACCACGATAGCGCTCACCGCAATGGCCATCAACGCGATCGGCGGGAATGCCGTTTCTTTGACCGGGGCGCAGGCCGGTATTGTCACGGACGGCGTTCACACCAAAGCAAAGATCTCCAACATTTCTCCAAAGCGAGTCCATCGATTGCTCGAGAGCGGGCATATCGTCATCGTCGCCGGATTCCAGGGCGAAAGTCTGGAGGGTCACATCACAACTCTTGGCCGTGGTGGTTCAGACCTGACGGCGATCGCTTTAGCCGCTGCCTTGGGGGCCGACCTTTGCCAGATCTGTACCGATGTGGACGGCGTCTATACCGCTGATCCTCGCAGCGTTCCCAATGCGCGCAAAATCGCCGAAGTCTCGTACGACGAAATGCTCGAGATGGCGAGTCTCGGATCCAGGGTGATGCAATCGCGGGCGGTGGAATTTGCTAAAAAATTTGGGGTCATTTTCGAGGTACGCAGTAGTTTTAACGACGAACCAGGGACTATCGTGAAAGACGAAACAAGTGGAATGGAGAAGGTGGTCATTCGCGGCGTCAGCGTCGATCGCCGCCAAGCAAAAGTGACAGTTAGCCGGGTTCCGGACCGACCAGGAGTCGCGTCACGCGTCTTTACGGCTATTGCTGGAGCCGGCATCAACGTCGATATGATTGTTCAGAACGTCTCCGCAGACGGCTCAACCGATATTTCGTTTACGACTCATTCGGATGAGCTACCCAAGATCAATCGTTTGCTCGGTCCGCTCGTTGGCGAGATTGGAGCTCACAGCTTCTCTGCGCAGGGTGGAATTGCCAAACTGAGCGTTGTCGGGATAGGAATGCGATCTCATTCCGGAGTTGCCGCAAAAATGTTCGAGCTGCTGGGGGAAGCCGGCATCAATATTCAGATGATTACCACCTCAGAAATCAAGATCTCGGTTATTGTGGATGAGGAGCGCGTTGATGAAGGTGCTAATCTGGTCCACGCAGGATTTGGTTTGGCTGAGGAAATCCCTAGCTTCGCCAAGAGCGTTGTTAGCTGAATCGCTGACGGGTAGGGCGATACACGCCCTTGGCCTCATAACGTGCGATGGGCCATATGATTATGCGCCGGACTGTGAGCCTTGTGTCACCCCACGTTAGGCTCACACACCTTAGCTCGCTGTCGCTCGCGGTGTGTATCGCCCTACCAGCCGAGGGCGTGTTTCGCCCTACCCCTCACGCCACCAGCTTTGGCGATCGCTTTGCCGCCAATTCTCGTCCTAATCGAACGGAGCAATCGATAAACCAGCGGACCACGGGCGACATATTTTCTCGACGCCAAACGACGCCGATGTCGATGAAAAGAGCAGGGTTACCGATCGGGATACATCGGATACGCTCCGATACCGTCAATGACTCCGACAGAGGTACCAAGGCTACGCCCAGACCACGCTCAACCAGCGCAGCGGCTGTCGATGGCGCGTCGACTTCGTTGGCAATTCGAGGCCGAAAGCCCGCCTTTCCTGCAAGCTCGATGATCATTTCGTGAAAGCCGGTTTGGCGATAACGCGGACACATGATAAACCGTTGTTTCGCAAGATCGCGGAGACGAATGGATGTCCTTTGAGCGAACTCGCTCTCGCTTTGAACCATCAGTATTAGAGGCTCACTGAAAATGCGGCGAACGATCAGCGATGGATCATTGATCGGCAGAGTAGCTAACCCGACATCGATTTCGGCGGCGTGCAAAGTCCGAATCTGTTCAGCTACGGACAGCCCTCTTACATCGATTCTTACTAGCGGCGACTCCTGATTAAGCCTTTGTACGAGCTCCGGGATAAAATCGGAGGAAAGATTGCACGAAGAACCGACGCGAAGCCTTCCTCGCTTAGCTCGCGCAAAATTCGTCGCGCCCGCGGCGGCGTCTTCTATCTGTCGAATCGCCGGACTGATATTTTCAACAAACTCACGTCCCGCATCGGTAAGCGAAACAGCTCGGGAAGAACGCTTAAAAAGTGGAGTCTGTAGTTCCGTCTCCAATTGCTGGATTTGCCGACTTAGCGCCGGCTGGGCTATTCCTAGCCGATCGGCAGCTCGGCCGAAGTGCAATTCTTCGGCCAGGACCAGCAGCGCGCGCAAATGTCGCAGTTCCATGATCGACTCGTTTCGTTATCGCGAATCATCCTGCGCACGACCAAGTTTGCAAGAACGAAGTGTAACAGAGTCAGCTACCTTCGATGTGGATCGGTGAACGCCTATCAATGATGCTCCAGCCTCAGTGATTCGAAGCGTGATTGGTGAGAGGTGATTAGTGATTAGTAAGACAAACAAACGCGGGTTGTTCGGCGAAGCAGAAGTACTTGCCCGGCTCCCAAATTGCCGAATGCACAGTGCGGAGTGTGCGATCCAAATTCGCGATTGCTTAATCGCGGCCGCCAGGCGCTTATTCGTTCCCGGCGTTCCCGGCGATGACGGCGTTTCCGGCGTTATTCTCGGAGCATCGCGCAACTATGCATCCCGATTATCGAACAATTCCATCGCAGTATTGGAACGCCTTCCGCCAGGGTCATAGCGTTTGGGCACCTATCACAGAATGAAAACTATCGAAGTCCACAACGCTTTCGGAACCGATTCCTTACGCATCACTGATCGCCCGCAACCTCAACCGGGACCCGGCGATGTGCTGGTAAAGATCAACTCGGTGTCGCTCAATTATCGCGATCTCATGGTCGTGAACGGCGTATTCTTCCCCGACCTGGCTTTCCCATTTGTTCCTGCTTCCGACGCCTCCGGAGAAGTCATCGCCGTTGGTGAACAGGTTAACCGATTCAAGAAAGGGGACCGAGTCACTACCCAGTTCATCCAGGATTGGGAGAAAGGGCCGTTTGAGGAAGCTTATTTAGGCGCGACGTATTTGGCTACCAGCCTCGGTGTTCCCGGACCAGGCACACTGACCGAATACATTAGTCTAGCTGAACGTGCGTTCGTTCACACGCCGGGCTACTTGACTGACGATGAGGCGTCGACCCTCCCGATCGCTGCCCTCACGGCCTGGCAAGCACTTACATTGAAGCCACTGCAAGAAGGCCAGACATTGTTGGTCCAAGGGACAGGCGGAGTCTCCATCTTCGCTCTTCAGTTCGCGAAACTATTCGGCGCGCACGTTATCGTCCTATCGAGCAGCGACGAAAAACTTGTCCGGGCAAAGAAGCTCGGTGCGGACGCCACGATCAACTACCGCAAGAACCCGGTCTGGTGGAAAGAAGTCCGAGAACTGACCGGCGGGCATGGTGTCGATCATGCTATTGATGTCGGCGGGCCAGACACGCTTGATCAATCAATCAAAGCCCTGAAAGGAGGCGGTTTCATCGCCGTGGTCGGCATGCTGAGTGGCACCGAAACGACGATTGATCAGCTCACCTTCATTGTTCGCAATGCCAGAGTGGAGTCCCTGACCGTTGGAAGTCGTGAATCCTTCGAAAAGATGAACGAGTTTCTCGTGGCCAAAGAAGAACTGCATCCGATTATCGATTCAGTATTTCCATGGAGCAAAGCGGCTGAGGCATTTCGCAAACTCGAAGCCGGGAAACATTTTGGGAAGATTGTGTTGCGCCGGGATTGAGGCGGGAATGCCGATTAGGTAGGGCGAAAACCTCGGCGCGCTGGAAACGTTTGCCTGTCGTTCGAGTGGATCGCGCCGGGTTTGAGCCGCGCGCGGCATCGATTTCTATTGCAATATCCTTGGCGAAACCAGAACCGGCTCAAGCCGATCCCGCTGAGACGGGATCAGGCTTTCGCCCTACCTAATCCGTGTTGAGGCCATATCCGCTCTTGCTTCTAGTCTCCTCTCCGGCAGATTCCTTCCGCAATGTGGAAAGGAAGGTTTCAGCAGGAGACAGCGCCTGCTTTGCAGCGATTCTCGGAGTCGATTTCTTTCGATTGGCGACTTTATCGATTTGATATTTTAGGCTCGATCGCTCATGCCAAGGCGCTCGCCAGAGCCGGGATTCTGACTACCGAGGAGCTTAACCAAATCGAGAATGGCCTTTGCCAAATTGAAGCGGAGATTTCCGAAGGGAAGTTTTCTTTCCGCATCGAGCTGGAAGACGTCCACATGAATATCGAGGCGGCCCTGACCGAGCGCATCGGGCCGGCCGGAGCAAAGCTTCATACAGCGCGAAGCCGCAACGATCAGGTCGCTCTGGATCTGCGCCTCTATTTGCGACACGAATCGGATGTCGTTGACGTGCACACCCGCGAGTTGCAGCGCGCTCTCGTGGAACTTGCCAAGAAAAATACCTCGGCAATTCTGCCCGGGTACACACATCTGCAGCGCGCTCAGCCGGTTCTTTTCGCCCATCATCTGCTCGCATATGTAGAGATGCTCGAACGCGATAGAGAACGGCTCCGGGATGCGCGAAGGCGAATTAACCGGATGCCTCTCGGTTCCGGCGCTATTGCCGGTTCCACGATTGAACTCGACCGAGCCTACATTGCGGAACTACTCGATTTTCCGGAAATAACCCACAACAGTATGGATGCGGTCAGTGACCGCGATTTCGTAGCCGAATTTCTTTTTGTGCTTTCCCTGATCGGGGTTCATTTGTCGCGGTTAAGCGAGGATCTGATTCTCTTCGCATCCGCCGAATTCCGTTTTCTCCGAATCAGCGATGCGTATAGCACCGGTTCAAGCCTGATGCCGCAAAAGAAGAATCCCGACGTGTGCGAACTGACTCGCGGGAAATCAGGAAGATTGATCGGCAACCTGGTCGCTCTGCTCACAAATTTGAAGGGATTACCGATGACTTATAATCGTGATCTACAGGAAGACAAAGAGGCAGTTTTTGATTCCCTGGACCAAGTCTCGAACGCACTCGAGGTCTTCGCTGGCATGATCCGGGAGATTGAGATCGACTCTGAACGCATGCTCAGCGCTGCGAGTGATCCCGGCTTGTTAGCTACCGATTTGGCGGATTATCTGGTCAAGCGCGGTATTCCGTTTCGGCAAGCCCATGAAATCATCGGCAAGCTGGTGGCTTTCTCGATCCAACACCAGCGGCCTTTTACGGAACTGACATTATCGGAATACCAACAGTTCAGCGATAGCTTTGCCGAGGATGTCTTCAAGGTACTGAATCTGGATCACGCCCTTCAGAGTCGAACCGCGGTGGGTGCTCCTTCACCGAAAAATGTTGCGGTTGAATTAGAAGCGTGGGACGCAAGGCTCCGTGACTAACGAAGAAGGATGGCACCTGCTGGAATCTCACACGCTCTTCCGTAATCCCTATCTAGAAGTTCGCCAGGAGAGGGTTGCCGTCGGAGGGACAAGTGAAATCCGGGACTGGACCGTTGTTCGCCGGAAAAAGGCGGTGGTGGTTTGTCCCATCACGCAGAGCGGCCAGTTCGTTCTCGTTCACCAAGCTAGGATTCCGGTACGCGCCTGGCTGTGGGAATTTCCAGCGGGTCAGGTGGACGATTCGATGGAACCGGACCTCGAAACTCTGAAAGCGACAGCGCTGCGCGAGTTAACCGAAGAAACTGGTTACGAGCTTGGTAGCGCCGGCGAGCTAATCGATTTAGGACACTACTATGCTTCCCAAGGCTTTACCGACGAGCAGCCACATCTTTTCGTCGCCCGCCCGGTTCGTCCAAATGGAAGCGGCGCTCGGCTCGACAGCAGCGAGCTGATTGCGGAGGCACGCGAATTCACGCTCGAGCAGTTGCGTTCTATGGTGGCCCAGAACATCATTCGGGATGCCAACACGCTTTCTCTCTTCGCGCGGCTCTGTGCGCGTGGACTGATCGCGTAGATAAGCGAGAACCCAATGAAATTTTCCAACCTCTTCAAGTTTCGGGAAGGGACCGATCCAGAGGCAGTCAAACCTTTTCTGGATCACTTGGAAGATCTTCGCTGGGTCATCATCAAAATGGCTCTCTCGCTGGGTATCGCGATGGCGCTGGCATTTTGCTTTCGGAGTCAACTAGCTCAGATAATGCAGGCACCCCTGGCATCATTGGATCCGAATCTTGTCCGGACGTTGGTCTCGTTCGGAGTCGCCGATTCCATGACCATTTCTTTTCAGCTAGCGTTTTATGCCGGCATCGTGATCGCCTTCCCGTTCTTGATCTATTTTGCCGGAGGATTTGTTCTGCCTGCGCTAACTGCGCAGGAACAGAAAGCCATGCTACCGGCCGTGCTGATCGGATTCGGTCTCTTCCTCGCGGGCGTTTTCTTCTCTTATTATTTGGTTCTACCTCCGACGCTCCGTTTCTTTTTTCACGACGCAATGAACATGCACTGGGCGCCGACCTGGAATGTCAGAGAATATTTTTCTTTTGTAACACAATGCTGCGTCGGCTTTGGGATTGCGTTTGAGCTGCCGGTAGTGGTTCTGGTGCTGGTACGACTCGGGATTGTTTCCGTCGCCTTGCTCCGGCGGACTCGCGCTTACGCTTTCCTTCTAATCTTCTTGGCCGCAGCTTTCCTGGCGCCGGTTCCTGATGCTCTTTCCATGGCAATGATGGGTACGCCGATGTATCTCCTTTACGAGGTCTGCATTGTGTTGGCTGGGTTCATTGAGCGCAAACGCCATCGAGATGAAGCAGCTCTCGCAGCCAAGAGTTCGTCTTGAGGATTGCACAGGGGGCTTCGCTGAGCCCACGACGGTATAGGACTCATAAGTCACATGCGACCTATGAGTCCTATGGCATGCCGATCGCCGATCGCTACGGGGTTGGAGCGAGCACGCTCGGGTCGATGCTGTTGGCCATCGCTTGGTATCCAGCACGATTGAGATGCAGATAATCGCCGGGACCTCCCTTGGTACTGTCAGGAACAAACTCCGCCTTCAGCCGGCCCGTTGAGGGATCGACGGTGGCAGCGTCCATGTCTGCAACGCTATCATAGACACCGGACTGGCGGATAAATGCGTTGACCTGATTGCGTTTGGCGTTGGTCGTGGAGGAACCCCAATTGGGGAGCAGCGCACATCCAAGACTTGCGGTGATAGTCGCGCCCACAACCTTAATGCCTCGAGCGTGCATACGCTTCACACCGTTGGTAAAGCCCGCAATAACAGCATCAGCGGTATTGTTCTCGGCGCCGAAGTCGTTAATGCCTTCGAGCCAGATCACCGCGGTCAAACCAGAAAGGTCTAGTACGTCACGGTCTAACCGGTCGACCGCGGCCGGCCCCGTCTGGGGCGGATTGACCACCGTGTTGCCACCGATCCCTTCATTCACTACCGACACTTTGTTGCCGTATATCTGATGTAGTAGAACCGAGAGCCGGTTGCTCCAGCGGTCGTTGCCATTCAGGGTGGAAAAGGTTCCGTCGGTGATCGAGTCTCCGAACGCACAGACTAGCGCAGTATCCGATTCGGCCAAGACATCCACTGCATCCAGGAAGAACCAGGAGCTCATCGAGTAGGGATACGATGCGTCGGTCAGATCATCCGTGTGATCGCCGCTGCCGGGCGGACTGATATAGGACGTAGATAGCGCCTGAGCATGATAAGTAATCGGACCAGTCTTCCCTTGGACCAAAAAGCTGACAGCCAGGTTGCGCCCAACGACAACCTGATCATTCGCATTCTCTTCTGCATCTGAAACGAATCCCAGCAAAACCGGATCGCTGTAGATTCTCTGGCCGGGCTGTATGGTCACACTCGGCTGACCCTGAAAGCTAGCTCGCGTACTGGTACCCGGTACGAGATTTGCCGCATATGCCTGCAAGCCGACTGTGACTTTCGAGAGCGTGACAGGCTGGGTACCGAAAAAGTTCGAAAAACGTAAGCGAACGGAACGGCCCCAAAGATCGGGCTTAACAATCAGGCGCACCGTCTGGTTGGCAACGCCATCCGTGTTCCCGTTGGGAAGTGCATACGTCAGGTCAGGTTCCGTATTATACACGCTGGCCGGCGTATAAGCGTAGGGAGGAGCTGGCGCCACTGCCAAAGTGCCTTGCATCGAGCTCGCCCATGAGGCCACCCATTTCTTTCCGCCGTGGTAAGCTGTATCGGGGAAATCGGCAGCGACGGCAGTAATCGCGCCAAGTGTTAGAGCACCGAGGGCCAGCAGCGAATTGATTCGCAATGGATAAACCACGCGTCGGGAGGAGAGGGGGATTGCATTTAACCGTGGCACACGGTTAAGGAAACTAGATCGGATCCCAGTTTTCATTTTGGTCTAGGGGGACGGCTTGGGGGTTAACAGTTGAGGTTGGGGCAAACCTTTACATCGACTAGGCAGGAATTTTACGCGGCCGATGTTAACGCTAACAATAACTGATCGTTTATCGGCTGATGTAAACTTTTGCTGTAAACATTTACAGCGTTTTTGGCTCCTGAATGTCAAGCAACAGTTCGTTCCAATTCTGTGACGCCCATAAAACGGACCAGTGGTCAGTACCGGCGCACGCGGTAACCGTTCGGCCGAGGACGTCGAAACCACGACGGTGCGACGGCGAACCCCAAAAGCACACTTACCGATCTCTTTGCTCCATCTCCGCTTCGCTAAGGCGCGACCGAGGAAATCTCGGACGCGGGAGACAGGCTGCGAATTAAAGGGGTTGATTCGCGTAAGTTGGCGTCCAGAGGCAGTTTGTGAAATTGCAGGCCCCTCTATTGGCACCGCGAAGAATTCCGGCGTGCGTTCGCCAATTTGACGGGCGCGTGCATTTTACTTCCCCGGCGGGACGCGCTACTTTACGCGCTTTCGTGACAAGACAATGGTCAGGGTCTACATCAAAACCTACGGTTGCCAGATGAACGAGCGCGATTCCGAACAGGTCGCGCAGATGCTCATTGCCCGTGGACATGTGATTACCGCAGATGCTCAAGATGCCGACGTTGTTCTGCTCAACACTTGCAGCGTGCGGGACCTGGCCGAACAGAAGGCGCTCGGTAAAATCGGCATGCTGGGTGCGTTATCTCGTCAGCGGCCAGTGGTTTACGGTTTACTCGGCTGCATGGCGCAGAGCCGGGGTGCATCGCTCCTCAAGGATGTTCCTCATCTCGATCTAGTCGTTGGTACCCAAAAGTTTCATCGGGTCGCCGAATATGTCGAAGAAGCGCTTGATCGGAAGACGGCGCAGCGTTGGGATGATGTTCGATTTTCAATCGTCGATGTTGGGGAGGAAAGCGGTTCCCAAAGCACCATTCGCGACCATCTCTCGCGCGAAAAGATGGTAAGCGCTTTCGTATCGATCATGCAGGGATGCAATATGCATTGCTCTTTTTGCATCGTCCCGTCGACCCGAGGTCCGGAACGAAGCCGCCCCATCAACGAGATTGTCGCCGAAGTCGAGCAACTGGCGACGCGCGGAGTTAAGGAAGTTACCTTACTGGGTCAAATCGTTAATCTTTACGGCCGACACGAATTTCCAAGATTGGACGGCAAGAGCCCGTTCGTTCAACTTCTTGAAGCCATTCACAACGTGGTCGGAATCGAACGGATCCGCTTTACCTCGCCCCATCCGATCGGCTTTCGTCAGGATCTCATCGAAGCGCTTGCCCGCCTGCCAAAACTGGTGGAACACGTTCATCTTCCCCTACAGTCCGGTTCCGATCGAATCTTGCGAGCGATGCGCCGGACCTATACTAGCGAGAAGTATTTCGAATTGGTGGAGCGCATTCGAGCCACGTCGCCGGGCATTGCGATTACTACTGATATCATCGTCGGCTTCCCGGGAGAGACTGATGACGATTATCATCAGACTTGCGAGCTGGTCGAACGGGTTGGTTTCGACAATGCGTTTGTTTTCAAATATTCGCCGCGACGAGATACGGTAGCTGCCGGACTCGACGCACAGGTTCCTGAGGCGATGAAAGAAGATCGGAACCACGGTCTTTTGGAGCTAGTGAACTCCTGGGCAAAACGGCGCAATGAAGCATTTGTTGGTAGAGAGGTCGAAATTCTTTGTGAAGGACCGAGTAAAACTAATCCGGAGCGCTTAATGGGACGTACGCGCGGAAACAAAATCGTGGTGTTCGAAGGATCGCCGCGCCATATCGGAGAGCTTTTCCCGGTGCGAGTCCTTCGTTCGACCGGATACACGCTGTACGGAGACCCTGCCATTCTCGCCAATTAATCGTTTCATGGATTATCCACCTCGAATCTACGACTTCACTCTTCACGTTGTTGGCCTGATCATCGGCGCAGCCTTGATTGTCGGTCATTTGTTCGCTCTCCTGCGAACGGCGGAAACTCAGAAGTGGCTGACTAAACTGCCCCGCTCCAAATCTGCCGGCATCGGTATCCTGGCGATAGACGCGGTTTGGTGTTTCTGGTTGGTCTCTTCGGTTGATCTGGAAGAATTTGGGTGGCTTCGCGTTTATCTCCAGGTGGCTGTACCGGTGCTTTTCGTTCTCACGGTCTTATTCGTCGAAGAATTTTTGGCTGCTCGGGCATTAGGCATTTTGGCGATGTTGATCGCCGAACCGATCTTATCAGCCGCCTTTCTGCGATCCGAACGTTCTCGATTGTTGCTCGTGATCCTCGCTTACATCTGGCTCACTCTCGGCATGTTCTGGGTCGGCAAACCGTACCTTATGCGCGACCAGATTAGTTGGATCACAAGATCTCTTTTTCGGTGGAGGGCATTGAGCGGCCTGGGAGTACTTTGGGGTGCGCTTATCTTCTCGCTCGCCCTGTTTGCGTACTAGGTTGCGGGTTACAGGTTGCAGGTTGGAAGATTGGTTGCTGCGATTAATTCGAAAGACACCCAAGGCGGATAGGGCGAAACAGTTCGGCGGACGCACGCGTGATAGACGAAGAGGGCCAATCGCCGGACTGTGAGCTTCGACGCATTACCGAACAACGATCAAATAGAGCAAAGCCTCCTGATGCGATTACGATTCTTGGCGTGGCGGTAGGCCGTGGTTGCACAAGTCGTTCGGCTCACACGCCGTACCTCGCTGTCGCTCAGCGGCGTGTTTCGCCCTACCCGTCTGGGATATCTTACGTCGTCGCAGAATGGACTTTGCCAGCATCAGCTCCGCAATCCCGTCCCGCGTGTCCCCTACACCTCCAAGACCTTAGGAAACTTCGACAATACCCGGAAGCCGTTCTCAGTCACTACTCCGTCGTCTTCGTGCCGGACGCCGCCGACACCCGGAAGATAGAGACCAGGTTCCACGGTGAGAACTTGCCCCTTCTTGAAATCGGTCCCGGCGATCCGCGGTGATTCATGAATTTCCAATCCGAGTCCATGGCCAAGGCCGTGGAAAAATCCGGTCCAACGGCCATCACGAATCTCGGTCGGGTACCCGCGATCGGTGAACAGATCGGAGACCTCCTTTTGCAGCTCCTGGCCGGAGACTCCAGGACGAATTTTTTTCAGGGCATACTCTTGGCCTTCCAACACGGTATGCCAAAGACGTTTTTGTGGTTCGCTTGCTTTTCCGCGAATCACGGTTCGCGTGATATCGCCGTAGTAGCCGGTGTCAGCAGCTCGCGGAAACACGTCCAGAATAATCAATGAATTTGCCGCCAATGGCCCAGAACCCCGATCGTGGGGATCGCATGCCTGGTCGCCGCTCGCGACGATGGTGTTCATCGGCGTTCCGCCCGTGCGGAGAATGGCGCAATCGATCTCCGCACGCAGTATCTCGGAGGTCAGTCTCTTGCCGCCCCAAAAAAGCCTGCGCCCTGGTTTGATCTCCGATGCTCGAAGAACTTCGAAAGCCCTTTCCAGGCCTACTTCTGTCAATGCAATCGCATTTTGCAGCTGCTTGATCTCCTCATCCCGCTTGAATTCGCGCTCTGCGTAAAATAGACCTGAAGTCGGCTCCAGTTTAATTCCGCTGGCGGTCAGAGCCTGTGCTAACCCTAGTGGAAAATCGCTCGGCACCGCCGCGCGCTTGACCCTGCGTTGACGCAAGAATCGTTCTATCGTCTGCGGAATCGTCGGTTTGCGCTTTAATCGCTTCTCGAGCGGGCGTTGAATCAGAGAGAGAGAAACTACTTCATCCACCTTCGCTTGCCGGCGGCCGCGATCAATTTCCAAGTCGGAAAGCAGTATGCTCTTTTTCCCGTTCTGCTCCAGGTACAAGAACGGATCCCCCACAAAGAATCGGGTGGCATACAGCATATCGGCCGAAGCCTCGCTCGAGGCATAAATCAAACGCGGAATAGAATTTCTGGGCATGTTGCAACGATATCCTTCGAGCTTGGATCGGGCGAAAGTCAACGCCGAAATCAGCAAGTGCCCTTCGCTTGACAAAGGGACAGGCCCGCGCTTTGTCTTAAGCTCCCTTCCAGAAAAGGAAGGTCCGCCATGACCTATTCCCTATGATTAACGTTGAGAAGCTGACGAAGAGTTTCGGGCCGAAACTCGCCGTCGACCACATCACGTTTTCCGTTGCTAAAGGCGAAGTTCTCGGGTTTCTCGGGCCGAATGGCGCCGGCAAATCAACCAGCATGCGGATGATTACCGGATACCTCCCTCCAACCGAGGGAACCGTCACAATCGGTGGCTTCGATATCACCGAGAACTCATTGGAAGCTCGACGTCGCATCGGATATCTGCCCGAAAATGCTCCTATTTATAGCGATATGTCGGTGGCCGGATTTTTGAGCTTTTGTGCCGAGATGCGCGGGCTTTTTGGACCGGCTAAGACCGAGGCTATCGATCGCGTCGTGGAAATCTGTTTTCTGAACCGAGTGATGCAGCAAAGCGTTGATACGTTGTCGAAAGGATTTCGCCATCGCACTTGTCTCGCGCAGGCTTTGATCCATGACCCGGAGGTCCTGATTCTCGATGAGCCAACGGACGGTCTTGATCCCAACCAAAAATATGAGGTTCGATCGTTGCTTCGGCGCTTGGGCACTGATAAAGCGATCATCTTTTCGACTCATATCTTGGAGGAAGTAGAAGCGGCCTGCACGCGCGCACTGATTATCGATCAGGGCAGCATCGTGGCAATCGGAACACCCGAGGAACTCAAGGCGAAATCGCCGTTAGCCGGTAGTATCGTTCTGACAGTGAGCGGTGCGGAGAAGGAAGCGCTCGTTGCCCAATTGGAATCACTTTCCACCGTTTCACAGTGCGAGCTTTTATCAGCAGAGGACCGTCGTATTACGGTTCGGGTAATGCCGAAAGGCCGAATGTTGCCTGAACTCCTCACGCTAGTTGGCCGTAGCAGCTGGAAGGTTGAAGACCTTCAAGTTGATGAGGGCCGACTGGATGACGTTTTCCGGGCCATCACACTGCCAGATACAAAAGCCGCCGAATGAAGACGATTTGGACTATCGCAAAACGGGAACTCTGGGCTTATTTCACTTCGCCGGTTGCCTATGTGTTCATCGTAATTTTTCTGCTCTTATCCGCCGCTTTCACTTTCATGGTGAGCGGTTTTTTCGAGCGCGGTGTGGCCGACTTGATCCCCTTCTTCTTCTGGCACCCTTGGCTTTACCTTTTCCTTGTTCCCGCAGTTGGCATGCGGCTTTGGTCGGAAGAGCTCCGGCTCGGGACGATGGAACTGCTATTGACCATGCCGGTCACTCCGTGGCAGGCGATTCTCGGAAAATTCCTGGCAAGCTGGATCTTTCTTTGCATCGCGTTGGCGCTGACGTTCCCTTTGGTTATCACCGTAGCGTATCTCGGACACCCGGATTTTGGCCGGATATTCTGCGGGTATATCGGTAGTTTTTTTCTGGCCGGTGCCTTTCTTTCGATCGCTTCGCTAACCTCGGCTCTGACCCGGAATCAGGTCGTCGCTTTCATCTTGGCCGTAGTTATCTCTCTTCTTTTGATTCTCTGCGGTTGGCGTCCGATCACTGATCCGCTCTCAGCTTGGGCTCCGGCCTGGCTGGTCGACGCGGTTACCTCGGTTGGAGTCATGACGCATTTCGAGAGTATTCAGCGAGGGGTCGTCGACAGTCGCGATTTGTTGTTTTTCATCAGCGTCATCGTCTTCTCATTATTCACGACGAGCGTAATCTTGCGCGCTCATCGCTCCTAAAAGCCTATGAGAAAAGTGGTAGAGAATTGGCTCTTTTCAGTTATCGGCGTGGTTGCTCTGTTGATCATACTCATAGCGGTCAACGTACTCGGCAATTTCAATAAATTTCGTTTGGATTTGACCGAGAACCATTTGTACACCTTGTCCCAAGGCTCGTTGCGGATTGTCCAGAAGCTCGATACGCCGGTAGAGGTTCGCTACTACTACAGCAAGGACAACGCATCGACGCCGGTCTACCTGCGCACTTATGCCCAGGAAGTCGAAGACCTACTCTCTGAGTTTCAGCAGGCGAGCCACGGCAAGATCAAGATTGTCAAACTCGATCCTAAGCCTGACTCCGACGCAGAAGATTCGGCCCGGCTTGACGGCGTTGAAGGCCAGACGGTCAACCTGAACGATAAAGTATATCTTGGACTAGCCGTCAGTTGCCTCGATGCGAAGGCCGCAATTCCGTTTCTCAGTCCGGGCCGTGAAAGTCTGCTGGAGTATGATGTCTCGCGAGCTATTTCCAGTGTGGCCAACCCAAAGAAAGCGGTGATCGGCGTAATGAGCGCATTGCCCGTACTTGGCCGGAGCACTCCCATGATGATGATGCAGCGGCAGCAAAGCAATGGGCCGTGGGTATTCGCACAGGAACTCAAGGAAAACTACACGGTCCGAGAAGTGCCGTTAACCGTCGAGAAGATCGATGACGATATTTCCGTTCTACTAGTTTGTTATCCCAAAGGAATCACCGATTCAGCTCAATATGCTATCGATCAGTTTCTCCTGCGGGGCGGAAAGATGGTCGCATTGCTCGATCCCTTTTCGTTTGTCGATTTCCAGTTGAGCGGTCAAGCCGGCATGATGAGCGGCGAAGGTTTTTCGGCATCACTCGACAAACTTCTGAAAAGCTGGGGCATTAATTTCACTTCTAACCAAGTTGTGGCTGATCCGACTTTCGCGACGAAGATTCAACGAGAGTCTAACGTGATTCAGTCGGATCCTAGCGTGTT
The DNA here is from genome assembly GCA_963837955.1 of uncultured Verrucomicrobiae bacterium. Classification (GTDB taxonomy): domain Bacteria; phylum Verrucomicrobiota; class Verrucomicrobiia; order Chthoniobacterales; family JAFAMB01; genus DASTDH01. The sequence continues at coordinate 372,632 of CAWIPH010000001.1, read as the reverse complement.
GTCTCTGACAGCGGATGCTATCAACCGAAATGATCCTCTCGGCGCTGCATCCAACGACCTACTGCTTCCGTTCTCCGGCGCTTTTCTTGGCACGCCCGCCGATGGCCTGAAAGAAGAAGTGCTCATTTCTTCTTCGGAACAGAGCGGGCTAATCGATGCGATGACCGTGCAGATGGGTTCAGACGCGGTCCGGAAGGCGCTGAAGCCAGCCCATACACGCTACTCGCTGGCGGTTCGTCTAACCGGAAAATTCAAAACAGCGTTTCCGAGCGGTAAGCCGGCCGCTCCTCCACCGGAATCTCCGAATCCTTCCCCGACACCTGCTCCTACTCCTTCGGCTACCTCAACGCCAGTGCCGCTCAAGGAAGGCACGAGCGAAGGCGTGGTGGTCTTAGTCGGGGATGCCGACTTTGCATACGATACGATTGCTGGGAGCGAGCAACAGGTTCTGAATCAGACGGTGTTCTCTCCTTCCAACGGTAATTTGAACTTTATTGAGAGCAGCGTTGAGATGTTGGCTGGTGATTCCAATCTCATGTCAATCCGAAGTCGGGCCTCCGCCAATCGACCATTCTTGGTCGTAAACCAAATGGAGGCTGCGGCCGAGCAAAAGTATCAAAGCAAAATTGACGAGCTGGAAAATAGCATCGCCCAAACCAAGCAAAAGCTAGCTACTTTGCAAAACGCTAACCCGTCGGACCAAAAGACTGTCCTTTCGCCTCAACAACAGGCCGAGATCAAGAAGTTCCGGCAAAACGAAGCAAAGTTTGACAAGGAACTGAAGCAGGTGCGCAAGGATTTGAGACAAGAAATCGATTCCCTGCAAAACACTTTGAAGTGGATCAACATCGCCGCAATGCCGTTGCTCGTCACTCTGACCGGATTGGGGCTCGCGTGGTTTAAGCGTCAAAGTCGCGCCGCTCGATGAAACGAAAACAGGTTTATCTACTCCTTGGCGTTGCCCTCGTGCTGGCTATTGCCGGAACCCTTCTGCAGATGAAGCAATCTGCAGGCTGGAAGGGCGAAAATAGTGATCGGCAAATCTTTGCGAACTTGCCAATCAATGATGTCACCAAGATCCGAATACAAAAAGGTAAGGAGAACCTGACTCTGCAAACATCTGGCGACAGCTGGCAGGTGGTTGAACGATACGGGTACCCGGCGGACTTCGTCAAGATCCGGGAGCTGCTTCGCTCGATCTGGGAGTTAAAATACGCCCGGAATCTGGAGGTTGGAACGTCTCAACTTGGAAGGCTTCAGCTGCTTCCCCCTGGCCAGGGAGACCAGTCCGGTACGGAGATCGATTTACTCGGTACAGGTGACAAGAAGATCGCTACGCTCATGCTAGGAAAGAAGCCTTCCGGTGGTGGCGAGGACACGGAAGGAGCCTCAGGTTCCGGCCGTTTTGCCCTGAATCCGGAACAAAAGGATCGCGTATACTTGATCGACAACACGTTTTCCACTCTGGATCCGTTGAATCCTAGCGCTTGGCTGAAAAAGGAGTCTATAGATACCCAAAAGCTGCGGTCCGTGGTCCGCGGCAGCGTCGGCAACGCAGCCGGTTGGAAGGTAAGCCGGAAAGATGATCATGCTGATTGGGAGCTTCAAGATGCTGGCGCCGGCGAAAGTCTCGACAAAGAGAACGCTAACCCCCTTTCTTCGCTCTCCCTTTCATTCCAGGATGTTCGTCCTGAAAACACGCCTGGGAACGAATCCGGCCTGGATAAGCCTTTGCTGGTCGAACTGGAGACGTTTGAAGGTTTTCACTACAGGTTGGAAATCGGCGGAGCAGGTCCGGAACAGACCCATTTTGTGCGAGTGAAAGTGAGTGCTGACCTTCCAGCAGCCCGCACTCCTGCCGCTAACGAAACCGCGGAAGAAAAGTCGAAAAAGGATGAGGAATTTAGCAAGCAGTTGGAACAATGGAAGACGCGGTTGGCTGATGAACAGAAATTGGAACATTGGAGCTTCCTGGTAACGGATTGGAGCTTGGAACCCCTGCTTAAGGCGCGCGCGGATTTCGTGAAAAAGACCGAGCCTTCGCCGTCGCCGTCTCCTTCAGTCGCTTCACCTTCTCCTTCGGTCGCTTCACCCACTCCGGTTGCACCGTCGCCGACACCGATAGATTCGGCACGGGTCTACCTCTCGCCTAGTCCCACTCCGACTCCGATCGCGACGCCCACGGCCACGCCGAAGAAAAAAAGGCGATGAATCTGGCAAGAAGACATCAGTGATCGCATGATGGATGCGATGCGATGACTTTGAAAGGTTCACCCCAAAACGGTTTTTACAATTCATTCGACCTCGAGTCTCTCGATCTACGAGAGACGGATAATTTTCGTTCCCATTTCCAGGTCGATCGAGATCGGATCATTTACAGTTCCGCTTTTCGCCGTTTACAGGCAAAGACACAGGTCTTCGTTTCAGGCGAGTTTGATTTCTATCGCACGCGGTTGACCCATTCCTTGGAGGTCGCTCAGATTGGGCGTTCGATCTGTTCTTACCTCCAGCAAACAACTCCAACTTTAGAGGCCGACTTCTTTATCGATCCGGACCTGGTGGAAGCGGTCTGTCTGACTCATGATTTAGGTCATGCTCCATTCGGCCACGCGGGGGAACGCACGTTACATCAGCTGATGATTCCGTATGGCGGCTTCGAAGGTAACGCTCAGAGTTTGCGGATCATCTCAGAAACCATCTACCCGGGAAAAGCCTCGCGCCGAGGAATGAATCCGACGCGTGCTTTTTTGGACGGCATCCTTAAGTACAAGCGCTTACTTGAGGAAGACCCACGGGCCCACAATCATTTCATCTATAACGAACAAGAATACCTGCGACGCTTCGTTTGTCCCGTGAACGACCAGGTTTCAGACTGGAATGGGGTTCGTTCTTTGGAATGCGAAATCATGGATTGGGCAGACGATACGGCATATTGCCTCAATGATCTGGTCGATAGCATCAATGCCGGGTTCCTCCGCAGCGAGAGAGTCGAAGCCTGGGCTAGTCGACAGGCTCTAAGCGCGGACGAGATTCAACACGCCGAAACAGTTGTCGCAGCAATCAAGGATCGAAAAGCAGAATCCAGATTTAGTCGAAAAATAGGCGCCTTCATCCGGGCGGCTTCCCTGAAGGAACGCGACAGTCTGTTGGCCTCGGTGAGTAACCGGTATCGGTTTACGCTTGGAATTGATCCAGCCGTTCGAGCAGAAGCGGATCTCTATAAGAGAATATCACACGATTTGGTATTCGATCATTCCCAGCTGCATCAGTTGGAACGAAAGGGTCGGGTGATCCTGGAAGGAATGTTCTCGGCGTTGGCGGAGAGCTATTTGTCCACCGGAGACTACGGCTTACGTCTCTTACCTGAGGCCTTTGATCAAATTGTCCGACAAGAAGAATCGCCGAAAAGCAGGGCCCGGGTCTTGTGTGATTACATCGCGGGAATGACTGACGGCTTCGCTATCCGGACTTACAAGCGACTTTTTGACCCCGGATTCGGATCGATTATCGATTGGGTCTGACCATGCGCCGGGATCAAATGTATCCGTCACAGCAAGCGCTGGGTTAAGGTTGCAGACATTGCGCGAGGGCAAGGTTTTGGCGCAGCAGATCGATGTGAATCAATATCTGAAGAATCCTGCACAACTTGTCAGTAACTCGGATTACTCCAGGTTGCCTCCAGGTTGTTCGTGCATGTTGGTGTGGCGCGGATTAGTTGTTCCCATTGGCAAACCGACTACGGTTCCGTTGCTGAAGCCGGTTGACGGATGGGAATGATAGTTGTCCACACGTATATGATTATTAAGTTTGGGCAATTACGAGATAAGCAGTCCTCATCAGTGTGTGAACAACGTTAGATGATTTGACCTGGCGACCAGGGTGGAGTGATAAAGGAATCGCGTGAATCTGTGACTCGAAAGCGGAAAACATCGGCGTAAGTTGGGCGAGACCGTTGATGCTATGTATAGAAGCGAAGCGATGAAGGTCCTGCTGGCAGAGGACGAAAAGAAAGTAAGCCATTTTATCCGCAAGGCTCTGAAGGAAGCGGGCTATGAGGTCGAGACGGTGTACGACGGAAACCAGGCAATGGATCAAGCCGGCAAGCAAACGTATGATGTCATCATCCTGGATATCATGATGCCGGGCATAGATGGGCTGGGTGTGCTTCGGCGGTTGCGAGAGGAGAGAAATGCTACACCTGTGATGTTGCTTACCGCTCGTGGTGAGGTTTCGGAAAGAGTGGAAGGTTTGGAGCTGGGAGCGGACGACTATTTAGCCAAGCCTTTTGCGATGCGAGAATTGGTCGCCCGGGTCAATGCCTTAGGGCGGCGAAGTAGTGGGGACAGAGCCACTGGACTGCGAGTGGCTGATTTAAGCATGAATTTGTTGACCCGGGAGGTTGCGCGGGCTGGGCAGAAGATAGAATTAGCCGTTCGGGAGTTCGCTCTGTTGGAGTTTCTGATGCGGTACCCCGGGCGAGTCCTCTCGCGGACCAGCATTTGCGAACAGGTTTGGGATTACCACTTTGATACCGGTACGAATGTAGTGGACGTCTATATCAATCGGCTTCGCCGGAAGATCGACGATTTTCACGAAGTAAAGCTGCTGCAAACTGTTCGAGGTGTCGGATATATTCTCAAAGGTCCGGAATGAAACGTTGGCCGCTCAGCGCGAAGCTCACGATTTGGTCCGTACTCTTGGTCGGGCTCGCCGCCCTGTCATGTGCGATTGGTACAAGTTTCTATCTGAAGCACGAGCAGATCCAGATGCTTGACAATCAGCTGAAGGGAGAAGCGAAGTATTTTTTTTCGCAGTGGGAGGAGCGGGGCCGGCTGTCACAATCAGAGCGCTTGGCTCGGATCAAGGAGTTGATCCCATTCTCCGCCGGGAGGCGGCTGATCGAAGTACGAGATTTAGGTAGGCATCTTTTGTATCGTTCTTTCGATATCCCGAACGTGTGGCTACCTATAGCAACGTTGGGTGTACGAACGGTAAAAATTCGCCGAGTAAATTATCGTCTGGGGACGTTCCAGAAAGATGATCTCATTTTGAGCCTCGCCGGCGATCTCCGCGAGATCGAGAACGATGCGGGAGCACGAGCTATGGCGGTTTTGCCGGTGGTACCTTTTTTGCTTGTTGTGACTGCTTTTGGCGGGTGGTGGATTGCGCGAACCGCCCTTTCCCCGGTTTCAGCGATGGCGGAAGCGGCCGAGCAAATTACCGCCAAGCGTCTTGATGCGCGATTGGACGATGCGCCGGAAAATGACGAGATCGGGCGGTTAACCCGGGTTTTGAATGAAATGTTTACCCGGTTAAACGAGAGTTTTCGTCAAACGGAGCGATTCAGTGCAGATGCGTCGCACGAACTCAAAACGCCGTTGACCGTATTGCGAAATAGTATCGAGGACCTGCTGGAGTCACCTACCCTCGAGGAAAACGACCGGGAGGCAGTTGCGAGTCTGCTAGAGCAAACTCGGCGCCTTTCCGCGATTACCGAAAGCTTACTCTTGTTATCCAGAGCCGATACCGGCCGGTTGCAACTAGACCTTACGTTAGTGGATGTTTGCGAAATTGTTCGGGCCTGTGCGGAAGACGCGGAGATTCTGGCTGAAGAAAGAGGCATTTCGATCGAAAGGGACCTGCCGGGCAGCATTACGGCTGGAGTCGACGCTGGACGTCTGAACCAGATACTCTGGAATCTGCTCGACAACGCGATCAAATATAACGAGTCGGACGGTAGAGTTCAGATTCGAGCTGGAACGGATCTAGGCGCAAAGCTCGTTTGGATCGAAATCGGAAATAGCGGAATCGGCGTTCCGGCCGAATTGGCTCCACAACTTTTTGAGCGATTCTTCCGAAGTGATCCGCAGGGAACCGCCTCGGGACATGGTCTTGGTCTAAGTCTTTCGCGAGAGCTGGCTCGAGCCCACGGCGGCGACGTGACGTTGCTCTCTTCACGCGAGGGATGGACGGTATTTCGGGTGACCCTGAGGCACGTCATGCTGCGCGCAGCTGCAGGTGCCTTAGCATCAGCTCCGGAGCGGGTACCGACGATGGGGATGACTCGATAGCGCCCGAATTATGTGGCCTCATAGGTCCCATCCGACCCATAAGTCCCATGCGACCCAAGTGACCCATAAGTCCTACAGCCCCACCAATCAAATATGGATCGCTTCGCCGAATGCGGCGCCGGCCGCTTCATGAACAGCCTCGCTGAGAGTCGGGTGAGCGTGAATGGTAGCCTCGATTTCTTCGTAAGTGGCCTCGAGGTTCATGGCGAGCCCGATTTCTGCGATGAGCTCGGTGGCTTCAGGTCCAATGATGTGCGCCCCCAAAATTTCACCGTGCGGCTCCGCGATCAGAAGTTTGACGAACCCTTCAGGTTCCCCGACCGCTAATGCCTTGCCGCTCGCGGAAAAGGGAAACTTTCCGACCTTGAACTTGAGTCCTTGTTCTTTGGCGGCTCTCTCGGTCAGGCCGACACTAGCTACCTGAGGCTGGCAATACGTACAGCCCGGAAACGCACCCACAAGCTGCGGTTTGAAACCCTTGGTAAAAATGCCTTGGACTGCTTGAATCGCTTCCCAACTGGCGACATGGGCAAGCCAGGGTGGTCCGATGACGTCGCCGGCTGCGAAGATGCCTGGAACGTTAGTCTGGTACCGGTCGTTCACCGAAATAAATCCTTTCTTATCGAGATTGATTGGGACCCCACCTGGTACGATTGGGCTCACACCGATAGCGACCAGGGCGCAGTCGGCTTCCAGAACTTGCGTTTGTTTTCCTTCGAGGTTCACACGGACTTGTCCTCGCTCAAGCTTCGCGGCCGCAACCTTCGTATTCGTAAAAATCTTAATCCCTTGTTTGGACAGCGACTTTTCCAGCGCGACGCTGACCTCAGTGTCTTCGACCGGTAAGACGTTGGGAAGCATTTCCACCATTGTAACCTCTGTACCGAAGGCATTAAAAAAGTACGCGAATTCTGCACCGATGGCGCCAGCGCCGATTACGATCAATTTCTTCGGCTGAGGATCTATGATCATCGCGTCATGGCTGTTGATCACGGTTTTGCCGTTGACCGGTAGACCAGGCATTTCCCGGGAGGCGGCCCCGGTGGCAATGAGAATATAATCGGACTCAATGGTTTCCTCTTTGCCGTCGCGACTCTTAAAGCTGACTTTTCCAGGTGACGGAATGGTTGCTTCGCCTCGGAGATAATCGACCTTGTTTTTTTTGAAGAGGAATTCGACGCCGCCAGCAAGTTTATCTGCTACCGAACGGCTCCGGGAAACGATTTTGGGCCAGTCGTAAGAAAGTTTTTCGAACCGGAACCCGAAGTCGCCGGCCCGTTTTTGCATGAGCTGGAAGAGCTCGGCATTGCGCAGCAGTGATTTTGTCGGAATGCAGCCCCAATTGAGACACGTTCCACCGGCTCTTTCTTTCTCCACGCAGGCCACCTTCTTGCCGAGTTGAGCGGCGCGAATGGCGCCGACATAGCCGGCAGGTCCGCCGCCCACAACGATCAAATCGTATTTCATAAGTAGTAAATTTGGTAGGGACACCCCGCCTTCGGCCCAATGACAGATTACAAATTCCGAATGACAGAATTTGAATTTGTCATTTTGTGATCCATTCGACGGCAGTCGAATGGGCTCAGATCAGCATCAGCGCGGGCGTTTCCAATAAGCGTTTCAATTCAGACAGGAAGTGCGCCCCGATGGCGCCATCCACCACGCGATGGTCACAGCTTAGTCCGATAATAATGCGTTGTCCCGCCACAACCTCCCCCGTGGCGTTGACGACTGGTTTCGCGACAATGGACCCGACAGAGACGATGACTGACTGGGGCGGGTTAATTATCGCGAAAAACTGTTCAACCCCATAGCCGCCAAGGTTAGAGACCGTAATGGTTCCTCCCTGGTACTCTTCCGGTTTTAGTTTTTTGGATCGAGCCCGGGCTGCCAGATCTTTTATTTCGGCACTGATCTGGCTCAAACTTTTGCGTTGGGCTTCTCTTATGACGGGAGTGACAAGACCTTCTTCAACCGCGACGGCGCAGGCGAGTTGGACGTCAGCAAATTGAATGATTGCATCGCCCGCGAAAGCCGCGTTGGCCTGAGGTACGCGCGCCGCAGCTACAGCGGTCGCTTTGAGGATAAAGTCGTTGACGGTGATTTTGGGTAAGCCGGCGGCTTCGACCGCGGCATTGATCTGTTGACGCAGCGAAACCAGCGGCTGGGCATCGACTTCCGCCTGGAGATAGAAATGCGGAATGGTGGTTTTGGACTCGAGGAGCCGGTTCGCAATGGTTCGACGCATACCGGAAAGGGGAATGCGCAGATCGGTCTTAAGCGGTTCCGGTTTACTAACCGTCTTCGTCTGATCCAAAGGCTTCGGCTCGGTCTTGGCGGCTGAGAGCACATCGCTGCGAACAATTCGACCGCCCGGACCGGATCCGGTGAGCTGCTGTAATTCTACGCCGAGTTGATCAGCGACTTTGCGGGCGAGCGGAGATGCTTTCGCGCGGGTTGATTCTGTTGACGGCTTAGTTTGCTTTGATGTCTCTGCCGTCGCCTCAACAGCGGAGCGAGCAGGCTCTTTAACAGAAGATTGTTTTTCGGCCGGGGATTGTTCAGTCGCCGGCTCTTTCTTGTCCTCAACGGTTTTCTTGGAGCCGTTTGACTTCGGAGGCTCCTCTCCATCGCCGGTGAGAATAGCTAGTTTCTGACCAACCTGCACTTTCTGTCCTTCTTCGACGTAAACCTCCGCCAGCGTTCCCTCATCAAACGCCTCCATTTCCATGGTGGCTTTGTCGGTTTCGACTTCAGCAATGACATCGCCGACCTCAACGGAGTCACCGACTTTCTTAATCCAGCGAATCAGCGTCCCCTCGGTCATCGTGTCGCTGAGTTTTGGCATCTCGATTGGGATAGGCATAGCTGGTCCTTGAAAGCTTAACAGATTTCCAGAACCTTGCTGATCACGCGCTGCGGATCGGGTAACTGGCGCTTTTCGATTGGGGGACTGTAGATGGCGGGAGCGTCAAGGGCTGACACGCGACCGACCGGCGCATCAAGATCGTCAAATGCCTTTTCTTGGATGATGGCCGCGAGTTGGGAGCCGATACCGCAGAAGGGCTTGTTTTCTTCGACCACGACTGCCCGGTGCGTTTTGCGGACCGATTGTAAAACGGTCTCTTCATCTAGTGGTCGGATGGAGCGGAGATCAACCACTTCAACGCTAATATCATGTTCGGCAGCAAGAAGGTCTGCAGCTTTCAAGCAGGCCAACACAGCGCGGCCATGGGCGATCAGAGTGATATGTTCTCCGGTACGTTTTACATCGGCTAAACCAAGCGGGATGAGATACTCCGATTCCGGCACGTCCCATTTTTCGCCGTAGAGCAACGTATTTTCCATGAACATGACCGGGTCATTATCGCGAATGGCGGTCTTGAGCAGGCCCTTGGCATCATAGGCAGTCGCTGGAGTGACCACTTTCAATCCAGGATTATTGGCGAGAAGATTGTCGGGGGTATGGGAGTGGGTGGCGCCGACATTGGTTCCGCCGTTAGCCGGGCCGCGAATTACGATCGGCAAATGAATCAAGCCGCCAGACATATAGCGAATACAGCCGGCGTTGTTGATGATCTGATCGAATGCAACATAGGCGAAGCTCCAGAACATCAGCTCCATGACTGGCCGCAGCCCAAGCATAGCAGCACCGATGCCCATCCCGATAAAACCGGCTTCGCTAATCGGCGTATCGACAACTCTTCGATCTCCATGCTTTTTCCAAAGCCCTTCGGTAATCTTATAGGCTCCATTATATTGGGCGACCTCTTCGCCCAGTATGACGACGTTCTCGTCTCGGAGGATTTCCTCGTCGAGCGCAGACCGTAGAGCTTCGCGGTAGGTAATTTCAGGCATCGTGATAAATCAGTGATTGAAGAAGTAGGTGCCGTGTTGCGCAGCGTCTGTTTGGTTATCGACCTCCCAGTAAACGTCGGTGAGAATGTCGTCTACTTCGGGATAAGGACTTTCCTCAGCAAACTTTACCGCAGCATTTGCTTCCTCCTTAGCTTTCTGATCCATCTCATCAGCTTGTGCTTCGTTGAGGATGCCTTCGTCAATTAGGCGTTTAGCCCAAAGGCGAAGCGGGTCATGTTTGCTTTTGTACTCTTCAATTTCTTCGGGCGTCCGATATTTTTTGGCGTTCGCGTCGGCGACTGAGTGACCGTAGTAGCGGTAGGTCTGAATTTCCAACAGGGAGGGCTTTTGTTCGTGGCGGGCTCTTTCCATCGCGACGTGGGTCCGGGCACGAATCTCATAAAGATCTTCGCCGCCGAAGACATCCCAGGCTATGCCATATGCCTCGGCTCGCTCAGCCAAGGAATTCTTGAAAGCCGACGAGCGCTTTAGACTAGTGCCCATCGAGTACCCGTTGTTCTCAATGATGTAAATGACTGGAAGTTGAAATAGCGCCGCCAGATTCAACGATTCGTGAAACGGACCCTGGTTAACGGCGCCGTCCCCCAGATAACAAAGACAGCATCCAGGAATGTTTTTGTATTTCAGCGCGTAGGCAATGCCAGTTCCCAATGGTGTCTGACCTCCGACTATCCCGTGACCGCCCCAATACCGCTTGTCGGGCGCAAAGAAATGCATGGAGCCTCCCTTTCCTTTTGAGCACCCGGTAGCTTTGCCAAAAAGCTCGGCCATGCATTCGTTCATGTTCATCCCGACTGCGAGGGCGTGGCCGTGATCCCGGTACGCTGTGATGACGTGGTCATTTTCGCCTAAAAGAGAGATGGTGCCCACGGCCACCGCTTCTTGACCGGAGTAGAGATGAAGGAAGCCGCCCATTCGGCCAAGGTTGTAATATTTTAAAGAAGTCTGCTCAAACCGGCGGATTCGATACATCTCCTGCAGAAAGCGCAGTTTATCTTCCTTGGTAAGTTGCCGGTTGATGGCGGCGGTAACGTCGGATGATTGATCAGCCACAGAATGCATACGGGTAGGTTAAAGAGTCTGACTTTTTTGATGTGTAGCTGAGGGGACAGTTTCGGGGGACGAGCGAAACACGAACTGGGTGAGGAGGAAGGCCGCCGTAAACGAAAGGTCGCTCACCATGGTGTTACGCAAAAAGAGGTAGGTGGGAGGAAAGTTGGGGTGACCAACGGTCAATGCCTGCAGCCATCCGGAGAACGTTTTGGCATAAAGCTCGACCGGAAATGGTACCGACGAATCGAAGAACCAATCCACGGTGTTGGTGACGACGTAAAAGAGCAGTGACGCAGCCACAGCGCCGCCCAGCATCCAAAACGCTTTGGCCTGGCGTTTCTGACCAAGCCAACGCCCGAGAAGTAGGAACAGGGCAAAACAAAAATACCCGGAAATCATCCGGGTATCTAAGAGAGGCACATGATAGTGGGCGTTAATAATTACGTCCGATACCAAGAGGGCGATCAACGGCCAGAGGTATGCGGCGCGCCGATAAAGGAACGCGCCGGAGCAAAGGAAAATGGCTGCTACCGGCGAGAAATTGGCCCAATTCACTGGCGATCCGGCGAGTACGTAGAGGAGCCGATAAAGCAGGGCAGAAATTGTGAGGATGATTCCAGGTAGCATGGCCGCGAAATAGATAGACGACCCTGTAACGAAATCAAAGTGAATTGAAAAATCAATGATGACTCAGAAAAGTTTATAGAACTGCACAAAAAGATGTTATAGACTCGAAAGGATGCGGCGGACGAGCAGTTGTGATTTTGGAGGATGCTGGAACTCGCCTACGGAATGAGATTTCGACGGTATGAACAAGCGGTATCGGGCGTCGGTGTGTGCAGAGCTGGGGATGCTGCCTCAAGGGTATTTCGGACAGACGCGAACCTTTGCGGCGGGTTGCTTTGCTAACGCTTGTTTTAGCGCGACGATGCCTGGGCCACCTTCGCCGGGCTACGGTAGCTTGCACTTGCACTCTCAAAACGATCGAAGAGGTGAAAAGCGGAGGCCGATGGGAATTCAATCAGCGCCAGTTTTCGATCATCAAACGAAGGTCGTCGATCAGGCTATCGATTTTCTTCAGATCCTTTCGACGGCCTTTTTCCGGCTTGATGTCCAGCGTGCGGCAGAGGGTGATCATGTCGCGAAGGTCGCGGATCTTGCTGGCCGGCATCTGCGACCCGTTACTTTGAGCCAGGGCAGCATCTTTGATTTCCTTGAGCTCGGTTTCTAAACGCTGCGTGTAAACATCCAAGCAGGCCCGAAATGACTTGCGTAGAATCTCTACCTCTTCGGCGAAAGACTTGACTGGGGAGATGTCCAGAGACTTAGCCATAGATGTAGTCCCTGATATTGTGCCGGAAAGTGCTTCCATTGTCACGCGAAAGAAAAAGGGGAACGGAGTGAATGATGAGATTTTCGATAGTTCGGAGGGGAAATCGGCCGTTTGATCGCTGGAACAGGGGCCTATGTCAAGGTTCCGATTCGTCGCGGTTGAAAGTTTTTTGGGAGTGCCGGCAATCTTAGACGGAGCTTGAAAGGCAAGAATTCGGATTTCGGCGAGCCGGACGGTGCAGCTTCAAACAGCATCCAATTTGCGAGGATTTTCGGCGGCAAGGTTCATATCCCTCCCAGATCAACCTGATAAGCGGCTAACGAAGGTAAACAGAACAAGGAAAGAGGTTTTTAAACAGAAGGTAGCAAAGACAGAGGGGGCAGGTTCAGAACATAGGTAACACTTTTGGGCAGAAGAGCGCTAAGAGAGGCGTTCATGCTCTGGAAGAAGAGTGAACCTATGGAGCAGAGAGTTACCGATGGATCGACACCCCTGATCGGTAGGGCGAACGCTTTGCGTGAGCCGCTCAGGGGTCCCCCGGCTCAAATAAATTTTCGCCCTACCAACGCTGTTCTGACTGCTCCCGAGGGGTTGTAAGCCCGATCACCAATCACTTCTCACCAATCACCTGGACCGCGGCCGAAAGCGCCCTACCGGTCGGGATGCTGGCAACGGATGTCCGAATAGGGGGACCAACTCCGGACATCTGTTCGATGGAATGAAAATGCATCCCGGACCGATAGGGCGAGGCAATCCGGCGCGGACCGTGGTGCTGTGCAGAGTCGGTCCCAACGGGGACCGGCGAAGAACCGTGAGCGGGCACGCGAAATTTTGGTAGGTAAGCGAAGTTCCACGTGGAACATTGTTGAAACGGTAGGTAAATGGTGATTGGGATTGAGCGGTTCAAATGTACGGTTCATCCACGACCGCGGGGCACAGCGCTAGCCGGCGACGAGGAGGGGGTAAACGGAAACCCGTCCAAACCCTATCCGAATCGAGTCCGTTCTTGCTATCCACTTTCCGCAAAGTTTCGAAGAAATTCCGGGCACACGTGTGGCAAAACGCCGGATACTGCAATCACAAGTGATTAGTGATTGGCTTTCCAACCCCTGGGAGCAGCCAGAACAGCGTTGGTAGGGCGAAAATTTATTTGAGCCGGGAACCCCTGAGCGGCTCACGCAAAGCGTTCGCCCTACCGATCAATGGGTGTCGATCCATCGGTAACCTCTGTTCCATAGGTTCAGTCTGCTTCCAGGGCATGAACGCCGCCCTTAGCGCTCTTCTGCCCAATAGTGTTACCTATGTTCTGAACCTATTCCAACCCCTCGGGAGCAGTCAGAACATCGTTGGTAGGGCGAAAATTTATTTGAGCCGGGGAACCCCTGAGCGGCTCACGCAAAGCGTTCGCCCTACCGATCAGGGGCAGGATGCGCGGAATCGCTCGGAGAGGGACGCCTCCGTTGCATTCGCTGTTTTCGGAAGTAAAGTCAGTGCCCTCTTTTGCTGAATGTGGACTTACCCGCATACGTTTGACGTCATTGTGATCGGTGCCGGCCATGCCGGGATTGAAGCGAGCGCCGCCGCCGCGAGGCTCGGTTGCTCTACGCTCATGCTGACGCAGAATCTCGATACGATCGGTCAGATGTCGTGTAACCCCGCTATTGGAGGCTTAGCGAAGGGTCATATGGTCCGAGAGATCGATGCGCTGGGCGGGATGATGGCGGAGAATAGCGATGTTACCGGGATCCAATTCCGCATGCTGAATGCGAATAAGGGACCGAGCGTCCGCGCACCTAGAGCGCAATGCGACAAGAAAGCGTACCAGTTTCGCATGAAGTCTTTGCTGGAAGCGGTGCCTTGTCTCCGTCTCATGCAAGGCAACGTATCCAAACTCCTGGTAACCTCAGACGGGATCCAAGGAATCGTGACCAATCTGGGTCTCACCATCCTTGGCAAGAGCGTGGTGGTAACAACAGGCACCTTCATGCGTGGACTCCTGCACGTAGGGCAACAGAATCAAGCCGGCGGACGGATGGGCGATTCTGTCTCGACTCTTAGCGATAACCTGAAGGAACTCGGATTTGAGGTGGGCCGCTTCAAGACCGGTACGCCGTGCCGGCTTAACGCCCGTTCGATCGATTTCAGCCGGTGCGAACGCCAGGACGGAGATGTGCCGCCTCCTCTCTTTTCATATCGCGAAGACGACTTCCAAGCGCTCGACCAGCCGTTTACATTGAATCGAAGGATCGACGGGATGTTCCACGTGGAACAAATTCCTTGCTGGATCACCTACACGACCGAAAAAACCCACGAAATCATCCGAGCAAACCTTAGCCGTTCGCCGATGTACTCGGGCAAAATTGAAGGTGTCGGTCCGCGCTACTGCCCGTCGATCGAGGATAAGGTGGTGCGATTTGCCGAAAAGCCACAGCACCAATTGTTCCTGGAGCCTGAAGGCCGGCAAACCAGCGAAATATACGTAAACGGTCTTTCAACCAGTTTACCTTTCGAGGTCCAGTACGCTTTCATCCGATCGGTTCCAGGCCTCGAGCAAGCGGAGATCCTGCGTCCAGGGTACGCGGTCGAATATGATTATTGTCCGCCGACCCAGCTCGATCAAACGCTCCAGACGCGCCTGGTTCCCGGCCTTTTCTTTGCAGGGCAAATCAACGGAACCTCCGGATACGAAGAGGCAGCTGCTCAAGGCTTAATTGCCGGCGCTAATGCCGCTCTCAGGATCTTAGGTAAGCCGATCTTCACCTTGCAGCGAAGCGAGGCGTATATCGGGGTGCTGATTGATGACCTTGTTACCAAAGGGACCCAGGAGCCTTACCGGATGTTTACGAGTCGTGCTGAGTTTCGATTGCTCCTGCGCCAGGATAATGCCGATCTGCGCTTAACACCGAAAGCCCATGCGATCGGGCTCATCGATGCCGGCTCGTCTCAGCGGGTAAGTGCGCGCCTGAACCAAATCCGAGAAGCAAAAGAATTGGCGACCGCAACCCGGTACCAAGGAGTCCGGTTAGACCAGATGCTGAAGCGCCCGGAGTTTACTATCGCCGAGCTCCCTGATGACCTGGCGAAACGCTTTCACCGATCTGTTTGGGATCAGGTTGAAACCGATTTGAAGTATGAAGGGTACATCCGCCGGCAGGAAGAGACGATCTTGAAGGCTGCACGTGCGGAATCGAAGTCGATCCCGGGCTGGGTAGATTATGCCGATATCTTTGGACTCCGCACGGAAGCCAAGCAAAAGTTCGACAAAATTCGTCCCGGTACTCTGGGACAAGCCGGACGGATCAGTGGGATCACACCCGCCGACATCGCGCTCTTGAGTATTTATTTAGAAAAAGTGTAACTTTCGTTTCCCCCGCAGTGTTCTCCGTCAGTTGTCCCGGGGGCTAACGACTGGGGTGCGGCGTTCTGCGCCCTCGGTATTGAGCCGCGTTCTGGAAGCGCTGTTTTGAGAAATTTTCAGCTGCGCCCTTGACAACAGTTAGGAACCTAATACTTAAGGCAGTTAACTATGGCACGCGGCGAGCCCATCATCAAAGAGTTGCCACACTATGACGTGTTGTTGGAGGAATCGCGACAGTATACGGAGCTCGATCCGTCTGCGTGCCTCACGTGGATGCATCTCCTGAAAACGGGTGATGAACTGCTTTCGTTAAATGACCAGTTTCTCGCTTCGCAAGGAGTGCGTCCGGGTCGGTTTAATCTTCTCATGATCGCCGGCCACTGTGAAGAGGCTCCTAGTCCGGCAGAACTCGCTGAATGCACCGGAGTGACTCGCGCGACTGTGAGCGGGCTCTTGGATGGCATGGAACGAGACGGTTTAGTCGTTCGAAAGGCTGATCCTGCGGATCGGCGCCAGGTTCAGGTGCATCTAACCAAAGAAGGGCAGCGACTGCTGGATCGAATCCGGCCTGCTTATTGCCACTGGTTTTCGGAGTTGGTTGGCCCGCTCACCGAGCCGGAACGCCAATTGCTGATCAATCTGCTAGAAAAAATCCAACATCAACTCGCAACGGTCCGATCGGTGGGCAACCAGACCTCCGAGGCGGCCTAATCCCCTCGTTCTCCATGAAGAAATTCATCGTCACAATCCTGCTGATGTTAGTGGTCGTCGGACTAATCTACGGCGGACTCACCTATTTCAAAGTGACCCAAATCATGGGCTTCGCTGCGATGGCGAAGTCGGGCGCATTTTTGCCGCCGCCTACGGCAGTCACCACCACGGTAGCGGAAAAATCCCAATGGCAACCAACTCTTGAGACAATTGGCACAATTACTGCCATAAACGGGGTAACCATTAGCACCGATTTGGCAGGAATCGTGAGTAAGATCGCATTCGAGTCTGGGAGCCAGGTGAAAGCGGGTGATCTCCTAGTTCAATTGAACACTGACCAGGAGCAAGCCCAGCTGGCTCAAGCGGAGGCCAATCGGGATTGGACGCAAATCACGCTCACGCGAAACCAGGATTTGGTCGCAAAGAAGACGGTCTCGCAATCCGATTTTGACAGTGCGAATGCGCAGTTTCGCCAAGCAAAAGCCACCGTCGACCAATTCAAGGCGCTCATTGCCAGGAAAACGTTACGAGCCCCGTTTGCCGGGGTTGTCGGAATCCGACAAATCAATTTGGGGCAGTACTTGAACACCGGAGACGCGGTGGTCACTTTGCAATCGTTTGATCCGATCTATGTCAATTTCAGTCTGCCGCAGCAGAACCTAAGTCAATTAACCGTGGGTCAATCCGTCGAGATTAACATGGACGCCTACGGAGACAAAGTCTTCCCCGGAAAAGTCACGGCAATCAATTCGCTGGTGGACCAAAATTCCCGGAACGTCCAGATCCAGGCTACCTTGCCTAATTCCGAGACCCAACTGCGACCGGGGATGTATGCCAAAGTCAAGGTAGTGCTTCCCGAGGCTCAGGAGGTGGTTGCGATCCCCTCTTCGTCCATTCATTATGCGCCGTACGGTGATTCCGTGTTCATCGTATCTGACTTGAAATCAGATGATGGCAAGACATTCAAGGGCGTTAAGGAGCAGTTCGTTAAGCTCGGGCAGAGCAAGGGCGACCTTACGGCCATCGTCTCCGGTCTGAAGCCGGGAGACGAGGTTGTTACCTCCGGAGTCTTTCGGTTAAGAAGTGGCGAAGCAATCATTGTAAATAATAAATCTACACCAGGCAGCGAAACCTCTCCAACTCCCTCGGATAGTTAAGCGTTCTCAGGAGACTCAACCCAGGACAACCCGATGAACTTTACGGACATATTCATTCGACGACCCGTTCTTGCGTGGGTAGTCAACATTCTGATCATTCTCGGCGGATATCAGGCGCTCCATAGTCTGAATGTTCGCCAGTATCCGAAAAGCGATATCTCTGTTATCAAAGTTACTACGGCGTATTACGGCGCCGACGCTGATCTGGTACGCGGCTTCATCACGACTCCGCTTGAGCAATCGATCGCGAGTGCTGAGGGCATCGACTATATGTCCTCTGAGAGCTACCTCGGAACGAGTGTAATCAGCGTACACCTCAAGCTGAATTACGATCCAAATGCGGCGATGACCCAAGTGCAGACTAAGGTCAACCAGGTCCGTAACCAGCTTCCGCCTGCTTCTCAGCTGCCAGTTATCCAGATTACCTCAGTCGATAATCAATTCGCATCAATGTACCTGAGTTTCTATTCCAAGGACTTGGATAGGAATCAGATCACTGACTATCTCACGCGGGTAGTGCAACCGAAATTGTCGGCCGTCAACGGGGTGCAGGATGCAGAGATTCTCGGAGCTCGCGTCTTCGCGATGCGGATTTGGCTGAAATCAGACCGGATGGCAGCTCTGAATGTCTCGCCAAGCCAGATTCAAAGCATTCTCCAAGCGAATAACTATCTTTCCGCTGTCGGTCAGACGAAAGGGTCGATGACATCGATCAATCTCGTCGCTAATACCGACCTGCAATCGGTTGAGGACTTCAAACAGTTAGCGATCAAGCAGTCTAACGGCGCGATTGTTCGGCTGCGCGATGTGGCCGATATCGAGCTCGGGGCCCAAAGCTATGACTCCGATGTCCGCTTCTCGGGCAATACAGCGACGTTCATGGGTATCTTCGTCTTGCCGACAGCTAATGCTCTCGACGTGGTGAAAGGGGTGCGAGCGGCATTGCCGGAGATCCAGAAACAACTCCCGGCGGGTATGGAACTGGATATCCCGTACGACTCTACGGAGTACATAAGCAGCGCTATCCATGACGTGACCGAGACGTTGATCGAGACGCTCTGCATCGTCATGATTGTCATTTTCCTTTTCATGGGTTCGCTGCGCGCTGTCATCGCACCCATCCTCGCAATCCCAGTGTCGCTGATCGGTGCAATCTTCCTCATGCTGCTCTTCGGCTTCACACTAAACTTGCTGACTTTGTTGGCCATCGTTCTCGCTGTCGGTTTAGTTGTAGATGACGCGATCGTTGTGGTGGAGAACGTGGAGCGCCATATCCAGGAAGGCATGGCTCCGACTGCCGCAGCGCTCAAAGGAGCCCGTGAACTGTTCGGCCCGATCATCGCAATGACGATTACTTTGGCGGCGGTCTACGCGCCAATCGGTATTCAGGGCGGCTTGACTGGAACCTTGTTTCGCGAATTTGCGTTTACCTTGGCCGGCGCGGTAGTGGTTTCCGGATTTGTCGCTCTTACCTTATCGCCGATGCTCGCATCCCGGCTGCTAAAGCCGGGCTTTTCGGAACGCGGCCTGGCCGGCTGGATTACGCGCAGATTCGATTCTTTGCGGCGCGGTTATACGCGGGTCCTTTCCGGACTATTAACCGTCTATCCCGTGGTCATTATTTTCGCGCTACTCGTGTCGCCATTGATTCTCGCCTTCTGGGTGATGTCCCAACACGAACTCGCACCGAAGGAAGATCAAGGAGTCGTCTTCGGCATCGTCCAATCAGCGCCCGATGCTACTCTGGATCAGACCATGCTTTTCGCGCGGGAAGTGAACGACATCTTCAAGAGTTTTCCGGAAACCGCGCAAACCTTCCAGGTTACTCCGATTCCTGGTCCAGGGTTTTCCGGCTTGGTGGCGAAACCATGGAAACAGCGCAATCGGACTATGGCGCAAGTATTGGGTGAAGTGAGTAAAAAGATGGCGCTGATCCCTGGCGTGAATGTTCTGGCGACGCTTCCTCCGGCTCTTCCTGGTGGCGGTAACTTTCCGGTCGAGATGGTGGTCAAGTCTACGGCGGAACCGCGGGAGATGCTTGAGTTCTCAAATCAGCTTCTCATTGCCGCCAATAAAAGTGGAAAGTTCTTTTTCGCTGATTCCGATTTGAAATATGATCAGCCGCAAACCCGCATCGTATTCGACCGCGATAAAGTCGCGGCGATGGGTCTTAACCTGCAGCAGGTTGGTGGCGATCTTACGACATTACTCAGTAGTGGATATGTGAACTACTTCAGTATTCAGGGCCGAAGCTATCAGGTAATTCCTCAACTGAAGCGAGTGGAGCGGTTGACACCTACGGATCTGGTTAACCGGTACGTCAGCGGACCAAACGGCACGCAAATCCAGCTTTCGACGATCGCTCACCTCGAACGGGAGGTGCAGCCCGAAACGTTGAATCATTTCCAGCAGCTCAACTCGTTTACGATTTCGGGGGCTAATGGCTTTGGCGCTACGATCGACGACTCGCTCAAGGTCTTGGAAGACGAGGCCGCGAAGATTTTGCCGCGTGGCTATACCATCGATTATGCGGACGAGTCACGGCAGCTGCGAAAGGAAGGAAACGCTTTTGTTCCGACGATGATTCTTTCGCTCATCGTGATTTATTTGGTGCTGGCCGCACAGTTTGAAAGCTTCCGCGACCCATTCATTATCTTACTCGGCTCGGTTCCACTTGGCTTAGTCGGTGCGTTGTCTATGGCTTTCTTGGGCTTCACCAGCATCAACATCTATAGTCAAGTCGGACTGATTACTCTGGTAGGACTGGTCTCAAAGAACGGGATATTGATCGTTGAATTCGCCAACAAGCTGCAAGAACTGGGAAAGGATAAGCTGCACGCGATTGTCGAGGCCTGCGGTACTCGGCTTCGCCCGATATTGATGACTTCGGTGGCGACCGTCTCCGGTCACTTTCTTCTGATGTTCGTTACCGGCCCGGGCGCTGGAGCAAGGAATAGTATTGGTCGAGTGCTCGTGCCTGGCATGGTCATTGGCACGTTTTTTACGTTATTTGTTGTGCCGGCCATCTATCTCCTCTTGGCCAAAAATCACTCGAAAGATCGGGAGCGACGAGGTGAGACTCCGGATACAGAGGAAAGAAAACTGCAACCTGCGCTTGCCTAATTTGTTCGAGTCTCGTTACATTTCGCCCAGTCGAGAGACTCGTCTCAATGGCTCTCCAAGCAGTCATGAACGTTAGCAAGAAGGGCAACGTTAGCTGATCCTATGGATGACTTGGCGCAGAATGGAGCGCCGAGAAATTTGTTCGGCTATTCATCGAGGCTTAGAAGCTAAAGAGACGCTTGGGACGGCCAAATGCCTGCGTTTGGCCGTTCTCCTTTTGGAGGTAGGGTGTGTCGCTCAGTGATTAAGCATGTGTATCTCGCCGGCTTGTCCGACGAAGGCGCTTCCCGATGTTTTCAAGCCACGGTTGACGAATTGGCGAAGTCGGAAGGCTTGGCGAAGCGGCCGAGGCTACGCATTCCGTGCCTGCGCGTCAACGTAAGTGCGATGCCCGGTTCTCCTGCCCCGAAGGGGCGCTAGGAGGTCCGGTTTCACATTTGGGTGACACTTTTGTGTCACTAATTGGGTGACACTTGGAAGGCGAAAAAGCCACGGGGTGTGTCAGAGAAAAGGTAACAGGGCCTGGAGTTCTGCGTCTGGTCTTGGAGGCTCTTGGTACGCTATCCCTGGCGGGCGCTGCGCCACTCCAGATCAAGCTCAAATCCGGCATAACCGGCGGCCCCCCGCCTTCGGCAGGTCCCCTCCATTTATTCCGTTTCGAGCTTGATCTGGAGCGGTTTCGCGCCAGGAGATAACCACATTTGCGTTCGATCTTCATTCGCTCGTTCCTCGCTCCCTCCAATCAACCCCAAAACGTTGCACGCTCCATCCAGAGAACCGCTCAAAGCAGTCTAAGCCTTGTTCTTGGGGGTTTCCGCCTGCCCACCAAAGCACGCTCTCTCTGCTCACAAGTGTCACTCAAATTATGACACACAGTGTCACCTCAATAGTGACACAAATGTGTTACCCAGACTCGAAACACACAAGGACTCAGCCCGGGGTGGAGGCTTTGCGCAACCCCGGGGATTAATCGTATTAACGCGATCTGCCCTGTAGGGGCACCAGGATCCAATGTCGCAGCCGTGAATCCGATGGGCGCATCTAATCTAGCGCCCCTTCAGCAGCTTCAACCCGGCTGCGCGGGTGTTTTTCACCGTAGGAACATTCATTTAGTGGCGTAGTGGAGTCTTCCTTCGCTAAGAGGAGGGATGCAACGAGGAGGCTTGGCAAGTAATCCGCTTGCCCAGTGGTGTTTAGCAGTAACTAAACCCGCCTTTCAGCATGGAATCAGACGCTACGATTTTTTCACTGGTGGCTGGAAAGCACTGTGGTGCTTGCAAGACCCCGTTTATGAGAATGTCTCGATCTTTCGCCGTCTGAGCCAAGCCTCCTTCGTTGGCTAATCAACGAGAGAATGAAACAACACGAGAAGACAAAAACCAAGTCCGAAGCGCCAAAACCGTTACACGAGCCAGAGCCCGATGCGGCTGGCATTGATGTAGGAGCCAATGAAATCTGGGTTGCTGTAGCGCCTGATCGTAGCGAGAAGCCAATCAGAAGATTTGGTGCATTTACTCAGGAGCTCAAGGCCATTGTCCAGTGGCTGCGAGATTGCGGGATTCGTACCGTAGCAATGGAATCGACCGGTGTTTACTGGATTCCACTCTATCAGCTTCTGGCCGATGCCGGACTGAAGGTCTGTTTAGTCAACGCCCGGCATGTCAAAAATGTACCGGGTCGCAAAAGTGACGTGGGCGACTGTCAATGGTTGCAGTACCTCCACAGCGTGGGTCTATTGCGGGCTTCTTATCGGCCCGATCAAGCCATCTGTGCCGCGCGGAGCATTTACCGCTATCGGCAAAATCTGCTCACCCAGGCTGCTCAGCATCTCCAGCATATGCAGGCGGCCTTGGATCAAATGAATATTAAGCTCCACCACGTCATCGACGATCTGACGGGCATGACGGGGCTGGCGATCATCGAGGCCATTTTAGAGGGTGAGCGAGACCCACACCAATTGGCCAAGCATCGCGATCACCGAATCAAAGCTTCCCAACAAACCATCGTCAAAGCCTTGGAGGGCGATTGGCGCAGCGAACACCTCTTTGTTTTAAAAGTGGCCTGGGAAAATTGGAAGCAGGCTCAACACCAAATCCAAAAATGTGATCAACAGCTGCTGGAATACACCCGCCAATTGGAAGCCTGTACTACTCTGGCCAAGCCGATCAAGACCGTGCGCTTGAGCACGCAAGCAGCCGGCTCTCATCCCGTTGCCCGGCCCAGCAAACCGCGCAGGAAAACCAGCAAGAATGAACCCCCGGGGCCTTGGCGAGAAGAACTCTCTCGCTTCTTTGGCGTTGATCTGACCGCTATCCCAAGCATCAGCGTTCTCACCGGTATTACCCTGATGACCGAGCTAGGTAATGACCTGGGTGCTTTCAAGAGCGCACACCACTTTAGTTCCTGGCTCTGTCTGTGTCCGGATAACGAGACCAGCGCTAGCAAAGTGCTTCGCCGAGCGACCCGTCGCAGCCAAAATCGGGTTCGACAGGCATTGCGCATGGCTGCCTCTTCCTTGCACCATGATAAGAGCTACCTGGGAGACAAATACCGACGCTTGCGCGCCAAACTAGGTGCTCCCAAGGCTATCACCGCCATGGCCCACCAATTAGCCAGAATCCTCTGGCACCTCATCGTTCATCGAGTCCCCTTTGATCTGACCATCTTTGCTGCTTACGAAAAGGCCAATCAGACCCGACGTCTCAAACGACTCTCCTCTGCTGCCCGCCAGATGGGCTACCAACTGACTCCTATCGCTACCTGAGACCGATCTCCGCTGTGAACTCCACGCTAAACTCCACCATGTTCCTTATGAGGGCGGAACGTTTGGGACGTTTCCCGGGGTTAAAACCCCGGGCGGGAGGGATCGCGTCCTCGCGATCCGCGGCGCACGAGGACGTGCGCCCTCCCCGGCAAAGAGACACGCGCGCGGAGTCGGGCGCGACACACCCTACCTCGCCACGAGCCTCAAGGCCTCGGGGGTTTGGATTGATTTCCCGACTCAAAGACCGGAAGCGGCTCTACCAAGTGGCTGGGCAACGGCCGAACTCGCTCGATAACTTCTGGCCCGAGTCGATGCCCAGTGCGATACGCGCCCGCCATAATCTCGAGCTTCGCGTCTAAATTGTCGATCAGATGCAACGCGATTGCTTCCGGAGTCTTTGGTTCAACCGGCGACCCGAACTGTTTTTCTCCGTGGTGTGCCGCGACCAAGTGTAGCAGATGCCATCGGACCAATTCGCTCTCGGGTTTCGCGTCTTTCCAGGATTCGTAAACATGCTCCTGCCGAAGTTTGGTCCAGAGCCGGTTAACCACCTCCGCTCCGATTGTGATATGACCGACCAGTTCGCCCAACACATCATAAGGCATTTGAAAGCCGTCTTTGGCAAAGGCGTTCTCCCACATTTTACCGGCGTCGTGAAAAAGTACGCCAGCGAGTAAGAGGTCGCGATTGAGATCAGGGTATACGCAGGCCAATGCTTTCGCGGTCCGAAGCATTTGGGAAACGTGCTCTACCAAGCCCCCGCGACGCGCGTGATGAACGTGGCGAGCGCCGGCTGTTCTTCGGAACCGATCCCCGAACTCTTCTAAAAAAAGCTCGCTCAGCCGCCGCAAACGCGGGTCCACCATGGAGGCGACCGCCTCTTCGATTTCCGTGTAAGCTCGCCGCTGAAGCTCCTGCGATTCCGGTGACCCTGCAAAAAGAGCAAGTCTCTCTTCCGAGGTCAAAGATCGGATTGACCAATTCCTGGGCTCCAACCCAAACGTCGTGCCTAAGACGAATTCCCCCTCTAGCGCTACACACGTACCCGGCGGCAACTCGCCACAAAAGCCAAAATAAGGATGATCCTGCCAAACCCGGACCACTAAAAAGCCGGTCAGGTCCCGAACGGTGAGTTCCAGAAATGGTTTCAGCTCGCGGGTGCGGCGCTCGTTGTTGGTCTCGATCTGGGCATGAACAATACCCGTTACGGTCCCTGACTGAGCCGCTTGTTTTATCTCTTCTATGGAAAATCGAGAACTCATTTTCTGATTAAGACTGAGCGTCATTCCGCCTGCCGCGCAACCAACGCCGTCGAAAAGTTGCTGCAAATGACCAAAATTGTCTCGTCACTCGTTGCACAGTCAAGGCAATCTCCCTGGACCCCTCACCTATGATCAAGCGCAGCCTCCCGACCGTTTTGTTCCTCGCCTTTCTCGTCAGCGGCTGTAACAACCAGCCGGCCGTTTCGAACAAAGCGGAGGGTAGCCCGACCCCAATCCCGGCGCCTGCCGCCGTTTCCACTCCCGCAGCCAAAACGCCTTACGCGACTGTCACCTCGCAATTAGACGCAGAAGGAGGACTCTACTACTATTGCGAGACCGACAAGATCTTAGCACAGATCGCCAAAGGCATCACCGCTGCCCGTGATGCCACCGTGCTTTCCGGGAAACTAACGCCTGAGCAGTCGGCCAAAGCAAAGCAGCAGTTTGACCTCGCCCTGCAGTTAATAAACTCGAGCGGGGTTACAGGATTGCAGGCAATGGGGGGTAGTTCCAAGCAAGAATCACCGAGCTCCTACCTAACAAAATCAGTTGGTTTTGCCCCGGAGCCGACCGGATTTCTTTGGTCGACATTTTGTAAGCAACCGCATTCGTTCGACGCGGTCGACTTCGTGCCGGCTAATACCGAGGCGTTCGCTTTTTTCGATATCGATCTCTCGGCGCTCTGGAGCTCCTTAGCAAAGGATCTGGCTGCTTCCAACATTCCGGATGCAGTTCAATTCGCGCAGGATTTTCCCAAGCAAGTCGCTGGTATGACCGGAATGGACCTCTCCGAAATCCTGGCCTCATTGGGTGATCAAGCTGGCTATATCGTGACTCTCGATCCGGCTTCGAAAGTGAAAATACCGGCGGCGGGCGGCGAACAGGAAATCGCCGAACCGGCCGCAGCGATTCTTTGGAAAGTTCGAGACGAAAAACTTTTCAACATGATGGAAGCGCTCGCCATGCTCAGCCAAGACGTGGAAAAGGTGGATGAACCAAATTTTCGGCTTCGGATTATCAAGATGGCGGATTCCGTACCATACCTCCATCCCGTCCTGGCGCGGTTTGACGATTATTTGGTCATCGCGTCGAACGACAAATTGGTGCGTGCGCTGAAAGATACCAAGAGCGGAAAGATTCCGGGACTGAAGACTCGAACTGACTTCAGCACGATTTCGAAGGGGCTGCCGGACCACGGAAACTCCGTGCAATACGTTAGTAAGCAATTCCAAAACACTTATTATGCTCTGCAAGAGAAACAGCTCGGCAACGTCTCTACTGTTTCCGCTGCCGGCCTGAAGTCGCTGGCTGGGTTCATGCGAGATTATGAAAGCTATTCGGTGTTGAGCCGAACCGACAGCGGTTTCATCAGCATCGTACGAGGGAACAAAGATTTCGGGGACATCCTAGGTCAGCTCGCCGCGTTACCGCTATACTACTTAGGCGATTCTCTCTCGAACTCAGAAAAAGAACCTGACTTGGCCGAGCCAAGCCCGACGGTGCAACCCTCGCCGAGTTCGGAATAACGGAGGAACGAGAACCCGGGATCGCCGAGCGCTGAACGCCGTCATTGGTGATTTGTGATTGGTGATTCGTGAGCGGTGAACAGTAAGCAGTCGCACTTCGGTTACTAAATTTTGACGAGCGGGTCTTCAGCGCCGAAGGCGTGCTTCAAGATAGCCTAGTGGGCGAAGCCCAGAATCAGCCCCTATGGGTCACGCATCTGAAGGTGCGTGACAGAACATAGATGTATGATGTTGTGAACATGTGCTTCGATCCTTGGAAATCTCCCTGGTTCACCACCGAAAATTCGTTCGAAGAGGAACTTCTCCTCAGGCTCCGTGCTGGCGTTCGATCGATGTGCCCGGCATAGGTAACGTCTGACACGCACCTTCAGCGCTTGATCGCTTGGGGGGTGTCTCGGTTTCCTAGGGCTTCACCCTTAGGCTATCTTGAGACACGCCTTCGGCGCTAGCGGCTATCCGCCGAACAAAACTGGTCGCTCCCTCGGTTCCGCTACTCCATCACTCCATCACTCCCGGCGCTCCCGGCGTTCCCGGCGCTCTCCGACTTCGCTCCGTCGTTTGAAACTCCGGCATGCTTCGTCGGACAAGCCGGCGTTCCTGGCTTTGCCAGATGCATTTTAGCCCGCCAATGGTAAACCTCTTTTAGCATGCAAAAGCTGAATATCGGAATTATCGGCCTCGGCTGGCCTGGCGAACGTCATGCCGAGGGAGTGCAAGGAAGCGGCGTTGCAGAACTGTATGCGGCGTGTGATCTGGACGAAAAACGCCGCAACAATTTTCGTCAGAAATATGCGCCAACTAAAATCTTTTCGGATTACCAGGAAATGTTGGCGGATCCCGCGCTGCATGCCGTTGTTGTCAGTCTGCCCAACTCGTTGCATTACCCGATCACCCTGAAGGCGTTGGAAGCCGGGAAACATGTTCTGTGTGAGAAACCTCCCACGCTAAATGCCGAGCAGATGCGAGGCCTGCACGCTGAAGCGGCCAAGCGCGGATTAATCTATTTCTTCGGACGCCAAATGCGCTTTTCTGGCCCGAATCAGGCGGCCCGAAAGGTGGTAGGCGAGCGACGCCTTGGCGAGATCTATTTCGCGAAAACGATGTGGGTACGTTCCCGAGGAACTCCAGGAGGGATTGATGGCTGGTTCACCGATCGCTCCCGTTCAGGCGGCGGCGCGCTCATCGATATCGGCATCCACGCCATCGATGCGGCATGGTATCTCATGGGCACGCCCAAGCCTCGTTCAGTTTCCGCGCAGACCTACCAGAAATTTCCGCAGTTGGTCAAAGTCCCGATTTTCGATGTCGAAGATAGTGCTTACGGAATGATCCGATTCGAGAACGGCGGGTCGCTGCTTTTCGAAGTTTCCTGGGCGGCCAATCTGACCGACGACATTCCATTCAACAGATTTGGATCTCGGGAACTCTTCAGTACGGTAGTCTTTGGCCCTAAAGGATCGATCCGTATC
The DNA here is from genome assembly GCA_963837955.1 of uncultured Verrucomicrobiae bacterium. GTDB lineage: Bacteria > Verrucomicrobiota > Verrucomicrobiia > Chthoniobacterales > JAFAMB01 > DASTDH01. Next base: position 344,926 of record CAWIPH010000001.1, on the reverse strand, counting down.
GTGGATGATCAACAATCAGACCCGGCGCAGAAGGTACCGAGTCTAAGTCTCTTTGAGGACCGAGATGGAAAGCTGGAGCGGGTTGATCTTCACTACGCCTCCGTTCCACATGAGTTCATCCCGCAAATGCAAAACTTTGTCCGGGCAATTCACGGCATCGAAGCACCGATCAACAGTTCAGTTCAGGCCGTGCAGCTCATGGAGATGCTTGATGCGATCTATCAATCCAGTCTGACCGGGGGGGAAGTCCGATTCAGTTGATTCAGCGACTTGCGTAGCCAAAAGGACGAAGAAAATCGGTCCCGCAGTGACGATCGAAATGTTCGCGATTTCGACCTTCGACCCGCCTTCATTGGACAAACGACTTTCCTCGCTCAGCCGACGCGCTCATTGAGTTGCTTCGATTGTAGGCTCGAACGTTTGCTTGGCTGCCCGGATGATTTGGCTGTAAATTCTGCGGTTCGAACATTTTCGAAATTCGTATGAAAAAAGAGATTCTGGTCAGTTGTGTTCTTCTGGGATCGCTTGGCACAGCCCTTTGCGGAATGGTGCCTAGCGTAGTCGGTGATCGGGACTTGGTTCAAGCTGGTCCGCACCGGAGTTACTACAAGGTCTCGGTCGACTCGAAAAAGTGGTGGGATTGGGGGCTCGGCGGTGCGCCCGTGGAAGAACCAAGTATGCAAAATCGCGGGCATGGAGACGACGCCATCGCCATCCCTTTCGACGTGAGAGGAAGGGTGGCATTTGCTCCCGTCTATATTTATACCATCACCCCAGAACAGTATGAGGAGGCGCGACTCCAACGCCTTTACCAGGGTCTCACAACCAAGGAAGACGTACTTCATCTCTACGGAGGGGTAAGGCAAATCCGACGCGTCGGCGGATATGAGGTCTGGTATTATCAGATTCCGGTCTGGAATCCGGCCGAGGAGCAATGGAGCGGGCACGGGCGATAACCGAGATGCGGTGAAGGGGTGGTGCGTCCAGTAGCCTGATCCTCCAGGCTCAGGGAATCGAGTGACGATGCGTCCCGGGGTTTCCAACCCCGGGAAACATCCTATCAAAAGCCCCGTCCTTCGCGGGGACAGAATCTCTTGGCGAGCGCCCGCAGCACCCCAGGCTCTTCATAAGAGTCGACACGTATGGTCGCGTAGAGCTCCTAGGTAAAAGCGGTTGCAAAGCAACGATTTTGGATCTACCGAAAGATCTTTCCGAAGCGCGGTTAGCTCAGTGGTAGAGCACTACCTTGACACGGTAGGGGTCACAGGTTCGAACCCTGTATCGCGCACCATCTGCGTCGCTCGATCTCCTGAGCCTGGAGGATCAGGCTACTGGTCGCATTAAGCGTGACTCGAAGTTATGGTTTTTCTATTCTGCGCCAACGAAGCAGGATCTTTTAACTTTATTTGTCGGCGGCACTTGTCTCCTGACAATGACCGCAAGCTTTCGCATTGCGACCGCGACTGAAGACGAAGACTCTTCGGTCGAATTTCATGGTCCATCGGCGCATCCCGGCTATCCCGACGCATTTCAGATCGGCTACACGCTGCGTAAGAGCGGGCTGTCGCCGAACAGACAATATGGCGTGATTTTTCCGAATCGGTTACTCGAAGATAACCCAGACTTCATTGTGAACCTGAGAAATGCGCGTGTACTCGGCATGCTTGAAACTGATGAACCGTATTTTGAAGGGAAAGGTCACAGTGGATTCTCTGTAAATTGGTCACCCGACAGTACCGCAGTGCTAGTGGAGATCGGTGGGAGGTGGTGGCCGCAGGACCTCGTCTTAATCGAGATGAAAGGAGGGAAGATTTTTCGCCAGACAGGATTGCTCGATCAACTGGGCAAGATTTTTTCGGTCGCACTTGCGAAGGTCAAGCGGACGGGAGGGGACCAGGCTCGAGTGGACACTGAGGTAAGCGAATTTGATGTTGCCGAGGTGACGTGGAAGACGGGAAGAGGGCTGCAATTGCAAATCACATGTGAGGGCTCGACGAATCCGAAAGGTTCCCCGCAGCAAAGCACCTGGGAAGGAAAATTGGTAGCGGTATGGGATGTCGCCCAGCAAAAGTTTAGCCAGCAGAGAGTCACGCAAACAAGCTTTTCCCCTGCTGAGAAAGAGGAGTAATGAAGCGGTCGATTTTCGTCGCAATATTTGTGTTCACGCTGGCGAGCACCAAGGCAGCGAACGAGGAGACGGATGTGCCGCTGGTCACTGCGCCCAGCGGTGAGTACAAGCTTGAGTGGATACTGCCTGCTGGTCCGCTTCGAAGCATCTCTGCGAAAAATTCGTCCGATACAACCGATCTCGCTGTGCCAGCACTTGTTAGGGTCTCGGGCGTAGGCCCAATGATGGATGAAATCATGCCGCTCCCGTTTATCTCACCGGATAGCGAGTGGATCTTTATCCCGAGCCGCGACAAGGTGTACGTTTCAACTGGCTTTGAGTACTTTGAAGGAGCCGCCATTCTCTTCCACCGCATCCGTTCCAGCGACGGTGCGATCCATTTCGAACCTGCGTTAGGAGGTCGCTTTGACCAAGCAGCATGGGAGTTTCTCGCTGAGGAATTGAAACTCAAGCGCGCGGAAATGACCGCAGACGCGCATCGCGTCTATTCCGCAGACTTCATCGATTGGAGTCAAGACTCTAGGCGACTGCTCATGGCTGTGGCAGGTGGTGTCTGGTCCGCCAAGGACGGATGGCTCGAAGCCAGTGCGTACCACTGGTATTGCTACTTCAATACTCGTTCCGGCAAATTCGAGCTCACCGATCGTTTGCGTGCCGCCGACAACCGGCCAGAACGCAACGAGCCCACGAAGGATGAAGCAGCTGCGCTCGCGGCGGTGGTCACCAATGCAGAATCAATCGGCCAAGAAGGACCACAGAAGTCGCCCAAAGAACATTTCGATGAGGCGGACAAACGCCTTAATGAGATCTATAAGGAATTGATCGCCAAAACCGAGCCGGCCAAGCGACTAAACCTTCGCGATGAAGAACGCGAATGGATCCAGTCCCGCGATACCGAAGCCAAGATAGCGGCTATTCAAGTGTGGAGCTCGGGCCGAGAAGCGGATGCCCGCATCTTGGAAAGCAAAGCGCTTTCCACCGAAACGCGCATTGTCGCTCTCCAGCAACGACTGGAAAAATGAACACGGAGGATCATGTGTGGGAGTGATCCAGGTGAGCCTTGCGCCCTTTCAGCAGCGCCAACCCGGCTGCGCAGGTTTTTTCACAGTGGGCATCACCGCGTTGGTGCTTTATGAGAAGCCAAGTGCTTTGCCCACGCATCAAGGGATCTGTCCCGGGAGGGACACTGCGAAAGTAGCCCAGCACTTCAGTGCTGGGATAGATAATATAAAGGGGGTGCCGTCCCGTTAAAGGGACGATCGAAACGTTGAGGAAATGGTTTCCACGCGACTTCACGAGCGCAGAGGAATCGATCGTCCCTGGCGGGACGGACGCGTCTTAACGCTAATCCCAGCAATAAATTGCTGGGCTACTATCGCGACGTCCCATTCGGGACGGGACCCTCGATGCATCTATTCCGAGTCCCACTGCTGCGCACCGTGCTCTCTCGATTCCCTGAGCCTGGAGGATCAGGCTACGAACTTCCGGCGATCGAGCTCATTCTCCCGAAGCCAACCGTTTCGCCTGGTGCCGATCGCGCTGAACCAAGTGTTTCAGAAACGCTTCCTTATACGTCTCAAACACCGTAGTGATGATCGCGGCGTCGTCCGCATAGCCGCTGCCTGGGATCCCATCCGGAATGATGTCTACGCCCTTGCGCAGGTAGGATAGAGCAAACGCCGCTTCCGCGATCGCGGTATACGGGACGTTCTGATTGAGCCCCGAATGAAAATCTTCGATCAGTTCAACCAAAAATTCGACCTGGTCAGTCAGGTGAGGGAATTCGACAATTTGCGTCGCGACCAGCCGGATCTCCGGCAATTGGCGGACCAGCTTGTTTACATATTGAGGGGTGATGCGGCGAGCGCCATCAACAATAAACTGATCTAAGTCTTGCTTCATCCTTGGAGGTCTTAAGTTGCAGGTTACAGGTTGCGAGTTGGAAGTTGCAAGTGAGGAATCGAATATTCGTTTCGCAGCGTCGCCCGATCACGACCTGCAACTTGTAACCTGTAACGTGCAACTCGTAACTTCTAGCCCGCAACCAACTGCTTGGCTCGTTCGACAGCCTCCGCGAGCTTGGTGATATCCTTCCCAACGCCGCGCGCGAGATCGGGTCGGCCGCCTCCCTTGCCACCCAGGAGGGCGGTCAGTTCCTGTACGAGTTTTCCCGCTGCAAGAGTTTTCGCCCGTGCGGCGCCCACGTACGCCAGCACATGGATTTGATCGAGCTGTTTGCCAAACAATACCGCAACGCCCTCAAAGCGTTTGCTCTTGAGAGCGGCGGCTAAAGCCTGGAGAAATTCTCCATTTACGTTATCGATTGACTGAACGATCTGCCCCGAGCGCAGATCCAGTTTGCTAGCGTATTGTTCAGCTTCCCTTTGAAATGCCTGAGTGCGCTCTTTTTCTATGGTCTTCTTCAGATCAACAAGTTGTTGATTCGCCGAGTCTAGTTTGTCGGTCTGTTTCCGGAGCTCGGTTCGAAGGTGGTCGAGAGCGGATAACCCGGTCAGCGCTTCAATGCGTCGAACACCCGCGGCGATCGCGCCTTCGCCGCCGATGGTGAACAGCCCAAGCTGTCCCGTGCTGCTCACATGAGTGCCTCCGCACAGTTCCATGGAATACCCATCTAGTTTGCCGGCATGTCCGCCAATTTGAACCACCCGCACCGCGTTCCCGTATTTCTCGCCGAAAAACTGCATGATATCGTCTCTTCCCCTTACCTCTTCGAATGGCACTTCGACCCAGCTCACAGCTTCGTTTTCGATGATGCGGGAATTCACCAGTCGCTCAACTTCCCGGATCTGGTTGGCGTTGAGAGGATTGCTATTGAAGTCGAAGCGAAGGTGGTTCGGACCGACGTAGGAACCCTTTTGGGCGATCGATTTGCTGATCACCTCGTGAAGCGCCCAATGTAGCAGGTGGGTGGCAGTGTGATTCGCTTCGATCAGTCGACGCCGAGCCACGTCGAGTTTCAAAGTGACCTCGCTAGGTACCGGAAGATTGGCTTCGGCCGGAAGACCAACGTAAAACGTGCGACCCTGTCTGACCACGTTACGCACTGGCCAGCGTGCACCCTCTTTAGTCAACAGTTCGCCGGTATCGCCCACCTGGCCGCCCATTTCTGCGTAAAATGGCGAGCGATCGACAGCCACCAAGACCTGACTCGGCTGAGTGACTAATCGCGTTGCGGTAGACTTTGTTTCGTGCTGGGTAAAGCCGACGAACTCCGTCGGTTCAGTCTCTGAAACCGTCTCGATGATCTCTTTCTCCTGCGCTGCCCGGGAACGTTCGCGCTGTTGTTCCAAGTGACGCTCGACGGCGGCCAGGTCCAGCTCCAGCCCATGTTCCCGGACCAATACTTCGGTTAGATCGATCGGGAATCCATAGGTGTCGTATAGCATGAAGGCGGTCTCTGCCGAAAAAGTCTTTCCCTTCTGCCGCTCCAGTTGTTCTTCGAAAATTTTCAACCCGCGATCGAGGGTCCGGTTGAACAAGGCTTCTTCGCCCTCGATAATTTCGCGAATTTTTTCTCCTTGGATCGATAACTCCGGAAACACGTCGCCAAAATTCGTCACCACTGGTGAGACGAGTTTGCTGAGAAATCCGCTCGAGCCGAACCCGAGATCGCGCCCAAACAGCACTGCTCGACGCAAAATTCGCCGAATGACATAGTTTCGATCTGTGTTGCTCGGAATAATGCCGTCGGCAATCGCGAAACAGAGCGTGCGGATATGGTCGGACACGACTCGAAAAGCGACGTCGATTTTCTCTTGCTCGGAGAGGTTGGTCCGCGATTCCGGTAATGTCCCCCGATAAGTCTTTCCACTCAGCGCCGAGAGTTTTTCAAAGATCGGCGAAAAGACTCCACTGTTGTAATTGGAGATCGGTCTCGTGAAATCCTTGAAATCCTGGGTGCATTCGATGATGCCTGCTACGCGCTCAAAGCCCATCCCGGTGTCGACATGCCGAGCAGGTAATGGGGAAAAAGTACCATCCGCATTGGCATTGAATTGTATGAAAACGAGATTCCAGATCTCCATGCAGAACGGGCTTCCCTGATTAACCAGCTTCCCGGCGCTATCGCCTTCTGCAGTCAAATCGACGTGAATTTCCGAACACGGGCCGCACGGACCCGTCTCGCCCATCATCCAAAAATTGTCCTTCCGATCACCGGTAAGGACGTGAACCTTGGGATCGAGCCCGGCTCGAGTGAACAAAGCCGCCCAGTAATCGTAAGCCTCCTGGTCGAACTCGGCTGGATCATTTGGGCCTGGCCGATAAACCGTGGCGTAAAGCCGGGAAGCTGGAAATTTCCAGCGGTCAACCAGTAGCTCCCATGCCCAGGCGATGACTTCCTTCTTAAAATAATCGCCAAAGCTCCAATTACCGAGCATCTCGAAAAACGTATGGTGATAGGTATCAAACCCAACGTCATCCAGATCGTTATGTTTGCCGCCTGCCCGAATGCACTTCTGAGTATCGGTGACGCGAGGTGGCCGATACGGTACTTGCTCTTGACCTAGGAAATAGGGCACGAACTGATTCATGCCGGCATTGGTGAACAGAAGATTCGGCGAAGCCGGAAGCAAACTGGAGGAAGGCACAATGGTGTGCTCCTTCTCCTTAAAGAAATCCAGGAAAGTTTGCCGTATCTCAGATGCTTTCATGTTCGAACAGACGCAGACTGTGATGAACAATAGCAAATAGCAGATAGCAAATTTCGGCTATCAGCTATTTCGTTCGGGAACGATCGCGCCTACGGTTTTGTCGGGCTCTGTAATTGGCGACTCACCGCTTTTTTGCCTCTTCGTCGAGCACCGCTTTGACGGTTTCTTCAAGCTCGGCGTAAAGCTTGCCATCTGCCTTGAGCGCCTCTTTCGCTGCATCTCGCCCTTGGGCGAGCTGCTGACCCTTATAGGAAATCCACGAACCGCGCTTTTCGAGAATATTCTTCTCCAGCGCCAAATCGAGAAGCGCTCCGACATTCGAAATGCCCTCGTTGTACATAATATCAAACTCGGCCTCCGTAAATGGGGGCGCGACTTTGTTTTTCACGATCTTCACCTTGGTCCGATTGCCCACCACGGTGCCGTCAGTCAGTTTGATTGCGCTGATTCGTCTGATATCGACTCGAACGCTCGCATAGAACTTCAGCGCTTTCCCGCCGGGCGTCGTTTCCGGGTTACCGAACATCACGCCGATCTTCTCTCGGATTTGGTTGGTAAAAATGCAGGTCGTACGCGCCTTCGATATTAACGCGGTCAGCTTGCGTAGCGCCGCACTCATCAGTCGCGCCTGCGCGCCCACGGTTGCATCCCCTATCTCGCCCTCCAGCTCCGCCTTGGTGACCAAGGCCGCAACCGAATCCACCACAATAACGTCTAAGGCGTTGGAGCGGATCAAAGTTTCACAGATTCGTAGAGCTTCTTCCCCGGAACTCGGCTGCGAGACCAGGAGATCATCGAGATTAACGCCCAGTCGCCGGGCATATTGAGGGTCGAGTGCGTGCTCGACGTCAATAAATCCGGCCAATCCCCCGCGTCTCTGCGCCTGGGCAATGATGGTGAGCGTCAACGTGGTTTTACCGGAAGATTCCGGCCCAAAAACCTCGACGACGCGCCCCCTCGGAAATCCGCCTACTCCGAGCGCCCGATCAATGAGGATGTTGCCAGTTGGAATCACCTCTACCGCAACGATCTTGTCGCTACCTAACCGCATGATTGCGCCTTCGCCGTAGTCCTTCGCGATCTGCTGGAGTGCCAGATCCAGATTCTTTTTGCGCGCCGCATGGGCTGGGTCAATCGGTTCTACCTCGGTATTCTTCGCTGGCATGATTGTTTAGGTTATCGGGCGGATAAGAGAAGACAAACAAATCCTCGTTCACAGGTGCGGTGCCACCTTGAATTTTAATGCTCACCGCCGGGCGAATATCATCAATCAGGCGCCACTGTGATGATGATTTTGCCGGTGGTCTTGCGACTCTCAAGGTCACGATAGGCTTGGGCCGTTTTGGTTAGCGGATAGCGATGCCCGATGCGCAAGTGCAACCAACCTTCTTGAATCCAACCGAACACCTTCCCTGATCTCTCCATCAGGCTCTGACGATCCGCCACGTGATGTGCCAGGCTCGGGCGGGTCAGAAAGAGTGAACCTTTTTCCGCTAGGAGCGAAGGATCGATCGGCGGCACGCGTCCGCTTGATTGCCCAAATAGGACCAACATGCCTAATCGCTTGAGCACATCAAAATCGCCCAGGTACGTTTCCAAGCCGACCGAGTCATAAACAACATTCACTCCTCGACCCTTGGTCAGATCTTTTATTCGGCCGACAAAATCCTCCTCCGTGTAACGGATCGCCTCGTCGGCGCCTGCTTCCTTGGCCAGCGCGGCCTTTTCTGGTGTTGAAACGGTCGTGAACACCGTTGCCCCTTTGTGTTTCAGCATTTGAATCAACAGGAGTCCCACGCCGCCCGCGCCAGCATGAACCAATGCGTGATCGCCTGGCTTGATCGGATAGGTGGTTTCGCAGAGATACTGTGCAGTCATGCCCTGAAGAAGTGCCGCCGCCGCCGAAGCGAAGTCCAACTTGTCGGGGATCGGCACCAAACGAGCGGCTGGCACGACCGCGAATTCCGCGCACGCGCCTGGATGCGAGACCCAAGCGACCCTGGTACCAGGTTGGATATCGACTTCTGGTCCCGTCTTTTCCACGATCCCGGCGCCCTCCACTCCGCAGGTGTACGGCAACGGGACCTTGTACGATCCGTTGCGCTGATTGACATCGATAAAATTGACTCCGGCCGCAACCACCCGTACCAAAGCCTGGCCCGTTCCAGGTTCCGGAATCGGAATCTCCTCCAGCTTCAGCACTTCGGGCCCGCCGTAGGAATGAAATCGGATCGCTTTCATGGTCTGCTCCATCGCACGCCCGAGAAGCGTCAGCAAGATGGGGACGGTAGCGCGCAGTTAGAGAATCCATGGCCTCGAGCCCTCGGTCAGCCACGGGTTGTTCCCGGGCGGCGCAAGCGCCGCGCCCTCCGACGGATGAGGTTTGCTATGTCGTCGGGAGGAGCGGCTCCAAAACCGGAGCGGACACGCGGGAGCGTGTCCCTACCAAAAAAAACCGCCCCGCGAATGCGGGGCGGGACAATGTGAGCGAACCAGCGATTACTCGAGCTCGATTCGCCGAGGCTTAACGCGTTCTGCTTTGGGCAGATTGACGGTCAGCACTCCAGCTTCGATCCGAGCAGTGATCCGCGCCGTATCGATCGATGGATCCAGCTCATAGACGCGCCGGAAATCGTTTGGACGAGATTCGCGATGCACCAGTTGGCCAGATACTTCGAGCGGCTGACGACGCCCGATCAGAATCAGGTCACCATTTTCCACGGTCACTTCGATGCCGTCCTTATTCACACCCGGCATCTCAGCGTGAAGCACATATCCTTCGGGGGTGGATTCAATATCGACGATCGGAGTCGCGAACTGTGGGGACTCCGGACGGTTTTCGGTGCTTAGTTGCTGTTCTTGCTGTGGGAAGATATTCATAGTTTTCTCTTTCGTGGCCTGGACCTCGACAGGCCCAGGCTTGTGGTTTTGGCGATTTGTTAGCTTACCGCGACTTCGATTTGTTTCGGCTTCGCTTCTTCCGATTTCGGCAGCACAACTTTCAGCAGGCCGTCCTGATAACTCGCTTTTACCTTATTAGGATCGACGCTGGCAGGAAGCGTGACGCTGCGTTGAAACCGGCCGTAAAATCGTTCCGACCGAAACCCTTGTTCCGGGTTTTCCTCGCGTTTGCGTTCACCGGAGATGGTTAGCACTCCGTCGTGCAACGAGAGGACTAACTCCTCTTTCTTCATGCCTGGCACTTCAGCGACGACCGTGAATTGGTCCTTGTCCTGATAAACGTCGATGGCCGGCGACCAGGAGCTGAATGAACCCGGCGTGCGGAAAAAGGAACGGAAGGAATTATCAAACAAGCCATCCATCTCCTCGCGCAACGTGGCGAGACGATCGAAAGCTCGTGACAGATCGGAAGGGGAATAACGTTGATAGCGATTGATGTTCATAGGCTTCATTTTTCTTTGGAGAATCAGCATTTACGGCACCTAAGAGAGCTTAGCGTATGCCAGAAGGAACGGATTCCGTAACATGTTGGCAATCAAGATGTTAAGCCGATACGCTCGTTGAGACGGCACGCTTGATAGCGACAATTGGTCTCACATGGCTTCACAGGCGGTCATTAAGCGTCATTTTGTCGCTATCGGGGCATTTTCCGCTTGGTCTTCACCAGAATCTCCCGTTTCTCGCTATCGATTTACTTGAATTCTTTGCTGAGCTTGCTCTAGGTGATTATGCCACCCGTCTCTAGGAGCGTTCCCAGGCTCCCCCCTAAATACGCTTCCCGGTCCCTCAGAATTCGCCTTGCGCGGTGCCCAACTACCCCGTAAACGGCTTTTCCGCTGTCTATGCAAAGTCAATTACCGAGCGAATGTTCTGCGCCCGAGGCATCGGGCGCCTGCCTTTCCGTATTGATGCCGATCTATAATGAGATCGACACCCTTCGGTCGATTATTGCGGCTGTTCTGGCCGAGCCGGTTGTCGGTGAACTCATTGCTGTCGACGACGGATCGAGCGATGGAAGTCGCGAGCTCTTAGGGGAACTAGCCAAAGAAGATCAGCGGATTCGAGCCTTTTTTCATGAAGGGAATCGTGGCAAGGGCGCCGCGCTGCGAACCGCCATTAGCGCGATACGTTGCGGGTACGTCATTATTCAAGATGCCGACCTGGAATATGATCCGGCGGAATACAAAAAGCTTCTCGCTCCGCTGTTATCAGGGGAAGTGGATGTAGTCTACGGTTCCCGGTACGCCAATGCGAAGGATGTTCGTGAGGCTTACTTCGGCCAATACTTGGCGAATCGAGTTTTAACCTGGCTTTGTAATCGGTTTACCGGGTTGCGGCTTACCGATATGGAAACCTGTTATAAAATGTTTCATAGCAGCCTTCTGCAAAAAATTTCGATCGAAGAGAAAGGGTTCGGCATCGAACCCGAAGTCACTGCGAAAATAGCCAAAATGCGAGTTCGGCTTCGAGAAATACCTATCGCTTACGCAGCGCGCGCTTATTCGGCCGGAAAGAAAATCGGCTGGAAAGACGGAGTACGGACTCTGGCGTGTATTGTGCGATACAGTCGGTAAGAACGCCGGCTTGTGCGACGAAGCCTTCCGGAGTTTTAAACGACGGAGCGAAGTTGGAGAACGCCGGGAACGCCGGGAACTGTGAACGGTGATTGGTGAGAGGTGAATCGGCGCGAGCAAAAAGTTTTCAGCGGCGAAGCCGTGACTCAGGATAGCCTCTAGAGGGTGAAGCCCTAGGAATTGAGTTTTCAAACGGTCACGCGCTGAAGGTGCGTTTCAAATGGTACGTGATCGCCAGATTGTCACGCGCTTTCAGCGCTAAATCCGTCCTATGATCTTATCCCTAGGGCTCTGCCCGAGGCCGTGACGGACGCGACCGTTCACCCCTCGGTTTTCCAAATGGGCCGAATGATTTTTTCCTCGCCCTGGGGAACCTCTCGAAGGATCGTCGAGAGGTAAACGGTCTGATTCGTGAATTCTTTGAATTTCGTAATCTCCAAACGGTTGAGAATCTGGAACCCGTAACGTTCAAGCAGCGCGAATCCGCGCCGGTCATCAAACGTAACCATCTGTGCGCTAATCCGCGCGATCCTCTGCTCCGCCAAGAATTGCAAAAACGTTTCTAAGGTTTCTCGAAAGGCCGCGATGCTTTTTACCGGAGGCAGAAAATTGACGTGGAAATGTCCGACTCGCCGAGGAGCAGGCGGAACTTCTCGCCTGGAATTTCGGAGGATCCACCAAAGATAGCGTTTCGTTTCCGGCTTATATCGGTGGTAGCGAATGAGAACTTTGGCAGCGAGAAGAACGCTTTGGGCCGCGCTGAAGAGTTGATGGCGCAACGGATAGCGGCAACCCAGAATAAATCCCGCTACGGAATCGTCGACCGTCACAACAAAGGCAGCATCCGGTTCACACCGCAGATAATAATCTGTAAAGAAATCAGCGAAAAGGTCTCGATCTTCAAAGACCGGATCGATCGGTCGACCGAGAAAACCGGTTTCACAGCAGATTCGGCGTACTGCATCACGATCGACCGGGGTGTAGCGGCGGACCACGAAAGGTTTGATATTCAACGTAAGTATCCTATGGGAATTTCGCTCAATTTCGACGTTAAGAAAAAGTAACCCGTTCCGGTTTGGTCCGCCATAGTCTGCACGATTGCGGGATGGGCATCTCTTCTTGCATAATTCCCAGTCCGGCGGCCGGCCAGGCGCATCAAAATAAGGCTTAGAAGCACGCACGGAAGACTCGTCCCGGAGGGACTCTACGAAAGTAGCCCAGTACGAAGTGCTGGGAAATAATGCAAAAAGAGACGTCCGTCCCGTTAGGGATGATAGAAGTGTTTTGGCTCCTGGTTCTATCGTATGCGGCTTCACCAACGTAAACAACCCGTCGATCGTCCCGTCCGGGACGGGTCGTTCTTTTTAACGTTACCCAGCACTTCGTACTGGGCTACTTTCATTGGATCCCTTCTTCCTCCGCCCTCCTGGCTACGGCGGACAAGCCGGGACCGATACGCCAAACGCCGACTTGTCCGACGAAGCTCCTCCCTACATCGGGGACGTTCCAAGGATCAGCGAAGTCGGAAACGCCAAACGCCAAACGCTTCCCCCATCAACCCTGCAGCTCTTTGTAAATATCGAACATCTGGCCGAATACCTTTCGCCAGGAATAGCGCGCCGCGACCTGCCTGCTTGCTTTGCTGCCAATCGCATCAAGGTCGATTGCGCTCATCTCGAGAATGGCAGCAGCCAGGGATTCGGATGAATTCTCGGAGGCCCAATGCGTTTGATCGGACAGAATAATTCTGTCCATATAGCTTCCACGAATACCGACGACCGGAGTTCCGCAGGCCTGGCTTTCTAAGGCGACCAAGCCAAAAGTTTCCTGGACACCAGGATGGACGAAGAGATCGGCAGCCCGATAAATCTCGGCCAAGGTCGATTTGTCCGAACAGTACCGTCGCCAACTGACCGACTCGGTCGCTGCTTGCAATTCGAGCAAATGGTCGCGCTGCGGTCCGTCGCCGACGACCAGGAGATGAAAATGGCCTGGGTTGCGGCGATGCAAATCTTCAAACGCTTGAAACAATGTTTTGACGTTTTTTTCGGAGGCTAGCCGGCCTACGTAAAGAAGCAGCAAACGATCGCTTGGGATCTCCAGTTCGACCCGTGTCGCGAACTTGTCAGTGCCGCGATGAAAAACTTCGGTATCGACCCCGAGCTCGTTGAGCACGACATTTTCAACGCCCCATTCTCGGAGAACTTGGGCTAGACCGGCCGAAGAAACAAAAGTGCAGCGAAAGTGGTTGTACAGCGAGCGGATGTAAACCCTGGCGGTTTCCATCGCAATGTAGGTTGCGGTCTTGCCAAAGAACTTTGACGTAGTTCGGAGATAAGCTTCCGGGAAATGAGAATGATAAAATCCAACGACCGGAATTCTCAGGTTTTCCCCTGAGGCAATCGCTTTCCAGGCGAGCTGATATGGGTCGCTCGATTCGATGATGTCCGGCCGCTCTTGTTCCAGCAGGTTTTCTACGGCCCGGAGATTCAGAAGTGCGCGGTATCGAGAGGTCTTGGAAACCAGAGGTGCTTCCACAAAATAGGTTCGTGCCTTCTCTTCTTCGACTCGCTCAGTGCGCATGCCCGGCACGATCAAGACGTGTTCGTGCCCAGCCGATAAGGCATAACGTCGTTTCTCCTCGAGGTAGCGTTTCACGCCGCCGCTGAAGGGCGAATAGAACTGCGTGAGATCGCAGACCTTCATCAGTTAGTTGAAATCAACTCTCATCCTCCGCCAGCGGACGCAAACCGCCACAACCCTTTTGTCGCTGGTTCTCGTGCTCTGGGGCTGGGTTGCTCACTCCTACGTACTCCTCTCGATATGCTCGTCGTTCGCGTCTTGCCTCAGATCACAATCTCTCAGCGCCGCATATCAGATTTCCGTAATACAGAGCATTAACCCGCTTCTTGGTCGCTCAGATAGCGCTCGGCATCCATCGCCGCCATGCAACCTTGACCCGCCGCGGTAACCGCCTGGCGGTAGTGAGGATCAACCACGTCGCCCGCTGCAAAAATACCAGGCACATTCGTCCGAGATCCTCCATGGTGGATCAGATAGCCATTGCCGTCCATTTTAAGCTTACCGCGGAACGGAGCCGTATTTGGCGTATGCCCGATTGCAATAAAAACGCATTTCACTCCCAATGAGCTCAACTCGCCGGTCTCGACGTTGGTCATCTCGACGCCTACCATTTCTCCAGCTGCATCAGTCCGGTACCCGCTAATAAGAGTATTCCAAATCGGTTGGATCTTCGGATTTTGCAGGGCGCGATCTGCCATAATCGGAGTCGCTCGGAGCGACCCCCGCCGATGGATCAAGTAAACGATCGAAGCGAATTTCGTTAAAAAGACGGCTTCCTCGCAAGCCGTATCGCCGCCCCCGACGACGCAGACCGGGACGTTGCGATAGAAAGCTCCATCGCAGGTGGCGCAGGAAGTCAGTCCGTGCCCTTTGAGCTTTTTTTCGTCACCCAAGTCCAACCATTTAGCCGAAGCGCCGCTTGCGACGATAACGGTTTTGGTGTCGATCCATTCTCCGTCGACCTTCAACCGGTGGTGATGCTTGTTAGGTTCAAAATCCTCGACTTCGGCGTACCGGAACCTGGCGCCGAATTTCTCCGCTTGCTTATGCATATTCATGATCAGCTGCGGTCCGTCGACTCCATCTGGAAAACCGGGAAAATTCTCGACCAGAGTGGTCGTAGTCAATTGGCCTCCGGGCTCTCGTCCTTCGAGAACGAGGGGGGTGAGGTTGGCTCGCGCCGCATAAATAGCAGCGGTCAACCCTGCGCACCCCGTACCAATAATTACAACTGTTTCCATGGGCGGATTATGTTCCATCAAATTTCGTTCGGAAGCAAAATGTAACGCCGCAGGCCGGAGAACGCCGACAACGCACGGGAACGCCGGCTTGTCCGACGAAGCATGCCGGAGTTTCAAACGACGGAGCGAAGTTGGAGAACGCCGATCGGTAAGCCGTAAGCGGGGAGCTGGACGCCGGGGTATGGCGTTGCGTTGTCGATCGTCATAACAAAAACCGCCCGGCGTCACCCAATAGGCAACCCCAGCCGGTCTCGTCGGATACACCAGATACGCCCAAGGCGTTAAAGGACTCAGCCCGGGGTGGAGGCTTTGCGTAACCCCGGGTACCTAAAAAATGCGCGTCCGCTCTGACGTGTCCCGCCGTAGGCCTTGCGAAGGAGGAAAGAGCGCAAGAAATCCTTTGGCAGAACGGCGCTCAATTACCGGCTCCCATCGAGGGCATAAACGCCCCTTCTAAATCCTCTTACCCAGGCTCGGCCTCTACGGATTGTCGCTGCCGTCACCGAGCTCCGTAGAAAACTTCTTTCGCTCTTTCCTCCTTCGCAAGGCCTACGGCGGGACACGTCAGAGCGGACGCGCATTTTTTAGGTACCCGGGGTTGCGCAAAGCCTCCACCCCGGGCTGAGTCCTCTAACGCCTTCGGCGTACCGACCCCTGACGCGATGACCGATCACCAATCGGCGTTCCTCTTGCACTCCTTGTGCTCCCTTCCTAGGATTCATGGATGTTTACCGGAATCGTGGAGGCCACGGGAAAACTGGACGCGCTGATTAAGAAAGAAGGGGGCGGCTTTCGGCTGGAGATAGAAACCCCTTTTTCTGACGAGCTTCGCGAGGGCGCCAGCCTGGCCGTGAACGGCTGTTGTCTCACCGTGGCGGATGTCACGCGATCGCGGTTACAGTTTGATCTGCTCGGAGAGACTTTACGCCGGACAAACTTGGGCGATCTACGACCAGGTGACGTTGTGAACCTGGAGCGCCCAATGGCTGCCAATAGCCGTTTCGATGGGCATTTGGTTCAAGGCCATATCGATGCGACGGCGGCTGTGCTTTCTGCTTGAACAGAAAGGAGCCGATCATCGGGTCGAGATCGAGCTTCCATCCGCTTTTCGGCAGTACGTTGTATTTAAGGGCTCAATTGCCGTAGATGGCATTAGTCTCACCATCGCTGAACTGAACGCCAATAGCTTTGTGCTCTGGATCATTCCGCACACCTGGCAGGTGACCAATCTGCACCGCCTCGAGCCGGGAATGCGGGTGAATCTCGAGTTCGATCTAATCGCTAAGTACGTCGAGCGCATGCTCACGCACGACCGCTCGCAGAAGTCCGTGGAATGAATTGGACGCCCAGCCGAATACGCGTTCGGAATGCGCTAGTAGCGGTTGCACCGTGGGCTTTTAACGCGGTGCTGCGCGCTCGCTTCGCTTTTCAAACGCTTCCGCGCTGGCAACGGACCGGCTGGGAGTCGCCGCTACCCAATTTGCTGAAACACCCAATTCTGGTTCGTTACGCCCGGCTGCATGGTCTGGGTGCGTTGGTAGAAACCGGTACCTTCCTGGGTGATACGCCTTGGGCTCTTCGAAACCGGTTCGCAGAAATTCATACTATTGAACTGAGCCCGACCCTCTGCGGCTTAGCCAAAGAGCGTTTCAAGCATTTGCCGCACATCCACGTGCATGAGGGAGATAGCTCCACAGTGCTCCCTGAACTGTTAAAGGAACTTCGCCAACCGACACTCTTTTGGCTGGATGGCCATTTTTCCAGCGGGATCACAGCTCAAGGGGACGCGAGCACCCCTGTCTGCGACGAAGTTCAAGCAATCGCTGAGCGATGCCCAGTTCGATTCGTCATGCTAATCGACGATGCGCGCTCTTTTGGATCGGAGGATGGATATCCGAGTCTCCCGGATTTTGAGAAACGAATAAGAACTCTGTTACCGGGAGCAGTCCTATCAGTCGAAAACGATCTGATTGCGATTGTGCCGGCGGCATCCGCCCAGAATCGGTAGGCGTCCAGCCTGTGAGCCTTCGCCGCCTCGTTGTTTGGCATGTCTCATGGCTCACACACTTATCTCGCTTTCGCTCAACGTGTGTATCGCCCTACCCGTCGGGGGTATTCATCCAGGTTCAGTCTCCCGCCTCGCTGAGATTTCTCCGATTCTGTTTGGTAACAGCGCGTTTTGCTTTTGCTTCGCGTAGCCGGCGCTTTAACGCAGGCGGTCGCGGGGAGTTTTGTCTCCGAAGCTTTTCTCTCGCAGCTCTGCGTTGGGCTCGCTGGTCGGCAATTCTCCGCTCAAGAAGCGCAACCAACCGGAGGGCTGCAATCCGCCGGTTTTGATGCTGAGAACGCGACTCACGTACGGTGACGCTGGTACCGGTCGGAAGATGGCGAAGCGTCACAGCGGTCGAGACTTTATTTACGTTTTGACCACCGGGGCCAGCTGATCGAGCGAACGACTCCTCAAACTGCGACTCATCAAAACCAAGCGCCCTGATCCGTTCAGGTAGTCCGGGTAGCTCGATTAACATCGAAGAATATACCCATCGCTGATCTCACAAAAAGCCACAAAGGTACGAAGCAGAATCCGGGAACAAGACCTGGAATTCCACGAATAAATCCGCAGAAAGAACCCGAAGGAATCATCCGCAGATTACACAGATTTAGGATTTGGGTCCGAGGCGTGGATTTTCACTTCGTCCTCGTACTCGTGTCGGCCTGTTTTCGGTTGAAAGCCAACTCTCAATCATTAATTGGAGGGGTGGCCCTTCAATCGGGAAATGGACGACTACCAGCACGAGGACGAAGTGAAGATCCACGCGCCGGACCCAGGCCCAAACCCCAAATCTGTGTAATCTGTGAAATCTGCGGATAATACCTTCTGTGGTCGCGGCTATGCCGCTCTGCGAAATCTGCGGATCATTCCTTCTCTGTTCTTCTGCGGAAAAGCTTCCTGGTTGACGGCATTCTCGGCTAGACCTATGTACGGACCTGTTCCTTCCCGAGCGGACAGCATGCCTCCCTGTACATGAATATTCACGAATACCAGGCTAAATCGCTTTTCCAACGTTTCGGCATCGCTACGCCGCCCGGGGCACCTGCTGAAACGCCCGAGGAAGCGGAAAAGGTGGCAAGCAATCTGAAGACTTCCCACCTGGTGGTTAAGGCCCAGATTCATGCGGGCGGCCGGGGCAAAGGAACGTTCAAGCACGGATTCAAGGGTGGGGTCCATCTCTGCTCGACGCCGGCCGAAGCGCGAGAGCTGGCGCGGAACATGTTGGGTTATACGCTGATCACCCACCAAACCGGCCCGGACGGGCGCGTGGTGCGCAAGGTGTTGGTTGCCGAGTCGGTAGAAATCCAGCGAGAAGTTTATTTTGCAATCCTGATCGATCGAGCGACGAGCACTCCGGTCGTAGTCGCGAGCACTGAAGGCGGCGTGGAAATCGAAACGATCGCTGAAAAACATCCGGATAGAATCATGCGCGAGAAGGTGCATCCGCTGCTCGGTCTGCAACCATTCCAATGTCTGAAATTGGCCCGGCAACTCGAGTTCACCGGAGATCACCTCAAGGCTGCTGCCAAGCTGTTCGGCAACCTTTATAAGCTCTTCATCTCGCTGGACTGCTCGATGGTGGAGATCAATCCGCTAGTATTGACCAAAAATGGCGAGGTCTATGCGCTCGACGCGAAATTCAACTTTGACGATAACGCCTTATACCGGCATCCCGAGATCGTGGAGATGCGCGATATAGCGGAAGAAGATCAGCGCGAAGTCGAGGCGTCGAAATTCAATCTCAATTACATCGGGCTGGACGGCAACATCGCTTGCCTGGTGAATGGCGCCGGGCTGGCTATGGCCACGATGGATATCATTAAGTACGCGGGAGGAGAACCAGCTAACTTCCTGGATGTAGGAGGTGGAGCGAGTGAGGCCCAGGTGACTGAAGCGTTCAAGATTCTCGTTTCCGACAAGAACGTGCGAGCGATCTTGGTGAATATTTTCGGGGGAATCATGAAATGTGATGTGATCGCCCAAGGGATCATTAATGCGGTCAAAGCGGTTTCATTGCCCGTACCGCTCGTGGTGCGATTGGAAGGTACGAACGTCGATCAAGGCAAGAAACTGCTCCAGGAATCGAAATTGCCGATCCGAGCTGCCTCCAATCTGGCGGAAGCGGCTCAACTGGTAGTGGCTGCAGCCAAGGGACACTAAGCGTCGAATTTAGAAGGCAGAATTTAGAATTTAGAATAAGAACTTCGTCGCTGACGTCTTCGGCACATTCTGAATAGTATCCATCGAAATGAAAGTAGCCGAAATCGCCTTTGTCGCTTATCCGGTCACTGACGTCGAACGCTCCCGCGGATTTTACGAAGGCGTTTTGGGTCTGCAGCCGAGCCGCGAGTTTATCCACGAATCGTACTCCTGGATCGAATACGATCTCGGAGCAAACACCTTGGCTGTTGCCAAGATGCCACCCGGTCAGTGGAACCCTTCACCGGACGGACCGAACGTCGCCCTGGAAGTCGTGGAGTTCGATTCGGCTATCGCCGAGCTCAAGGCGAAAAACATCCCTTTCGACGTTGAAACGATGGAAACTCCCGTTTGCCGGATGGCGGTTATCGCCGACCCGGACGGCAACAAGATTACGATTCATAAGCGTCACGCGCACCTCTAGCTCTTTCCATGTCTATCCTGGTTAACAAGAACACGCGGCTTCTGGTTCAAGGCATCACCGGCAGTTCGGGCGCATTCCATGCCCGTGGCTGCCTGGAGTACGGCACCCACGTCGTAGCTGGCGTCACTCCGGGGAAAGGCGGGCAAGCGTTTGACGGTAAAATCCCGATCTACGACACCGTGAGCGAGGCCCGGAAACAGACCGGATGCAATGCGACGATGATCTTCGTGCCTGCTCCATTCGCGGCCGATGCCATTCTGGAGGCAGCGGATGCCGGGGTGGAGCTAATTGTTTGTATTACCGAGGGTATCCCGGTTATCGACATGATGCGGGTCAAGGCGGCACTGGCTGAGAGTTCCAGCCGGCTCATTGGTCCGAACTGTCCTGGAATTATCACACCAGGAGAGTGCAAGATCGGGATCATGCCAGGGTATATTCATAAGAGAGGAAGTGTCGGCGTTATTTCTCGTTCGGGCACGCTGACTTACGAAGCGGTCTGGCAATTGACTCAACGAGGGTACGGTCAATCGACCTGCATCGGAATTGGCGGAGACCCGATCAATGGAACTTCTCATCTGGACGCCGTGAAAATGTTCGCCGAAGATCGGGAGACAGAATCGTTGATCCTGATCGGAGAAATCGGTGGTACGGCGGAGGAAGAAGCAGCGGCCTGGATCAAGACTAACTTGAAAAAGCCGGTGTGCGCTTTTATCGCTGGCGTAACCGCTCCTCCCGGGCGACGCATGGGTCATGCCGGAGCGATTGTCGCGGGCGGAAAGGGCACGGCGGCGGGAAAGATCGAGGCATTGCGTGCGGCGGGCATCGCTATTGCGGATACTCCGGCTACGATCGGCGAGACATTAATCAAGATAGCCAAAGGGTAATTTATGTCTGATTTCGCAAAAGGGTTGGAAGGGGTGGTCGCAAACGAGACTCGTCTCGGAGACGTGCGTGGCCAAGAGGGGCAGCTGATTTATTGCGGCTTCGATATTAACGAGCTCGCTGGAAAAGCCTCTTTTGAGGAAGTCGTCTATCTCCTTTGGGACAACCGGCTCCCTAACCCCACGGAATTAGCCGAGCTGAAACGAGCTTTGGCAGCGGAACGGCAACTGCCCGAACAGGTTATCCAATTCCTCCAATCGACCCCGAAAACGGCTCTACCAATCGATGTGTTGCGGACTGCGGTTTCTATGTTGGGCTTGCACGATCCGACTCTGGCCGTGGACGATAGCTTGGATGCAAACCGGCGCCGCGCGGTGAGCGTGCTGGCTAAGGTCGGCGTGATCATCGCCTATTTTCATCGAGCCCGAAACGGACTGAAACTACCGCCGGTTCGTAGTGATTTGGGTGAGGCGGCTCATTTTCTTTACCTGCTGGACGATCAGGAGCCTTCCGTAAAAAAAGCGGAGACGCTCGATCTTGCTTACGTTCTGCATGCGGAACACGGCATGAACGCGTCCACATTTAGTGCTCGGGTGACCATCTCGACGCTCACCGACATGTATTCCGCGCTGACCGCAGCGATCGCCACTCTGAAGGGCCCTCTGCACGGAGGCGCCAACGAAGGCGTGATCCACATGCTCCAGGAGATCGGGTCACCCGATAAAGTCGACGCCTATGTAGAAAAGACGCTGGCCGAAAAGAAAAAGATCATGGGAATCGGTCATCGAGTCTACAAAGTCTTGGACCCACGAGCCCCTATTCTCCGCCAGAAGGCAATCGAATTGAGCGCAGAGTTAGGCGAACCGAAATGGATCGAAATGTCCGAACGGATTGCCGCTCTCATGAGGGAGAAGAAAGGTCTCTACGCCAATGTCGATTTCTACTCGGCCACTTTCTATTACTCGCTCGGAATACCGACTGACCTGTTCACCCCAATCTTTGCCATCTCCCGAACCGCGGGTTGGACCGCCCATATTCTCGAGCAATTGGCCGACAACCGTTTGTATCGCCCGTTGAGCGAATACGTTGGCGAGCCGGTCGGCCGAAAATTTGTGCCGATCGATCAGCGGTAGGATTTTCCCTGGTCCTGTTCTTTGCCCCGGGGGGGCGCCGCGGATCGCGAGGATCCGACGTCGCAGAAGTACACGGTCGTTGAGCGTGATGTATCAAAAGCTATGTCGGACAGGCCGCCTTCGTAAACTACGGCGCGCCCTGGATGAGTTTGAGCAAAAGCGCTGGGACTGGCCGCGACGTAGGCCTTGCGGAGTCGGGCTGCGATCCCTCCCCGCCCAGCGTTTTAACCCCGGGAAGAAGCCTGAAAAAATCTGAGTCATTGCATTCGTCTCATGGGTGTGTCAAAACAGGCCCGAAGAAATTCTATTTGTTTGTCGCCTGTAGTGAACTCGATAGAACCCGTTAAGTTAAGACCTGTCAGCACGCATCCACTCACTGCGGGTCAGATTGGCGTCCGCTTTATCGCCCCGGCAGTAGGGTGCTTGCTCGCCCTTTTCGTTGGCTGGTTCGTGACGAGCGCCCTGAACCCCATTACGACGACAATCACTCTTAACCGCGGGAGTCATGTTTATCGTGGCGGCCTGCAATCCAACGGCCGGCGTCTGTTTTTTGATTCTCACCTCCGGCTACCTCGATCTGATTAAGCGGCTGGGGGTTCTGTCAGACGCGCTTTCCGGCCTCGATGTAGTCATCACTTTAGCGGTCGCTCCTCTGTTATTCGTTTGCGTGTGTGTTGGGGTGGTTTACCGCAACGTCATGAACCGGACTTGGCTCAAGCCGTGGCAAATTTGGCTAGGAGCGGTGATTGTCACCACGATGGTGGGGGTCTTTGTGCAGGCATTCTTCCGCGGGGGCGGTGTCCTGTTTGCGCTGAAAGACTTTGCTAACTCGGGCGCCTATCTGCCGCTGACCCTGGTGGTTTGTCTTCTTTTCCCGGATACGATTCCGGTGCAGCGGCTGCTGATTTTTTGCCTCTGGGTCTATGTCCCAGTCGCCCTTTACGGTGTCTGGCAACAGTTCTTTGGGTTGACCGATTTCGAAATCGACTATCTGAAGAGCGGCTTCACCATGGAAGTTGGCTTGTTGGATGACATTCGGCTCCGACCTTTCGCAACATTGAATTCGCCGCACGCTTTGGGGGTGGTCACCGCAATGCTCTCAGGGCTCGCCGCTCTGACTCCCCTCAAGCGAGGGAAATGGGCACGATGGCAGATTTTTGTCTCAGTTTTGTTTGCGATAGCATGCCTAGCCACGTTCATCCGGGCTGCCTGGGCTTTGCTGGCGCTGGCGATTCTGGTATGGGCTTGTTGTCGCACCAAAGTGGGCACAATCGTGCTGTACGGGGTAGCGCTGATCGGTTTCGCGACTCTCATGATCAATTCCGATGTGCTTTTGCGGTCGCTCGACCAGATCGAAGCCTATCTGCCGCAAGATAGTGATGTTGAAGCGCAAGCATTTCGACTGGGTACTTTCAGCGATCGGCTAGTGAGCTTCCGGAACGTCCTAACTAATCCCGGAATTTCACACTTGGTTTGGCAATCGCAGCGAGGTTCAGGAAGATTTGATGGAACAGTCGCACGAAAATGGAGCCCACGATCAGATCGGTCAAATTCTGGTGAGTTACGGTTTCGTAGGGCTTAGGCTTTTTTCTCGGTGTAACTGGTTTAGGTTTAGTAATCGCCCATCGCGCGATCTTCGGACAGCGCGATCCGGCCCGGCGCAAGATGATGCTGGGATGTTTGAGTGTCTTGATTGCTACCCTATTCAGCGGGATGCTCTTCGGCAGCCATCTGGGAGTGTTTCCCGTTAATATTTTCTTTGCACTTTTGGCTGGTTGTTTTTGCGCTTTGAGCGTGGATGGACCACCAAAAGCTGTTTCAACACTGGACCAGTGAAGTTCAGGAAACCGGAAACATCAAACCTGGCGAGCGTGATGGCTTTAGGGCTAACTATGCGGCTGTCTAGTTAAGGGCCTTTCCAAAAGAGCTACAAATACGTAGTTTCTATCAGGAGAGTGGCTCCGCGTGATGCTTTTCATCAGAAGATCGGATTCGTCCGTTTCTTCGTCGCGGTCCTTTTGATGATTCCGCGCCGTCATAGGGGTCGTGCCGCGGTCTAAGAGGCTTAAGCGATAATGAAACGGGAAATCTCTGCGATTAATGAAGGGCTACGTGATCGTTCCCGTCCATAATCGAAAAGCGGTGACACTGCGCTGCTTACATCACCTGCATACAAATGGGTTGCCTACAGAGACCGGAATTATCGTGGTCGACGACGGATCCAAAGATGGAACGGCCGAAGCCATCGCCGCAGATTTTCCCGAGGTCAAGCTGGTCTTTGGCAACGGAGAACTCTATTGGACTGGCGGTATTTGCGCCGGCATGCAATGCGCTTGAAATGAACGCCGAATATCTTTTCTGGCTCAATGATGATTGTCTTCCGGAACCTGAATGTTTTTCTGTCATGCAGGATTTTCTGCAGAAACTCCGCGAAGCATCAGTGGAGCGATCTGCTTCCTTGAAGGTGAGCCGGAGCCAGTTAGAACAGGTTTCCGATACCGATCTTCAGTTCCTTCTTCATTATCTACTATAACCGACGTACATGGACTGTCTGGCTATTGTGTCGGTATGCCATCGCAGCTCTGCCGCGAGATCGGATTACCCAATGCCGGACATCTGCCGCATTATGGCGCAGACTCTATATATACGCTGCTAGCCCATCGCCGAGGGTTTCGCGTTGTCATTCTGCCAAACGCGAAAGTATATCTGATGGATAGGCACGAACAGCCAGACTTCAAGGAACGGGCGAAGGAGTTCGAAACATGGTCGCTTTCAATTTATCAGGGTGACTTTCTTTAGAAGGAAATCGAAATATTACCTGACAGGACAGTACTGGTATCACTGGTATAAGTATAGTTTCCCAGTCGGACCGTGTCTTTTTTTGTGTAAGCTACTACAGTGGTTCCTCCTAACCATGCTAGATGTCGGCCAAAGGCAAAACTGAATCGGGAGTGACTGCCGCCCATGCCCATACCGAATGCGCTTAAACGGTTCCCGATCGTGAAAGCTGTTGACCCAGTATTCTGCAATTTCGGACGGCTAAATCTTCCAGAGATCGATCCGGAGAAGCTGGCAAACTTATCGCACGATTTAATCATTCCGGTCGCTGCGCCGCTTTCTCTCGATCTGGACAGCCCCACCCCCGATCTCTTTTTTTTGCTCGCCTTAGCCAAGACGCTTCAACCAAGACGCGTTTTGGAAGTCGGAACGTTTAGAGCTCGCACGAATTGCGCCGTTAAACTCAATTGCCCGAATGCGACGGTTATCAGTTAGATATCGCCGTGGTTGACTCTCCCTACCGGCGGCGGCTCTTAGCTCAGGATGGTGTGGAACTTCGAATTGGAAGTTTTGCGGGAGCCGGTGACAAACTGGTACGCGAGGCAAGGTTCGATCTGATCTTCATCGATGGTTCGCATTTGCTCGCGGACGTACTCGCGACTCCAGGCTTGCTGCGAAAGTAATCAGCGATCGTGGAACGATCGTTTGGCACGACTACCGCCCGAACATTCCGGTCACCCATCGCTTAAGGGTTCCAGAAGCGTTAGACCATTTTTCTGAAGAGAGTGGTCGTCAAATCTATCATGTCGTCGGGACAACTTGTGCAATTCACTCACCTGGCTTGCTCGAAGAGAGCGCATCAGCCGATGAATTGACGGCTCTTGATTGTTGGCACCGCCTACGCCATTCGCGAGCATCGAAAAAAACTTTCTCATTTGGCCAAGAAGTTTGATTTGACGTGTGTGACCGCAAACGAGTGCGGCGGATTCGGTTGGACGGAGAGAGTAGAGCCCGAACCTTCGTCAAGAGATTACGAACTGGTAGGATTACCAATTGGTGGGGCTGCGTTTCGGGAACTCGAAATTGGTATCGCGGTTTGGATTTTGTCTTTCGCAAACAGCCTTACGATTTGGTTTTGGTTTAAAATGAGCCCTGGGGCATGCTCCGGTGGCAAACTTGGCTCCTGAAACAGCGTTTTGAGCGTCGCGCGCTCTTCGGCGAGTTCACCTGGGAGAACATTCTCCGAGGTGGCACGAAAGGTAGAATCCTGGGACTCGTTTATCGAGTTGCTGCCCGGACGTCCGATTTTGCGATCGGTGGAAACAGCGGTGCGGCGGCGATTTTAAAGAGTTTTGGTTCACCCCGCGCGGACCTTGTCTGCCGCAATTCGGTGTCGATCCAGAAATTTTTATTCCTCTTTCCGAATCGGAGTGCGCGAGGCGCAAAGAGTCTGCCGGTTACGCCGCAAGCGCTCGGCTGATCGCCTATTGCGGAAGATTGGTCCCGGAGAAAGGTGTGCTCGATTTGTTGGCCGCGTTCCAGGCGCTTCCCGGGTTATCCATGGAAACCTTCCTTGTATTCATGGGCACCGGTCCTCTCGCCGCGCGGATCGAGGCGGCGGCCCGTGAGGACAGCCGGATCCGGGCCCTTTCCCCAATGACCTATCCCGAGATCGCTACGTTTCTGCAACTGCTGGACGTACTAGTATTACCGAGTCGCACGTCATCCGGACCAGTTTGGTGGAAAGAACAATTCGGCCACATCCTGATCGAGGCAATGGCTTGTGGTGTCGCGACGATTGGATCGAGTTGTGGCGCGATTCCGGAAGTCATCGGTGAACCGGATTGTATCTTCCCGGAAGCGGATGTGGGCGCACTCGGAAATTTGCTTGAGCGAGCTCTCCGGGATGATGTCTGGCGTGCGGCGAAAAGCGGAGCTGGGCGCGCCCGCGTTCTAGCCAATTATACGCACGAGAGCTTGCGAATCGCTACGCGACGGCATTCAACGCACTTTTTTAGCCGTCCACGTTTCTTCGAGAATCTTGGAGCAGCCGCTCGGAAAATTGTTTCCGGTTCAGTGCTTTTCCTATCGATGGCCGGAAGTTTTCCGGACGGTGGCGAGGACTTCGATTGGACCCAACTTGGTGGAGCCACGAAGAAAAGCCAGAAGTTGATCGGCCAGTTCGTCTGGATTAAAGCTGACAGACAAGCCGTTCCCGCCAGGTTGCAGGATCATTTTAGAGCCACAGTGCGGTGTTAAAAGCAATGGGAGAGATAGTGCCGCCGCTTCAATTTCCGCGAGGCAAAATGCCTCGAAAGAAGACGGGAAAAGCAAAACATCGGTCGCAGACAAGGTTTCCTCAGGCCGGGAGAGCATCCCGGCGAATGGAATCCAATCTCGCCAGTCTGAGAACTCCTTGGTCAGGGCTTTCCGGAGCCGCTGCAACGTTGGGGAAAGGCCGCCGAT
The DNA here is from genome assembly GCA_963837955.1 of uncultured Verrucomicrobiae bacterium. Classification (GTDB taxonomy): domain Bacteria; phylum Verrucomicrobiota; class Verrucomicrobiia; order Chthoniobacterales; family JAFAMB01; genus DASTDH01. The sequence goes on along the minus strand of CAWIPH010000001.1, from coordinate 317,831 downwards.
GACCAAGAGTTTAGGGGTGAACTGAAGCGACTCTTTACGGCTTCGGAGCTTCGCCGTGCTGCCACAGCGATCCAAAAACCTTTCCTCTGGTAATGGCCTTGACTGAGAAACCCGAAGACGTAGTCGATCTCGGAATAGCCAAGCTCAAGGCGTCTCGCGGTCCGAAATCGCTTGACTGTCTCAACCGTAAACCGTGTCTCATCATCGGAATTGGTAATAATCGAACTCGCTCCGGATGAGAAACGATCTTTCGTAATTCGTCCCGATATATCGGAAACAGGTAACCAGCAGCGGGTTTGGCCAGAAGCGAAGTCTCGCCTGGCAGCCTTATCGCGGAAACGAGAGAGCGCCAATGTCACTCGCTCTCGTAGTGTTTGGTGCGGCAAGGTTGACGTATTGACATCCAGACATGATGGAGAAAATGCACCGCGCTCACATCCGCCCCGTATGGTAATCCCGGTGTCCCGAAAACGATCGCGTTTTCGGATTCTGTGCCCGATAAATGCGAGCCGCCCGGTTTGCCGCGACCGGCAGCTCGAAGCTGGTAATCAGCGGATTACGATGCCGCAACCGGAGTGGAACCTAATGGATCGGCAGATGAGGCTCGATGCGTTCGGCTATCGCTGTAATTTGCCAACCCGCCAGCCCGAATTGTAGGAATTGCATAGACCAAATGTTTCATGGTCGGGCTATCCAAAGTAAAAGCAGGATCCACGATGCAGAGCTGTTTTCCAGTGGAGTCAAAAGACATTCGGCGGGAACTGTGGAGTCAGTGGTTGATCACCGTTGCGGTTCCATCGGCTGACGTCCAAGCAACCCAGCAGCGAACGATAGGCGAATCTGCCGAAAAAGTAACTCAGTTCCGCTGAAAGAGACAAGCAAGGCCATACGGTTGTAGCTGCGCTTTTTGCAAGGTAGAGAGTTTTGCTTCACGATCCGCCCATCTGGATTGGGAAGTAAACGGCCGACCCGCCCGAACTCTTCCGCAGGCGATTACACGCCGCAGGGTTGGCAACGTAAAAAAATAATCGTGCTCGAGCAATCGAAATCCATGACTGGCAAATAGAGACGCAAGTTGCTCGCGCGTGTACCCGGGGCGTACATGTCCACCAAGTGGGAATATCTCTGGAGGATACGGCACCGAGATGATGGCGATTCTTCCCGATGGCCTCAACACCGACTTAATTGCAGCAACAGCTGCATGGTCATCCACAATATGTTCGAGAACCTGCGTCGACAACACGGCATCAAAGCTTTCCTTTTCTATTTGTACTTGCTCCAGCGAGCTGTGAAGGCAGCGGCAGCCAGGTAAATCTATGTAACGCTGCTGCAGCAAATGGAAGTTCCGATCGTCTGGTTCAACGGCCGTAGCTCTCAACGCGAAACCTTGCTCGATCAAACGGGCTGACATTTCACCGCTCCCGGCGCCGAGATCGATGAGGGAGGAAAATGGAGTCCTGTGAGTTCCTCAATAGATCTACGATGCAACGATACTCAACTAGATACCGAATCGTATTCGAGGTGAGACAGCAGTTTCTAGCCAGGCTACGTGGAACTTTTCTGAGATGCTCAAACATTTCAGGCCGACGCTCATTCGCACTGTTGCGGCTCCTTTTCCACGGCGTTTTTCTGTCCTTATCAGTTGTTGTCGTCCCTTGGCTCCGGAGCGCAGAAATCATAAGGTAAACGCGGCTGAGGCTCTCCAATTTTAACGATTGCAAGCGCTGTGCCTTTCCTTATGATCAGACGAGTTGCGCCCGCACGAATGTCTGCGGATTTTTCTTCTCGGATCCCTGGTATCATCGACGCATTCGGGAATTAGTTCGACGTTTTCGGCGAAGTGCCAAAGCAAAGGCCACTTTTCTTTACGGCGGTAGCTCTCTTCAGTTTGTGCGAGTAGAGCCGAATCTGTAGGTCTGCTCATTTCGACCCGGCTGATTGCCCCCTCCAGCAATTCGGCCTGTTCGCAACGGCAGGCATGATCATGCCGTTGGCAGCTTTTGCCCGAGGAGATGAGCGAGAACTCCGCTTATGTCAGTTACAACAAAGAAGATCAGGCATACACCAGCTTCCATGTGATGTTGGGCACGGTCGGATCGTTCGTCGCCGCGGCCATTGTTCTCGTCGTTGTATTAGCTTTGCCATCGCTCATGAGTCTTCGCTCCGTGCTGTTTCTGATGATTGTAACGCTCATGTTGGAAACTGTTCTGCAAACGCCCCAGATCATCGCGAGTAAGCGATACGACTTCCATCGAATTGCCGTGATTGAAATGAGCTCTGTTTTCGCGTGGCTGTTGCTGACTGTCCTGGGTTCTCTGTTCGTGCCGACAGTACTAGCGCTTGTCACTGCACGTTTCGCCGAAGCCGCCGTTAGAGGAGGCTTTCTGTTGTCATTGTGGTATCGTCACAACCTTCTCATTTCGTGGCATTACCGCCCAGAGCTCATGCGTTACTTTCTTTCGGTTTGCGCGCATTTTGGGTCCGCTTGGATGGGTACAGAATTTCGCTGCCAATTTGGATGTCGCCCTGCTGAAAGCGTTCGCAACGGATGTCGAGCTAGGCATCTATGATTGAACCCAGCAGCTTATGCGCGTTCCTTTGTCGCTGAGCGTGAATGTCGTTGATAGCGTTGCCGGGTCTTCGTACAGCCGAGAGCAAAACTTGCAAGCTCAGACGCGGAAATCGTTGTTCCTGTTCATGGGAGTCATGTCTCTCGGGGTGGTGGTCGGTCTATTAGCGCAATCCAGCTCTTTTCTTTCTTCTTCGCCAGACCCATTCTAGGCACCCAATGGCAAAGCGCGGTAAATGATCTCTGGATATGGGCGAATGGTTTCCGCTCTTCTCAGGCCTTACGTCTGGAATTTTAACATCCTGTTTACAAGCTCTGGTCGCCCGGTCCACTTTCTTATCAGTCTAAGTTCTCTTGGCGATCTCGTTGCTGACGTTTCGGCTAGTGTTAAGACCTTCGCTTCACGCCAAGGGAGTTTACGCGGCTCAAGGCATCGCTTACTTCATCGTCTTCAGCGGGCTCCTAGTTTGGTTTCTCAAAAAGTTTCGAACTAGCCATCGTGAGCCTGCAGTCAGTGACTGAAATTTCTATCGTCAACGGAATTGCTCATGCGGCTATGGACAAGGTCATCCTGGCACTAAGTTACTGTGCCGAAAATCCTCTTCAACCGACGGGCCTCAGCTCGATGTTTAAAGAGTTCGTGACTCGGTCGCTGCGCCAGGATTCAAGGCTTCACTGGGTGATTTTTGTTGGACCCAAATACGACTTTGGCGAAGGCACCCAAAGGCTCCACGCGTCCGGCGATTTCCAGGGAGTGGCAGGATACGAGCTCGATTAATCTCCGAATAATTTTTGGGTTTCGCGACAAGCCAAACGGCTGAATGCGCCTAGCTTCTACTTACCGTCGGCTTCGTCCCGCTCCGTCAATGTATTCCTACCGTAATGCATTTGTTTACGCTTCACCACTTGCAGGGTTCGACCAGCTGGACCCGGTCAGCGCCGCGTACCGACGATGGGCAGCCGGGCGGGGCCTGCATTCGGCGAGACTGGTCATTACCAATTCCCGATGTGCTGCCCGCCGGATTATTGCCGTGGCACCTGAAGCCGAGCGCAAAATGATCCAGAGCTACGGGGGATCGATCATTCGGTCTTCCATACCAATATCCCAACGGAGAAGCCGACGAACTGCGGCGCGCACTCGAGATTCCTGAAAATTATATCCTTTGGCTATCCAATCTCTATCCTATAAGCAGGCCGATCTACTTGTTCGGAGTTACGCCCGAATTTCTCAGCGCCTGAGAGAGATGTATCCGATCGTGTTCGTTGGGGGAGATAGGTGCGGTGAGAGGGCTTCGCTGGAAGGACTCGCAGCGCACCTATCGTGAGAGGACAATTCGGTTCCTGGACTGGGTTGATCAACGTTGGATTGCTCCACTTCTGCGTCAGGCCAGAATTCTGGTCCTACCGAGCCGCGAAGAGACTTTCGGCAGATCTGTTGCCGAAGCAATGGCGTGCGGAACCCCTTGTGTCGTCAACGATATCCCGATCATGCACGAGGTCACGAGTGGAGCGGCCTGGATTGTTGATTACTCTAACTCGGACGAGGCTTCACGGAGCCTCGCTGAAGCGTTAACCGATGAAAATCGAAGAGCCGACGTGATCCGGCGCGGATTGCTCCGCTCGCGCGATTTCGATTTTGACAAGCTGACCCGAGAGAGATTAACCGCAATTTATGCCTCGCTCAATTTAAGGGACGGTCTTGAACGGTTGGGCTCTCTTTAGACCTGTTCCCATCACTGATCGCCCATCCAAGTTATGCCATTGCAAATCTGTTGGTTACCTACTTAGCCCGAGGCGGATACCCAGGATGGACCGGTGTTGGCGGGACTTGGGCAAAAATCAAAGATCAGGGCAGAAGAGCTTGTTCAGCGGTTGCGAACATTCACAGGTACCGGAGGGAAGCGCAGAAGTGCCCACGCGACTGCTTTAGTGCCATAGCTCCGCATCAGTCACATTTTATCCGACCCGAAAGTATCATAGTCTTGTGGGCCGTGTCTCGATAGAATGACGCCGACTTCTATTGAATTGTGAAAGCAATTGCCAACGCCGCTTTCTTCTTAGTCGCCGCTGTGTTTCTTCAAACCCTCCCCGCCCAAAGCCCACCTCCAAACATTATCGGGGTAGCATCGCGCAACGTAAAAAGCTACGGAGCCAAAGGCGATGGCGTCACCGACGACACCCAAGCCTTTATCGCCGCACTGCAATCGAATCGAAAGCTACCTAACGGTGTTGCCAAAAGGCGCCCGCCAGTGTCTATGTGCCTCCCGGCACCTACGTGATCAGCTCGACTCTCATCATTTGGAGGAACACCCAGCTCTTTGGCGAGTGGACCGACCCGCCTACGCTGCTTTTAGCCCCTCATTCCGCCAATTTTCAGGACGTGTCGAAGCCAACACCCATGATCGTTACGGCCGGCGGTTACAACATGCCGGATAACACTACCGACTGGCAAACCCGAACCAACGATCTTAACGGATCGACCAACAACACTTTTTTTTGCAGCCTCGAGGACATCAACGTCCGAATCGGCGCCAACAATCCGGGAGCTTGGGGTGTCTTCTGGTTCTGCGCTCAACAGAGCGACGTTCGCAATGTTACCATCAACGCTGACGACGCGCTGGGCTGTCTCCAAACTGGCTGGTGGGGCGGGGGAAGCACTATTGCCAATTGCAACTTTGTGGGCGGCAAAGTCGGCTACTGGAGCGACGCGACCTCGACTTTATACATGCGCGACTGCTCGTTTACTCGCCAGAGGCAACAGTCAATCTATCTCAACGGCGCTTGGATGTTTACCTTTCAAAACATAAAGTTTAAGAACACGGCGCCCTTCTTAGTCTATGCGGGTTATGCCGGGGTAGATAATATTCTCGACTGCTCGTTTACGAGTATGCCGGGCGCCACTCTCCAGGACCCTTATGTGCACGACGCGATGCACATCGAGAATATGAGCTTCGATGCGAAATCGCAGGTGCCGAGCTTTCTCAATAGCGTCGCGCGAAAAGGAGTAGTGACCCAATGGACCAGCGCGAGCGTTGTTTCCTCGGGTCAAACAGTCTCGGGCTCAGAGGCTACGCTTCGGGCGGCCGTTCCACCGACCTCCTTAAGATCGGCCAGCGTTCCGCGACCTACCTCTGCCTGCGTGAACATTCACACACTCGGTGCAGTCGGGGACGGAACAACGGACGACAGTGAAGTGATCCAAAAAGCACTCGCCCATTACGCTGAAATTTTTTTCCCGACGGGTACCTATTTGGTGACTCAGGCCTTAACGATTTCCGGCGGACAAAAGCTATACGGCCAAGCTGGCAGCGTCATTCAACTTGCATCCAGTGCGCGGCTTTCCAATCCCCGACGGAGCTAGCCTTTATTAGCGTTAACGGAAACGGCGCGGCTCCGGTTAGTTTTTCGCACGTCTATTTCTATAACGCTGCTCCAAACGGCGTCTGTGCGCAATGGAATGCGGACCCTTCCTCGGTTGTTCTCGACTCAACATTCGTCAACATCGGCAGTTCGCCATCGGCTGCCCTGGACGTCGCTACTGGCGGCGGACTCTTGAAGAAATGCTCATCTATGGAAATCACTCGCAAACCAACGGCATTACGGTTCAGAGCAGGCAGGGGCCGACCTTTTTTGCGTCGATCAGTGACGAGCATTACATAGAGGATGCTTTGATTTTATTGGGGGCCGCCAACGTGTACCTCGCCAACGTGGACTTCGAGGATTCCGCCGTCCAAGGGCACCCCGGAACAATTCTGAAAATCACGAATTCGAGAATATATTTATTTACGGGCTGGGTGCGGGTAACTGGAGCCAGCTACCGCCAGACCTTGTCGAAATCAGCGGAGCACAGAATCTTTCGCTCTGGAGCATGATAGCGGCAGATCTCTCTTGTTTCGTCACCGATAACTCATCGGGCTCTCCGAGAACCTACGGACCCTCAAACACGAGCAAGACGGCAGTGGCGGATTTTGCAGGCTATATACTTCTGCCTAAATGCAGCGGGGGCTTGCTAAAAAGTCCCTCTCGCGATAAACACCGGGCTTTTCTTTTCAAACATTGATAACCAGGAATCAAATCCCGCCGAAAACCGGCTAAAAACAATTCTCCGTGGTTTCACACCTTTCCGCCCTTTATCGTCTCATCAGCCCCCGCTTCCGACGACGGAGAATGGAGGAATTCAACCGCACCCTTTTACCAAAGCCCACTGACAGGATTCTTGACGTCGGTGGTTTCCCCGATTTTTGGAAGGATTCGGGCATGGAGAGCCATTTAACGATCATCAATCTGGAGCCGATCATCCCACCGACCGAAAATCCGAAAATCGACATTGCGATGGCCGATGGGACGAGACTTCCTTACTCCGATCAAAGTTTTGATATCATTTTTTCAAATAGTGTGATTGAACACGTTTACACCTTCGAGCAGCAGCGCAGGTTCGCCTTTGAGTGCATGCGGGTGGGAAAAGCGCTCTGGATACAACACCCGCTCGAAGCTTTCCCATAGAACCCCATTATTTGACACCGCTGGTTCAGTATTTTCCCAAAGCGTGGCAGCGTCGTTTTATCCGGCGGCTTACCGTCTGGGCTTGGCTTACTCATCCCAATCAGGAAATGGTTGATCGATACGTTGACGAGATTCGCCTTCTGACCTTTGCTGAGGTGAAGGATCTTTTTCCAAACTGCGAGATCAGGCGGGAGCGATTCTCGGGCTAATCAAATCGTACGTCGTCGTAAGAAAGCGCTAAGACTGAAGTCCTTCCTCGGGCCGCAATCCGTGCCATGCAACGCTGCACCGCGTTTCAGTTGTTTCCAAACCGCTGAGAAACGAGCTGTTCATCATATCCCAAAAATGCTTCAACGGGTACGCCGAGAGTTTCCTTGTGCCTGTGCGTATTCAAAAGTCAGGGATTGGGACGGAACAGGTCTGATAAAATCGTTTTGCTCTCCCAGGTCGCATAGTCGAAATCCGAGATGATGTGCCATCGTTGGAAGATACATCTCAAGATAGATCGGGAAGGATTCATCTGTGGTGGCGATTGCATCGAAAGCCTCGCGTCGCCAGAGTGAACCGGAGGCAACATCGAAAGGATTACCCCTTTGTCCTTTCGAACGCTGACGCGTCGCCATAAATCGAAAAAGTCTCGGTCTTTCGCGTGCTGAAGGAAATGCGGCCAGTTCGTCCATCGACTCGCCGGAGATGATGACAAACAACATCGGCACCCTTCTCGGCGATTCGTCGTTTCAATTCCGCTATGACATTAGGGTCTACAGGGATGTGGTCGAACTCAACTAGCCAAACGTACTGGTAATCGGATTCGCGAAGCACCGTGCTCGCCGCCTGGAACACGCCAGTATACGATTGGCGTTCCCTTACATGATCCCGGGTTCTCAAGCGATTATCTCGGACGAAAATTTTGTGCGGGAAGCCCAGACCAGAAAAGTCTTCGATCGGGCCACCATAAGCAACCAGCAGCTCTGTGCCAATGACCCTGTCCTTCCACCATTTAAGCATCCGATCGACGCGTTGCGGAGATTGATGGGTTACCAGGATCGTTACCGTGTCGCTCATTCGGATAGTCAGGTGGCGGGTGGGTCCGGAACGCTAAGGTTTGCTTCCAATAAGTTACGCGCTGTTGCGAGATGAAGACCGGATAAAACGGTTTACCTGAATCCAGGCCGATAAAATGAAGTCGCCCGCGCCACGGGATGATGATGTACTTCCCAAGATTCTCTCCCGAATTTACTTCGGTAATTTTGAAGCCAAAGATCCTCACTGCCAGGTGCTGGAGCGGTTTCAGCCTGAGTAGGATCTTGCTCATCCCATTGACTTAAGGGCCAGAAAGGTCATCGGAACACAAAACGCAATAACAGCACAGTCTATTTATTCCGAATACGTAATGCAAGCGGCTGAAAATCGTGAAACCGCATAAAACGGGGTTTCGATCGCGCTAAACTAGCGAGCTTGTCAGCCGAAAAGAATTCAGGGATGATCAGGTATGTGACCCTACGTTCCGTTCCAGTTCGAGAGTGGATCTTGCCTCTTCTCGTTGGTTTCGCAGCACTTTTCGCACTTTTTTTTCGAGTTCCGTACGCGAGCGGTTATGGTCACGTTCCGGTTCCCCTCTGGGATGTGGCCTATTCTTTGTGGTTTGGCTTCAGTGAATGGAACCACGGTATTTTCGTTTTCCCTTTGGTCGCAGTGCTCGTTTTTCTCAAGCGGCGCAGTCTGGCGGAAGTTCCTGTGCGCGGTTCAAGCATTGGGCTGCTGGTCCTCGGACTTTCCGTTTTTCTCTATTGGATCGGTTACGTGGTTGATTTGCAGTACCTTGGATTTGTCGCCCTGCAGATCTTCGTCGCTGGTCTCATTCTTTGGTTTCTTGGATTCCGATTCTTCCAATCGATCTTCTTTATCTGGCTCTTCCTGACTTTCGCGTGGCCCTTTGTTTTCCTGGATCAGTATGTCGCGTTTCCCCTTCGGTTATTGATGAGTACGCTGAGCGAGCATTTCCTCAATCTCGTCCATCTTCCGGCTATCCGGGAAGGAACCGCAATTCTCTCTGCTTCCGACCCCGCTTCGGGAATGTCGGTGGGCCAGCGGTTCAGTATCGATGTCGCGGACCCTTGTAGCGGAATGCACTCGCTTTTCGCTCTCACGATGATGGCAAGCCTATACGGCATCCTGATATTGCGCCGGTGGTGGCAAATTGTAATCACCGTCTTGGCCGCTTTTCCGCTGGCCATCTTCGGCAATTTTTGCCGAATCTTGATGCTCACCTGGGGAACGGTGCAGTTTGGTGGCAAATTTGCTATTGGAACACTTGAGCAACCGACCTGGTTCCACACCATGGCGGGACTTGTCGTTTATATCGCTGCGCTGTTGGGGGTATTCTTTCTGGTGCAGTTGCTGGCAAAAGATTGGCGGACGGCCAAACCGAAAACTGGGACAGGACAGGAAATGCGATGAGTGCAGGAACCAGCTCGAAAAAGGTCTCAGTGAAGGGCATTGAATCGAACGCTGCAATCTTTCCGTGGTGGCGATCGGCGGTGGTGCTGGTCATTGCCGGCGTCGCTGCCGGCGCGGTCTACCTGACACGGGAAGCGACTGGAATCAGCGAAGCCGGTGTGAACATGGAACTACCGGACTCAGTCGGAAGCTATATCGGCTTCGATCGCGCGATTTCCGAATCGGAAAAGCAGTTTTTGCCGAAGGACACCGAGTTTGCCAAAAAAGGCTACGTTGGAGCGGCGCGGGCCGAGATTACCTGTGAAATCGTGTTAAGTGGCGCTCAACGAAATAGCATCCATCGCCCTCAGGTCTGCCTGGTTGGACAAGGCTGGACGATCGTTGACGAGAAATCCATTCCGATTCCGCTGGCAAATCATGGGACACAAAAGGTTCGTCTTCTTACTCTGACTCGGACCGAAAACGGAGAGAGAATAAACGGTTACTTCCTTTACTGGTTTGTTGGCAAAGACACGACAACCGACGATCATTTTCAGCGGATCCTCTTAACCAGCTGGGACCGTGTCACCAAAGGAACGAATCATCGTTGGGCTTACGTGATCGTGAGCGGAATTCTGCCCAAGGCGAGAGATTCCGCAGAACTAAGAAAAGAGCTGTTTGACCGTCTGACCGGATTTGTGCGCGATATGATCCCGTTGATTCAAAAGCCCCAGGTCAACGCCGGATGATCTCGGCGAGTGTGATCGCACTGAGCCTTCAGCGCTGCAAATGATCCTTGGCATGAAAAACCAAACTTAGTTCGTGGGCCGTTTGCCGAACCAAGGACTCACCCGTTGACCTGGACTGCTCGGCGAAAAACTCGGGTATGGAGTCGTTGCCCGTCATCTCAATGGCATTCGACAGCCTCACCGAGCCGAACTGTGATTCTTGCTTGCCCGGAAACCAGATTGCTGGCATTTGGCCGAGGAACGCCGCCCATGCGCTATAGGTCGAACCTGAACAAATGAGTAGGCTAGCCCGGCTCATTGCCAATAAATCGATTGCGGCGTTCCCATAGTCCGCTCGGCAGACAGCAGGCAATCGGAGTAGTTCCGCGAGCTCGGCGTCAGTTCCATCCGAAAAGAGCTCGATCGGTACGTTTGGCCAAATAGCAGAAACATTCTTAATCTGCGCGACATACCATTCCATCGGTAGACGGGCATTATGGCCGGTTATCGGGTTCAATTCTGATGCCGGATTGAAGTCGCCGAGCCGGACATGACAAGCGAAACGAGGCGCAGTTCTAGACGGCAATCGTTCCATGGCTCCCGGTGCGAGCGCGGCGCTAAAGCGAGCGGCTACGAGCGGCTGGCAATCGGCTAAGGAGGCGAAACGGTCGCGGACATTACTGAAGACGAAAACAATCGGCCGAAAAAATCGCTTCGGTGTCTCCAGTACTTGGGGAAGCGCATTTTCATCCATATGAGCGGCCCAGGCGAGAGTAAGCAGGTTCTTGCCGGACGAACTCAGACCCTGCTCTTCGAATAAGCCATTGTAAGTTCGAAGTGCTTGGTTACGCGAACCGAACGCTTTTAAAGCAGTTATCCAGCCACCACCGCTGGTTAGGCGACGCCAAACAGGTGCTAGAATAGGCAAGGAGTATCGCTCCGCCGCTATTTCGGATCGTGCCCAAGCGAACAAGGTGTTCCCTAATCCCCATCCGAACAGATAATGGTTGCCCAACCGAATTCGCCCAAGCTTGGCGTAGATGAAAATCCGATCAAGTCCACGCTGTGCCGAAAAGGATTCTTTAGTTTTTCTGGAGTTCGAAGATTGCAAGCGAGAAATTCGCGGGCGGTCTTTGCGCCAGCAGATTATCAAGGTTGGCGTTAGGCTCAAGGTTGCCGGCGTCATCGACATATGAAAAGCCAAGAAGGCGAAATTTTGTTCGAACCATTTCTACGAGCGTGGCCAACGAGAAGACGCGGTGGGCATTAAATTCGATTCGTTCTTCGCCGAACGGAGCGGACAGATAAAGTAGCCCATCAGGTTTAAGGATTGCGGCTAAGCTATCCAAAGCCTTAAGATGACCAAAAAGATCGATAGGATCTCCATAGCGACCTAATCCTACGTGTTCAATCACATGCAAACAGGAAAGCGAATCGCAGTAATTGTTTAGGTCAGGCGGAAGGGCCAAAAGATTGAACCGGCGAAAAATAACGTTCGGAATGGGCGTTAGGAGTTGACGATAGTCGAAAACCTCAATCTTCCGGAAACTCACAACGTGGGCAACGAAGCCATCGATTCTGGAACCGATATCAACGTGTCTCTCTGGGTTCCGTGAAAAAATCCTTTGAGCGACAAACAGGTCCTGGTGAAAGTAATGGCCAGTAGCGCTACCCGGTTGATCGGAGAAATCGTTCAAGCAAGGATAGCTCGCTCGGATCGACCAATTCGCAGGCGCGGTTCGGCTTTGTTCTTTCAGTCGATAATAATCCGACCGATAGAGCCTAAGACTTTTCAGCCCATTAACCGTGATCCGCGGCTCGATGCCAAAGGCTCTGAGCCAACGGCCCAACGCACGAAAAGAATATGCTTGTTGAAACCCATTTGGAGACACGGTTATATTATTGCGCTCGGAAAGCTTTTTTAGAAATTACTGGGATCGTAACATTACATTCGGGAGTTTTGTGACCCAGTCCTCGTTTGTTTTGCCGGCATAATCCGAGCGCCGGTGCTCGGGTTACCGATCGCTGTTTGCAATTATTCTGAAGCTGTCGCCCTTTTGAGTGCATGGGCTCAGAATTCAAGTGCTGCTCACCTAGTCGCGGCAGCGAATACTCACCTCGTAACCACCGCGCGCGGTGATAAACAATTCGCGGCGGCAATGGAAAAATTTGATCTCGTGGTTCCGGATGGCATGCCGTTGGTTTGGTATCTGAATCGACTGTTCAATGCTGGGCTAAAAGACCGGGTTTACGGTCCAGACCTGATGCGTCACTCGCTGGCAGCTTCGGACCCGACTGATCGCCATTTTCTGTTGGGCGGGACGGAGGAAGATCGGCAGAGACTCGAACAGGTTCTGCGTGATAAATATCCTCGGGCTAGAGTTCTCGGATCCTATTCGCCTCCTTTTGGGAAGTGGCCATTCGGCGAAGACGAAAAAATCATCGGGCTCCTGCGAGACATGGGACCAAATTTTGTCTGGGTCGGTCTAGGGTGCCCCAAACAAGAACTCTTACTCGCCCGTCTAAAAGACGCCTTGCCCCCGGCTGTCTACGTGGCAGTGGGAGCCGCATTCTCACTCATTAGCGGAACCGTGAAACAGGCGCCACCTTCATGGCAGCGCTTGGGATTGGAATGGGCGTTCCGTTTGTTGATAGAGCCCAGGCGGCTTTGGCGACGGTACCTCGTCAATAACACCCTGTTTGTTTTCTATACCGCGTTGGAGATCGTTCGTAGAAAGGCCAGGGGAAGGAGTTAGGAGTCCCCGCTTGGGCCGAAATGGCGCGAGCTACGCGGAAACACGTACTGAAACACCGCACTAGTTAACATCAGGGAGCCTACATCTTCATAGTGTCGCGAGCTTTGCCGGACACTTGCCAAATCGAGGAATCCCTGGTTCGAAAAGCTGCGGATCAAATTCGGATCGGTCCAACTTAGCGCCGGTGCTCACCAAATAGCCTTTACTCTGGTCGGAAAGAACACGAACGCGATAAACTATTTCGTCGGGATCGACTTCCTGCGGTTAGTGAAAACGAATTAGCTCTTGTATTGGGTGGGGCGAAAGCCTGGTCCGGCATGCGCCGGGCCGGCTTCAGCCGTTTGTGCCGTTACGAGAAAATGCGCTATACAGATCCATTCCTCGCACGGCTCAAACCCGGCGCAAACAATTCGAATTTATCGCATGCCCGCCGCGCGCCGAGGTTTTCGCCCGACCGATCGTGGGCCCCGGCGCACGCTTTAATTGCAACCCTCAAGACGAAACCTCAACTGTTAACCTCCCAAAGGCCGTCCCGTAAGCCAAAATGGAAACTGGGATCCGATCTAGTTTCCGTAACCGCGTACCACGATTAAATGAAATCGCGGGCTTCTCCCGGTTTTGTTCGTCTTGAGTCTGCGTTCAAAAATTCCGCTCGACTTGCATCCGAAGGACAATGACTGTCTTATTTTTAATTCCGGCGGACGTACTCGAAAATGGACGAAATTAGGCTGCAACGGTCCTATTATGCCACTACGGCTGATCGCTACGACGAAAGCCATTTGTCCGCCTCGGAACCGGAGCATGATTTGAGCTCTTGATTTGCTAAGCGGTCTTGCGAAATCTCAAAGACTTAACTCCTTCTTGGACGTCGGTTGCGGGACGGGTCGTGGGCTGCTTCGATTGCAGACACTTCCGAGTGCGCGGGTAGCTGGAATTGAGCCGGTTGCAGAATTGCGCAACATCGGTCACAAGAAAGGAATTCCGGTCAATCAGCTACTCAACGGGGACGCAACCCATATCCAGTTCGCCGACAACTCCTACGATTGTGTCTTGGCACTCGGCGTAATGCATCATTTGTCCGAGCCGCGGCGAGCTATGCGAGAAATGGTACGCGTAGCCAGCAGAGCCGTGTTTATCTCGGATATGAACAATTTCGGCTGCGGCTCGACTTCACAGAAAATTGTTTCTCATGCGCTCCGGGCTGTCCACCTCTGGCGTTCGTTTCAATTCTTAAAGAATGGCTTTAGGTCCTACAAATTCAGCAGTGGCGACGGCGTTCATTACTCCTATTCGCTGTTCGACGATATCGATTTTCTCAGAAGTCTGGGATTGAGAGTATTTCTCTTTACGACCAAACCGACTAGATCCGATCCATTTTGGACCTGTTCTCATCTTGCTGTACTCGGGTGCGTTTGAAAGACTCGTCACCGTCAATAATGCTGTCGAATTGCGGAAGCGCCATTTTGACATCGTTCGGTACTATTTCTTGGCCGAAATACTGAACGACCTGAAGATCGTTATCGAGAGGATGTCCATACCAAAAAGTGCCAGCGAGCCGTTAACCGCTAGTGTCCGAGGGCAAATCGCGAGCCGGCAACCGCATCTCGACGCGATGCGCGCGACCGTCGTCCACCAGAGGGATCGTTGATCCGGCTAGTGGTTCTCCATCGAGAGATATTTCACCGGAGCCGGGTTGGGCATCGGTCAGTACGGAGATGCCGATCTCATAAGTCGTACTCCGATACCGGTAATGGATCTTGCAAGTCGTCCAGCCTTTGGGAAGACGTGGGGTCAGACGCAATCGATTCCCTTCCCGGTTCAAGCCTAACAGTGTTTCGATCAGGAGCCGGTACGTCCATCCGGCCGAACCGGTATACCAGGTCCAGCCGCCCCGGCCGGTATGCGGTGCGACGGCGTAAACGTCGGCCGCGATGACATAGGGCTCGACCTTGTAAACGGAGGTGGCCGCGGGTGTGGTTGCGTGATTGATCGGATTCAGCAATCCAACCAGTTCCCAGGCCCGTTCGTGGTCGCCGAGCAGCGCGAACGCCATAACGGTCCAAATCGCCGCATGGGTATATTGGCCGCCATTTTCTCGTACACCCGGGACATAGCCTTTGATGTAGCCAGGATGAAGGTCAGATTTGTCAAAAGGCGGATCGAACAGCTGAATCAGCCCTTTATCTCGACGGACCAGGCGCTGGTCTACCGACTGCATCGCCTGACGAGCGCGTTGCGGATCGCCGGCGCCACTGATGACCGACCAGCTTTGGGGCAAAGAATCAATTTGGCATTCCGAGTTGATATGAGAACCGAGCGGTTCGCCGTTATCGAAGTAGGCGCGCCGATACCATTCGCCGTCCCAGGCTTGCTCTTCGACGTTTGTTTGCAGTTGCTTCGCTTGAGATAGGCAGCGATCGGCAAAGGAGATGTCGTTGCGGCTACGAGCCAGCTCGGCGAACCGGGTGAGCACATCGTAGAGGAAAAAGGCCAGCCAAACACTTTCGCCCTTCCCATCTTTTCCGACCAGATTCATTCCGTCGTTCCAGTCGCAGCTCCCCATCAAGGGCAGGCCATGTACACCGAATTTCAGGCCATTTTCGATGGAGCGTACGCAATGCTCATAGAGTGTGCCCGATTCTTCGGAGCGCTTCGGCAAGTCATAATAAGATTCTTCCTCTGGTTTGAGCGAGCCGGCCTTCCAAAAACGGAACCGTTTCGTCGAGCACACTGGTGTCGCCAACGGCTGAGACGTAGCGGCAGGTGACATAGGGGAGCCACAAATAGTCATCGGAAGTATGCGTGCGCGAGCCACGTCCAGACGGAGGATGCCACCAATGCAAGACATCGCCCTCGCGGAATTGATGCGCCGCCGAACGCAGGAGATGTTCTCGGGTAAGAGCCGGTTCGGCATGTACCAGCGCCATGACATCTTGTAGTTGGTCGCGAAACCCAAATGCGCCGCCGGATTGATAAAAACCGGTTCGACCCCAGAGCCGGCAGCTCAACGTCTGGTAGAACAGCCAACCGTTAGCGATCAGGTTTACGGATGGATCGGGAGTTTCGACCTGAACTGTGCCAAGCGTTTGCTTCCAATATTGTCGAGCGCCTTCAAGCGCTGTCTGGCTAGCCTGCGCTCCCCGAAAGCGTTGAATCAGATCTTGCACCTCTGCGAGGCCGCAGCCAGCGCCCAGACGAAAACAGGTTTCTTGTTCCTGACCATTCGATAAATCCATGGTGATTTGCATCGCTCCACACGGATCCAAACCGGCTCCGGTTTTGCCGGAGAGATGTTCTCGCTTCAGCGCTGCCGGAAATGACAGGTCACCGTTTCGGCCCAGAAATTCCTCCCGATCTCCGGTTAAGGTTCGCGTGGGAGCGTCGACGTCAACGAACGCGATCCATTCGGAAAACTCAGCGTTATAAGGGTTATGTCCCAGTAACGCTCCACTGGTAACGTCCACTTCCGTTTGCGCGTGAAGCAAACCATTTTGGCGCAAATCACCAAACACCCATTCCCAGTACCCAGTTACGGAAATCCGTCGGGCGCGACCGGAAACGTTGCGCAATTTTAGGGCGGCGAATTTCACCGGTGCATCGAGAGCAACATAAACTGTCAGCTCCGAAACGACGCCGTTTTCGGTATGCTCAAATACGGAATAGCCGAAACCGTGCCGAATCACGTAAGGGGTCGCGCCGCGCGCCGGTCCAGGAGTTGGTGACCAGAAATCTCCGCTCTGCTCGTCCCTGAGATAAAACGCTTCCCCAGTAGCATCTGTTACCGGATCATTGTTCCAAGGTGTTAGCCGAAACTCGTGAGAATTCTGCGCCCAGGTATAGGCACCCCCACTCTCAGAGATGACGGTTCCAAAGTTCGGGTTGGCAATCACATTCACCCAAGGGGCGGGTGTCGTTTGTCCCGATTCCAATGTTATTACGTACTCGCATCCATCGGGGGTGAAGCCGCCCAGCCCGTTCTGAAAAAGCAACTCGCGCGGTACGAGCGGGGCGGACCCGTTGGGCGAGGTGGGTTCGGTCGGTCTCAGCTCCGCGATCGGAGGATTGTAGCTCTCCGGCCGATCCAATTGTTCGGCCAACGTTCCGTCTCGATCGGTCAGAACGATGCGGGCTGCCGCTGCGAGCAGCGTCTGATCTTCTTCCGGGACTTGCTTCCGGTCTCGAACAAAAATTCCTGCCGGCTTGTCTAGTATTCCACGTTCGGGCTCAGGTGCGATCAAGCCAACGATTTCGTTGTAAAGGGATTGGCCCGACTCCGAAACGTCCTCGATCAAAATGACTAGATCCACGGCTAGCGCTTTGTCTCGCCAGTATGAGTGCGCCTGAACCAGTTGCTTTACGATTTCGATTTTGTTCGCATCACTGATTCGCAACAGAACGATTGGGAGGTTTCCGGAGATGCCGTAGCTCCAGAGTCCGTTCTGTCCGCGCCGGTTCTGAAGCAATACGTTGGAATCCGCTCGGCGAGCTGGATCGACGTAAACCAGAGCGCCGGCCAATTGTGCATAAATCTCGGCCTCAGTTTCGGTAATGCGGACCTGGCGCAAGGTAGTCTCGCTATGGGTCCCTGCGAGATCGAATGACTGCTCTATCACACTGGGCTTCTGGTATTTTTCGATAAGAGCCGACGCGGCATCTCGGCTCTCCGTTGCCCCCAGAACAAAAGCGACGCGGATAATTTCATTGGGAGCGAGCGCGAACGCGCCTCGAAGCGAGGCGATTGGGTCCAAGACGGAACCGACCGTATTGGAAAGCGGCGAAATGTGCCGCATTGCGGCCGGATCGGCCGCGGATCGGCCGCGTCCAATAAACCTGGCGCGATCCGTTTCGCAGGAGATCTCGCCGCTTTGTTCAGTCACCAGTAAATGCAGGAGCCACGGTCGTTCTTCAGTTTCGGAGCGAGGGCGTCTGGTGCAAAGGATGGCGCTGCGTTCCCGCAGGAACTCTGTCTGTACGAAGAGATTGCTGAAGACCGGATGGGCCAGATCCGCCCAAGGAATCGCGAGGACTACTTCGGCGTAACTTGTCAGCTCGACCGAGCGATGGGTACCGGAATGATTCGTCAAAGAGACCCGTCGTATTTCCACGTCGTCTTCCGGCGACACACAGATTTCCGTGTGGATTTCCAGGTCGCCTCGGCGTTGGCGAAACTCGGCTTTGGCCTCCGTAAAGGTCACTTGGTAATCCGCAGCCGAACGCACAGCCGGCTGATAAGCAGCGGAGAAGAATTCGCCAGACCCGGTATCACGCACATAAATGAAAGCTCCCCAGCAATCGCGCGTGGCATCTTCACGCCAACGCGTGAGGGTCAGGCCACGCCAACGGCTGTATCCGCCTCCGGCGTTGCTGATGACCAGATGATAACTGCCATTGGAGAAAAGCTGAACTTCCGGTACGGGGGAAGCGGGACTGGTGAAGACTCGCATCCTTCCCTGATCTTATCCGTGGGGATAAATAGCAAATAGCAAATAGCAGAAAGGAAATAGCAAATAGCAAATAGCAGATAGCAGATAGCCGATAGCCGATGTCGGAGGGCGGTAATCTGAAATGGTAGCGGAGACTGTCCTGCGAGTTCGAATGATTTGCCAATTGAGGAGCGCCTACGCGGGTCCCGGAGGGACTAAATGAAAGTAGCCCAGTACGAAGTGCTGGGGTGGTGTTCAAAAAACGGCCCGTCCCGGATGGGACGATCGAGGGGTGCTTACGCTGGTGAAGTCGCTTACGAGAAGACCAATAGCCAAAACATTTCGATCGTCCGCTGACGGGACGGAAATCTCTCTTTGCGTAATTTCCCAGCACTTCGTACTGGGTGGCGTTCAAAAAACGGCCCGTCCCGGATGGGACGATCGAGGGGTGCTTACGGTGGTGACGTCGCTTACGAGAAGACCAATAGCCAAAACATTTCGATCGTCCCTCACGGGACGGACGTCTCTTTTTGTCTAATTCCCAGCACTGCGTACTGGGCTATTTTCGTTGAGTCCCTCCGGGACCAAGCCATCGACGCTAGCGACCCAGATAGACTTGGGTCTCGTACAGGAACCGGATGGAGCCGTTCACGGCGAACTGATCAAAGAGAGCGTTGCACGCTTCGATCAACTCTTGGTGGCCCGGCTCTCCGGCGAGTGGCACATAGGAAGAAGAAATAAGTCTTCCTAAGAATTCCTCTCGCGTCAGAGATTGATCGTTCGAAAACGTAAATAATTGGAACGATCCACCGGCGAAAAATATCTCAATATCCGCCGTGGAAACCCGTCGATGCGAGTAGTTGGGATACTCGGGAAGGAATCTTGTAAGGAGTTCATCGTATCGTTCCATCAATGGATCTTGCGGGGCGCGATCATTCCAAATCAGCGCGATGAGTCCATCCGGGCGAAGGATCCGATCGAATTCGGTTCGGCATTTTCCTTGATCGAACCAATGAAACGATTGGGCGCAGGTGACCGCGTCGACAGACAACGAGTCTAGCTCCGTGTTTTCAGCTGTGCCATCGACGCTTCGAAACGTGTTATGTCCAGATAACTGGCGCTCCGCGGCTTCGCGCATTGGCTTATTTGGTTCGACGGCCATGACCTGGTAACCGGATTGAAGCAGTTGATCCGACAGAATCCCGGTTCCGGATCCGATATCGGCGACCGTAGCCGGCAACGGTACCTTGGTTAATAGGAGGTCGAGCAGCGCTTTCGGATAACGGGGACGATATCGGGCATATTGTTCTACCCGATTACTGAAACGCTCGGTGGATTTCATCGGATTCTTCTAAACCACGAAATGGCCACGAATGAAAATGGCCTCTCTGAAAGCGGAACGGTTCGGCGGGGAGGGATCGCGTCCTCGTGCGCCGCGGATCGCGAGGACGCGATCCCTCCCGCGTTCGGGACATCGCCTTATGTTGGTCCGCATGGCACAATCAAAACGCTCTTGTGTGAGCCGCTCAGGGGTTTCCGGCTCAAATAAATTTTCGCCCTACCGACGTTGGAACAAGGCGCGCGATCGGTAAGGCGAAAACTCGACGAGGTTGGTCAGCACCGCCTCAGCGCTGTCGCGGACCGCAACCGATCCCGACTCCATTCCAAATTCTAAATTCTGAATTCTGCATCCGGGTGGACAACGGGCACGATTCTGAATCTATTTCGCTGACCATGTGGCGGCTCAGTTTGCTCATCATCACTCTTGCTCTGACGAACGTCAGGGCGGGCGCCGTTATCACCGATCCGATCGCTGACTACCTGTCCATGAATGTGCCGGATCGGGCAGAGAATGTCGGTCGCTTGTTAATGCTTAAGCGCGTCGAAGTCGATATGGAAGGAAACGGAAAGCCGGTCGTGTTCGTTGGAACCTGGTACCGAAAATCAGGTCCGAATACGTGGCTATGGATCGCCTATGCTCCGATCGAGGGCGGATTCCGGCGCATAACCGATTCTGACGTGCTGATAGACTTTGCCGGTATCTACGTTGGTCCGATTCCGGCCTTACATCGCGACGGGTTGGTTCAGGCTTATAGCCTGGAACTAGACAACCAGGACCGGGATCAATCGAACATGATAAGCGATTTGGAGTACTATTTCGTGGACGGCGACAAGCTTGTTCAACAGGGAGTCGGTGCCCTGGATCGTGATGACCCGGACCAGAAAGCGACTTTCGATTATTTTTTTGGGCCTGACCGGACTGTCTCTGGCTCGCCGAAGATAATTTCTTACTCGGTAGGGGAATTAGTTCAGCGGGGATATCATCTGCCGGCTTGGGCGAGCGGACACTAGGATTGGCTGACGCGTCAACGCACCTGGCAGACATCCCACAAATTATTTTCTTTTGAAACCGACCATTCAGCTTTAACGTAAAGAGCTAGGGAGAGCGATCTATGAAGAAAAACGTGTTATTTGCTCTGGCTTTTCTCGGCTTCAGCGCCGGGGCAGCTTTTGCTCAGGAATTTACGAATGTCCCCAAATATGCGCCGCAAGCGATCCCTCCTCGTCCGGCGGTTGAAGAGGGCTCCAATTCAAGCATTCTCCACAAGGTCTTTACGTCACCCCGTAAATACCAACTGGTGAACCCAGGTGCTCCTGCCAGCTACGGTAGCGGTCAGCAGGTGGTCTCAGCTGATGTGCGAGACACGAGCGGAAGACCTGCACTAGATCCGCGAGATACGAGCGGCAAACCTGTATTATATTGGAAGCTGTTCTCGATTACGTTCTAACTGGACGCGCACAGGCGTTTTTGATGGAAGGCCGGACTAGTCCGGCCTTTTTTGTTGCCCAGCTCGGATCTCACGCCAAGACACAATAGGAGAGGAAAAACTCACGCAAAGACGCCAAGACGCAAAGAGGTGATCTGGTTTCACGCGGCGGCAGAGCATTTTGGCATTGGAATGCCTTCCAATAGATCTGTTCTAAAGTACGCCTAGCGCTCGGCGAAGAGCACCGAGACATGAATAGCCGATAGCCAATTACCGCTAACCAAGATTTGCTATTGGCGATCTGCTATCGGTCATTTCGGGCAATCGATGACGATTGCTTCGAATACTCCGACGGTTAGCGTGTTTTGCCCGACGTTTCTGAAGCCGGAAATGTGGCATGTCTACCGGCAAGTTATCGGTCCAACCAACGTCAGAATTGCAGTCCACGCGTTTAAGCGAGAGAACACGGATCGTTTTCCTTATCCGGAGTTGTTTCTGCTCAGGAGATCACCGTTCCGGTGGGCTCGCCGGATTTGGCATGTCCAGATTCGTCGCAGCCCGCAGTTGGCTCTTCCTGGGGAATGCCGAGAATTGTTAAGGGCGCTGATCGAGCAAAAGTCCGCGCTCCTCCATATTTATTTCGGGAACAACGGAATCTTTTGGTTGCCGCTTATCAGGAGGAGCCCGGTTCCGGTGATCGTTTCCTTTCATGGAGCCGATGTCCAGGTCGGGTTCAACTCGCGACTCGCTGATCTGCGATTGCGTGAGGTTTTCCAACGGGCTGCGTTAGTGCTGGCGCGGTCGGAATCTTTGGCGGAAGCCCTCAGGGAGAGAGGCTGCCCGCCCGAGAAACTGCAGGTGCATCGAACGGGTATTCCGCTTGAACTCTTCTCGGAAGAGAGTCGACCAAAACCTTCTGATGGTGCGTGGCGGCTGGTTCAGGCATGCCGATTGATCGAAAAGAAAGGTCTGGGAGTAACGCTCCGAGCATTCGCCAAGTTTCAACAACAGTTTCCGGCGGCAACGCTAACGATTGCCGGCGATGGACCGGTGCGCCAGCGACTCGAGGCCGAAAGTGAACAACTTGGAATAACTCGAAACGTGTTCTTTACCGGCTTTCTTGATGCCGCCGGCCTTGCTCGGCTCTTTTGCTCTAGCCACATTTTTCTGCATCCGAGTGAGCTTACAGTCGACGGGAACCGGGAGGGAGTGCCCAACAGTTTGTTGGAAGCGATGGCCACCGGTCTTCCTTGCGTATCGACTTATCACGGCGGAATCCCGGAGGCGATTACCGACGGTGTGAATGGACTCTTGGTGAATGAGGGGGATCCCGAGGCTGTATATCTTGCCTTGCAGGAACTCACCCGAAACGATCCTTTGCGCGAATCAATCGGAGCAAAGGGCGCGGAAACGGTCGCGAGGAAATTCAACAACGTCGAACAGGTCAAGAAGTTGGAGAGTATTTATCTGCGGGTGATCGAGCTTGGGAGGGATCGCGTCCTCGCGATCCGCGGCGCACGAGGACGTGCGCCCTCCCCGCCAGAGGACCGGTAGGGACCGGCTCCTGCCGGTCCGAATCGAAACGTCGTGCAATTCGATAAACGCAGATCAATGAAAACGCATGCGGACGCGCGGAAGCGCGTCCCTACCGGAGGATGTCCCCCGCCCAAGACCGGTAGGGACCGGCTCCTGCCGGTCCGAATCGAAACGTTGCGCAATTCGATAATCGCAGATCAAATAAACGTAAACGGACGCGCGGGAGCGCGTCCCTACCGGACTTAACGTCCTACCGCCACTCGATGCCGAATGGCAATAGCGCGTATACGCCTTGAGGGTCATTGAGATGAGTCAATGTTTGTAAATCAGTTTCGAGCGCTTTGAGCTCGCGACTTAGGGGATCGAGTTTCGATACCGGAGGACGCTCGGTGCTCTTAAAAAGCTCTTTGAGTCTCTCGTTCAGATCCTTTTTTGCGGGGTACTCGGCAATCCTGGGAGTATCGCCGAGATTCGCGAGTGTGCCGGCATAGGAGATCGCTGCTTGCAGGCCGCCAATTTCATCTACCAGATGCAGCTTGATTGCCTGGGTACCCGACCAGACCCGTCCCTGAGCGATCTCTTTCACGGCGTCCACCGGAAGGTGTCGCCCATCAGAAACATGCTTCAAAAAGTCGTCGTACATGTGGTCGATCGTTCTCTGGAACACAGCCAGCTCCGCGTCGGTTTTTGGCCGGGAAATCGAGAAAAGGTCTGAATACGGTGCCGTTTCAATGGGATTCCAGTAGACACCATGATCGTTCGCTAATTTTTGCACATTGGGTAACAAGCCGAATACGCCAATACTGCCGGTGATCGTCCCTGGCTCTGCAAAAATTCGACTTGCCGTGGTCGCGATCCAGTAGCCTCCGGAGGCGGCGACCGTTCCCATGGAAACCACGATTGGTTTTAACTTCTGCGTCGATTCCAACTCGCTCCGGATGACTTCAGACGCCAGGCCGCTGCCACCAGGACTGTTTACTCGCAAGACGATCGCTTTGATGTCCGGATCGAAACGGAACTTGCGCACAGCCCGAGCGAGTTTATCGCCGCCAATGGTGCTCGAATCTCCTTCGCCGTCCACGATTTCACCTTCTGCGTAAATGACTCCGACCTTAGATCCCTTTTCAGCGCTGCGAACTCGGCCGTCGAAAGCAGCTAAGTAATTCGCTACCGTGATCTGGCGAAAGGTGTTGTTCTTACTATCTTCGGCGTATTTCTGTTTTAGCTCATCCATGACTGATGTGAGGGGTTCCACATCGGTCACGAGTTTTTGTTGCAACGCGGTATCGGCATCGATGAGCCCTTTTTCTGTAATCAGTTGCTGCACGGTCCCTGGCGGTATGCCGCGAGCTTGTTCGATGCCAGTGGTGATTTCGCTCCAGAAGTCGAAGAGTAAAGCTTGGACTTGCTCCGTATTTTCAGGGCTGCTGGTGTCCAACACATATGGTTCGACAGCGGACTTGTACTTCCCCTGTTTGGAGACCTGAATGCCAATCCCGAATCTTTTGAGCAGTGAAGCGAAACGGAGTTGTTCAGAAACAAGGCCGGTCACGGCCATTCCTTCTTCGCGATCGAGATAGATTTTGTCCGCTACCGAAGCGACGTAATAGGTCCTGGTAAAAGGGACCATCAGGTAGGCATAGACTGGCTTCTTCGATTGCTTAAACCGGACGAGAGCGTCGCGAATTTCGCGAAGCGCTGCCAATCCAGAAGAGTAACCGACCGGTGTCACATTTCCGGTCAGAAAAATGGCTGAGACGCGATCGTCGGTGGCAGCCAGCGAAATACTGCGTAGCACTTCGCGCAAGGTGACGCGCTGATTCTCCTGACCCGATAACTCTGAAACCAGTTCTGATGTTGTGAACTCGGCTGGGGCGTCAGAGATCGGGACGGCCAGGTCAATCACCAGCACGCTTCTGTTTTCTACCGTAGGTCCCTTACTCGCTGATCCGATCAGAGAGAGGATGCCAATCAGCAGAAAAAATCCCCCGACAGTGAGCAGCACTATGGCGAAAATGGTTCCGAAAAATGAAGCGAAGAAGCTTTTCATAGAAGTACTAATGTAGAGACACTACGGAGTTGGGCTTTCTGCCGGTTTTGTAGTGTTTATTGCTTCAAGCGTTTGGTCCAATCCTATTGTCGCGATTTGGTTGGCCTGCAGCTTGTTTGAATGCCGATAGGCGATGGCCGCCTCTTCATTCCTTCCTTCGAGTTGGAGGCGCGAGCCATAGAAGGCATAGACTTGAGCCAGCTTTGGACTCCAATCAAGAGCTCGAGCGAAAAGCGCATCCGCTCCGGCAAAGTCGCCTAGTTGCGATAGATTGAGGCCTCCTTTCACCAGCAATCGTTCATCCATGGGGAAATAGTTCAATCCCTGATCGAAAGCTTCAGCGGCCGCGGACAACAAGTCTTGTTGGGTAGTACCGGTAAATTGATTGCCGAGTTGGCGTCTCGATTCACCCAGATAATAAAACGTATCAGGATCTTCATTTCCGAAGTCGGCTGCTTTGCGGGCGTGATAAATTGCGAGCGCGTAGGAGCGCTTGAAAAAGGCCGATCGCGCGGCTTCGGCTTCGTCTTCGCCGGGCCAACGTGGCCAGATCGAACCGATCAAGATTAGACCTAGAAGAACCGGGATGATTCGCCAGATCCAAGCAAGCAATCGAGGCTCTTTTCGGTCTTTGTTCCACTGAACGCCCGGATTCGCCAAAATCCCAAACAAGAACGCTACAAACAGGGTGTTTCCCGGGATCTGCAAATTAAAATCAAAAGACGAATGCACCGCTAAGGCAACAATTCCCAGACCGGCCCCGACGACTAATGCGAGCGACGAACTGAAAGCCTCTCCGTTTTCTCGTAGCCAACGCAGCATTCGACGAACAAATTTCCAGGCACTGCCGAGATGAACGGCGACGAAGGTAATGAGGAGGACTGCACCAATCGCTCCGTATTCGCCCAGTAGTTGGACATAGTCGTTATGGGCGTAAACCGGATCTGTCTGGATCGATGGATCGCGAAATTTCCGGCCATAGACCAAGTAGGTTCCTGCTCCCGTCCCGATTGATGGATTTACAGTAAATTCCTGAAGAGCTGCCTGCCAAAGGCGTGGCCGTAAATCTTTCGACTCGACGATTAGACCGAACCGCTGAGTTAAAAGATCGCTCCGAGCGACGAAAACGAATCCCAAAAGTAAAGCCAGGCATCCACCACCGGTTGCGCCGAGTAAGAGTTGTCGAAAACGAGATGGGGCGGCCCGGTAGGAGTGGTAGACGCCATAAACCACCAACAATAGGAGCCCTGCGCCCGTACTGAGATAGCCGCCTCTGCTGCCGGAAATCAGGACTCCGGCTAAGGCGGCGCCCGCCAGATAGATCAAGACGATACGCGTCCAAATTTGCAAACGTGCGAATAGGGCGAGCGCTAAAGCTAATAGCGCCAAACTCTCGAGAAATCCCGCGAAATGATTGGGGCAGACGTAAAACCCGCTCGCGCGAGCCCCGTAATCCGGCCGGACGTAACCAAATGGCAGAAAATTCTCTCCAAAAATGTACTGAATCATTCCCACCCAGAGATGGCCAATTTCCAACAGCAGAAATCCGCTGATCAGGAGAAGACGTTGATGTAGGCCCGTAAAAAAAGCTGCGCTCAGAAAATAGCTAATAAGTGCAGCGAGGATCAGGAACAGGTTCGCGTTGGCTAGAAACTGAAGTGGTGAAAACCAGGTGCGAACCAGGAGGTAACCAAAAAAAAGAGAGGTCCCAAGGAGGGTAGTCCAATTGGGCACGCTGCGTTTGAAACCGATACCGAGAACACTTAGCACACCGGCGCTTCCAACCAACAGATAGCCGGGATACGCGTACGCTGGACGAGTTCCGCCGAGTCGAACCTGAATCCAAGCCATTCCGCCGAACAGAATTGCGGCGATCAAAAAGCTAAACCAAGAAAAAATCGTTCGATTGCGCGGAAACTGAGGCACTTAGGGTGCAGCAGTAATAATTGGTTCAGCCGAAAAACTCAAGCCGCGGGACGGGGGAGGGTGACGGCGTGACGGCGTATCCGACTTCGCTCCGTCGTCTGAGACTCCGGAAGGCTTCCGACTTCGCTGATCCTTGAGACGTCGCAGATGTAGCGGAGGAGCTTCGTCGGACAGGTCGGCGCTCCCGGCGTTGCCGGCGTTCTCCGACTTCGCTCCGTCGTTTAAACTCCGGAAGGCTTCGTCGGACAAGCCGGCGCCGTCGGCGTTATGCTCCGTCCGCTTCGTTTTTTTGGGCGGCTTCAAACTGCGAACGCCAGTAGTCCAAACGCTCTTTTATCCGGCGCTCGAAGCCGATATCGCTCGGTTCATAGTAACGCCGGCCTTCGGGGAGGTAGGCCTGGGGCACGTAGCCACCTTCGAAGTCGTGTGAATACTTATATCCTTCCCCTTCCCCGAGTAGTTTGCTGCCGCCGCCCCGGAGGTATTTTGGTACTGCTAAGACACGCCCTTGCTTGATGTCTTCGGTAGCCTGTTCCAGAGCAATGTAAGCGCGATTGCTTTTCGGTGCGGTTGCGATGTACACCGTGGCGTGGGCTAGCGGGATCCTCGCTTCCGGTAGACCGACAAATTCAACGGCGTGTTGTGCGGCGACCGCAACGACTAACGCTTGCGGATCAGCCATCCCGACATCTTCGCTTGCCGCGATCACAATCCGGCGAGCGATAAATCGGATGTCCTCTCCGCCGTACAGCATTTTTGCTAGCCAATAGAGTGCAGCATCCGGGTCGGACCCACGCATGCTCTTAATAAACGCGCTAATTGTGTCGTAGTGTTCGCCCTCGTTGGCGTCGTAGACGATCGCTTTTTTTTGAATGCTTTCCGCCGCCACTTCGCGAGTGACCCGAATTTTGCCGTCTGGCGAAGGAGCGGTCGTCAGCACCGCGATTTCCAGTGCATTCAGACATCGACGCGCGTCCCCTTCGCTCACGTCCGCGAGGAAGCGAAGAGCCACCGGATCAACTTCAATGGGAAACTTCCCCAGCCCGCGTTCTTCGTCACGCAGTGCCTGCTCCATCAGATCTATCAGATCTTGGCGGGACAAAGGCTCAAGTTGAAAGATCTGCGAACGCGATACCAGCGGCGGGTTAACGTAAAAAAAAGGATTGTGAGTTGTCGCCCCGATCAGTCGAAGCAGGCCGCTCTCAACATCTGGTAGGAGGACATCCTGCTGTGCCTTGTTGAAACGATGAATCTCGTCGACGAATAAGATCGTGCGGGTGCCGCGATTTTTCAGACGTAAGCCCGCACTGGCGATTGTCCGCCGAATATCGTTAACGGAACTTTCCACGCCACTGAGCCGCTCGAAATGGCTCTGCGTTGCCGAGGCGATAACCTGGGCGAGACTCGTCTTCCCGACCCCGGGGGGACCATAAAGAATAATCGAAGTCAGACGATCGGACTCAATCGCTCTCCGGAGCAACTTGCCTTCTCCGAGAATGTGACGCTGGCCAACATATTCATCGAGCGACCGCGGTCGCATCCGTGCAGCCAGAGGCGCGTGAGCCGTCGGAGACGCCGGCTCTTTTTCGAAAAGATCCTCCACGGCTTCTAATCTCGCGACGAACCTGGAGAAGTCCAGCCGCGAGCTCGCGGGCGTCTTCTGATGTGGGTCAGCGTTAAACTGCGCATCTCCAGATGGTTAGCCACGATGCAGCCTCCGCGTTCGCCAAAGCCTTTGGCGCGGGACGGGTTTGCGTAATCGGATGCGAGAGACCCATCGGCTCCTTATCCTATGGTCCTTTTTCAGTAACTCGTTGCAATAAACGCGAATTTAGCCGAATCTAGGCCCCTGCCAATCCGGGATGAACCTGTATCGCGGATTCGAAATGTAGTAGAGGCGTACCGCCTCTGGTTTTTCAGGCGAGGCCGATGCCTCGCCTTTCTTGCCGGTGAACGTTGGGAGCGATCGACCGGCAAGTGTTCTGATATCCGGCCTGTGAGTCGAAACTCACATGTCGTGAGTGAAAAAATTATGCCGACCGAAAGTCAAATTGTTACTGAAGGAAAAATTGTTAGTGTGCTTCCCGGGACCATGTTCCGGGTCGAACTTGAAAACCGGCACCTTGTGCTTGCTCACATTTCGGGCAAGATGCGCAAACGATTCATTCGTCTTACCGTAGGCGATCGGGTCAAAGTGGAAATGTCGCCGTACGATCTCGATAAGGCGCGCATCGTCTATCGGTTAGGGTAGGGGCTCGAAGCGGAGAGGGATCACAACTCGACTCCGCAAAACCTACGTCAAGGCGGGCTCTGTGGTGTTCCTCAAATGGAGTGGTAGGGTGCGCCAACATCAGGGCTCGGGATTGGGATCGCACCTGTCCGCCATGAGGTGAAGCGATCAATCCCGGAGGGATGCCATGAAAGTAGCCCAGCACTTCAGTGCTGGGTCGTGTTTTTTAAAACGTATCCGTCCCGGAAGGGACGATCGACCTCCGCTAGGGCTCGTACAGTCACATTGGAGGCCAATAAATGATCGTTTCGATCGTCCCTGTCGGGACAGGCCGTCTTTCCTTCATTTCCCAGAACTTCGTACTGGGTCGCGTTTTTTAAAACGTATTCGTCCCGGAAGGGACGATCGACCTCCGCTTAGACTCGTACAGTCACATTGGAGGCCAATAAATGATCGTTTCGATCGTCCCTGTCGGGACAGGCCGTCTTTCCTTCATTTCCCAGAACTTCGTACTGGGTCGCGTTTTTTAAAACGTATTCGTCCCGGAAGGGACGATCGACCTCCGCTCAGGCTCGTAAAGTCACATTGGAGGCCAATAATTGATCGTTTCGATCGTCCCTGCGGGACGGGCCGTCTTTTCCTTCATTTTTCCCAGCACTTCGTACTGGGCTACTTTCATGGCATCCCTCCGGGATTGATTGCCTTAGCCGCTTGGCATCTCTCCGGAACCCAACTCCATACGGGTGATGGGCAACGAAATACTACCCCGCCGCCGCGCACGCATGGTGTTGATCGACCTGGCGCTGCGGCGAATTGCGATCCCTGCTTGCCTCTTTCCGGTATCCTATTTGCGGACTCTTGCCCTTTAGAACTTCAGCAATTCTTGCGGAACTTTCCCGCCATTTTCCGAGATCTTTTGGATCACGGTCTTGTGCAGCCAGATGTTCATCGTGGCGGAATCGTTTGTATTTCCGGTGTAATGCAGCTCTTTCGCAAGCTCGATGCGGGCGGAAAGACTGCTGTCCATTCCCACCAGTTTCATCAAATCAACAATGGACTTACGCCAATCCAATTTTTCGGGATTCTTCGAAGCCAAGCCGTCGAGAATCGCGGTTACATCCACCACTGGTGGAGGAGCCGAGGGTGGAGGAGCAGAGGCGCCGGCCGGCGCATTAACAGCAACTGGCGGATTTGAGCCGCCGGCTGGCGGTTGAGCGGTAGTGGTCGACTGAGTGCTCGGAGCACCTTTTCCGAGGATTTTTCCCATTAAGGTTGCTAGTAGACCCATAGGGTTGAAAGGCTAGAAAAAGCCCTCCTAACAAGCAAGAATTTTAATAGTTACAGACAGGAAGGAAACAGCCGTCAGTCGCTGAAACATAGGGGCGAACTTCTAGCCTGCTGCTCGTCGTTTTTAGCATCTACTTCCAACCTTTGACCTTTAACCTGAACTTGATACCGTCTGTCACGTCGCGCTAGGTTCGTGACGGCGCGATTGTGATAGTCACGCCCCCCTCAACGTGATGCTACTAACAATGGAGCTAGGCCCAAGTGACGACCGAGCATAAACAGCCTGAAACTGCTTTCTTCGCCCGGAGGCTGGGATTAGGGCAGCGAATTTGCTTGGCTATTGCGTGTGAACTCTGGATTTGCGCGAATATCTTTCCCCGCCGCTCCGATCTCGGATTTTGTATCGTCAGTGTCGTTCAGCTGATTGCGGTAGTTCTGATTTTTTTGCGTTTGCGCCGTTCACCCGCAGCCCCCCATTTTCGAATCCGCAGCGGCATCTTGCTGGTGGTCCTGTTTATTACCGGAATAGATCTTTTTACTGCGCTC
Organism: uncultured Verrucomicrobiae bacterium; assembly: GCA_963837955.1. GTDB lineage: Bacteria > Verrucomicrobiota > Verrucomicrobiia > Chthoniobacterales > JAFAMB01 > DASTDH01. Next base: position 287,070 of record CAWIPH010000001.1, on the reverse strand, counting down.
TGGCAGCTGTCGGGACACAATTTTCCGGTTTGGATCGCCAACCTGGGACCTATCGAATTGGTAGCGGCGTTGGTTGGGGTCATCTATTGCTTTTACACGAAGCCCACGCGCCTGATGCTTTTGTTATACACCATCACTTTCGTGGCCGCTGTTCATGCTGTCGCATTGACCTTGGCGTTCGCGGGTGCGCTCGCGGGTACGCCTCCGAGCGCCGATTTCTCCCCGTTCTTAACGATGGCTAAGATGCTGAGTATTTTTGAGGTCGCCGTATCCGTCATTTACCCGATCTACTTCATCCTCAAAGGCCGCTATGCACGGCAGTTAGCGGCCCACTCAGAAACGAATTAACAGATGACAAAGCGCGCGCTCTAACGCGCGCCGAACTCGATGAACCCGCTCAAGCAGCTGAGTTGCAGTTGGAGCCTGAGTCGCGATTTCTCATGTGTCATTTGGGATCGGTTATCTCTGTCCGATGCCCTTCGGCATCGTACTGATACGTTTTCCCTTCCTCTTCATCTCTGGTACGTTTATGGGAACCGTCGCAAAACGGTTGGTTCGCTGACAGCCCGCACATACAGATCCAAACGGATTTCTCCTCCGGTTTGATCTCCAGGGGACCTTGATCAGATTTTATCACTCGGCGCATAAGAGAAAGAATGAAGCAGGAAGGGAGATAGAGGCAAACAGGAAACAGACACAGAAAGCTCGATCTATTGCTGCCGGCCCCTTGGCGGCTTGTCCTTTGTTTATTTGCTATTGATCGTCGCTCTCGCCATTAGCGATTCCCGAATCTCCCACCCCCTATGACGCTCACCCAATATCTTCGGCAGGCGCAACGGATGTTGATATTCACGGGAGCAGGAATTTCGACACCCAGCGGTATTCCCGACTTTCGTGGACCGGGCGGTGTATGGACGAAACGCACACCGGTTTACTATCACGATTTCATGAGCTCCGAGGCTGCCCGGATTGAGCATTGGGACTACAAATTGGAAGCTTGGGCGGCTTTTCGGACTGCTCGGCCCAACATCGTGCACGATTCGGTGGTGAAGCTGGAACAGGCCGGAAAGGTTCCGGCCCTGATTACCCAGAACATCGACGGCTTACATTCGCTGGCTGGATCGGGTCCGGATCACCTGATAGAACTCCATGGGACCAACGCCTTAGTGGAATGCCAAACCTGCCAATGGCGAGGTGACCCGGAGCCACATTACGAATATTTTCGAATTCATCGCCAACCGCCGCTTTGTCGTTGTGGCGGATTCCTTAAGCCGGCAACCATTAGTTTCGGGCAGAATCTCGTTCCGGAGGTGCTGGAGCGCGCGGCTGATGCGACGCGGGCAACTGATCTGGTGGTAGCGCTAGGCTCGACTCTTTCGGTCTATCCCGCTGCTTCGTTTCCGTTATTGGCGGCCCAGCGCGGCGTCCCCTATGTCATTATCAATCGGGGTCCAACCGACCATGATCACGATTCGTCCGTTTCACTGCGACTCGACGGCGACCTCGCCGAGATTTTCCCGCGTGCCGTTGAGGAAGCACTGCGAAAATGAGGGAAAAGAAACGGTGGCGGTCCCGCGTCCGCGGATGTGCGTCAATATAAGAGGAAGCATATGCGCCGAGAGGGGTCGTCCCGGAGGGACCCGATGAAAATAGCCCAGTACGAAGTGCTGGGAATTATGCAAAACAGAGGTGCCCGTCCCGTTAGGGACGATCGAAATGTCTCGGCTCCCGGTTCTATCGTATGCGGCTTCACCAGCATAAGCCCCGTCGATCGTCCCGTCCGGGACGGGTCGTTTTTTTAACGTCACCCAGCACTTCGTACTGGGCTGCTTTCACCGGGTCCCTCCGGGACTCGCTTTCTGCGCACGCTTCTAAGCACGCACGTCCGCGGGATCCCGATATGAGCTAACGAGGCTTCAGCTTTTCCTGGAAGTCTTTGCGAAAAACGATTGGAACTGCGGAACCACTTTGGCGTTTTTGCAGTCCGGGCAAAGAATGCGTTTTTTGTCGTGTTCGCTAACGGTCATCGTCACGGTGAAATGCTTGTCACACTTCTTGCAGAGATATTCGTAGAGAGGCATATGGGGGGTCCTTCTAAGGGGGGCTGTTTTCGGAGATCCAGAACCATAGAGCGTGAACACGCATTTTGCACTAGGAGAGGTTCCCTTATCAGGAGTTTCCCTGCATTCCGTATGCTTTCCGGAGTGCCCGCTTCTGCGTTCCTTGCGGCTATGATAACGTATTGAATGATCACCGCTTTGCGATCCGCCTTGATCTTTTTGCTCGTTCCCCTGACGAGTTGGCTTACGCCCTCACTCGTCGCGGCACCTAACGACGATTCCGTGATCCGGACCGGTCCGCGACTTATCCTGATCATTCGTCACGCAGAAAAACCCGACGATATAAAAGACCCCGATCTTACTGCTGCCGGCAGAGCTCGAGCGGAAAAGTTGGTGGACTATGTGCCGCAGACGTTCGGCGCCCCTGATTTTGTCTTTGCGTCGGCCCGGTCAAAGCGGAGTAACCGCCCGGTCGAAACAGTCAAACCGCTTTCCAAAAAGATCGGCGTTCCAATCGATGACACCTTTGCCGACGAAGACTTTGCTGCGTTGGCTCAGGAGTTACTGTCAGACAAAAAATACGATCAGAAATTTGTTTTGATCTGTTGGCATCATGGCCATATCCCGGACCTGGCATTCGCGCTTGGCGCCTCGCGCGATGCTGTTCCCGATCCGTGGGATCCAACCGTTTTCAATTTGATCTTACAGCTGGACTACAAGGGTGGGGCACCGCCGGTTACAACTAAAATTTCGGAGCCTTTCTGACTTACGACGAATCCGATCTCCTGATCTTTGCCGGGGTTAAAACCTGGTTAAAACCCCGGGGAGGGATCGCGTCCTCGCGATCCGCGGCGCACGAGGCTGCGATCCCTCCCCGCCCTTCCGGCTCAAATAAATTTTCGCCCTACCAACGCTGGGACAACACCCCTGATCGGCGTGTCGCGGCATAGCGCAGCGGAGGCGGATAGGACGAACGCTCTGCCGGAGCCGCTCCCGCGTCTTGGCGCGGTTGTGGGAGATTCTTTAGACAGAAGGTAATAAAGGAGGCAAAGAAGAGGTCCGGAAACGATTGAAACGCGTAACCTTCTACATCCTAGATTCTACCCTTTAGAAGTATGTTGAAATACATTTTGGCGATGGCCGCTGTGGCCGGCTCAGCTTTTGGTGAAGAACCCAGCATTCGACCCAACGACAATTTAGTCGTGAACGGGATTCCACCGATCCCGGTGAGTATCGCGGAGAAAACGAGAAAATACACGGAATCGCGACAGGCCAAGTTCAGCAGTTGGAACCCGTCAACTCGGGAAATGCTCATCCTCACCAGGTTTGCGGAAACGCCGCAGGTGCACTTGGTTAAAACGCCAGGCGGCGATAGAAAACAATTGACCTTCTTTCCGGACAGGGTTTCTGGAGCCAGTTTTCCGGAAGAGGACGCCGGTTATTTTGTGCTGAGCAAAGACGTTGGCGGAAACGAGTTTTACCAGAATTATCGATTCGACCTTAAGAACGGCGATATCACGCTATTGACCGACGGAAAATCGCAAAACAGCCTAGACGCTTGGTCTCACCGCGGAAATCAACTTGCCTACACCTCTACTCGGCGAAATGGCAAGGATAGCGATATCTACGTAATAGTGGACGCCAACAAAGCGACCGACCACCTGGTAGCGCAGGTTAATACTGCGGGCTGGCACCCACTCGACTGGGCGCCCGACGATAAGACCCTGCTGGTGATGCAGGAAATCTCGATCAACGAAACGAATCTCTTTTTGGTCGACGTTAGTTCCGGGAAGATGACTCAAATCAATCCGGCTGGGCCCGGCGAAAAGGTCGCTTATGGGACCGCTACGTTCAGCAAAGATGGCAAATATTTATACCTTACCAGCAACCAGGGTTCGGAGTTTCAGAGACTGGGGCGGCTCGATCTGAAAACGAATGCTTTCGAACCACTCACCGGAAAGATCAATTGGGGTGTCGAGCTCGTTAGGTTGTCGGAGGACGGTTCTGAGTTGGCTTTCGTAACTAACGAGGATGGAATCAGTCGTCTCTATTTGATGGATACTGCATCTAACCAATACTCCCAGGTCGCTGGTCTTCCCGACGGGGTAATTTCGACGCTTGATTGGCATCACGATAATCATACCCTCGCATTCACCATTTCTTCCGCGAATGCGCCCTCAGATGTGTTCACCGTCGACGCTCGATCGAAGACAATCGAGCGCTGGACCGAAAGCGAAACCGGCGGTATTCCGGCGGATTCCTTTGTTAAACCGGAACTAGTGAAATGGCCCACTTTCGACGGGCGCACGATTTCCGGCTTCCTCTATCGTAACCCATCCAAATCGTCGCAGAAGTTGCCGGTGATCGTGGATATCCATGGTGGACCGGAAGCCCAGTTCCGACCGGTTTATTTGGGTCGATACAACTATTTCCTAAATGAAGTGGGCGTCGCCATGATCTTTCCGAACGTCCGAGGGTCGGATGGATACGGCAAAACCTTTCTCGACCTCGATAACGGGACGAAGCGAGAAGACTCGGTGAAAGACATTGGCGCGCTGCTGGATTGGATTAAGACCCGTCCGGATCTTGATTCTGACCGTATCATGATCACCGGAGGCAGTTACGGTGGCTATATGACTCTGGCCTGTTCGTTCCACTATGCTGATCGGATCCGCTGCTCTTTGGATGTGGTTGGTATCTCCAATTTCGTTACTTTTCTGGAACACACTGAGGCTTACCGGCGCGATCTGCGTCGAGTTGAATACGGCGACGAACGCGACCCGACCATGCGGGAGTTTCTCTTGAAGATTTCGCCTTTGAACAACATCGACAAAATTACCAAACCGCTCTTTGTCGTCGCCGGACAGAATGATCCTCGGGTCCCGGTCACCGAAGGACAGCAGATGGTCGATGCGCTCAGAGCTCGCGGACAACCGGTTTGGTACTTGGTGGCCAAAAATGAAGGCCACGGCTTTGCCAAAAAACCGAACGTCGACTTTGAGTTTTACGCGACGGTCAAATTCGTCGAGGATTTTTTGTCGAAGTGACTGGCAGAAGGAACCTGCCTCGCGTCTGAATTCTGGCTCCTCGAATTCACTTCACCTCCACGTGGAGGTTCTGCGGGTAGCGCACGTACATAGCCTCTAAAACAAAACCCATGGAATCGAAGTGTTGTCGGGACTACTAGAGACTGGCTGACACTATTGGGCCGATCAAATCAAACGTTTGTGAACGCATCATGAAACGCATTGGGATCCTGACCGCAGGCGGTGACACGCCGGCAATGAACGCTACAATCCAGGGCGCGGTTGTTCGGGCCAACCAGCTCAAGGTCGAAATCTTTGGCTTGATCAAAGGCTTCAATTGTCTCTTTAACCCGCGTGTTCCCCACGTTCATCTCAACCCGCTCTACCAGGAGATTCCGGAGATTGACCCCACCAAGGGCGGTACCATGATCGGTTCGTCGCGGGACTTCGTGGACCCGGAAAGAAAGACCGAACTGGACTTGATCGCGTCACGTCTGAAAAGGCTTGGCATTGAAGGGCTCATCTGTGTCGGAGGCGACGGCACACTCAACGGCCTGCAACCACTGGCTGAACGCCTGCCTACTGTCCTCGCACCGAAAACCATCGATAATGATCTCGGCCTCAATTATCCGAGCGAACCCGATGAATGGGTCCGCGTAAACGGCCAAGACTCCAAAAGTGGATATCGCTACGAGCATAGAGGTGTTCAGGCGGTCTTCGACCTGGAATACGTTGTCAATTATGTCACTCCTGGCTACGCGACTGCGGTATTCGTGTCAGCTGGCGGTGTAGAGCGTATTCGCACCACAGCGGAAAGCCATCGGCGAATCGCGATTATCGAAGTGATGGGGCGTCACTCTGGTTACATCGCGCTTGGTTCGGCCTACGGCCGGCCGGACATCATCCTCTTGCCCGAGCATCCTCTGGATCTAGAACGACTGGTAGAGCGGGTAAAGCAGCTGTACGACCTACAGAAGAATGTCGTGATTGTCTGTGGCGAAGGAATCGTTGATGAACAGGGTCGGGAGCTCGGCGATGAAACTAGGACCACCGATCCGGCTGGCAATATCGCGTTGAGCGGTGCGGCCGAAGCGCTACGGCACAAATTTATGCAGATGATCGGCGATCGCTATTTTCAGCTTTATCGACGTGGTAATTCGGCCCGCGAAGCGATCTTCACTCGTAAAGTTGGCCATACCCAGCGAGGCGGAAGACCGATCCTTTTCGATCGATTCTACGCTGCTCAACTTGGCGCCAAGGCCGTAGAACTCCTGTTGGAAGGACAAAACAATGCTGTCGCCATTCTGCAATATAACTCCAGCCGGGGCTTCCACGTCGAAGGATATGATGCAAACCGCTTCCGGGATCGCTGGGGATACGTTCACGCGCGCCGGATGCATCCATCGCTCTATGATCCAAAGCTGATGAAACCTTCGCGCGTCGGCATAGACTATTTGTTACCAATTTTCACGGATGCGATCGGCGAAGACGACATGGAATACATGCGTAGAACCCTTTTTGCGCAGGGTAACTTGGCCCAGCCTTATCACTCGATTAACACGGACGTTAACAAACGGATTCGCTATTTGGCGGATGAGGAACAGACAAGCTGATACAATCTGGAGCGGTTCCGCGTTCGCTCGTTCCGAGCGCAATCTTGGTTTGTCGGGCAACTGCTGGTCCTTAGCCGTTCGGGGTGTCTGTCTGTGCGGTCGTACTGTGGTGGTTTGCAGTCGACTGGGCCGTTTGGCAGACCAGCATGCGTAGATCGTCGGGTTCAACAACGGTAAGGTGATCTCCAAAAGAGAGGAACCAGCCGATATACCATTCCCATTTGCCGCCTTCGATGGCAAAGGTAACGCCCTGTTCGTTACGTTCTTCGTGGAGAATCTTGAATGGAGCTTCTTTTCGGATACGCTCGGCCGCGAACGGATCGACTCGGATCAATCCGTTGACGCGTTGGGACGGATCATCCCATCTCCCGAGAAAATCGGTTAAAGAAAAACGATCATGGGCTCCGAATTGTTCGGCCAAAGACGACATGGCCTGGATCCGATCGGTCCGGAAGTCGCGGTAATCCTGCCGGACTCGGCACCAAGCAATGAGATGCCATCGGTCGCCGTAATAGGTCAATCCTAACGGTTCGATTTCGCGCCGTAGCGGTTCTGCTGCGCCCGAGCCACGATAAGAAATCCGCAGGACCGTGCGATCTGCCAGCGCTTTCTGTATCAGAAAAAGATTGGCCGGTTGACTTGGGGGTGCAGTGCTTGGCAGCGACATCCTGCTTTCGAGGCGGGCAATGTGATCCTGGCGGTCCGGGGGGAGAACTGCGCGGATTTTTGCTAACGCTGAGCTCATGGACCGCATGAGCGAGCTGTCGGCAAAACGATCCATCAACATGCTGGCGGTCATCAGTGCGGTAGCTTCTTCGGTGGTAAAGTGCACGGGTGGAAGATGGTATCCCCTCATTATGCTGTATCCGACGCCGGCTTCACCGACGACGGGGACACCTGCTTCGCCCAAGGCGGCGATGTCTCGATAGACTGTGCGGATACTCGTTGCGAATTCATCGGCAATATCCTCGGCGCGGGTAACCCTGCGACCCTGCATGTAGATGAGGATAGCGACGAGTCGATCGATTCGGTTCACTAACTATAAAATAGGGCATTGGATCGCGGAGTCTGCTACTCAAGAATGAGAAATTTTGAACCGAGGAACTCTCGGTCAATCCCCCACCCGGGCGGGGAGGGATCGCAGCCTCGCGATCCGCGGCGCACGAGGACAATGCGCCCCCTTGGCAGAGAATCAGACATCGGTCTTATATGTTGACGCGCATGGCGGCTGCGGGAACGCTCCTCGCTGTCGAGCCGACCCCCGCAACAACGGAGATGGAGGCCGGCAACACGCCATATCGGGCGCTGCATGTTTGGTCCCACCGAACTCAGCGGCTAATGGTTAGAATTTGCCATCCTTGCCTTGGCTCGGCAGATGCCGCTCGATCGCTTGCGATTGACTGGCGACGGCTGCTCCCGCTCTTGACGTCGAGAAATCCGGCAACCAGAGAACTCCGAGGAGCAGAGCGAAGATGGCAGCCGCTGCAATCAGCGAGTAAAGCCAATCTTCAACCGGGTCAAAAAGCTCGATGGAACGCTTGCGCTGGGCAGCAGCCTTACGGACTTCCTGCTCAATCTCAAATTGTTGCCCGGACTCCTCGATCTCTTTTAGCAAGCGATCGTGTTCCGCACCGAATTTGATGCTGCAAGGCGACGAAGCAAACTCCGGTTCGTGCAGATCCGCATCGTGATCAGTCAATGTCAGGTGTTTCCAAGTAGTGGTCATAGTAGGTCCTCTTCGTTGAGCGTTTAAAGGCAGCCGATTAGGAAGCAGACAACACATCCGATCGAGTGCTGCCAGCAGGATAGATCCTGGCTGTGACAGCCTTATGTCAGGAGAGTTGGGAGAGGCATTTGCCTAGAGAAAACGGCGAATGGCGGATCGATTCAGAAGTATCCTGTTTCCTGAATAGTTTCTTGTGTCAGCTTCTTGGCTTAGGCCAGTGGAGAAGGACAATATGGATTTACAGCGCGATCTTGAAAGAATTGACCGTCAGGAAAGTGAATTAACGTTTCCGCAGTTTGATCTCGATGTTGCCTGGCAACTCGGACATCGATTGCATGACCTGGCGATCGATCGCCGCTTACCCGTCGTTATCGATGTGCATTATTTCGGGCAGCCCCTTTTTTACTGCGCTCTCCCGGGGTCCGTTCCGGATAATGCGGATTGGATTCGTCGAAAGAGTAACACTGTGGCGCGGTTCCATCGCAGTTCGTACGCCGTCGGACTCACCCTCAAACAAGCCAAGACGACTTTGCTCGAAAGGTACGCGCTTCCGGTAGCAGACTTCTCAGCCCATGGCGGATCCTTTCCTATCCATGTCAAAGGGACTGCCGTGATCGGAGCGGTTAGCGTGTCTGGTTTACCGCAGCGTGCCGATCACGAACTCGTCGTCGAAGCGTTATGCCTTGAGCTGCGACGCGATTACACTTCCTTCGCGCTTCCCAAGGGCGAACCGCCACCGGCTGATTAGGGTAGGGAATTGCAAAATACGTGATTGGGGCCGTGGCCCATTAGAAGAGGTTGTCAAACCCGTGGCCCTCAAAACGGGTCCCCGTCCTGCTGTGGCACCGGAGTGCTCTCAAGCACCGACAATGACGCTGGAAACACGTTCAGTATCGCTCCATTTAGCCGGATGTCTTGGGAAGAGGAGCCAATCAGAATCCCGTAGAGACCGGGTGCGGCATCCCAGGCATGGGCACTGACATCGTAGTATGCGAGCGATCTCCTGTCCAACGTGATCGTCACCTTCTTGGATTCGCCCGGCCCAAGATAAACCTTCTGGAACCCCTTGAGTTCCTTCGCTGGCCGCACAACTGGCGGATTCAAGGGCGCAACATAGAGCTCAGCAATTTCGGCCCCGGGCCGTTGCCCAGTATTGGTGACCGTGAAGCTCACTTCGATCCGATCGTTACCGAACGAAAACCAGGGAGAAAACAAAACCTCGGGAGAGATCTCTAAATCCGAGTATCCGAATTTCGTGTACGATAATCCATATCCAAAAGGATACTGAGGTTGAACGTGGTTCTTTTCGTATCCTCGGTAGCCGACGAAAAGGCCCTCTGAATAGTTGATAGTCGCCGCATTCGCATCGGTAGGAAAGGTCGCATAAGCCGGGTTATCTTGGGCATGCTTCTCCATCGTAATAGGCAACTTACCGGAGGGGCTCACGTCCCCGAATAGGATTTCGGCAAGTGCCTGGCCGCCATACTGGCCGGGGAACCACGCATGAAGGAGAGCCGGTACCTGGTTAATCCAAGCTTGGACGTCAAACCCGCCGCCGCCGTGCACTACGACGATAGTTCGAGGATTGATCGTCGCTACATTCTGAATCAGCGTATCCTGCTGTTCCGGGAGCCGAAAAGATCGATCATGACCTTCGCTCTCATATTGTTCGTTTGTTCCGACAGCGAGAATAACAGCGTTATAACCGGCCAGCGTTGACGGGGGCTGTAGCGGGGCCCAGCTAACCTGGAGGCCGCCTGTGCTGAAAAAGCCTCCTGCGCCTAAGTTCTTTGCCTCGATCCGAATATCATACGCTACGCCGCCTTGCAGAGAGATCTTTCCAGATGTTGGCACAATCGGCGGAGCCGCGGATATGGGTGTATCGGATGTGGCGGTGGGGGAGAAGTCGTCAACGATCAGCTGATTGTTCACATAGACGCGGACGTTACCCCCGGTAGACACCTTGATGACTTGATCGCCCGTAATAGTCGGCTGAATCTTGCCAGTCCAGATCGCCGAAAAGCTGGCCGGGTTTGAAACCGGGACGTTGGTCGCATTGAAACTAGCGAAGTTCAGTTCGGTATCGATGCGCGTGGCCACCGGTGACCCGGAAAGATCGCTACTGTTGTAGTATTGACCAACCAGCCCAACCGAACCTTGTCCCGTCTGCCAGGCTGCACTGCTAGGATCCGGAACGCAGACTGCGATGTAATCCACGGTGGCTCCGGGAACCTCAGCCTTGATACCATCGATTTCGCTGGTGAATTCCGTGGATGCCGGTACCGAGGCGCTCCCGCCACAGGTTGGTGGTTCTCCTTGTGCATTGATTCCGATAACGGCAATCCGACGAGTTGCATTCTTATCCAGTGGCAAGGTGCCATGCTCGTTTTTCAGAAGAACGATCCCTTCCCGGGCCACATCGATCGCAGCTGTTTTGCTTCGGGGATCGTGTACCGGAATGGAGGGGTCAAGCTGTGGACGATCGAGAAAACCGAAGGAGACAATCTCGCGCAGAATCCGGCGCACTTTGTCATCGATATTGGAGAGGGGAAGCTGACCTGACTGAATAGCCGGAAGAAGGTTAGCACTGGTCATTTGGGCAAATGACCCACCCGGCATGTCCAGATCGTTTCCAGCCAAGGCGGCCTGCAGTCCATCGTGATCACCGCCAAAATCGGTTTCGATAAATCCTCGAAAACCCCAATCCTCTTTTAAGACGGTAGTCTCCGTAAAGAGGTTCGCAGAAGCGAATGCTCCGTTGACTTGATTAAAGGCACTCATCAAAGCCGCCGTGTGACCCAGTTTCACTGCGCCCTCAAATGGCGGAAGGTAGATTTCGCGCAGGGTGCGTTCGTCGACCTGAACGGAAATCGACGCGCGATTAATCTCTTGGTCGTTGCACGGATAATGTTTTGTCGTCGCCATGAGCTGTTGCGATTGCATGCCGTTGATCTCGGCCGCAACGAGCGAAGCGCCTAAGAAGGGGTCTTCCCCGGTCATGTACTCCGGGCTACGACCTCCAAACGATGTTCGATAGAAGTCGACGCCAGGACCTAAAACCTCGTGTATGCCGCGGGCTCTGGCTTCTCGCCCCTGAGTGATTCCTTCCTCCACTGCCCGGTCAGCGTTCCAGGTGGAAGCAAGCAGGTTCCCGGATGGGAAACGCGTGCCGGGTGGGAAGCCTTGGCCGGTAAGGCCGATTGTGCCATCAGTTCCGTAGATCTCAGGAAGCCCAAGGCGCGGGATCGGCTTAATATCAAACACTCCCTTTAGGCTGCCGAAGTTAACAGGCATACCACTGATGTAAGAAAGTTTTTCGTCCAACGTCATTTGGGACAGAATCTTCTCCACCCTTTTCTCTACCTTGGGAGAGTCTTGCTGAGCTTGCGCCTTTAGTGCGAAACCTGAAATCGCAATCGCTGCGATGCTGCAGACGGGAAACAGCCGTCGTGGGAAATAATCAGCTTTCATTGGGGGGGTCCTAGCTTTCAAAGAATTGTTGGAACCGAAACTCGCGAACCGTTCACTCAGTCCACGGTTGGAGCGGCGCCAACTACTCCTTGTGCCGTCCTTTTTAGAGACGATGGTCCGATACGGCTAGGACGCCCTTGCGCTGTTTTTGTCTAATCTTGCTGGAGCCGGTAGGCTTTGGGTGTCTTTCCAAACACACGCCGAAAATGTCGAGTGAAATGGGCCTGATCAGCAAAACCGGATTCGGCGGCTACCTCAGCAATGGAGCATTGAGCTCCATGTAACCAGAGTAACCTTTCAGCGAACCGAATTCGGCAAGAACGGATATATTCGTGGGGAGTCAATCCAACCATTCGACTGAAGAGCCGGCAGAAGTGGAACAAACTCAGGTTTGATACCCTGGCCAGATCCTCAATTGTTAGTTTAGAGCGAAAATTGGCTTCGATGTATGAGACAGCTCGCTGGATCTGCTGGTTCTGAATGTAAATGTTCCCTGCGCCCGGTAGCCGAACGTCAGCCTGCGAGGCCACAGCAATGATGAGTGCCGTAGCCAGAGTCTTGAAGTAGAGCGATCCAAGTGACGCACCATTCTCGGTTTCCCGCATGAGCAAAGAGCATAAAACATCCACTCTACGATTGATGACGAATCCCGCAGGCGGCAATCGGTGCAGGTTCACCGGAGAAATACCTGCGCGCCTGATTACATCCGCAAAGAATGCCGGATAAATTTCAAAGCTCGCGATCTTTCCATCGGCCTCCAAATAGCTAGCCTCAAACGGTTCGTCCGGAGGGATAATAGCGGACACCCGGGCCATTCGAACTCTGTGGCCCGGATCATTCCTAAAGCGAAAGACTGTTCTACCGCGCTCTTCGATCGGCCGATATCCGAGCCGGAAGCATCCACCGCCTCTGCTACCGCTCCCGAAGCCGCCGTTTCTGGGCAACTCTCGAATGACAACCCGAAATTCGGTTAAGCCCGTAAAATCGCTCGTACAGCGGACAGTGCCCGGATCTAGTTCGCAGCGCATTCGTGTAACAGGTCAATTCAGGTGCTGATCTTGGAAGAGTGCCTGGTTTCTCGAGGTAAACCCGAGCGAAAGTTCCTGTCCCTGACCAAGCGCGTGAGCGCTCCAATCGGGGCACAGAATGAGAGGTTTCACCGGTCCTGACGGCTCGACGCTCATGATCTGGGGGGTGCGATTCCCCGAAGTTGTCAAAGCCAACTCACATTGCAAAGGATTTCTCCTTTCATTTTGAAGAAATGCTTAAGCATCCAGTAGCCGCAGTCCGGAATCCGGATCTCGACGGATGGCGAACCGTGGAACTTTCGGCAGTTCAGCGTCGGGCGCGGAGCCATCGTAACAGGCGCGGCTTTTGCCATAACCAGATGCCGCTAATAACAACGACTGGAACAGCCACGAAGCGGGTGAACGAGGCTGCCGGTGGGATGGTCGCGACCGGTCCGTAAATAAATCCGATAATCGGTATGCTCAACACCAGGTGCAGGGTTCGAATCAAGGTCCGTTCGCTCAGGGAGTTCATGCGTCTTTGGTGTGAGGTATCACGGTCCGCCGATGCGGAAGGGGCTGATCGACCTTTCTGGTTGAGCTGGTGACGCGAACCGTTCATATTCTTAACCGTCATATCCATTCATATCAATAATCGTTAATGTCAATAACGATTCATGTTTGTCACGATGTCTGACTGTTCTCCAACCGAGCGACGGGGAGTTGCCTTTCTGCTGGCCCAGATCGGCGCCCAGGGTGCCGCCAAATTCGCGGAACGGCTCGAGGCGCTAAAGCTGAGTCCGCCGCAGGCCGGTATTCTTGGCGTGATTGGTGGGGAGAGCGGGCTTAGCCAGCAGGCATTGGCTGATCTCCTCGGCATGTTTCCCAGCCGGCTGGTGTTGATACTGGATGAGCTGGAGCGATCCGGGCTGATCGAACGACGTCCGAACGCCAGCGATCGGCGAATCTACTCCTTGTATCTCACTGCTTCTGGAAAAAAGGCGTTGCAAGCGATAGGGCGCATCGCCCGGCAACACGAGGACGCCTTGTGCGCCGCCCTTAACGCAAGTGAGCGAGAAACGCTCGCGCGATTGCTATCCCGGATTGCGGAGGACCAGCAACTGAGACCTGGCATCCATCCCGGCTACCGCCGATTGGGAGGAAAGGGAAAAGGGAACCACAAGTGACAGATGAGTTGGAAAAAGGGAGGAGAATGATCTCTGCTCGGTGCCGCCGGCCGAGCCCATCTAGCCTATCATTCTTGGATTGAGGTCAACAGGAACATGCGTTGAACGGGGGGAGTACGGGCCAGCCAATAATTTACCCTTATTGATTGACGCGATCTTTGGCAAACTCACCGTCTCGACTTCGCGTTTTCAGCACGTTAAGTGCAAGATCGCATTGGTTTCGGCTGGGTTCTGCTGCAGAGTCTTAATCGCTTCGGCTGTTGGTACGATCGTTAATTCGATTTCGCGGCGACGAGCTTCTTCTTTTACCTTTTCCATTACCGGCAAAGCTCCGGCGCCTGTACCAATCACGAGGCGTCGACACTTCCAGGGTATATCCTCTTCAATCGAGAGCGGAGTATGCCCAAACTCTTCTCGGAACTTCTTGGACGGTTTCTTTTTCCTTTTGCGGATTTCTCCCCGATCAATCACAACATCATACTCGTACGTCGTGCCATCAATGCAGATCGTTCCAAAGGAAAACTCTTCAAAACGCATAGAAGCAGTCGAATCCTTGGAACGCTCAGAGTCAGCATTGTGCTTGCTCATAATTGCTGTCTATCTATAGATAGGCCATAGCCTACAGGAGTCTGCAGCCCGGAGCGAGGATTTAGTAGGGACCTCCTTTGGCTTCCAACAAGGCGGTGGCTAACCAATTTTTTGGCTAGAATCGGGGCCGGCGGATCAACTAGCGAAAACTCGCTAATGTAGCTCTTTTGTTGATAGAGCTGCCCAATTCTCTGGCGTTGCGGTATTTCGGCAAGAAATCCAAGAAACCCCTCAGGCTATTCTAGCGTTTCGAGGGTTCGTTCCGGCGCATCCATTGGCACACCCATTCCGTCGTCATTGATAAAGAAAACCAATTCCTTTTCCTCGTCCTCGTCCTTTGCCGTCACCAGCAAGGTGCTGCCAGCGACCTTGTCGGGAAGCGGAAACACCTCGCGACAAGGAAGATCGGTACAATCGCGGCTCCAAAAAGATACGCCGTTCAGAAACGCTTCGAGCCGTGCCTGGCCGTTCACCTCGGTAACCGAAAAATGAAAAGGCCGTCCTTCGATTGGTGGCGTGGTATACGACAGAACCACGAATCCTTCTTAAGCAGCTGCTTCGGCCAAAAGCAATGAAAATAGGAAACGGCACCCGTCTTGCTCTACTTCAGACAAAATGTCTGCCTCACCCCAATTCATCCGCGAAAGGATCTGGAGTAAACTAGCTGAAGTTGCGCTGCCTGATTCTCGATTCCACCTGAACTTTGCCGAAGTGATCCCAGATTTTGTTGGATCGCCTGCTGCGACGGACCGAATCACCGCCCTACCGGCGTATCAACGATGCCGCTACGCTTTCGTCACCCCTGACAACTGTTTGGTTCAGGTACGCCGCCGCATGGTCGAAGCCGGCATAACCCTGGTGGTCTCTACCTACGGGATCTACCGAGGCTTTATCCTGTTGGAGAGGGCAAACGTACCACCGGGGTTTGAACTTTGTGCAGCCTGGCTAGATGGCCTGGAGCATTTCGGCAAGCCGATCAACCTGGCAGAACTCCGAGCGCGCGGCCGGTTC
This sequence comes from uncultured Verrucomicrobiae bacterium, assembly GCA_963837955.1. Lineage (GTDB taxonomy): Bacteria > Verrucomicrobiota > Verrucomicrobiia > Chthoniobacterales > JAFAMB01 > DASTDH01. The sequence goes on along the minus strand of CAWIPH010000001.1, from coordinate 271,381 downwards.
GATCTGTTGATTACGGGCGCCTCAGCTGTATCGCTGAACGGCGTACGGTTTGGCAAGGGTCACGGTTTCTTCGATCTGGAATGGGGGATGTTCACGGATCTCGGTCTCGCCGACGAAACAACGCCTGTCGTTGCCGCAGTTCACGATGTCCAGGTCGTAGAAGAAAAGTTGGCCCCAAGCCCGACCGATGTGCTGGTTGACTGGATTGCCACACCAACCCGGATGATCAAAGTCGACGCGCGCGCGCCTCGTCCATGCGGAATCAAGTGGGACCTCGTGACCCCAGCCCAGATTAGCGCGACTCCTCCCCTGCAGGAGCTGCAGAGGGGAGGTGATTGGTGATTGGTGAGAAGTGATTGGTGATTGGAAGGGTGGGAGCAGGGAGCAGTCAGAACATCGGTAAATCGGTTGCGAGCAAAAGCGCTGAAAGCGTATTTCAGGATAGCCTAGGGTGAAGCCCTAGGAACAGGAATATCCAGGCGATCAAGCGGTGAAAGCGCGTGACAGAACGATAGCTTTTTGGGTCCGACGAACGGTGTGCATCAAAGCGGAGGGCAAGTTTGAAACGCACCTTCAGTGCGTGGCCATCGGGGCACCGGGTTCCTAGGGCTTCACCCTAGAGGCTTTCATGAGTCGCGGCTTCCGACTTCGCGAATCCATTGACCGGCGATTCGAATTATCACCACAGGCTTCGTCGGACGCGTCGCCGCTGAAGACCGGGCAGACCAACCAAAACGTGTAACCTCAACAACAAACAGTGTTACCGATGTTCTGACTGCTCCCGCGGACAAGTCGGCGCTCTACCAATCACCAATCACTTCTCACCTATCACTCTCACCGCTCACTCACTTGGGCTGGCAAAGACCGCGGTGACATCGTCTAGCTTCAGCGTTTGACCGGACGCAGGGGTATTGGCCAGCCGGTAAACCGAATCACCGAGCATCTGCTTTCGATTGTCATAGACCATTACTTCGGCAGACGTGCTGTTGCCCTTTGCCACTGCGACGGGAACGGCAACGAAGCGAGGATTGTCGTCGCCGGAGCCCAACTTCTGCGCTGCCTTCATCGCAATCTTCGCCTCGTCAGCGGTTGCGAAATGCTTCGATTGATAACCCATTGGATTGGAGAAAATAAAGGTCTGTTCAGCTAACTTGCTTGGCGGGTAATTAGCCTTCTCCGATTCGCTTTGGTTAATGCCGGTGTCGCCCACCAGATGCCCTTTGGTGATATCGGAAGAGCAAGAGCAAAGGAGGAGCACAAGCGACGACAGCGCGAGCCTCATACTATAGAGAATACAGAACCGGGCCCGAGAATCGAGAATTTGGTAGGGCCAGGCTCAACTTATTCCCAACCGAGCCTCGCCTTACCGAACACTGGATTCTGGCTCTGAATCCTGTATTCTCCCGCCATGACCCCCTGGATCGGCACTTCCGGATTCCAATATCCCGAATGGCGAGGGACCTTTTATCCGGAGAAATTTCCAACAGCCAAAATGCTGCCGTTCTACGCAGAACGGTTTTCGACCAGCGAGATCAACTATACCTTTTATCGAATTCCGAATAATAAGACGATCGAAGGTTGGGATAAATCGACGCCGGAACAATTCCGTTTTGGCCTCAAGGCGCCGCAAAAAGTTACCCACGTTTCCAAACTTCGGAATTGCGCGGAGATTTTGGATATCTTTCAGGCCGTTGTTTCCGGGCTGGGATCCAAGCTCGGCCCTGTCCTGTTTCAGCTTCCGCCGAGTTTTAAAAAGGATGCCGCGCTCTTGAACGAGTTCCTCGGTAGTTTACCCATTGGAATCCGCGCCGCGTTCGAATTTCGTCATCCAACCTGGTTCGATGACGAAGTTTTTGCTCATCTCCGGAACCACAATGCAGCCCTTTGCATTGCGGAGAGCAGCGATCTTGTTACTCCGAGCCTCGCTACAACCGACTTTGGTTATCTCCGACTGCGCCGAGAAGACTACGCTAAGCCCGATATTGTGAGGTGGGCAAAATTCATACAGGCGCAGCAAGAGAATTGGAGCCACGCTTTCGTCTATTTCAAGCATGAAGAGAGCGGTGTTGGCCCGCAATTAGCGAAGCAGATGATGGAAGAACTGGGCGAATCTAAGGACTTATAAGACCTATGTGTCCCATGGGTCTTATGTGTCATGTGTGCTCCAACTGAGGAGTGGACCTAATAAAGCACTCTCGAGGCGCTAGCGTCCCTCGCTGCCCGTGCCATAGTCACACATGCGCGTTGTCGTCATCGGTGGAAGCGGACATATCGGAACATATCTCGTTCCCAGGTTAGTAGCTGCCGGGCACGAGGTCATCTCAATCAGTCGGGGCGAACGTGAGCCGTACCAACCCCATGCAGCGTGGCGATCCACGCGGACAATCAGGATCGATCGAGAGAAAAGCGAAACATCGGGAGAATTCGGCCGGCAGATTGCCGATTTGAGACCGGATGTTGTGATCGACCTCATCTGCTTTACCCTCGAGAGCGCGCGGCATTTAGTGGAAGCGCTCCGGGGTAAGATCCAACATTTCCTCCATTGTGGAACTATCTGGGTTCACGGGCCGAGCGTGATCGTTCCGACCACCGAAGAACAGCCCCGCCGGCCATTTGGGGAATATGGAATTCAGAAGGCAGCGATCGAACAATATTTGTTGAGCGAATCGCGTACGCATGGTTTCCCGGCTGCGGTTCTACATCCCGGACACATCGTGGGTCCCGGCTGGAATCCGCTTAATCCCGCCGGCCATTTCGATCCCACGGTCTTCGATCGGCTGGCCAAAGGAGAAGAGTTGACGTTGCCAAATCTAGGACTAGAAACGGTCCATCATGTGCACGCCGATGATGTCGCTTGCTCATTTCATCAGGCGATGATCAATCGAAGCGCGTCGATCGGTGAAAGCTTTCACGTCGTTTCCGGGGCCGCACTGACGCTGCGCGGTTATGCGGAAGAAGTCGCCGGATGGTTTGGTCGGAAGGCACTTCTTCGGTTTCTGCCGTGGGAGGAGTGGAAACAAACAACTTCGGAAGAGAACGCTGGCGCGACCTGGGATCATATCGCCCATAGTCCGAATTGCAGTATCGCCAAAGGGCGCAGGCTACTCGAATATCATCCGCGTTATACTTCGCTCGAAGCAGTCAAGGAATCAGTAGATTGCCTGATGAAAAAGGGTTAGACGGCCTCACCTGGACGGCGGCTTTGGACGTGCCAAATTTGGCTCCTACGTACGATTTGAGCTATTATGAGGTAGTCATGGATGACAAACACCAAACATATCGGCGCCAATTTTTGGCGAGTACTTTTAAGGCCGGAGCGCTTCTAGCCCTTGGCTGGATCACAATGCCCAAGCGCGGATTCTCGCAAGGAGAGGACATGAAAGAGCCCAGTACTGCTCTTTTCAAAGATGACGGCGTGATTCCGAACAGCCGGTATCCGCTTCTGCTGTACCACGGCGTGATCAACGTGCAGGCCGCAGATCCGGCGTCACACGTGCAGGAACAGTTCGCGGCAAATAATTGGACCAACTCGTGGCGCAACGGCATTTATACCTTTCACCATTATCACAGTACTAGTCATGAAGTACTCGGTGTTTACCGAGGTTCCGTGACTGTGCGGCTTGGCGGAGAACAAGGGCGCGATTTTCGCGTGCAGGCTGGTGACGTTATTGTGATTCCCGCGGGAGTCGGGCACAAGAATCTCGAGGCCAGCGCCGATTTCGGCGTCGTGGGCGCTTATCCCGACGGGCGTCAATGGGATTTACTCACAGGTAAACCAGGCGAACGTCCGGAGGCAGATCATCACATTGCGGCCTTGCCTGTGCCGGGCAACGACCCGGTCTATGGTGCGAAGGGGCCTTTGCGGAAGATCTGGGCCTAGCTATTCGGTCTTCCGAATAGCGCATGACAAATCCCGGATAACACATAACAAATTTCCTAGCAGTATTTGTCCGTTAGCGATTTGTGATCCGAGTTATGACTTCCGATGATTTTCGCCGGCTTGCTCTAGCTCTTCCCGAAGCAACAGAAGCAGCTCACATGGGACATCCGGATTTTCGCGTACACAATAAAATCTTTGCCACTTTGTGGCCGACAGAACGGCGCGGAGTCGTGATGCTCACACCTGAACAGCAAACGGTCCTGACCGAATTAAAGCCGACGGTGTTTACCCCGGTGCCGGGCGGCTGGGGACGTCGTGGATCCACCAACGTCAATCTCGAAGCCGCTGACGAGATGAGTTTAACCAGCGCTCTGCTTATGGCCTGGCGCAACAAGGCGCCGAAGCGGTTGACGTGAAAGGGCAATTGTGAGAGGTGAGCTGCTAAGCCGAGCTATTTCTTAGCGGGTTCGAGAACAGAAAATCGTTCTGAGCCGTCGACTGCCCCATTCACCCCTGTTCTGAGCCAGGTTTCGCCTTTTTTATTCTGATAGCGCTGAGTCGAATCTAGTTCCCCGTGAATGGTTAACGGAGTCGGAAGAAAATCGCCGGAAATCAAGAGTTCCCCCGATCTTGGATCCTTGGAAATCGAATTGCTCGAAGCTGTGTCGTCCGCATTCGGTTGCAGGGACTGGAGGGTATACTTGACATCGCCGAAAAAAGTTCCCACCCAACGCTCATCTGCCCTGGATTGAAATTCCTTCAATGTGCAACTCGCCAGCGGCGCTTCCTGCCCAAATAGTAGCTCGATGTTGCCGTGCTGCCGGCATGCTGAGAGAAATTCAACATCTTCGGAACTCAATGGAGCGTCCAGCACGAAGATCTTCTGCAGCGGCGAGGTGCTGGAACGAAGATATCTATTCAGAAATTCGGCGTCGGCGGCGACCCGATTCGGCTTGAATTTGTCGACTTGCCGGCGTCGACCGGTTGGAGTGAGCAATCCTCTTTTCATCGGAATTACGCTGGTCAGCCCAGCGGCCAGGTTTGCCAGGAGATGCAGCGGATTCCGGCAAAGATCGATTTCGCCTGCTTTCAACCGCAAGATTGAGACCAGACGCTGAGTTGCTCGAGCGAGGCTCTCTTGGTCCCAGGCCCAGGCGCGAAACGTGTCTGGCGATTCGCTTCTTATCTCGATCCAGGCAGTTTGGCCTGGATTCAATTCAACGGGCTGGCCGAATCTTCCGAGCCGTAGCCACCGGCTTTCAAACCGAAAAGCGTGAACAAACAGTCGCATAGGGATCGGGCGCAACGGTTTGTGAAAGTGTTGAGTCCATCTCGATTGAGAGAGGACACAGGCTTGTGGTCGCACGTTTTTGACCCATTCCCTGAGAAACGAGCTGCCCAATGCCTCCTTACAAACAACTGGAATGGCGCCAATCTGCAGCAGAGCGAGGGCAAAGAGATAGAACTCCTGACCCGGATCCAGCGCTAAAAGTACCGTATGCCCTGCTTCAACTCCTTCTTCACGCAGCCGGAGCGCGAGAAAATCGACCGATCGATTGAAGGCCACGAAGCTGAGCACCCGGTCCCCTCGCACGGTCCTATCTACGATCGCCGGGACTCCGGGCTGCAACTCTGCTCGATGGCGGAGATTCTGGACGAGATTCATGCGGGCGAATTAATAAACCGATTTTTCCGGCCCAAGTTGTTCGGTATCTCTAAAAGATTCGGGCTACACCAGGCTTTCGACTACTGCTAGTGAAATCGAAAGCTGCAGCTCCGGGTGAAAGTGCCCTGGGGCGGCACCACTTGAATACCGATCTTCTGCTCGAAGGGCTCTTGCTGGTGATGATCTGGCAAACCCCAACATGGCTCGATACAGATGAAGGGATGAAGATCGCTCCAGATTGTAAAGAACGGCGTTTCAGCTAGATCCACCTCAACCTCACGATTTGTGGCGTAATCGTGCAGGCGGACGATGGATTCATCCCAATCCAATGGCTCGATCAGAAAAGAGTCGGGAAGCTCAAAAGGCCGAAAGGACATCGTGCCACCGGGTGAGGCAAACTCCACTGTTTCGCCGCTGAGAAAATTTCCAGGGGCGAGATAGCGGCGATATTTCCCCCGAGGGAGGATTACTCGGGCATTTTCGATCGAACTCACCGCGAACCCAGGATGCAATCCGAAGCTAAGATGTGCCGGGCGATCGGCCTCTAAGTTTTTGAACGTAAACCGAACCTCGAGATGATTCTCTGCCAAGCTGTAGTCGAGCCAGAAATCCACTTTCCTCGGATACTCGGACTTTTCGATTTGGCTGCTGGGCAAGTGAAACCGCATCGTGGCGCGGTCGTTCAGAACGATTTCTGGATCGGCAAATTGCTTGGTTCGTAGAAAACTGTGGTTTCCGCCGCGAATTTCGTCGCCCTCGTAGAGCGAACGTTCCCCAAGCAAGCGATGGATATAGTATCCCATGACGGTGGCATGATTTTTCCACCCGTCCGGCGGTGCCGAAAAATCACCATCGCGGTAAAGATAACCGTACGGCTCGCCGCTCGGGTTTTTGCGGGCGATGCTAGTCAGTTCGGCTCCCGCATGATCGGCCAAAATGCGAAAACCGCTTGCTTGATCGACCAGCTCGGTGAAACGATGGCCGCTCTCATCAAAAGATCGCTCCTGAAATCGCATAGCTCCAATCTCCGCGGTTTGGAGCGATATGCTAGCGAGTGGAATACGGAATACCGTCAGGGGGCGGGTGACTACCACCCCAGATTGGTAGGGCGAAATGCCTAATCCGGCAGGCGCCGGATTGGCTTGAGCCGTTTGCGGCCTACCCCAGGGGTTGGTTTCGCCTGTTCGCAATATCGACCCAGGAGACGGCTCAAACCCGGCGCGAATTACGAAACGGTACTGCAACGTTCCCAGCGCGCCGAGGTTTTCGCCCTACCGATCGGCGGGGAGGATCGCGTCCTCGGGATCCGCGGCGCACGACCCACCCCAGATTGGTAGGGCGAACGCCTAATCCGGCAGGCGCCGGATTGGCTTGAGCCGTATGCGGTCTACCCCAGGGGTTGCTTTCGCCTGTTCGCAATATCGACCCAGGAGACGGCTCAAACCCGGCGCGAATTGCGAAACAGTGCTGCAACGTTCCCAGCGCGCCGAGGTTTTCGCCCTACCGATCGGCGGGGAGGGATCGCGTCCTCGCGATCCGCGGCGCACGACCCACCCCATTGCTAGGGCGAAACGCCTAATCCGGCAGGCGCCGGATTGGCTTGAGCCGTTTGCGGCCTAGCCCAGGGGTTGGTTCGCCTGTTCGCAATATTGACCCAGGAGACGGCTCAAACCCGGCGCGAATTACGAAACAGTACTGCAACGTTCCCAGCGCGCCGAGGTTTTCGCCCTACCGTAGTATTCTGTCTTCCGGCTCTCGAGTTTTACCCTCCGGTACCAACGTACTCAGCGGAGTAGGTATCAAACTTTGATACCTGACCATCTTTCGGCGGGCTCTTCACGTCATAGACGTTGTTACCGACAACTTGTTCGGTCTGCGTGTCGTAGACCATCACGCTTTTTGCGCCGGTGGAATTCTTTTCCCGAGAGGTCGCCACGGCTATGTACCGGTGTTTCTTTACTTCGGTCCGACGTTCGGCTGACATTTTTTGATAGGCCAAGCGCGCTCGCTCTTCTGCGATCCGCCGCTGTCTTTCGGTCGCCTCATGTTTCGCAATCACATAGGCCATAACGCCAACGGCTGCTCCAGTGCCCAGGCCAACAGCCACTGCAGTAGAATTGCTGGCACCTGCTGCTTTGGCGATTCCGCCGGCCGCGGTTCCAGCGAGAACACCGGCGACTACGCCGGTCGTTTCCGGCGACATATTTTCACACCCGGTAACGGCGAGGCCCAACACCAAGAGCATCGCGACGGTCTTAATCAAACTTCCGTTCATCATAAAAGATAGGGTCCTGAGGTTAATGGGCTCGCCCAAAGCGTACAAGAACGGATTTAGGCGGCTTTTGTAGGCAAGGACGGGGGTAAGCGGCTCATGGGACTCATAGGTCTCATGGGACCCATAAGACCCATGGACTCATGGGGCTGCGGAACTCCGCGAACGCCCGCGCGCCTCATTGATAACTGATATTCTTCGCCTTGCACCATTGGACTGCGAGGGGATTGCCCGCTTGGGCCGCCTTTTTTGCCCACTCGCTTGCTGCGGCAAAATCTTTCGTTACGCCTTTACCCTCGGCGAGACATTCAGCATAGAAAAACATGCCATAACTGTCGGAGCGTTCGGCTCCTTTCTTAAACAGACTGACTGCGGTCTGATAGTTTTGGGTTACTCCTTCTCCCTGCAGATACAGTACACCCAGGTTCACCATCGACCGGATGAAGCCAAGTTGCGTGGCTTCCTCGAAGTAAGCTCTGGCTTTTTGGAAATCTTTCGCTCGCCGGAAATGGGTGCCGAGTAAATCCATCGCCCGAGGTTCATGCATCGCCGCAGCTTCTTGTAACAGCGCGAGCGCCTTCGGAATATCAACGGTGGTTCCCTTTCCGAGATAGTAACATTCGCCAGCGCAGAATTTTCCCTCGCTATTGCCATTGTCTGCAGCCGACTTGAAATATTCAAAGGCGCGGGCCGCATCGCCGTCTCCACGTCGATTCGATAACACCAACCCTGCCTGAACCTTGGCGTGATCGTTGCCCTTGGCTGCTGCAGCCTCAAACCAACGCAGGGCATATTCCTGATCGTTCTGACGCATGTTCTCGCCTAAGAGCAACATCGCTTGGATGCTGCCTAGGTCCGCCGCCTGCTCAAGGTTAGATTGGTATTCCTGGATATTCGCTGTGCCAATCTTTTTGCTCGATCGTACTTCGGCGACCAGGTTTTCGAGCTTTTCTCGGGGCGCATTCACATCTGGGTATTGGTTAGCCAGTTCGATGTAGCGCTTCATTGCGGAAGCCCAATCTCCGTTCTTTACCAACTCAGCGGTGGAATCGAGTTGTCGCTGCAGAATTGCTTCCCGAGTTTCCACCGGTGATGGGGCGGCGGTCGGAGGCGGGGTCGCCGTAGGCGTGCTTTCAACTATTGCTGTTGGCTTAGGTGAAGGGGTTGAGAGTGTGCTGCTGGTTGGTCTCGGTGTGGGTGTAGCTTGGACGATCGGTGTTGATTTTGGCGTTACTTTGACGATCGGTGTGGGCGTCGGAGTCGCCTGACCTTGCCCGGAGAAGCGCAAGACTAGAAAGCCTCCCAGCGCAAGTACCCCGATCAACAGAAGGGCGAGCGCTCCGGCCAGGATGACTCCAACGGTCGAAACCCGACGACGGGGAGTATCTGGAGCGACGGTCTCACCCGGTCGAGGCTCGGTGGAAGGCAAGGGCGGTGGAACACTCGTTTGATCCGCGACAGCGGGGATAATCGGCCGACTGACCGGTATGGGTACGGAGGTGATCCCGCCTCCAGAGGTGCTGTGCGATAGGTCTGGTTCCGGCTCGTAGTCCGGTTCTGGCGCTGCTGCTGCGATCGGAGCAACTGTCGGTTCCGCACCGCCGACGATTTCGCGGAGTTCCACCAGCATAGCGGCCGCTCCCGGGTAATCGTCGGTAATACCTCGGCGGACTACGACATTGCCTCCTTCGGTCAGGCTGGCCACCGGACTAATGCGTCCGGTCGTTTCCACCACGCTACGTTGTCCCCCAAGGAGCTCGTATGCCAGCAGACTTAGCAACCGCAGATAGCTTCCCCGGGGACCGCCGCCAGTACCAGCACCTTGAACCAGGGTCGCCGAGCCGGCCCACGTCGCCTGATCGGCAGATTGACCCGACGAGGAAAAATCTAGCGCAGCGACCTTAACAGTCAGTCCTCCCCAGCCGGAAAGGGGCTTCTGCAAAAGTTGAGTTGAAATGGCCGCTTGGATCAGACCCGGATGGGTCAATTGGACGCCGCTCAGCGTAATATCCACCGTCTGCAGGTTTTTCTGCGTCGCGTGATCTGCCAATGGCGCCAGCTGGTTGAGTAATCTGACGACCTCCGGTCCACTCAGTGCGCTCCTGGCTCGCAGAACGTCCAGCAGGGTCGGACCAACAACCCATTCCTGAACCAGAAAAGAATGATGCGCGGTACTCTCTAGAGAATAGACCTGACGCAAGGACGCGTGATTAGCCGCCTGGAGCCGATTTACTTCTTCTTCCAACGACGTGAACCGCGCTTTGTCGGCTAAGAATCCGGCACTAAAAATCAGGAGAGTGACTTGGCGGCTCTGTCGCAGATCGTAAGCCAAGAATTTGCGGCCTTGGGGAACTTCGTCCAACTCCCGAATCAGCTGGTAACGTCGACCTAAGACCGCTTCCCGAGTCAGGGGCTCGTCTGGTGTCGTTTCTACATCTGCGATAACCGTTTTTTCTACCGGTGCTTCGACGGCGGAAGCAGCTCCAGAGGCCGCTTCACTTGGTATCGTTGTGCTGCCTGAGCCTTGCAGCTGCTCCATGCAACTGACAATTTCTCGACGCAGTTCCGCGGGCGTTTGCGGGCGCTTATCGCGATCTTTCTGCATCATCATTTGGATCAGCGCAGTGACGCAGGGCGGAACATCAGCCAGTGGTTCGGTCGGGATCGGTTTGTAAAGATGTTGGCTCATGATCTGAGCCACAGAACCAGAGTAAGGGGGACGGCCTGTCAGCATGTAGTAGAGCGTTGCCCCGAGAGAATAGATGTCTGACCGGATGTCGATGTCTCGCTCCTCCAGCTGCTCCGGACTAGCGAAATGCGGTGTGCCGACGAACCCCCCAGCGATCGTGAGGGTTCCAGAATCTTCTCCTTCTCGTTTCGCGCTTTTGGCCAGCCCGAAATCAATCACTTTGACGATCTTCTCGCCATCTTCGTCGACCAGCATCAGATTCGCGGGCTTCAAATCGCGATGTACCAGTTGCTGTCGAGCCGCGGCCGCTAATGCCCGGGTCACCTGTAGACAGATTCGGAGTGCCTCGATCGGTTCGATATGCCCCTTTTCAGCCATGTAGGCGTCCACGGTTTGGCCGTCGATGAACTCCATCGCGTAGAAGTAGCTGTCGTGGTCCGTTCCGAGATGGAACACCGAGGCTACGTTCTGGTGGCGCAGCGCAGCGGCGGCGCGGGCTTCACGCAGGAACCGCTGGCGAGCTACCTCGCTGTCGAGGTAGGTATTATTAATAACCTTGAGCGCGACTGTGCACCGAAGGTTGGTATCGAATGCCTTGTAGGTGATACCCATCGCCCCTCGGCCCAGCTCCCATAGAGAGCCATCCTCCCGCCGGAGTACTTGATAGTGCTGGTAGTTCTCGGCGTCGGGCATGGTTTTGTGGCGTTAACTAATCAAATGCGATCGAAAGAAGCAAACGGAATGGGAGCCGTGGATCCTCAGCAGTAGACGTGTCTTCACACCCAAAAATGCAGAAAATTTACTCATTCCGAAGCTCAAATCGGATGGTCGGGGCAAACGTATTGCCGCCGGGGGGCGGCGGTAGTCGCGTGATTTTGTGTCCTGCTTCTTTGACGGTCTCGTCCACCACGGAATTGCCGGACCCTTCCACAATCGAGAAGTCCGTCACTGCGCCATCCGGCTCAATCTTGAGATGAACCGTCACCACGAGAGCACTTCCTGCCGGGATTTGACCGTGTGGCTGATTCCAAGCTCCATCGAATCGGTTTTTGATGATCTCGGCGTACAGACCGAAATTTGCTTCACCGTCGCCCGGAGCTGAGCCGTTGCCGTTGCCATTCGTGCCATTCGGCGGACTGGTCTTTGATCCCTTGTTCGGGCCTCCCTCATTTTCCGGCTTGTGAGGTGTTGCAGAAGGGGTGCTCTCATTTTTTGCTGTCTTTTGCTCGTCCTTCTTCGGGCTGGTCGGCGATTTGTGCTCCGGACTTTCGCTTCCCTTCGGTTTGGGTGTACTGCTTTGTTCCGTGGTCGGCTTTGCTGACGGTTTGGCGGTCGGCTTTGGCGTCGGTTTAGGCGTGGGCTTTGGAGTCGGCTTAGGTGTTGGTTTAGGAGTAGAAGTTGCGGTTGGTTTCGGCGTAGCGGACTGCGTCGGTCTAGCGGTCGGTGTCGGCGTGGGTTTCGGAGTTATTAGATTCGGCGGCGCAGAGGGTGTGACCTGAACCGTCGGTTTTGGAGTGGGAGTGTTCTTCGGTATCTCAACGGTTGGCTCCGGCACAACCGGAGGAGGTGTCGAGGTTACCGCTGGCGGTGGCGAGGGGGTCGACTCGGGCTGCGGCAAATTTTCTTTCTGACCGGCGGCGTTGTCTGGGCTGCCACCTGCTTGGGCTGAATCGACTGCTGGACTACCGGACGCAAAGGATCCCGGGTTCATCCAGACTACGTTTTCCTCCTTTTTTCGGGAGGGGAAAATGGCGAGAAGCAGAATGGCTCCCAGGACAACCAAATGAAGCGCGGCGATCAGTGCAAAGTTTAGGCGGAATCCGCCGTGCTCGGTCGGCCGGCGATCATCGTCCTCCGTCATTCGGGTCGCTCGGAACGAGTCGCTACGCCCACTTTCGAAATCTTCGCCCGCTGCAACACGTCCATGACGCTGACCAACTGTTGCACGCTGAGGGATTTGTCCGGTCGAACAATCACCGGCGCTTCCGGTTTTTCTGCCCGGATGGAGATCAACCTCGTTTCCAGCGTCGGTAGATCCACGATTTCGTCGTTCAAAGTGATCACGTTATCTCTATCCATACCAATGGTCTGAACCTCGGAATGATCGACCGATTGATCCGCTGCTCCGCTGGTTGGAACCTCAAGATTCACGCTCTTTTCCATGAGCGGCGTCGTGATAATGAAAATGATGAGTAGAACGAATGCGAGATCGAGCAGCGGCGTAACGTTGATCTCAGTAAGCGTTTGCAGGGTCGGCCGATCTGAAAAACGTCGCATCGCAGTGTATTCTATTTCGTAACAAAGGCGGGCCGAACTCCGTGGTTCACATATTTATGCTCAAACTCGGAGGCAAGTTCCGCGGCGAAGTTGTCGTTTTGCACAATAAGCGACCGAATGCTGGTGACGAGAAAGTTGTAACCGAACATTGCGGGAATGGCGACAAGCAGGCCCGTGACGGTGGTGATGAGCGCGCCAGAGACACCTGGAGCCATTGCAGCCAAGTTTGCCGAACCCGCAATCGCGACACCGGAAAAGGTATCCATGACGCCCCAAACGGTACCTAGCAGGCCCAAAAAGGGAGCACCGCTCACGGCGGTGGCCAACAGGATCATCTGCGCCTCCAACCGAAGCGCGGATTCGCCGACGGCTCGCTCCATCGAAGTCGTCACGACTCGCATCTGCGCCGGAGTGATCCGCTCTGCGATCTCAAGTCTTGCCCAGAAAGTGTCGTCCACTTCGCTTGCGCCCATCAGATGAAATGTGAGCTCACGACATCCAGCTCGGTAAATGGCGTACAGCGGAGAACCATCGAACCGGACTTTGGACTCGTAAATTCGCAGCGGCTGCCGTTCCGACCGGAACCGCTGAAGGAACTGGTCGTTCTTCTTGCGGGAGAGCCGAACTACTCGCATCTTGGTCACCATCACGGACCAACTGAAGATCGAGGCGACGAAGAGAGCCAGAAGGACGAGTTTTCCTTCGAAAGTTGCTTCCGTGAAAGCGTAAATTAAGCCACCGGACGGGGCAGCAAGCAACACAATTGGTGCCAACACAGCTCCTTAAGCGATCTTTCGGGCAAGGATACTGGGAAATACGGAAAGAGCCAACCGCTTTATACAAGAGTTTAAATTCATTACTCGCGGTAAGGGTGCAGGAATTCGGCGTTCCGTTACCTCGAAGCGCACTGGCCGAATAGATTTCCTAGATTAAGTTTCATCATTCTATAACCGTCGAACGCCCGAACTCACAAATTCTTTCGTACTTCTTCGTACTCTTTTGATCATGCCAAGCATTTCACGGTGGATGAGCGTCTTTGCCATCGCGGTTTTTCTGTTTGGGCCACGCGCTAGCCTAGCGCAAAACAAATACGACGTGCTGGCAAAATTGCTTCAACCTTACGGGGCGCTTTTCTATTCTAAGGCTTCGAATAAAGCGCTTCTGGCCGATGTTACGATTCGCCAATGTGCGCAACTTGCTCCGCTCTTGTTGAATCGCCCGATGCGAATCAGTTTCCAGTTTCCCGACAAATTGCGCGTCGAAACCAATGATCAAAACCAGCGGGTCATCTTGTGCCGGGATGGTCAAAGCGTGTGGGTGTATCCAAAGGATTTGGGTGAGCAACTGCTCTCTGGTGTCCGTTCGACTGATTCCAAGCAGGCAATTCCCGATTTCCGGCTGCCGTTCCGGGATCAACAGATCGTTCTCTTGCCGGCTTTGTTTCAGATCCTCCGTTACGAGTCGGCCACCGATCAATCGGGTCAGCCAGCCTGGAAACTTGAATTTCGGATCGACCCGCAATTGATAAAGGGTCTAAAAGACATGTTTGTGGTGGAGGCATTGGTGCGGCAGAGCGATTACCAGGTTGAAAATATCAGGATTAAGAGCAGTGCGTTTTCTGGTGAATTAGAAGTGGCATCCACTCAATTTTTGCCTTCACTTCCCGTCGAAACGTGGCGGCCTGATGAATCGATTGCCCCCGATGCATTGACACTTCCACCCAGCACTTATCGCGGGGCCCTGAAGAAAATTTCGAGCCTGAGCTTGTTCTAATGAAGTCAGGATTTTTGGACAAGTTAATCGAGCGAATTCGCCGGGTTCAACCGGAGGAAGTGCAGAACTATCTTATCCGGTTGGCTCAAGAGAAAGGGTTTCTCGAGCGAATATTCGACGCTCTTCAGGAGGGAGTCATTGTCACGGATGTGCAGGGTAAGATCCAGTTCTTCAACGCCGCTGCCGGTCACCTGTTTGGGGTTGAGCCGGAAGAAACTCGAGGAAAACCGATCGATGATTTCTTGCGTGGCTTGAGTTGGACCTCTTTGCGTTCAAGCGAAGGCACTGTTAGCCGCGACATTGAGTTGTTTTATCCCCGACATCGGTTTCTTAATTTTTACGTTGCTCCTTTGCATCTGGATAAAGCCGTCCCCGAATCGGCTGCCGTGATGCAGGATCTCGTCGCTTTCGCGGTGATTCTTCGGGATATCACCGAAGATCGCCGGAGTACAGAACGCACTATCGAGAGCGAAAAACTCTCGGCCCTGACCATGCTAGCTGCCGGCGTTGCTCATGAGATTGGAAATCCTCTCAACTCCCTGAATATTCACTTGCAGTTAATCCAGCGGAAACTAAAGCGCGTGCCGGAACCGGTCAGGGATTCGATCGAGGAACTTTTGAGAGTAACAGGCGCTGAGATTCAACGTCTTGACTCGATTATCCATCAATTCTTGCAAGCGATTCGCCCGACGACCCCCTCCTTCGAGTCGTATGATCTGAATGAAATCGTGGAAGAATCTGTCGCCTTCCTGCGCAGAGAAATGGAAGATCGCGATATCCTGGTAGAAACCGATCTGGCTATCGGGTTGCCCCCTGTGGAGGTCGACCGCGACCAAATGAAACAGGCCTTCTACAATGTGATCAAAAACGCGTTTCAGGCTATGAAGAAGGGAGGCATCCTTCATATTCGTTCCTGGCGTGATGATAACTTCGTCTCCATCGCCTTTGTCGATACGGGCGGCGGTCTTTCGTCCGAAAACATGAGCAAGCTTTTCCAGCCTTACTTCACGACCAAGTCGTCTGGCAGCGGTTTGGGTCTGCTGATTGTGCGCCGAATTGTTCGGGAACATGGGGGAGAAGTGGAGATCGAGAGCAACGAAGGGAAAGGAGTTAGGGTGACAATCCACCTTCCTTATGGGGATAAGCGGACGCGACTTCTGAGCGACCGCAATGAAGCTGCCATGAATCCCGAGGGCGAGCCAGCTCCCAACCCTGGAGGTTAAAGGTTTGGACGAGGAGCAATGGAGTACTCCGCTCTCCGATCCTCTTTCCCTCGCACCGCATTGACTGCGCCGACTTGGCACACCTGCTCTTGGAATCTGTGCTGATAGATGGCATTGTGGGTCCAGGCCAGTCCATCCATGCAGGGCACGATTCTGATTGTTGACGACGAGAAACATACTCGCGACGGGTTGCGACAATCGCTCGAAGAGGATTTTGACGTTTACACTGCGAGCAACACCGACGAAGCGCTCAGCGTCATTGCAGCCGACCGGATTGATCTGGTTTTAACCGATCTGCGGTTGGGGGACGAGGATGGCCTTAGTTTAATCGCCAAGATTCGGCAGGGTCCTCGCGCACCGATTTGTATGCTGATGACGGCCTACGGTTCGATCGCGACAGCGGTGGATGCGATGAAGCGTGGGGCATACGACTTCGTGACCAAGCCGATCAACCTCGACGAGCTGGCGATCAAAATCACTCGGGCGATCCAGAGCCGGAAGCTGGCAGAGGAAAACGTGCAATTGCGTCAGCAGGTAGACGATCGCTATGGACTAGAAAATCTGATTGGCGAGTCGCTCGTCATGCAACGGGTCTACGATACGATCCGGCAGGTGGCTCCCAGCCGCGCCACCGTATTGATCGCGGGCGAGAGTGGCACGGGCAAAGAATTGATTGCCCACGCAATCCATCATTTGAGTAGTCGGGCCAAGAACCGATTCGTTGCCTTCAATTGCGCGGCTTTTTCACCGCAACTCATTGAAAGCGAACTCTTCGGACACGAGCGGGGCTCGTTCACCGGTGCGTCGGAAAGGAGAATTGGTCGAATGGAGCAAGCGGCTGGTGGAACCCTTTTTGTGGATGAAATCGGGGAGATCGACAGCAACGTTCAGGTGAAGTTGCTGCGGGCATTGGACCCTGGCTTGTTCGAGCGGGTCGGCGGTAATCAAACGATCCAAGCGGACTTTCGTCTGATCGCGGCTACCAATCGCGATCTGCGGGCATTGGTCAGCGAAGGCAAATTCCGGGAAGATCTCTTTTATCGTCTCAATGTGATCGAGATTCGGGTTCCCCCATTGCGGGAACGCAAAGAGGACATACCGCTTCTTGCGAATGCTTTTCTGAAAGAGATCAGTCAGCGGGACGGTAAGCCGTTTCGCCCCCTCGATCCGAGTGCGATGGAATGCCTGCTCCGATATGATTGGCCGGGTAACGTGCGAGAGCTCAAGGGTGCGATCGATTCCGGTGTCACGCTAGCGTCTGGCTCCGAAATCACGTTACAGGATCTTCCTTTAACTATTGTCCAGAATGCCGGAGCCAAATTTGGAGAAGGGCCAGAAAAAGCCGGACAAATGAATTTACATGACCAGGAGATGCGGCTCATTATGCGGGCGCTCGACGAGACGGGTGGAAACCGTACAGAGGCGGCAAAAAAACTTGGTATTAGTCGTCGAACGCTGCACCGCCGGCTTAGAGAGTTGAACATTTCCGAAAAAGAGCGCTAAAGAAGAGATGAATGTGCAAGGCTTCGTCCATTCCCTCGAGCAGGGAAGGATAGCAGGTTTTTTTCGAGTAGTACTCTTGTTAGTGGCCGCCATCGCTCTGGGTCTTGCCTATCTCTTTCTTCAGTTTCGCGGCCTATCGACTCCAACCGGGATGGATCAGGCTCAAATAGCGCGCGAGATAGCGCGCGGCAATGGATTCAGTACGAAAAACATCCGCCCTTTGGAAGCGCATGTTCTGCAGCAGACCTTTGGCCAGTTGCCAGCGGCAAATGTTCCCGACCTCTACCACGCACCATTAAACCCGATAGTGAACGCCGGCGCACTCTATCTGCTAGCCTCACAACTCGATCAAAAAGTAGACGCTGGAGAGCAAGTCTACCGAGGTGACCGTTTGATTGCCGGTGTCTCTGCCCTTTTCTTCTTGTGCGCCTTGTTCGTCAACTTCCACGTTGCTCGATTGTTGTTCGATACCAAGGTGGCGTGGCTGGCAACCGGGATCACGTTAGTGGCGGATCAATTCTGGCAATTTTCGCTTTCCGGTTTGCCCCAGATGTTTCTACTGTTTCTGACGAGCTGTTCGCTGTGGTGCCTGGTCAAAGCGATCATCGCTCGGGTGGACGCGCGGAACCCTTATCTTTGGCTGGCACTGCTTGGACTATTTCAAGGTGCCATGGCCTTGTGTCATCCGATCACTCTTTGGATTTCTGGGGCGGCGTTAGTGTTTTGTTGGGGGTACTTTCGTCCTCGACCCCTCGGTGCGCTCTTGCCCGGCCTGCTTTGCTTAGCCCTATTTTCCACTTGGATAGTGCGGGATCTGCATGTCTCCAAAACGCCGTTTGGCATCAGCCCGTTCGCGCTGCTCGATCATGTAGTCCACACCGAAACCGGTTGGATGCGCCAGAGTGATCCCGACCTGTCTGAGGTAACTCCTCCCGCGTTTCGTGGCCGGATGATCATCAACTTTAAGGAGCAGCTAGGCTCGCTTTACATCTTGCTCGGCGGAATAGCTGTTGCTCCCTTCTTTTTTGCTGCCCTCTTTCACCCATTTAAGCGACAGGAGACTAACACCTTTAAGTGGCTGATATTTCTCCTGTTGCTGGGTGCGTTTGCCGGCTCTATTTCGATCGGTACAAACGGGCAGGCGATCGGGCCTAACCAGATATTGATACTTCTCGGTCCCGCTCTGGCCATCTACGGATTCGCGATGATCCTCGTATTTTTCTATCGACTAGGGCTTGAGCAGCACCTTTTCCGGTATGTTATTTATGCCGGTTTTTTTCTGATTACCGGATTGCCAGCTCTCTTTGGATTCGGAATTTTTTCCAACGTACCGCCGATGCAGTTCCCTCCCTATGCTCCAGCTGTGATGCAGCTGATTGGGACGTGGACGAAGTCCGATGAGATTGTCGCCTCCGATATGCCCTGGGCGATTGCCTGGTATTCGGACCGCAAATCCCTCTGGCTTCCCCAACGGCGAAAACAATTTTACGAGTATCACGATTTCGAGTCTTTAGGAGGGCCGGTGGTCGGCCTTTATCTAACGCCTATTTCTCGCGACTTGAAATTTTTGTCGGATATCGTGCTCGGCGAGTATAGCGATTGGGCGACGCTCGTCGTCGGACTTCCGCAGGGAATAAATGATTTTCCGCTAAAATCGGTGACCTCATTCGCCAACAACGAGTGTTTGCTTCTCATGGATCGGCCCCGGTGGAACGAGACGCCGAAGAAACAGTAGAAACCCCGGCGGAGTCACGCGCGAGTCGGGGACAATAGCGGGGATTATCCCACAGCGCCGGGCCCGTCCAGATCATCAATGGCATCGCGGAGCCGCTGACGGCTGACAAAACCAACCACCACGATGGAGCTGTCGGTCCTATAGATAGCGATCGGGAATACCTTCGGCCATTGTTGGTAGCCGCCCACGTGTCTCATCCGACCGTTGACGGAAAACGGGCGGGACCCCGGAGGCGGGGTGCGTCTCATGTATGCATGAGAAATTCAATGGCCGCGCGATCATTCTCTAAGCGGGCACAGAAGGTGCGCCTGCAAAGGCAAAAATCTCGCTCCGATGCGTTGAGGGAGGAAACGATGAAACCGAATTGGGAAAAGCTCATGAATTTTGCACGAAAACGGAAGCGATCCGCACGGACGATCTCGGAATTGGTTCCTTCCGTGTTATCAGGTGGGCGAAAAACGGTGTACTATCCTGGGTCGCAGCCCTCGCGTATACAGATGTCAGCGCGATTTTGGAAATAATAATTATGCGCAGGTTCCGCTGGATCATTCTTTTGGTGTTTCTTGCTGGAACCACTGGCGTTTGGTGGTACCTGCATCGACCGCCAGCCGATTCTCCTTCTCAGGACACCTCGCAAACGGATGGGCAGGGTAAAAGCGCGCAACATCCTTCGAATGGCCACCCGGGCGGCCCAGGCGCGGGAGCCGGGGCGCCGGTTCCGATAGTTGCTGGAACGGTGAAGAAGCAGGATGTGCCCATTTTTCTCAATGGTATCGGCACCGTTCAAGCATACAACACGGTGACGGTCCGAGTCCGGGTGGACGGTCAAATAAAGCAGATTGCCTTCAAGGAAGGGCAGGATGTGAAGACCGGAGATCTCTTGGCCGTGATTGATTCTGCGCCTTATCAGGCAGTCTATGATCAGGCGCTAGCCAAACGAGCCCAGGATCAAGCACAGCTCGACAATGCGCAGGTCGTATTCCAGCGAGACGCCGACCTGATCGCTAAGAACGTGCTCGACCACCAGACCTACGACACTGCCAAATTCCAAGTCGAGCAGTTCCAAGCTCTGGTGAAGGCGGATGAGGCGAACATCGAGAGTGCCAAAGTAAATCTGGACTACACTAAAGTAACGTCGCCAATCGATGGCCGAACTGGCGTTCGCCAGGTCGATGTCGGCAACATCGTGCACGCATCTGACTCGAACGGCATTGTGACTATAACTCAGCTCAAGCCGATTTCGGTGGTCTTCACGCTTCCGCAGCAAGAACTTACTCAAGTCAACGAAGAGGCGGCTAAGGGACAGCTGAAAGTGTTTGCCGTGGATCGCGATTACAGCAAACCTCTGAGCGAAGGAGTGCTGGCGGTGGTCAATAACCAGATTGACCAAACGACTGGCACGATTCTGTTAAAGGCAACTTTTGCTAACGAGGATCTGAAGCTTTGGCCAGGTCAATTCGTCAATTCGCGGCTTTTGGTGACGACGCGTAAAGATGGGCTAGTCGTACCTGCTTCGGTGGTTCAACGCGGACCGAATGGAGCGTTTGCCTATGTCATTAAACCGGATCAGACGGTCGAGATGCGACCCCTCACCGTCAATCAAGTCGATAACGGCCTAGCGCTGATCGACGACGGCCTCCAAGAAGGGGAACAGGTTGTGGTGGATGGGCAGTATAAGCTCCAGCCGGGTTCGAAGGTCATTTTAACGACTCCCGGAAAATCGCCGCAGCGGATTAGTGAATCGAATAGCCCCGTCCGGAATCGCCAGCGAGATCAAAAGACCGCTGCTTCAGACGAAACGCCACCTTCACAACCCCAAGGAAGTACTAGCGGTGGTTAAGTAATTTTCGGTAGGGACCAACTCTTGCTGGTCCGCTTCGGACGAGCGGGAGCTCGTCCTACCATCCTACTATGAACGTTTCGGAACCCTTCATCAGGCGGCCAATAGCGACTTCGCTACTCATGGCGGGCGTCATCCTGCTGGGTCTCCTTGGATACTCATTGCTCCCGATATCGTCGCTGCCTACGGTCGACTTTCCTACCATCCAGGTAGTTACCCGTTATCCCGGGGCAAGTCCGCAGGTGATGACGTCGGCGGTGACGACTCCGCTCGAATCGCAATTTGATCAAATCAGTGGCCTGACTTCGATGACCTCAACAAGCTCGTTTGGGGTCAGTACGATCACATTGCAATTTGATTTGAATCGCGACATCGATGTCGCAGCCCAGGACGTTCAGGCCGCGATCAATGTAGCCAGAGGTTATCTCCCGAACGATCTACCAAACCTTCCTGTCTACAATAAGGTTAACCCGGCTGATACGCCGATTCTCACACTGGCAATCACGTCGGAAACATTGCCTATCGCTAAGGTAAATGATTATGCCGACACGCTCCTCGCGGAGAAGCTGAGTCAAGTCGCCGGTGTCGGACTCGTAACAATTGAAGGGAATCAGAAGCCAGCCGTCCGGATCCAATTCAATCCGACTGCCCTCGCGGGACTCAACATGGGCCCGGAAGATCTGCGGAACGTCATAACCCAAGCCAATGTGGACGCGCCGAAAGGGAGCTTTAATGGAGCACGGCAGTCCTACATGATCGGGTCTAACGATCAATTACTTACTGCCGACCAATACCGTCCATTGATCATCGCGTACAAGAATGGAGCCGCTGTTCATTTGAGCGATGTAGCGGACGTGGTCGATGGGGTGGAAGATGATCAGTTGGCTGCGTGGGTTGGCTCGACCCCGGCCGTGTTAGTCGACGTACAAAGGCAGCCAGGGGCAAACATCATCCAGACTGTCGATCGTATCAAAAAACTCCTTCCTACGTTAACGGCGTCGCTTCCTCCAACAGTTCATGTCTCGATCTTGACGGACCGGACGGAAACCATCCGAGCCTCCGTACGGGATGTGCAATTCACGCTCATTTTGACAGTGGCGTTAGTCATCCTGGTGATTTTCATTTTTCTGCGGCGGCTTTGGGCGACCATTATTCCGAGCGTTGCCCTGCCTCTCTCTCTCATCGGCACGTTCGGGGTTATGTACCTGGCTGGATTCAGCCTGAATAACCTCTCTTTGATGGCTCTTACCATCTCGACCGGGTTTGTGGTCGATGACGCTATCGTGATGATCGAGAACATTTTCCGCTACATTGAGGCTGGTGAGGAACCGCTCTTAGCTGCCTTAAAAGGTGCGCGGCAAATCGGATTTACCGTCATTTCGCTGAGCATCTCTCTCATTGCCGTATTCATTCCGTTGCTCTTTATGACCGGCATCGTCGGCCGGCTTTTCCGGGAGTTTGCCATCACGCTTAGCGTGGCAGTCATTGTTTCGGCTCTGGTATCGCTCACGCTGACGCCAATGATGTGCGCGAAATTTCTCAAACCGATCGATCACAAGAAACGCGGCAAGCTCTACCAGCTGAGTGAACGGATGTTCGACGGGATGCTGCGCTTTTACGAGAGCGGACTGAAGTGGGTTTTGCGGAATCGTTTGTTTACGCTCATTGTGGCAATCGTCACGCTGGTTGCGACGATTTACCTCTATCTTGTCGTGCCCAAAGGTTTGCTGCCGCAGCAAGATACTGGCGAAATAATCGGAGTGACCGACGCTGCCGAGAACATCTCATTTAAGGCGATGTTGGAGAAGCAGCACGAAGTTTCCGACATCGTTCTTAAGGATCCCGATGTCCAGAATGTCGCGGCATTTGTCGGCGCCGGAACCGTCAATGCGACCGTGAACACCGGCCGTCTGTACATTGTTTTGAAGCCTCGCGAAAAACGGAGCGCTAGCGCCGATCAAATTATTGGGCGGCTTCGGGAGGCGACGAAGGATTTGCAGGGTATCAGCCTTTTCATGCAGTCGGTTCAGGATCTGCAGATCGACACGCGAGTTAGCCGCACGCAATATCAGTATGTATTGGAGGATGCCAACGCCGAGGAGTTGGCTCAGTGGACTCCGAGATTGCTGAACGAGCTAAAGAAGTCACCGGCTTTGAGCGACGTGGCTAGCGATCAGCAATCGCAGGGGCAACAGGTAGTCGTAGATATCGATCGCGAGAAGGCGTCCCGGTTAGGTGTTCAAATCGATGCCATCGATAATGTGCTCTACGACAGTTTTGGTCAGCGGCAGATCTCGATCATTTTTACACAGCTGAACCAGTTCTGGGTCGTCTTGGAAGCTCAGCCCAAGTTTAAGACCTCGCCGTCCGTTTTAGACAAAATTTACGTCAATGCTTCCGGCATTAACCAGGCTAACATCTCCTCTAGCGGGTCCGTGACCGCAAACGGCGCAATTACGACGGGCGGCCCCCAGATTCCGCTGTCGGCTTTCGCTACTATGCGCACTACCATTGCGCCGCTCTCCGTGCTTCATCAGAATCTATTTCCGGCCATCACCATCTCGTTCAATCTGGCGCCAGGGCAGTCTCTAGGAGAAGCAGTCCAAGTTATTCAAGCGGCCAAAGCCAAGATCGGGATGCCCGAAACAATCGCTACCAGCTTTTCCGGGACCGCGGCGGAGTTCCAGCGATCGCTGGCATCAGAGCCGTACCTTATCCTTGCGGCAGTCGTGGTGATATACATCGTCCTGGGTGTCCTCTATGAAAGTTATATTCATCCGATCACGATCTTATCGACTCTTCCGTCCGCCGGTGTTGGCGCATTGCTCGCGCTCCTGATCTTCCATATCGATTTTTCGTTGATTGCGTTGGTCGGGATAATCTTGTTGATCGGTATCGTAAAGAAGAACGCGATCATGATGATCGACTTTGCACTCGACGCCGAACGCGAGGAAGGCAAGACCCCGGAAGAGTCAATTTATCAGGCGTGCCTGTTGCGTTTTCGGCCGATCATGATGACCACGATGGCAGCTCTTTTAGGCGCTTTGCCTCTCGCTATTCAGGAAGGAACCGGAGCGGAGCTGCGGAAGCCCCTCGGTATAACGATCGTTGGTGGGCTGTTGGTATCGCAAATTCTGACGCTCTACACCACCCCGGTGATGTATTTGTATATGGACAAGCTCGGGAAGTTCCTGAGCCGGCGACGGAAGCAGCCTCCGGCCAAACCCGCTGAGCTCGAACCCGCGATGATCCACTAATTTTCGGTAGGGACGAGCTCCGTTTGTCCAAACGAATAACCGGAGCAGCAGGAGCTGGTCCTTGGCAGTTTTATGAGCATTTCCGAGCCATTCATTCGTCGACCAATTGCCACCTCGCTCCTGGCGATCGGGCTGATGCTGGCTGGCTTGGTTGCTTACCGTTTCCTGCCGGTCGCGCCGCTACCGCAAGTTGACTTACCGACCATCAACGTTTCCGCTAACTATCCAGGGGTTGACCCGGAGACTGCGGCCACTTCGTTGGCGGCTCCGTTAGAGAGGCGTTTCGCCAATATTGCCGGGGTGAGCGAAATCACCTCGGTCAATCAGATGAACGGGACGCAGATTACGCTCCAATTCGATCTCTCCCGGGATATCAATGCTGCTGCCCGGGACGTTCAAGCTGCTATTAATGCCGCGCAGAATGAACTTCCCCCTGGGTTGCCGACCCCTCCCAACTATCACAAAGCGAATCCGAACGATGCTCCGGTGTTAATTCTCGCTTTGACTTCCGACGCATTCCCGCTCTCTCAGATATATAACTACGCGACTGAGCTGCTGGTTCCGGCGATATCCCAAGTACCGGGTGTAAGCCAGGTTGGTGTTGGCGGAGGGGCGAAATCCGCTGTGCGGGTACAGGTTGATCCCGCGGCTCTCGCCTCGATGGGGCTCAGTATCGACAGTGTGCGCAATGTTTTGCGGGGCCAAAACAAGGATGAGCCCAAAGGGTCAATTGAGGGCGATCTCGACAGTTTCACAGTCAATGCCAACGACCAGTTGTATACGGCCGCCGATTACAAAAATTTGATTATTGGCGAGAAAAACGGCGTGCCCATCCCTTTGAGCGCTGTCGGTCGCGTTATCGACGCGACCGAGGACCGGTTACAAGCCGCCTGGTTCAACTCAAAGCGAGCGGTCGTCCTGTTTATTCGGAAGCAAGCGGACGCTAACGTCATTGAGACGGTCGACCGCATAAAGGAAATTCTGCCTCAGCTGCAGCGTTGGCTTCCGCCAGCCATTCATATCGATATCCAAAGTGATCGGACACTAACAATTCGCGCGTCAGTTGCCGATGTGCAGACTTCATTACTGATCAGTGTCGCCCTGGTCGTCATGGTTTGTTTTCTCTTTCTTCGGCGAGTGTCCACGACTTTTATCGCCTGTGCGGCGGTTCCTTTGTCGCTCGCCGGCACCTTTGCAGCGATGTACCTGTTAAATTTCAGCTTGGACAATATTTCGCTGATGGCGCTGACTATCTCGGTGGGGTTTGTCGTGGATGACGCGATCGTCGTGATCGAAAATATTGTTCGGTATGTTGAGCAAGGACTTTCTCCGATTGAGGCTACTTTTAAAGGCGCCAAACAGATTGGGTTCACGGTGCTCTCTATCAGTATCTCGCTTGTTGCCGTTTTCATCCCGCTGTTATTCATGGGGGGAATTATTGGACGGCAATTCCATGAGTTCTCCGTGACGCTGAGCGTTGCTATTTTGGTATCAGGAATAGTCTCGCTGACCGTAACCCCGATGCTCTGTTCCCGGTTGCTCAAAGAAGAGCGTCGCGACCAACCACGTGGCCATTTTTATCGGATCACCGAAGCGATGTTCAGCGGGATGCTTGGCTTCTACGCGCGGTCGCTGCGTTGGACCTTAAAACACTCCTTTTTGATGTTGTTGGTTACGGTGGCGACGCTCTGTTTAACGGTGTGGCTTTACAACGTCGTGCCAAAGGGATTTTTCCCACAGCAAGACACTGGCGCCATCATGGGGATCACGGAAGGCGCCCAGGATATTTCGTTCGATGCAATGGTCGAGAAGCAGAACCAGGTCGCCGAGATCGTTAGACGCGACCCAGCTGTCGCATCGATAACCTCAGCAGTCGGCAGTGGCGGCGGCGGCAGCGTCAGCCAAGGGCGCATGTTCGTCACTTTGAAACCTCGGAGTGAACGCAAAGATAACGCAACCCAGGTCGTAGCTCGGCTCCGTGCGAAAACCTCGCGAATTCCTGGAATCGGCTGCTTTTTCCAAGCTACTCAGGATATCAGAGTCGGCGGCCGGCCTACCAAGGGCCAATACATCTACTCGTTGGTCTGCCCCGACCAAAAAGAGCTCAATACCTGGGTTCCGAAGCTGATGGCTGAGCTGCAAAAGAATTCGAAACTTAAAGATCTTACAACTGACCAACAGCAACAGGGTTTGCAATCAGATGTGGTGGTCGACCGAAAGAAAGCAGCCCAGCTCGGTATTCAGCCGCAGCAAGTGGATAGCGCGTTGTATAGCGCTTTTGGCCAAAGGCAGGTTTCGGTGATGTACACCGATCGTAACCAATTCCATGTGGTCTTGGAAGCTCTCCCGGAATATCTCCAGGACCCAACGGCCCTGGACAAAATTTATGTGACCGGTTCGCACGGGATCGTTGTACCGCTCAGTGCGATTGCTCACTTTCGGACAACGAATACACCTACTTCGATCAATCACCAGGGTCAGTTCCCAGCGGTAACCTTTTCCTTTAACCTTGACGTAGGTACTTCACTTAAAGACGCAACCGATATCATCAGTAAAGCGGCTGCGGCAATTCACATGCCGGACGACATCAGAGGAGGGTTTCAGGGAACTGCTCAGGTGTTCCAGGATTCGCTCTCTTCTGAGCCGGTGTTGATCCTTACAGCGATCGTCGCGGTCTACATCGTGCTCGGAATTCTTTACGAAAGCTTTATCCATCCTATCACGATTTTGTCGACCTTGCCCTCGGCCGGTCTGGGTGCGTTGCTAGCTCTCCTTATTTGCCAAGTCGAGCTGTCCATTGTCTCGATTATCGGAATCATCCTCTTGATCGGGATCGTAAAAAAGAACGCGATCATGATGGTCGATTTTGCGTTGGAAACTGAACGGGAGCACCGATTGACTCCGGCAGAAGCGATTTATGAAGCGTGTATCGTTCGTTTCAGGCCGATCATGATGACCACCTTGGCGGCAATGTTTGGTGCAATTCCCTTAGCCATAGGACAAGGGGATGGTTCAGAAATTCGCAAGCCGCTCGGTGTGGCGATCATCGGTGGATTGATCGTTTCGCAGATGCTTACGCTCTACACGACGCCGATCATTTATCTCTACTTGGATCGACTCCGCCGGCGCACCGAAGCGAAAATCGAAGACACCGCGCCGCTGCCTGCGTGACGGCGTGTCGGCGTGTTGGCGTGTCGGCGTGACGGCGTGTTGGCGTGACGGCGTATGGGCGTGACGGCGTTTCGGCGTGTTGGAGGGGAAGAGCAGTTTTCGTTCGTAGTCATGTGTCAGGGCAAGCCGCTCGCGGCTCAAACCCGGCGCGAACAATAAATAGAGATCACAACGTTTGTGGCGCGCCGGTTTTCGCCCTACCGATCATGGGCGCCGACACGCCGTCACGCCGACACGCCAAGACTCACTCCGGCCGGCAACGGAAACCCGCGTACAAACTCGCGCGCACTCATGCGGCGTTTACCTTCCAACTGCACTTCCAACAGCAAAATGCTACCGGAGCCGGTCCCGACAATTAGGCCTCGGTTTGTGCTACCCAATACTTTGCCTGGAGCGCCTATTCGTCGATGCATCGGCAGGACTCTGTGCAGCTTAAACCGGCGAGGAGATCCGTCCGCCGGAAGCAATGTGTAAGCTCCGGGCCACGGATTCATCGCTCGAATCAAGCGATCAATCTGCCAACACGATTCGCTCCAGTCCACCAATCCTGAGTCTCGATCCAATTTGCCTGCATAGGTTGCTTGGTCTTCCACCTGTGTGAGGCGTGGTGCTTCCTCGCGAATGAGCATTTCCAACGCAGTCTCCAGGGTCTCGGGGGCGAGCGCGGCTAAACGATCGTGCAGACTGCTGCCCGTCTCACGATGGCGGATCGATAGACTTTTCTGTAGAAGAATATCTCCGGTATCCAATCCTTCCGCCATATACATCACGGTAATTCCTGAAGTGGTGTCCCCGGCGAGAATCGAGGATTGGATCGGCGCAGCACCGCGATGCCGGGGAAGGAGCGAAGCATGAAGATTCAAGCAGGTGATCGTGGGTATCTCTAAAAGCGCTTTCGGTAAGATCTGGCCGTAGGCCATCACGACAATCAAGTCGGGCCGGAGTGCTGCAATATCGGCTAGAGCTTCCGGTTTCCGGACACGAGGCGGTTGCAGCACCGGAATTCCGATAGAGCCAGCCAATTGTTTGGGGGCGGGTGCGGTCAGCGCCTGAGATCTTCCGACCGGTTTATCCGGTTGGGTGACGAGTCCCACCAAATGCACTTTCGGGGACTGAAGCAGCCAACGCAATGTGGGCAAACCGATTTCGCCGCTTCCCATAAAGACGACCCGCAAAGGAGTGTTCACGACCACACTTTACCGGCAGCACCGGCAACGTCTCAAGGCGCAGCCTTTGTTTTTGCTACGCAGTGGGCTATTCCTAGGCGTTGAATTGCCAGGTCCCGTTGCGGGATTCCCAGATTGCGCCGAGCAGATCGTATAACACTTTCACCGGCGGCTGAGTCGCATCGATCGAAGTGACGATGCCTTCGAAATAGGAAAGGACAGGTTTAGTCTCCTCGTCGTAAGCACGAAGCCGATCCTGAATAACCGTTTCGCTCGCGTCGTCGAGCCTGTTGTCTTTAAGCGCGCGTTTGCGTAAGCGACGGACCAACTCAGTGCGATTCGGACAAGAAAGATGGAGCACTCGTCTTACGTCGATGATGTCTTTCATCAGGCTCGCTTGATTCGCAGTGCGCGGGATCCCATCCAGCACCAAGGCGTCGATATCCGGCTTGAAATGCCCTCCGACGACTTGGGCGTCGATGCTGCTGTGCCAAAGCTGAACCGTAAGGTCATCGGGAACGAGTTGTCCTTTGCTCGAGTAATCGATAAATTGTTTGCCCAGCGCCGTCCGGGTATCTAAAGACCGAAAGACCTCTCCGCAGGCGCAATGAAAGAAACGAGGTACGGTCCCGAGAACTTTGCCCTGCGTCCCTTTGCCGCTGCCAGGCGGCCCCATAATTAAATAGGTGATGTAACGGTTCATGTACAGCTGACGGGGGATACGCCAATAACTCCAGATAAACTGTCGGGATGGCAACCATTTTTTGAGAAACAGGGCTAACTAATTTCCATGCCAAGGTCTGTGGTTGTTCCCGGGGCTTCTCTTCTTTGTCCAGCGCATTTCGGCGAACCAGTCGGGCTGATCGGAGGCCAACAGCTATCAATGCACTACTTCTTCACGATTCCGAAAATAGCCTCCCTTGGGTTCCGCAGCTTGTAAAAACACAACCTGTTGGGGTTTTTTCGCTGATCGGGCTTGGCAGCGGCTGAGTCATGCGATACAAGGAGAGAAGTGTTTAAGCTCACCGTGCTCGGCAGTGGAAGTGGCGGTAATTGTGCTTTGGTAACCTCTGGTCGTTGCCGGGTCCTCATTGACGCGGGTTTCAGCGCCAGGCAGATCACCCAAAGGTTGCGATCGGTCGGCGTCGAACCGGAGTCGCTCGATGGCATCCTTCTGACTCATGAACACGGTGATCACGTCGCCGGGTTAAAGGTCTTCTGCCGCAAGTTTGCCGTCCCCATTTATTGTAACTCCCTTACCGCAGAGTATCTCTGCCGAGAGGGTATTGCTGAGGCAAACCGGTATAAGATTTTCTCCACCGGTTCGTCCTTTACGATCCAGGATATTGACGTGCAGACGTTCTATGTTCCGCACGATGCGGTTGACCCAGTCGCTTTTGTTCTATCGAGCGATTATGGTTCAGCCGGATTTCTCACCGATCTTGGTTACGCTACCAAGCTTGCGCGTGAACGGATCCGGGAAGTGCACACGCTCGTCATCGAGACCAATCACGACGAACAGCGCCTTCAGGCCGATCCCAAGCGACCGTGGTCGGTAAAACAGCGGATTCTGTCCCGGCACGGCCATCTTTCCAATGAGGCCGCAGCCGCTTTGGTTGCGGAACTTGCCAGCGAGAATTTACAACGGGTAATCCTTGGGCATTTGAGCCGCGAGTGTAACACCCCGGAGTTAGCGCTGAGCGCTATGCATCGACTCGGCTTGCATGCTCTGGAGCTTTATTGCGCCGCGCAAAACGAAATCAGTCCGGAATTCGAGATCGGACCCATTCGAAAATCAGCGGTTAGTAAGAAGATAGATCCAGTTACCAGTGGCCACGATAATGATGAGCAGGCCGAATATCTGCTTGACCTTGGTTGGCAGGCTGGCTAAGCGCAACCGCGGCACTCCGAACCAGAGTGCGCCGACCGCGTACAGGTCGCAGCATCCCACTGCAAAATAGATCGCGAACATCATCGGATTAAGCAAGAGCGCGGAACGCACGTCTCCGTGGGCCAACGCGAGTGCGCATCGCGTTGAGCCGCAAGTAGGACAGGGAACTCCAAAAGTGTGCCGGACCCAGCAGTGCGGCCAGGGTAAACCGAGGCTAAGCCAGCAAAGGCATCCTGCAGCCAGCAACACCGAGGCAAAAAGAAACCATGCTTCAAAGTCTATTTGTCCCGGTGGACAGGGTCCGTTCACTCTTTGAATCCGCATCACTAGGAAGAAAACCGTGAGTCATGCGAGACCGCGAAAACGAAAAAGGCGAACAGCCCGGCCGTCGTAATGCAGCAGAGCGCGCCTGGCAGTAACATTGCCACTGCGGCTTTCCAGGTTTCGGTGCCGTGCGCTCTCTGCAGTCCGATGATACTCGAGATGTAGAAAAACACGATCGCTGCGATTGATCCGACGCAGGGCACAAAAGCGAACAGATGCGCCGAGTTCGCGTAGCACAACACTTTGTAAGTCGCTTCGTAGCCCTTATTCGCGCCTCCCAGCATCATGAGGATGAGATGAAAGATTCCGGCGGCGACGAAGTTGAAGCCAATGGCCATCGCAGCCACCAGCAGGAGGGCAAAAGGGAGAACGGCTTCCGCTACGCCGATGGACACCCCGGTGCGCTCGAGTCCGTTTGTGGCGCTCGCGAACGGGATATAAACCGCATAAAAAAGATAGATCAGCGCGTACTGAATCAAGAGCAGCATTAGGTAAAAAGTGGTCGGTCGCATCAGCTGACCGTTGATCGGCAGCCGGGAAAAGGTCGGACCGGGTTCGAAAAGCGCTTCGCGAATAGTGATAAAGAAGGCCGGGAAGAGCTTAACCTCCGGTCGGCGTTCCCAGGCCGGTGCGACTGAGGGTTGACCGGACTCGATGATTTCGTGACCCGGCGGCGGTACCACTGGATAGACTTGAGCTGGTTCTACAGCAACGCTCGGTATCCGAACCCCGGGGAATTCAGCCAATGGTTTCCATGTCTCCATACCGTCCTGCCAAGCCAGGTCGGTAGCGACGAATTGCCCTTGGTCGAGGCCACGCTGGACTTCTTCTAGCGAAAAAGTGCCCAGGTTTTGGCCCGATCGATTGATCCAAATCTTCATGCTGAATGCGTTGTAGAGGAAGAGCGGGGCGGGGTCAATCGCTGAGGGCGGGTTACAGGTTACCCGTTGCAGGTTGCAAGTTGCAGGTTGGCCTTGCGCCGGCGGCCAAATTTTCGCCCGCGCCTTTCGGATCCGCTCAGATAACGGCTTAAACCGCCCAGCAGTCGGGCCGCCGATATGCCCATTGTGTCTAGCTCCTCGTACCTTGCTTACCTAGAGACAACGCGGATTGATTTGCGCATCCGGTTCAAGCCCGGCGCGGGTTAAGAAAGACGGCGACGTTTAACGCAACCTCCGGCGCGCCTCAGCCTTGAGAAATGGGTGGAATCCGGAATGCGGCGAACCAATCACCAATTACTTCTCACCAATCACCTCTCACTCAGCCCCGTCAGGCCGGTTCATCAGCGTGAGGATATGTCGCCTTTTCTCGTCGTAACTCAGCGCATGAAAGTTGCGAATTTCATCGAGACGACGTGCCCCGTTCAGGGAGTCCAGATAGCGCGTGTAACTGCCGGCCAGTTCAGTGGTTTCAAGATAGCGTGCGCGCAGGTTGCGATCTTGGTAGGCGTCGCCCGAGCGCGACTCGAAAAGATGAAATCGCAGCCATCGACGGTCGGTACGAGAAACCTTTTGCGTTCGGCGGAAAAAGGCCACGAAGAGGAGTAGAACCAGGTAGGTATCCACCAGTCCTTGCAGTTCGAGGTTGCGTGCGAAATCTTCGCCATCAATTCGACGTAAGCCGGCTTTGAATTGTAACGCGCCGTGCAACGCGTGATTGATCTCCTCAACAAACATGATCAAGGATTGGATGTTCGAATCGGAGAGCCCGATGCGTGGATCATGGCGTTCGAGCTGTTCGATCAACCAGCTAGAATAGTAAATACCGACGTACAGGCGATCATCCGCTGTGCGCAAAAAAGTGCGGGCCAAGTCGCTAAGCTCATGAGCAGCAGCGCCTGCCAACCGAGTTAATTGGCCGCACCGCGACCGATCGATTAAACAATCCTCCAGATTGATCCCGACGTGTGCGTAAGTCCGCTCAAATAGGCGCTGCACCTCGCTGAAAAGAGTCGGATTCATAGCGAGATAATCGGCTGCTGGTACCGGTGATCGCCAAGATCGAACAGCTCGTCCGCCAGGCGGTTCAAGGCTATGCGGCATTCCCGGAATTGTTCGGCCAATTGCTCAAACAGATCGGTAAGCTGAAATCTTTTGGCGACATCATGAGACGCCGCGCTGCGAAAACTCGTGCGACCGAGTTCTTCGTAAAAAGAGCAACTCGGAGCGCCCCGTTGCCGCCGAGATTCGACATTTTCGTAAAAGATGCCGGTAAGAAATAGCGAATAATTGCCGATGTAAGTTCGAATCAAGAAGGTCTGATACGATGAGGCGCTCTTCAGGGCGGCCAGCAGATCCGAGACGTAAGCCGTTTGGATAGCTTCGACCGGAGCGGACCATTGCCTCATCTGAGAGAACTTCTCCAGCAACGCGGCCAGATAATCGGCCATTGTCCGGTCGTCAATTTGTGTCCTTCGCAATACCAGTCTGGCTAAAATATAAAAATAGAACTGCGGAGAAATGACCAAGTTGCCTGGATTTTCAAGCACGGCGCGCGACAGCGCTTCATGGTCGAGGATTTCGTCGCGAATTTCCGGGTCAGTGAGCAGGTCTACCAGGCTGACAGATTGTCTTTGGTTTCGCCCGAGGACGCGGACAACGAAGTTAAAGTCTTCCGCGGTAAACCGCGCCCGACAGTTCGGTTGAATCATCGGGATTCTATCTTTAGCAGGTGCCGGGCCAAAGTGGAAGGACTGAGTTTGAATCTCCGGCTTTCCTTTTCCCAACTTTGGCCGATCATCGGAAAATGTTCGGCCGCATTGTTCGTATCATTCGGTGGCCACTCCTCGTGTTGTTAGTTGCAGCAACGGTCTGGATCAGTTGGTACGGTTATGCGAGAGGATTTGGGAAACGGTGGCGCGGTTTGCTCGAAAAAGAATTCGATCGGTACGGCCTTTCGATTGATGTGAGCAAGCTGACGCTTGATCCCTTCCACGGACTGATCGCTCGGGATGTCGCGATTTTCGATAACAAATCCGGCGATACGCTTCTCGCCCAGATCAACAACATCTCGCTCGACATTAATTACGCTAATCTGTTTCAGCACGAACCGGCTCTAAATGCCGTGGATCTGCGCGGCGCGCGGATTGTGATTCCACTTGATCCGAGCAAACCGTCGGGGGAAAAAATTCGACTGACTAATTTTAACGCGCGTATCTATTTTTTGGCGGGGCGCATCGAGATCCGCCAGGCCTCTGGCAAGCTTTACGGAATCCGGTTCGATGCCAGCGGAACGATTCTGCATCCGCAATCGTTCCCCGCCGTCATCCTGGCTGAGGAACATGATCCCGACTCATCCAGCGCGCGTCTTGGATTCATCACTGAGATTCTTCATGAACTGAAGTCCGTTCATTACCCCGGAGAACCGCCCGTGATGAAGTTCTCGTTTCAAGCAGACATGATGAACCCGGCGGATTGGCGTCTGGATGCCGGCCATTTGGAAGCGCAACGACTGATCCACGGTGACGACGAATTGCGAAATTTGACTGCCGATTTCAGTTATCAGAATCGTTGTTTGCGCGTTCGCCATTGCCAGGTCCAGGACGCGGAGGGCGAATTGTTTGCCGTGGCGGATTGGGATTTCGGATCCGGAAAGAAACAGTTCCAAGCGCGCAGCACTTTGGATATCGGGCGGCTATTGAAAGACGAACCTCGAGTTCGCTGGTTGCGAGACTGGGTGTTTAACGCGCCACCGCAGATTGAGTTGACGGGGACGCTTCAACGGGATGGAACCTTGCAATTCATCGGCAAGCTGAACTTCGAACGGTTCGCTGTGCAAGGAATCCCGTTTCAAAGTCTGCGGGCGAGTTTCTCCCGTCAGGGCGAAGCTTGGATGATTTCTAACGCCGAAGTAACTCACCGATCCGGCACTTTGACCGGCGAAATTCTGCGCACGCCGGAGGAGTTCCGCCTGCGGGTCCAATCTGCGTTGAATCCTGCCGCGGTCAGCCCGTTGCTGCCCGAGGAGCTGCGGTCCATTTGTGCCGCCTGGGATTTTATTGCGCCGCCGGTCATTCAACTTTCGTTGTCCGGAATCTCACCGCGACCAGAGGACGTCAGCGGATCGGGCCAAGCTTGGCTCGGGAGAACCCGGTTTCGCGGGGTATTTCTCGACTCCGCTTCGGCTTCCTTCCGAATCGGAAGTGGCAAGGTCGTTGTCGAAAATGTCCAGGTGGCGCGAGATGAAGGAATTGGCAGCGGCAATTTTACTTACGATCTCCTCGATCACGAAATGTCGTCTATCAATGCTGAGGCGCACATCTATCCTTCTGCATTAGCCAGCTGGGTAGATCCCAGGCTCACCCTGTTTACCGATGCTTTTCGGTGCAACATTGCGCCGTCGATAACTCTAAAAACGGTGAGTGGACCTGGAGAAACTCCAGCTCGCTCCCTTTCCGTGAAGATCCATTCCGCCGACCCGTTTACGTTTCGGTGGGGCTTTGTCGAACTTCCTTTTGACGCCGGTGATGGCGAGTTCCAGGTCGATCCGGAGGATGTACGCCTTATGCAATTGCAAGGGAACGCTCGGAACTGGTGTTTGCGTCGCGAACGCAAACGCAACTTTCACCGGTGACAACCCGATGATCGAAGCAAGCCTGCGCTTCAACGAGATTGATCTGGCGAAGCTAGAACATGTGTCGCACTGGTTAAAACCCTATTCAGGACAGCTCACCGGCACACTCTCTTTACGGCAACCGAATCGAAAGGGTTCCGTCGCCGTCGTCACCGGCTCGCTCCATTTAGCAAAGGCTCGATTCGAGGACGCTCCGTTGTTTGAGCCGATCGTAGGCCGTCTGCGAGCAGCCGGACTGCAAGAACCGTCTGCTGTCGACCTACAATTCCAAGCCGCGGGCGAAACTGTAACAATTGAACTGCTCAAACTGTGGAGTACCGGCCACTCGCTGCAGCTGACGGGTTCGATTGGAATATTGGGAGGTTTGGTTGATCTTTCAGGTTCGCTAGATGAAGAGGCTCTGCGCGCGCGCGTCATCGGGACCATCGAATCGCCGGAATGGCAGATCATTGGCCCGCAGAAATAGCCCCATGCGGCTGTCACTGCAGGTGCTGTGCTCCTCTCGGGTACTTGCTGAACGCATCTCTACAAACGAAATCTAACTTCAGGCGATGCTTCGTACTGGGCTGAAACTTTGCAACCTTCTGTTTAGAGATCTGGATTCTTCCTCATGGGAGGAGACCGAAACTTGGTTCTCCGTTTGCTCTGTTTCCTCCTGTTCAAAAGAAGAAACTGGCCGCGTGGTGGTACGTTTCCAGACCCTTGTTCATCCGGGTTTCGTTGCGAGGATTTTCGTCCAATCACAAATCACTTCTCACTAATCGCTGTGAATGCGGCTACGCTGCTGTGTCCCTTTGAATCCTTTTAAATTACACCATGGCGAAAGCATCCTCCCCCAAGACTCCTCGTTCTCAGAAGCAGGCACCACTTTTGCTTGGCGCTCATATGTCGATATCAGGTGGCCCCAGTAAAGCCCTTGAGCGCGGTCGATCGATTGGCTGCACCGCAATTCAAATCTTTGTGAAGAACAATATGCAATGGTTTGCCAAGCCCATTTCGGAGGCGGAGGTTGCTGCTTTCCGATCCTATCCGGAAAAGCCACAGATCGTGTTTGGGCACACCAGCTACCTGATCAACTTGGCGACGAACCGGGAGGATATCCTCGAAAAATCACGAGAGTCTCTAAAAATGGAGCTGGAGCGGGCTGAGCTGCTTGGACTGCCATTTCTCGTCCTGCATCCCGGTGCCCACTTGGGCGCAGGTGTAGATGCTGGCATTAAGCTTGTAGCGGAGAGTCTGGACGCGGTCTTCGCGGGACTGCCGAAAGCTCGATGCAAGATTGCGCTGGAGATTACGGCCGGACAAGGGAGCTCTCTCGGGCACACCTTTAGTCAACTTGCCGGCATCATCGCGTCTTGCCGGTACCCCAAACGCCTGCTGGTCTGTCTCGACACGGCCCATTTGTTTGTCGCCGGGTATGACATCAGTACCGCGAAAGGGTTTTGGCGGACCATCGACCAATTTGACCAAGAAATCGGGATCGATCGTTTGTCCGCTTGGCATCTGAATGATTCGAAGACCCCCCTCGGGTCTCGAGTCGATCGGCATGATCATATCGGCAAAGGGAAAATCGGGAAGGCACCGTTCCAAGAAATCATGCGCTCTGAGAGGTTCGCACACCTTCCGAAAGTTCTGGAGACACCGAAAAAGGAAGATTTGGCAGAAGATCGGGTGAACCTGGCCTTACTCCGAAGCTTTGTGAAATGACCCAATAGGAATGCGCTCGATGCGTCCGTTCCTTAGTTCTCCGCTACGCGCGACAAACCGGCAGAAGACATGTCGTAGCCTGATCCTCCCGGCTCTGGAACCCAGGGCAATGCGTCTATGAAGTCAACGGTCTGACCTTTTCAGGCTTGCGGACGGTTGGGTCCCTGAGGCTGGAGCATCAGGCTACTTTTCCGGCGCCAGATAAACGTCATTGCGCCGGAAAGTGCCGGCGTAACGGTAATGTTGCTGGATATAGGCAAACGTGGTGGCCGCCCAAACACTGAATCGTGAGGCCTCCACGACATTCATCGGATCATCGTTCACCAAGATCGCAGCAGGCCGGTATTGTTCGATATCGGCAATAGCTTTTGCGTCGAAATTAAGTGGCCGGGTCGCATTGTCGACGTAAAGATTATATAGGTAGGAACGCCGGTTAGTCATAAAATTTACGGTCGGCGCGTAGGGAAAACAGACTACGTAATCGCTTCGAATCGAGTGGGTTTTCACGGTTTCGTACAGCTCACGACACTCTTCGGCCTCCGCCGGAGGTAAGAGTGCGATCACGCACTTGTCAGCCTGGAACCAAACTTCATTTGGTTTTTTCCGAGCGATGGAGCCCATCCAGGGAACAGCGAGTCCATAGTCACAGTAGAGATAAACGTGGACTAGGCACAAAGCGATCCAAGCGATCAGTAAACACCGTAGCCACCGGTTAGCGGACCGAAATCGATCAAGAGCGATACCGCAGGCGCACCCCAGTGCTACTAGAAAAACGCACATCATTTCGCTGACGTGCTGCGGATCCGGGCGGAAGAAAAAATACTGCGGGAAGAGAGTAAAGGCTGCAGCCAACGAGATACCGAGCACCAACGCATCAGTTCCAGCTCGGCCCAGTCTTGAGCCTGTCGAAAGATCCTGTCTTGAGCTTGTCGAAAGATCCCGTCTTGAGCTTGTCGAAAGATCCTGTCTTGAGCGTGTCGAAAGGCCGCTCCTGAGGCTGGTAAAGGCCAGCACCAGGGTGGCACCGGCCATGATGGCGCCGGCGACTATCGGATAATAGATCAGGAAAACGAGAATCCGGGTTTTGCCCCATCTGCTGGTGAACATATCCGTCCAACGGGGCAGTGGTCGATTCGAGCGATCATTATTTTCGGTCGGAGTCAGCGTCTCGGAAGACTGCTGCGCCAAACGAACGGACGGTGTCGGTTTCGCCGCAGACGGTGTTGCTTTCGTCGCGGATGGCGTCGCCTTCGTCGCGGAGGACTGAGGCAGCAGGTGCACAACGCGATAATCCAGATCGGTAATTTGGCTGGTATACTGGTTCCAAAAGGCATCACCAAAGCCACGTGCCTGCGCGTAAAGCCCGATCGGCAGATGCAATGCGAAGAATGTGATCGGAAGCAGTAGAGCGGTAGTTAGCAAAGCTTGGAGACGCACCGGGCGGGGGTCGATACCCAGAAATGCGTGGGCGAGAGCAGCGCCAACCAGGACGACGGCAAAAAACAAGCCGAGGTCGATCCGGACGAGAAACGTAGCCGAAACGAGGAGCGCAGCGACGAAAACCCAGCCCAGGCGTGTACGCTGATCGCGATGCGGTAGGCAGAACGCTTCGAGGATCACTAGAAGATTGGCTACTCCGAAGAAGGGTAGATAGTTGCGAAACTGGATACCGGGTATCAGCACCAGAATCAGCCCGACCGCCAAACCGAGCAGAGGGCGGGACGTCGCCCGAAGCACGGCCCGGTAACCGAAAAGTGCCGTGAATATCGATAAGGCAAAGAAGAATATCCGGACAATGGTGAAGTTCGGGCCAAAGACTCGGAACAACCAGACGATCGGATAAAACCACAGCAGATTGTACCCGAGAAAAGTGTCCACGAATGGTCTGGATCCGGTTCGGATTCGGTCCGCGATTACCGCGATCGTGCCACCCTCTCCATTTAGATCCAGTCCGGAGAGCGCGTAGGAGCCATAATAAAACAGAGCAAAAAGAAAAAGTGCGACCGGGAACCAGGGGGCAATGCGAGAAACGAGTGAACCAGATCGCGGATTTGCCTTTTCTGCTGCAACCATTTTGGCGTTCGATAAGC
The DNA here is from genome assembly GCA_963837955.1 of uncultured Verrucomicrobiae bacterium. Classification (GTDB taxonomy): domain Bacteria; phylum Verrucomicrobiota; class Verrucomicrobiia; order Chthoniobacterales; family JAFAMB01; genus DASTDH01. The sequence goes on along the minus strand of CAWIPH010000001.1, from coordinate 232,345 downwards.
GCAAACGCATTCAGAATCTAGGAGTTAGAATCTGGAAGGTCGCGTGGACGCGACCGTGGATGGCTGGCGGCTCGCAGTCAACCGGAAAGACGGTGTGAATCTCGGACGCTCCCCTATTCCGGCAGCACAGGACTGCTCTCGGTGGCCACTAGCGGTCCTCGCTGCTTGTAGAAATCATACCGGGCAAGGATCGTTCGGACGTAGTGCGCCGTTGAAGGAAAATCGATGCTGTCTTCAAAGATTTGGGCGTTCAGTTGCGGGCTTTTTTGCGATGCGACCCGGACCCAGCGATCCACTCGGCTGTGGCCAGCATTGTACTCCGCCAGAGCGAACGGCACGGCGTCATCTTGATTGTTCCAGTGCTGCATCGCCTTTCCTAAGGTCCAAGCTCCAATCTCCAGGTTCGTTTCCGGATTGAACAATTGGTCAGGCTCAAAATTGGGGATGGCGTTGGCGGTTGCCCATTCCCGAGCCGCGATGCCCGAGATTTGCATTAGACCGCGTTCGCCGTTCTTGCCCACCATATCGGTTTGAAACCGACTTTCTCGCCACACCACCGCTTTCACTAGGCGCGGATCGAGCCTATGTTCTGCGGCAACTTTTGTGATCAGAGCGTCAAACCGATGATAGTCGCCCCAGTCTTTGATCTCGCGCACCACATAAAGAGGGTCTTTGGAGCGAACAATGAGGTAGGATATCGCAGCCAAGCCCGATAACACGATCACCAGGGCGAGCCGAAAAACGAATTTTGCCGCCGCTCGAATGCTGGCAAACGCGTTTTGATTTCGCTCTGACTTGGAGACCATTACACTACGACTAAGAATATCATACAGCGGTATGCGCGAGTCGTTACTGATGACCCTACCGACAAGGAATTAGACTATTTCATACCCCCTGCTTGGAAAAGCAAGGTCCATGTGGGTTCAAGAGTAAAGGTGCCGCTTCGAAACCGCGAAGTGCTGGCAACCGTGACGGCAATACTCGACGAAACGGAAGCACCGAATCTGCGCGCCGTCGCTCAGCTCATTTCGGAAAAACCGATATTGAATCCGGAATTGCTTCGGCTGGCGCGATGGATGTCGGAGTACTACTGCTGCTCGTTCGAAGCCGCCATTCGCGCGACCTTGCCCCAGGTCATTCGCCACGCTGCCCTTGGTTTTAAGAAGACGCGAATGGTGCTCGTAGCGCGACGGCCCGAACCGGACGAGCTGGAGCGGCTTACTACCAAAGCTCCGCGGCAAGCCGAAATCTTTCAGCTTCTCTTGAATCAAACGGAGCCAATCCGCTGGAGCGATCTATTAGAACAGGGGAAAACAACCGACCGAACGATTCAGCAATTGGTGAAACGAGGCTGGTTAGAGGTTCGTTTTGAGGCCCAGGAACGTGATCCTTTCGCAGCCGATCAATATGTTCCGACCCAACCCATAGATCTCAACGTCGGGCAATCAGCCGCTTTGAGCGTCGTCCTTACCGCGTTGGAGGATGAAAAACGAAAGCCGATTCTATTGCATGGAGTGACCGGGAGCGGAAAAACCGAAATCTACTTACAGGCGATCCGAAAATGCCTCGATCTCGGACGTGGGGCGCTCGTTTTGGTGCCTGAGATAACTCTTACGCCTCAAACCGTGGAAAGGTTTAAGGCGCGTTTTCCGAGAGAATTGGTTGCGGTGCTACACAGCCATCTCTCTGCCGGTGAGCGACACGACGAATGGCATCGTCTACATCGCGGAGCGGCTCGGGTGGCAATCGGAGCCAGAAGCGCGGTATTTGCACCTGTTCAACAACTTGGGCTGATCGTGGTGGATGAAGAGCATGAGATGTCATACAAACAAGAGGAGACTCCTCGTTACCACGCGCGTGACCTCGCGGTCGTGCGTGCCCAAATGGAAAAATGTGCGGTGGTGCTAGGTTCAGCCACGCCTTCACTGGAAAGTTTTCACAATGTCCGGATCGGCAAATACCAGCTGCTTCGGCTGACCGGGCGAGTTGACGATCGCCGGATGCCGCTGATCCGGATTGTCGACCTCCGCCAGGAATTTGCCAAAGTTAAGCATCATCCAATTATCTCCCGTACATTAGGTTTGGCCGTCGAAGAGCGGCTCCAGCGCGGAGAGCAGACCATTCTGTTCCTCAACCGTCGCGGCTTCGCCTCGTCACTGGTTTGTGCCAAGTGCGGTTACGTCTGCGAATGCCCGAATTGCAGTATTCCGCTCACCCTTCATTTAGCCGAACAGCGCTTAAAGTGCCATTTATGCGGTCACGTCGGTCTTGCGCCGAAGAAGTGTCCCGAGTGTTCAGATCCAGGTATCCGTTACGCCGGTTTCGGTACGGAGAAAGTCGAAGGCATCGTAAAGAAGCTCTTTCCGCAAGCTCGCCTAGGGCGCATGGATTCGGACACCATGGGACGCAAAGATGCCTATCGTCAAACCCTGCGTGCCTTTCGGAGTGGCCAAATCGATATTCTGATCGGCACGCAGATGATCGCAAAAGGCCTCGATTTCCCCAACGTTACGTTGGTCGGTATTATCAATGCCGACATCGGCTTACACTTACCGGATTTTCGTGCGGGTGAGCGTACTTTTCAGTTGCTGACCCAAGTCGCTGGGCGGGCGGGGAGAGGCGAGGTCAAAGGGGAGGTTTTCGTGCAGACCTCGACTCCATTTAGTCCTTCAATCCAATTTGCGCGGCATCATGACTTTGACGGTTTTTGGGAGCAGGAGAGCGAGTTTCGAGAACGTTGCGAATACCCGCCTTACCTTCACCTGATTTTGGTGCAAGTCCGTTCCAAACATCAGCGCCTGGCCGAGTTCACTGCGCAGACTGTTCATCGTCGACTGGAAGAACAATTGGACAATACGACTAAATTGCATCCAGCCGTTCCGGCACCCATTGAGCGGACGAAGAGCTATTATCGTTTTCAAATTCTCTTGCGGACGCGCAATGCGAAACGTCTGTCAGCGTTTATCAGGCAAGTCTTGCAACGATTGACCATGCCCGACGATGTGCAGGTTACGGTAGATGTCGATCCGTATCATCTGCTTTGAGGCGAATGCAGATGACAAATGACAGATGACAAATGGGAGATAGCCAGGCCGAAACACGCCCAAGATTGGTAGGGCGAAAGCTTGGCGCGGTATCAGCCGCACCGGCTTGAGCCGTTCTCTGCTTTCGCCGTGCCAATCTTACGGAGCATCGCCACCAGCCTCAGCACGTCAGCGTGATTTCCGCAATTTCGGGAGGGCAATTTATCCGAACGGGAAGATCTACCATGCCGATTCCTTGGCTGGTAAACAGTTGAGCATCTTTGACTCGGTATAGCCCTCGCGGATACCGGGTAGCCCACCTGGGCAAGATGACCGGACCGATACCCGGTAGCCGGATTTGGCCGCCGTGGGAATGGCCCGAGAGCTGCAGATCGATGGGGACCAGGCCTGAATAGTAATCGACGGTGTCCGGCTCATGCGCCAAAAGAATAGTAGTCGCCTCGCCCCGGTAGGAAGCAAATGCCGCAGCTGCATCGGGGGCGCCCCCTAGCATCGAATCGACCCCCGCCAAATAGAAACTGCTCGACCCGACGGACAGCGCCACACCTCGATTGTTTAGTACCTCGATTCCGGATCGCTTGAGGGCGTTCCGAACGATCGTTGCCCCTTTCGAATGATCGTGATTCCCGAGGACGGCAAACGAACCGAGTTTCGGATTCAATTGGGCCAGGATCGGGGAAAGCTCCGAAGCGGATTCCGCGTTGGAGTACACAAAGTCGCCGGCGAACAGGACGAGATCCGGATTTAGCGCGCTGGCCTGAAGAATCGATTGTCGGATGAGCTCGACAGACGTAAACGGAAAGAGATGAAAGTCGGTCATCAAAACGATGCGCAAGCCTTCTAAGCGCGAGGGCAGCTCGCTAATCTTTATGCGGATCTGAGTGATCTTAAGCCGATTCGGCTCGAAAATTGTCGCGTAGCCAGCAGTTGTTAATCCCCCCGCAAGAGCCGATCCAACGGCAGCATTGCGAGCTATCTTCAAAAATTCCCGTCTTGTCATAGCCCCTCTCGCATTTTACCCGCGAAAGCATGTTTTGCTTAGACCATCATGCGAGCAATTTGCTCATTTTGATGGCTATGAAAGATCGCATTGATTGATGTAGTTCGAAAGCGAGCCGGTTCGGCATCACGAAAAAAAGTAAATTCCAATCGGCCCCCGCAGAACAAGCGACCGGGCTTAAAGGTAGTGGAAAACGCGAAGCCGCACCCTGAGATGCGGACGCGACCTGTCGGGCGATCTGGACGGGAACAATGCAACTCCGCCTCTGGCCCCTCCAGGATATCAAAAACATAGTCAGTATGATCTGTCACAATGCGGAGCGTATCGCCAGGACGCACAGAATGTAGGTCAAGTTCCTCCGAAATTTCGTCGGAATGGCTCTGCACGAAGCTCTCCCAGTCGCTAATCATCTGGCGAAGGTCCACTTAACTCTCTCACACTAAATGAAAACCGTCACGCCTAGAAGCGCACGCCATGGCAAATAGACCCCGGGGTTAAAACCCGGTTAAAACCCCGGGCTGGGGAGGGATCGCGTCCTCGCGATCCGCGGCGCACGAGGATCCGACGTCGCTCCCAAGCATTCTGCAACAACCATCCAAAAGGCTATGTCGGACAAGCTGTGCGCCCTCCCAGCCCCTGCGGGCAAAGAACCTTATTTTGACGCGCAGGCGCCGCCCGGGACGTACACTTCGACCGAAGGGCCGTTTCAATCGAAGGACCGCTTCTCACTCAAACCGCAGTGCTTTCACCGGGTCGAGCCGCGCCGCAAAGTAGGCAGGGACTAATGCCGCGACGGTGCATATGATGAACCCGCTGCAGCAGATGAATGCGACATCGCTTGGCACGATCTCGGCGGGGATTTGCGAAAATTGGTACACCTGCGCCGGAAAAAGAGGGATATGAAAAGTCGCGGAAAGGAGATCTCTCAATTGGTTGCGGTACTGAACCGCCAGTACACCGGTACCGAGCCCAATCAAAGTGCCGAAGAAACCGGTAATCATTCCCTGAGCCAGAAAAATCCAGAGGATCTGACTTACCTTGGCTCCCAGAGCCTTCATCACACCGATGTCTCGGGTCTTCTGCACGGTCGTCGTTATCAGAGTGCTCATGATGCCGAAAGCCGCCACGACTACGATGAAAAGGAGAACAAAAAACATTGTCGTCCGCTCCACGCGGATGGCGTCCAGATAATCTTTGTTTTGGTCGATCCAAGTCGTCGCCTGCAAAGGCGGCTTAAGCAGACTGCTGAGATGCTCTTTCACCTGGGCAACCGCGAAGGGATCGGTCGTTTTGATCCCAATAAAATGCACCGAGTCTCCAAGCTGATAAAGCTCCTGCCCGATATGGAGCGGAACCAGCACATAATCGGAATCGTACAGGTAGCGGCCGGAGCTGAAGATCCCGGTCACGGTCAGCTCGGTCGGAAGCAGTAAATCGATCGCTTTCTGCACGTTTTCCTTCTTACTCGGGTCGCTTTGTACCTCGCGCAGTAAATCGAGAATGTTCTTCAGATTGTTTCCTGGTGAATAGATTGTGATCGTGTCACCTACGGAGACTTGCAGGTTAGCGGCGACATCGGATCCGACGACGCAAGTGTCACCATCTAGATCCATCTTACCGTCGACGATCATCGATTCGAAATTAGCGACCTTGTTGGCGAGACTGGGTTCGATCCCACGAATCCACGGTGTCATTCGATAATTCAGCCCGTTTTGGGCGTGTGACTCGACGATAACACGTCCCTGCATCATGGGAGCTGCTGCCACCACTCCTGGAACTTTTTCGACGGTTTTGAGCAGCTCGCGCCAATTTGTAATAAAGCCGCTGTCCGGTCCCGATCCGTTTGCATTTACTACCATCGTCGCGTCGAAACCGATGATTTTCGCTTCGATCTCTCTTTCGAATCCGGTGAAAACGGAAATAACAACAATCAGAACTGCGATCCCAAGCACAACTCCGGTAATCGAGATCAAAGTGATCAGCGAAAGGAACGTGCGTTTCGGTCTAAGATAGCGAAGCGCGATAAAGTAGCTGAAAGGAAGCCGGATTCTCTTAGGCACGATGGATGAAAATGTTCGTCGTATTCATTCGCGCGACAGGATCCTGCTCACCGGTTAAGAAACCGAGTAAACAGTCGCAGACGCGAGTAGATCACGGCATCGCGAAGAGCAAGTGAAAATGGCTGGCCTTTCTTTTCGACCAAAGGATTCGCCAAAACAAAGGTGACAATAACCAGAATGACTAAGAGCGAGAAATAAAGGCTGTAACGATTGACCTCAAAAACGCCGATTCTCGTTTTAAAGTTTGCCAGCAGGTCAAGAAATATGCCCCAACCGATCGGCGCCAGTCCAAGACTGAGGGAGGAAAAGACCGTGAACAAAGAAAAGAAATGGTTGCGGCCCATGACCGGCATTGTGTCCATGGCAATTCGAGTATTCGCAATTGAGAAAAGTCCGCCGGCTATGCCGAGGATGAAATAGATGATGGCTACGATTGATTTTGAGGTGGTTAGGAGATTGCTGGATACCAGAACCCAGCAGATTACCGCCCAAAGGTAACAGACAATCGCGATCCGCAAGATCGGTTTGCTTCCGGTTTGGTTCAGCAGTTCACCGAAGCTGGACACACTCACCGATGCCCCCACAAAAGAGAGGAGGCTGCAAGCGAGAATCGCTCCGTCGCTGAAGCCTGCCCGACTCTGGAGAAAGCCGATAGCAAAGGCAGCCAGCCCTCCGACGACCCAGTTGTAGACGACATTAAAGAGCAGCAGCCTGCTAAACGGAGGGTGCTGGAGGATTTGGAGCCAGGGCACCGGCTGACCGGAAGAGCGGATCTGATCGTCGATCGGCACATCCGGTACGCGCCGGATGAAGACCAGGCTCACCGTTGCAGCACAAGCGCTCAGCAGGAATAAAAACGAAAAATGCACGGCGCGTGCGTTGCTCCACAGCACAAACGTTGAGAGCGCCATGGCAACCACGCCGCCGATCTGCATGAAGGTCTGGTCCCGGCGCAGGAAGGCGCCTCGAGCGCTCTCCGGGATCAACGAAGTCAACCAGGGAAGCCAAGCGCCGGTCGAAACGCCTCGCAATACGTTGAAGAGAAAAAGGCACATCAACATCAGGCTGGTTTTTGTGCCCGGATCGAGCGCGGTGACCAAGGGAAGCAAAGCCAGGCTGAATACAATGATCGTGCGCGATAGCCATCCCAAAAGCACGAAGCGCTTGTAGCCGATTTTTGGAATAAAATAGGCCGTTGGCAATTGCAGAACGGTTAATAAGGGGGCAAGCGCGGCCACGATCCCGATCGTCGTAGAACTGGCCCCCAGCGACTTGGCATACAGGATCATGGGAGCCCCAAGTGTGATCTGGAAATTGAGTTGGTTGTAGAGGCTGAACTGATTTGCGTTCCTTGCCTCCCGTGCGAATTCCTCGCCCGTAACTGCGGGGGCGCTCATTCCTGGCTCTTCGGTTTCAAATGCGGAAAAAGAATGACGTCTCGGATAGACTCCGCGCCGGTCAACAACATCATTAGCCTGTCTATGCCGACTCCAACCCCTCCGGCCGGCGGCATTCCATACTCCAGCGCCAACAGAAAGTCTTCATCCAGCTTCTGAGTCTCTTCGCCGGCTTGTTCGACCAATCGTTCGCGTTGAACCATCGGATTGTTGAGCTCGGAGTAACCCGGGGCGATCTCCTGACCGTTAATGATTAATTCGTAAACGTCGACTTCGGCGGAGTTTGCGGAATTCTGTTTCGCCAGCGGCACCAGTTCGGTCGGAAGATGAGTTACAAAAAGCGGGTCGATCGTTTTCTCTTCGATTAATTTTTCGAACACCTGCTGAGTGATTTCAAACTCTTGCATGGAGGGTTGGATCTCGACGCCAAGCTCCTGGCATAAAGCGATCTTTGCTGCGCGTGAGCGTTCGAACCAACCGGCATCGATTGCCCGGATCAGATCGGCGTAACGAGCCCGCCGCCAAGGTCGTTGCAGATTAATGCTGCGTCTGACCGCTCCGTCACTATCCCGATGCTCAATGTTCAATGTGCCGACTACCGTTTCTGCAACCTGGCAGATCAGCTCTTCCACTAGTTCAGCTATCTTTTGAAAATCGGCGTAAGCCCAATAAATCTCCAACATCGTGAATTCGGGATTGTGGCGCCGCGAGATCCCCTCGTTGCGAAAGTTTCGATTCATCTCGAATACTTTCGGAAAACCCCCAACGAGGAGCCGTTTCAAATAGAGTTCGGGCGCGATTCGCAAAAAAAGCTCAATGCTCAGCGCGTTATGGTAAGTCTGGAACGGTTGAGCAGCTGCCCCGCCTGCAATCGATTGCATCATCGGAGTCTCGACTTCGAGAAAGCCGCGCTGATAAAGAAACTCGCGAATTTCGCGAACAACGCGGCTGCGTTGGAGAAAGATCTTTCGCGATTCCGGATTGGCAATTAGGTCCAGATAACGCTGCCGATACCGAATTTCGACATCGGTCACGCCGTGCCATTTATCAGGTAGCGGACGAAGAGCCTTAGTCAGCAGTTGAAACCGAGCGACCCGAATCGTGGGTTCGCCAGTCTTAGTAACAAAGCATTCTCCCTCGACTCCCAAAAAATCGCCGAGGTCGAGCAGTTGAAAAATTTCAGCGTCTTCCGGAGAGCATTCCTTGAGATTAACAAAAATCTGGATTCGGCCGCTGATATCGCTCAGGTCAAGAAACTGGCTCTTGCCCATGTTGCGATGTGCCGTAATTCGCCCCGCGGCCCGGATTTGTTTGCCTTCGCCAAAAGCGTCGCGAATTTCGGAGATCGAACCGGAGACCTCGAACGAGCCACCAAACGGATCGACCTTTTTGTCGATTAACTGCTGCAGTTTTTGGCGGCGAATAGCGAGGAGCTCGTTTTCTTCCATCAGGGTACAAGTTACAAGTTGCAGGTTACAAGTGGTTCTTTCGGACATCGACGCAAAACCGGCAAGCGGATCGTTTCGAGAAGTGCAGGCAGCCTCAAGCGCTCAACTTGCAACCTGTAACCTGCAACTTGTAATCCGTAACCTTTAACTTGTAGCCGTTACCTCAGCCTTGGAACTTGCCGTGACGGTCATCGATAATGATATCACGATAGGTTTTACCCGCCGGAATCATCGGTAGCACGTGCTCGGTGTAAGGCACCATTACATCCAAAAGATAACATTCGTCCGCATCGAGCATCCGCTGAATGGCCGCTCGCAGATCTTTCTTGTGGAGCACTCGCTCGCACTTCACGCCGAAACCGACACAAATCTGGACGTAATCCGGATAAATTCGTTCCCGGTCCTTTGGGTCCCCCAAGAACGTATGGCCGCGGTTGCTGTTGTAAAAGCGATCTTCCCATTGCACAACCATCCCGAGGTGTTGGTTATTCAAAATGATCACCTTGGCCGGTATATTCTCGATGTGCGCACAAGCTAGCTCCTGAATGTTCATCAGGAACGAGCCGTCGCCGTCGATGTCGATCACTTGTCGATTGGGAAAGGCAACTTTTGCTCCGATCGCAGTCGGAAAACCGAACCCCATAGCACCAAGGCCGGCCGACGTAATGAACTGTCGCGGATCATTAAAATTGTAGTATTGGCCCGCCCACATCTGATGTTGTCCGACCCCGGTAGTGATAATCGCCTCGCCCTTGGTCATCTCATCCAAAAGCCTGATCACGTACTGTGGTTGGATCACGTCCTCGGTATCCCGGAAATCGAGCGGATAACGCTGCTTCCAAGTCTCGATCTTTTTGTACCAAGAACCGTGGAGAGTGAAGTTCGTCGACTCTCGCTCGTGGCCGGCTTCGGCCAATAGCCGATTCAATTCTTTCAGCGCGTATTTGATGTCCCCGTGGATCGGCAGTTTGACCACCTTGTTCTTATTCAGCTCGGAGAAGTCGATATCGATATGAACGATTGTGCCGTGCTCGGCAAATTTTTCGACCTTCCCGGTGACTCGATCATCAAAACGCACGCCGAAGGCGAGAAGCAAATCCGCTTCGTTCACTGCGCAATTGGCGTACACGGTTCCGTGCATGCCCAACCATTTGAGCGAAAGCGGATGTCTTTCCGGGAAACCACCAATTCCCATCAGCGTTGTGGCAACGGGGATCTGGCTCCGCTCGGCAAACTCCAGGAGATCGCTCGCGGCGTGGGCCGAGATGATACCGCCGCCAGCGTAAATCATCGGGCGTTGCGCCGATTTTATAAGGCCGATGACCTCATTGAGCGCAACAGGATCCGCCTTGTCGGGTATCCTATACCCGCGCAAGGTTAGCTCCTGCGGAAAGATCGGTTGGGCAGTCTGGTTCTGAATATTTTTAGGAATATCGATAACCACCGGGCCCGGACGCCCTGTTTGCGCGATGTGAAACGCTTCTTTCACCACGCGCGGGATCTCGTGGATATCCATGATTAAATAGCTGTGCTTCACCACCGGCAATGTCATCCCGAACACATCCGTCTCCTGAAACGCGCCTCGACCGATCATTTCCTGGGGCACTTGTCCAGTGATGGCGACTAGCGGGGCCGAATCCATGTAAGCGTCAGCTATACCGGTGACGAGATTTGTCGCCCCTGGTCCGGAGGTGGCCATGCAGACACCGGCCCGCCCGGTAGCTCTTCCGTACCCTCCAGCAGCAAAGACGCCGCCCTGTTCATGGCGCGGGAGGATGGTGCGGATCTTGGTGGAACGAGTCAACGCTTGGTGGATCGGCATGCTCGCGCCGCCGGGGTACGCGAAGATTACTTCTACTCCTTCCCGCTCCAGAGCAGCGACGAGAATCTCGGCGCCGTTCATTGTTTCGCCCCGTTGAGGGGCTTGACGCAGATGGGTAGATTCAGCAGTAGGAGTAGTCTTCATAAAAACGAGCGGGTGACTATACGGGGTCTGGCTATGCCGTTCAATCGCGAAAATGGGTAGAGCGAGAGCGGCTAGTTGTCGAACGGTCGAAAGGTTCAAACAAATTTGCTCCGGGTCTGGTCCAACCGCATTAGTAATGTGCACCATTTGCACGATCCAAATCTATGATGACCCGACGCTCAGCAATTAAGACTGTCGCCCTAGCCACGGGCGCCATCACCCTGGCTCCTACTTTTTCCCGGGCGGAAACCGGTACTGCGAAACTGACCTATCCGTACAAAGTACCTGATCTTGGCTATCCTTATGACGCGCTCGAGCCTTACATCGACACGCTGACTATGCAGATCCATCACGATAAGCATCACACTGCTTATGTGGAGAACCTGAACAAAGCTTTGGCTAGCGCGGATCCGAAATTTCAGCAGCTTTCGCTGGAAGAGTTACTGACCAGCTTGGATACGCTCCCCGAAAACATTCGAACCGTGGTTCGCAACAATGCAGGGGGTCATTACAATCACTCCTTGTTTTGGAAATTCCTGAAGAAGAATGAAGCTGGCAAACCAACGGGCGATCTAGCAAAAGCGATTGATACGAGTTTTGGAAACTTCACTGACTTTCAAACGAAGTTTACCGAAGCAGGCACCAAAGTGTTCGGGAGTGGTTGGGCCTGGTTAGTCGTTGATGGTAAAGATTTGGAGATCAAGCCGACACCCAACCAGGATAACCCGATCTCAAAAAAGGATGAAAAAGAAGTGCCGATCTTGGGAATCGATGTTTGGGAACACTCTTACTATCTCAAGCATCAGAATCGCCGGCCGGAATATATCGCGGCGTTTTGGAACGTGATTAATTGGGATCACGTCGCCGAGCGATACGGAGCGGCCCTGAAAGGCTAGCGGTCAGCAGCTCAGCCTGCGGTGACCGCATAGGACCTATGTGTCTCATGGGACTCATGGGTCCCACTTCGCTGGCGTGTCCGAATCCCTGTAAACTTCTAACCTGCAACCCGTAACCCGTTCATCCCAGCAATTCGCGCATTTTGGCAAAATGACTTCGCGCGGTGCCTTCGCTGGCGGGTTGATTGGCCAGTTGATGATAATTCACCACTTCCACGTACTGCGGATCAAGATCCTTGAGAAAAGAACTTGGGTGACAGGGCATGGACCCACCGTACTTATTTCGATTAGCGCAATGAGTAATGGTGAGGGTCTCCATCGCCCGGGTGATGCCGACGTAAAATAGCCGGCGTTCCTCATCGAGATTTCCTTCGAGTTTCGAACGATCATGCGGCAGGATCCCTTCTTCGATTCCGATCAGAAATACGTGCGGGAATTCGAGTCCCTTAGCCGCATGGAAAGTAATCAAAGTCACACCATCTTTTTCCGTATCGGTATCTTCCTCGCGTTCCTGGTCGAGAGCGACCTCAGCCAGGAACCCGCTCAGACCTTCCGTTGATCGGCGCTGATAATCGGAAAGGGTCCGAATGAGTTCTCGGACGTTCTCCTCTCGGTTCAAAATTTCTTCCGGGGTTTTACAGCTTCGCCGCAACTCTCCAGAGTAATTTATCTCTTCAAGCAGCGCTGTCGCTATGGGAGCTAAGTCGGCCAGCGGTTGATGAATCCGCGTCTCGTATAGATCGATTAATTCGATGAAATTTCGGACCGCGGTCCCAGTCTTCGAAGAGAGCATCTCGTGAAATTTTGGAGATTGCAGCGTGGCGAATATGCTGGTCTTCGCCTGGTTACTTTCGGCGACGGCGAGCTCGATGGTGGAGGCACCGATTCCGCGTGTTGGCGTGTTGACGATGCGGAGCAGGTTCAGATCGTCGTGCGGATTAGCCAAGCAAGCGAGATACGCCAGTAGATCTTTCACTTCTCTTCTCTCAAAGAAACTGCGCCCGCCAATAATCCGGTAGGGAATTTGCAGACGTCGCAACTGCTCTTCGAACAAACGTGATTGAGCGTTCATTCGAAAGATGATAGCGAAGCGGCCCCACGGACCGGCTTCTTCGAGCTGTTGTTTTTGCAATTCCGAAACGATGTAACTCGCTTCTTCTCGATCGTCTGGGATGGCAACAACCTGCACGTTTTGGCCCGCTCCTTTTTCGCTCCAGAGAGACTTGGGCCGGCGTCGTGGGTTATGCCGAATAACGCTGTTGGCTAATCCAAGGATGGCCGGGGAACTGCGATAGTTTTGCTCCAGCTTAATGATTTTCGGATCAGGAAAATGAGCTTCAAATTCGAGAATGTTGGCGATTTCCGCTCCGCGCCATCCGTAAATACTTTGGTCATCGTCTCCGACGACGCAGACGTTGCGATGCTTTTGACCAAGGTAACGCACCAATTCCAACTGCAGACGGTTCGTGTCCTGGAACTCATCTATCATCAGGTATTGGTACCGCTCCTGCCATTTATCGGTGATTTCTGGATTTGTCTCCAGCAATCGCACCGTCAGGATCAGCAGATCATCGAAATCGACCGCGTTCGCGGCCTTCAACTCTTCTTGATAACGCTCAAAGACCGCTGCCAATAAGCTGTTACTCGTAGCCGGTTGGGCTAGCTTCCAATGCTGATTCTTGGCGCGGCTGATCAGATTCCTGGCTAACTGGGGATCGAGCTTTTCGTTCTTAGCAGAAATTCTCGAAACAATCTTTCGGATAAGTCCGAGCTGATCACCTTCGTCGTAGATGGCAAAGTTTGTCTTGTAGCCGAGACGATCAATATCCTGACGCAGAATGCGGACGCAGAGAGCGTGGAATGTGCAAATTGTCAGGCGTCTCGCTTTAGTTCTCTCGACCATTGCCCCGATTCGATCCCGCATCTCGTGGGCTGCCTTGTTAGTGAAAGTGACTGCCAGGATCGCCTCGGGACTAATACCCTCATGCAGTAGGTAGGTGATCCGCATGGTGATCACCCGGGTCTTCCCAGTTCCCGCGCCGGCCAGAATGAGAACTGGTCCGCGCGTGGTTTTTACCGCCTCCAGCTGTTGAGGGTTTAGATCGAAGAGGCGGGCCATTTTTGGAAAAGCAAAGGCCGCAATTAACCGTATGGGGGCGAGCAAGCAACGCTAATGCGCATCAAATATTTCGATAATGGCGGCAGCCTGATCCCTTCAGGCGGCAGAAGCCCGGGCGCGAGGTCAGGCCCTCGCTTGGGAATTTTGGAGTAGGCAATCGGATCCCTGAGGCTGGAGCATCAGGCTACAGGCCGGAGCATCAGGCTACTTTCGGCAATAGCGCTATCTCCAATACCTCATCTATCTCGGACACCGGAGTAAATTGCATGCGTTGCCTGGCCTCCAGCGGCACCTCTTCCAAATCCTTTTCGTTTGCCTTGGGAAAGAGCACCTGGCGAATCCCGGCGCGGAGCGCCGCTAGACTTTTCTCCTTCAGTCCGCCGATCGGCAAGACCGATCCCCTCAGCGTTATCTCGCCCGTCATAGCAACGTCGCTCCGAATCGGTCGCGCGCTGAATAGACTGGCCAGAGCAGTCGTGATTGCAATACCCGCACTAGGGCCATCTTTCGGAATTCCGCCGCTCGGAACATGAATGTGGACATCGGTCTGGCCAAAGACCGAAGGATCGATCCCTAATTGTTTGGCCCGACTCTTTACCAGACTATAGGCGGCCTGCATCGATTCGCGCATAACGTCGCCCACCTGCCCCGTGAGCAGCAACTCGCCTTTGCCGGGGTAGCGAGTGGCTTCCACGAACAAAACATCGCCTCCGGTCGGCGTGTAGGCCAATCCGGTTACCACTCCAACCAGGTCTTCCGAAAGCCGTTGTTCGCGGATACTACGGGCGGCGTTCCCCAGCACGCCTCGAACAAACGACGGCGTGGCATTGACTTCTGCCTCCACGCCCTTGGCAATTTCGGCAGCGACACTCCGGCAGACTGCAGCGATCCGCCGTTCCAAATCCCGGACGCCTGCTTCGTAAGTATATTCCTGAATAATTGCTAGGATCGCTTCCTCGGAAAACTGGCATTGTTCCGGTTTCAACCCATGTTCGGCTAGCTGCCGGGGAACCAGATAATTCTGCGCGATCCGAAGTTTCTCCGTTTCGGTGTAGCCCGGAATGTTGATCATTTCCATTCGGTCTCGCAGGGGAGCCGGAATACCTTCAACGTAATTAGCGGTGCCGATAAAAATCACTTGGCTGAGGTCGAATGGAACGTCGAGGTATCGGTCGACGAATGTATGGTTCTGTCGCGGATCGAGCACTTCGAGGAGAGCACTTGCCGGATCGCCTCGAATATCCGCGCCTATCTTGTCCAACTCATCCAAAAGCAGCACCGGGTTTCGGACACCGAGGCGGCGGATCTCTTGAATGATGCGTCCCGGCATCGACCCAATATACGTGCGTCGGTGCCCTCGAATTTCCGCTTCATCCCGGATTCCTCCCAGCGACACGCGAGAGAATTTTCTACCGAGCGAATCAGCGATTGATTGGCCCAGACTTGTCTTCCCGACGCCGGGCGGTCCAAGAAAACAAAGGATGGGGCTCCTTCCTTCCGGATTGAGTTTGCGGACAGCGAGAAACTCGACGATCCGCCGTTTTACGCGTTCCAACCCAAAGTGATCCCGGTCGAGGATTTGTTGGGCGCGCTCAAGATCGGTATGATCCTCGGTCTTTTTCTGCCAGGGAAGATCGGCGAGCATCTCCAGATAAGAAACGATGACTGAGGTTTCCGGACTAGCGCTTGGCACATGAGCCAGTCGCTTCAATTCCTTCTCAGCAACTTCCAGAACAGCGGGCGGTGCTCCCGATTCTTTCAATTTAGTGCGAAGCTGTTCGACCTGTTCTTCGTCGCCCGGCTCTTCTTCACCCAGCTCACGCTGGATAGCTCGGAGCTGTTCGCGCAGGTAGGCGCGCCTTTGGGAGTCGGAGAACTGACCCTCTACATCTTGCCGCAACTTTTGTTGGAGTTCGGCGATCTCAAGCTGTCTCTGGAGTGACTCCTGCACCAGCCGCATACGGTGCATCAGATCGGGCTCTTCCAGAATGATCTGCTTCCGGGCCATCTCGATGCCCAGGTTCCCGGCGAGCAGATCGGCTAGAGTCTCTGGTTCTTCTACGTTTGCCAGAACAGCTCGTGCTTGATCCGGGATTTCCGGAGAAAGTTCCAGCAGCCTGGCGGCCGCTACCTTTAAGTTGTTGAATGCGGCTTGAAGCGCCTTGTCATCCGATGGACTGATCGTCTGAAGAGGGCTAACGGTCGCCCGCAAATAAGGCTCCACTTGCCGAAAGGTCTCTGTCCGAATGCGATGCTGTGCTTGTATGATCAGGACCGCCGATCCGTCCGGTTGCCGGATGAGCTTTAAGACCTGCGCCAGCACCCCTACAGGATAAAGGTCGGATGGCCCCGGCCGCTCGTTCGTTTCGTCTCTTTGAGTGAAAAGGCCGATGTGCTTATTTTCTGGCAACTCGCTATCGATCAGTTTCAAAGCCGAAGCCCGGCCAATCGTCAGCGGGACGACCATCCCCGGAAAAACTACGAGGCTTCGAATCGGCAAAACAGCGACGTCGCGAAGGCTGTTTTCCTTATCCGCCTCAGATCCGGTTTGCCGATCGTGCTGCTCGATCTGTTCTGATCCGGAACCCATCTCCTGACCTCCCCGAGTAGTCAATGCGGAGGGTTCGTTCGGCGAGCTGTTATCGGCCAACGAGATTTGATTTTTATCAGTTTCCGCTTCGTTCATGATGTGTAATGAGGGTCATACCTACTGGTATCCGCCGAGGCGAACTTCGACCCACCGTAAGGTTATGCGTGGCGCAGACGCGCGATTTCGATCCAGAGAATTCCGTTATCCCAAGCCGTTGCGATTCGACCGATATCGGTGTCCTCAGGGAGGGCGAGGGAACGCTCGAAACGGCCGTAATCGATTTCCATGGCCAAGAGGCGCAGTGTCTTCAAAGGAAGCTCTTGGCCCGGATCGTCACCAGAGCGCGGCTCTGGTGGAGCCCGATGCCCGCGAATTATCAAACGACCGGGCTGCACCGTAAGCTCAACATCCTGCGGATCGACTCCGGCCAATTCCACGCAAATCCGGAAGCAGTGATTACACTGGAAAAAATTTACCGCCGGTTGCCAAGTGGGCTCGGCATGGCGAAATCGCTCGAAATGCACCTTAGTGATTTCGTAGGCTACTTCACCAAGCCTGCCTTGCAGGCGGCGCAGCCGGATTGCTTGGGTTTTGCGGTTCACGGAGAACGATCGCCAAGCTTCGGCTCGAACGCAAATGCCGTCGCTGTCCAACTTCGGTAAGGCTTCTAGCTCCCGACCGCCCGGAAGGCTTACCAGAAACCGTAAACGCCCAGCGGTCAGCCGCTAACCTTTAACCTCATCCGAGCAGGATTTGCTGTCGTTTCGCGATAGGTTCTCTAAAATAGCCACAGCATGAGAGCATTAATCGCTTTTCTCTTAGGGTTGATCGTTGGTGGTGTGGCAATGTTGTATTTGCCGAATTCTAATCGGGATAACTTCAGTATGCAGCTTAAGCAGCAGACGGCGGCTCTGGAATCGGAGATAAAGTCCCTTGGTGATCAGCTGAAGAACATAAATCTGCCGAAGGTAGAGCTCAACGCTCCCCCTAGTCCGACCCCACCGTCCAGTCCGACCCCGCCCTCCCAGCCTTGAGGGATCCTTCGTAGGAGCTTGGCACAATTCGCACATGCGAATCGGCGTCTTCGCTCATGCTTTGTCACTTGGCAGGGAGAGCGACCTGTCCCGCCGACGTGTTCGACTAAGCTGCTTCCCGATGTTCGAGCGACGGTTGACTGTCGGCGAAGTCGCAAGGCTTGGCGAAGGAGAGAAGGCGCGATTCAGGATAACCTAGCAGGCTGTCGGACTTCGCTTTATCACAATTGATGAGCGAGTCTTCAGCCGCGACGCGTCCGACGAAGCCTGGGGTGATAATTCGAATCGCCGGTGAAGGGATTGCGAAGTCGGAAGCCGAGATTCAGGATAGCCTAGAAGCCCTAGGAACAAGAATATACACGCGGTCAAGCGCTGAAAGCGCGTGACAAAGACGAGTCGTATTGTGGTCGCGATGGAAATCGAGCGAAAGTTTCTGGTCGTCGCGGAAAAAGTGCCACCGCTTCCGGCCGACGCACTGATTGAACAAGGATACCTGACTTTCCAGAATCCCCCGGAGGTACCGGTTGAAGTGCGGATTCGTCGTGTCAACGGAACGGATTGTTTTCTGACTGTGAAAAGTGGAACCGCTCCTACGCGGCTGGAAATCGAATTCCCGATCGCCCCGGACCAGTTCTTGCAATTGTGGTCACTGACCGAAGGACGACGGGTCTTGAAGAGGCGCTACCGGATTCCTCTCGAGAGCGGGCATACAGCGGAACTGGATGTTTACCAGGGCCCTCGGTCAGGCCTCCAGACGGTCGAAGTAGAGTTTTCGTCCGAGTCCGAAGCTGGCATGTTCGCGCCGCCCTCGTGGTTTGGCCGAGAAGTTACGGGTGATCGGCGTTACGCCAATGCCGAATTGGCGGGTTGAACCGGGATTGCCGGGGCGGACTGGGGGCGCTGAGATTGCCAGCACTCCCAGTAGCAATGGATACGCTTCAGAAACCGACGGGGTTGCTCGAGGTAAACTAACTGACTTTTCCTTAAGGCCTCGTTTTGCAGCCTGCGCCTCCGCCGATCGATTGCTCGAATGAGATTCAGTCGAGCGATGGAAAACGGTTCGAACTCAGCCTCCGGCAACGCGATTTGAGTCAATCGAAGCCGAACCAGAGCGAGATCGTGATCTTCTCCCAAGCGCTCAGATAGCTCCTCGAGTTGTTCCGCGATAGCGTTTAAGGTTCCGGGCCAAATCTTCCGCAGGAAGCGCAGTTGATAACCAAGCGTCTTGGTCCTTTTGCGAGTTTCATGCCAGAGCTCGTCACTAGCATTGAGGAGGCCGATCGATTGGGAAACGGCGAACAGCTCTCTCCCTTGTCGGTATGTTCGCTGGAGGCCTTCGCCAACTGTCGCATACCAATCTTCCGGTGAAGGCAAAGTTGGCAACCAAATGCGCCGCTTCATGTCCCGGAGGAGTTTCACCGTAGCTTTGATTTCCATCGGGTCCAGTGTACGACAGGCGTCTTTGCGCAATTCCTGGCAAATTTGTTGAAGTAATTTCTGGCCCTCTGGAGAAATGCGCCGGCTCTTCCGGTCTTCCGGCGTCAAGTTTCCGAAAACTGTCTCTATCGTTTCCAGCAGGGCCGAAGCATCGCGACTCTGGGCCAATGCGCGGCCGGCGTTGCGCAGCGCTTGGTCTTCCCGGTTCCGTACCAATTTGTCCATGGAGCCGCGACCAAGCCGCACGAGAGAACGCAAGCGTTTGAACTCCCTGCGTGCATCGTGAATAGCTTCCGGCGATGGTTCGGGTTTGCTTTGCAACGCAGCGATAGCTCTGTCCAAACGTTCGTTGCGAGTTCGCAAGATCGCTTCGCGTAGGGTTTCTCTTGCCTCGACTTGGAATGGCATATGTAGGACCGAGTCGCCGTCGTCAATACGCGATAAACATCAAACTTCTCCGGAGGGAAATTATGCGATCGACTACTTCGCAGCGGAGGGCCGGAATTAAAGAATAATCGGTCGAGCAAATCCCGTCGACGGCTATTTCAAAATCTCAGTCGCTGGCGTCGCGGAATGACCCGACGCCCAGGCGTGGACACGAATCTTGGGGGAAGCTCGAAGAAATAGACCGGGCAGAACTCCATCGGATTGGCGGTCCGCGGGGTGGCACCACCAATCTCTCAACGTCGATCATCTAATCAGCAATCGAGAAAAGACACTTCGCTCTTCCCGAGAACACCGGCTTACTTGACAGCGTCGGTGATCTTTTGGGAGCAGGTCGCAACAAACTTCTGAAACTTGTCGGACTCGTCGGGTTTCAGTTTTCCGGCTGCTAAAGTCGCTTGCGACTGGAGATCGGTCGCTTTGGTTTGGACACCCGCTAGTTTAGACGTGTCGCCGGCCTTCGCCGCCTTCAATGCAGTAATGTAGTCATCTACAAATTGGGCGTAGGTCTTGACGAAGGTGTTGACATCGGGATCGGCAAAACTGGGCAGGTCATCGGCGAACGCGCGAGCAGAAAGCGCGAAGACGGAAAAGGCAGCCACCAAGGTCAGTGCGGCTGTCCGAACGAATCGAACAAGAGAGAGAGCTTTCATGATAATTTGGTGAACTATACGGTTTATTTATTGCGTGCCAAAACGGCGGGGTCGTTCGAGCGAACCCGAAAGGTGCCGAACCAGTCTCAGGCCGTCAATGAAAATTACCGACGTTCACGCACCTACCGTCGACTTTAGCCTTTGACCGCGCCAGCGGTGAGACCTTCGACGATACGGTATTGGAAAATCAGAACGAGGATTACCAATGGCACGGTGACGATCATCGAGGCTGCCATGATCTCTCCCCAAGGCTGTTGCCGAGGATCGACGCCACTGAACTGAGATATCACGACCGGAACGGTCTTCATCGTGTCTGTGATAGTGAATGTGAGTGCGAACAAAAATTCGTTCCAAGCCGCGATAAACGCCAACAAACCGGTCGAAATGAGCCCAGGCATGGTCAACGGGAGCAAAATTTGCCAGAAAACTTTCAGAGGGGAAGCCCCGTCCACATAGGCGGCTTCCTCCAGCTCTTTCGGTAGACTTCGAAAATATTGGGTCATTACCCAGATCGTGAACGGCATCGTAAAGATCAAATACGTCAAGATCAACCCAGGCCGGCTGTTGAAGAGGTTGAGCGACTTTAGCATCACGAAGAGACCCGAGAGCACGGCGATCTGCGGGAACATCGTCATCGTCAGAACCAGATACAAAACTGGTCCCTTAAATCGAAACGGCAGACGCCCTAACGCGTAGGCGCAAACACTACCCAGGGCGAGCGCCAGAAGGACCGTTGAACCAGCAACGATAAGGGAATTCCAGAGGCTTCCGACAAAGCGGGGATCTGCGAAGATGGTCTGAAAATGTTCGAGAGTGAAAGCGTTCGACAAGCTTAGTTTTCCGCCCTGCGAAAACTGCGGCAACAGATCGGACGAAAACAGCTGATTGCTCGGACGAAACGAGGAATAAACCGACCACAAAAATGGGAACAGATTGAAAATCAAGATGATCGCGACCAGGAAATAAAACAGCCAGCGTAAGGCTATGGTTTTCGCGTCTGCGGGTTTCGCGTTTTGGTTATTCATTCGAAGCTTGTCTTGCTAAGACGTGTGTACATCACGACGAAAGTCATGATGATCAAAAGAATGATGACAGAGGTTGCCGACCCGAGTCCCGCGTTGTTAAAAAGGGTCAGCTGCAGCTGGTTGTAAACGGCCATCGTTTGCAAGCCCTGTTGGCCTTGGACCATCACGTAAAAGATGTCGAATACGCGTAACGCGTCGAGGGTGCGAAAAATGAGCGCGACTAACAGTGTCGGTAACACCAGGGGAAACGTGACCGACCAAAATTTTCGCAAAGGGCTTGCTCCGTCGATCGAGGCGGCTTCGTAAAGATCTTTTGGGATTAGCTGCAGCCCGGCCAGGAGGAGCAGCGACATAAATGGCGTCGTTTTCCACACGTCCACGGCGATAATGATTGGAAGCGCTGTAGCTGGGGTAGCCAGCCAGGCAACCTTCTCTGATAGCAGGTGCAGGTTGACACCTAAAACGTTCACGACTCCCGAAATATCATTAAACATCCATCTCCAAATTTGTGAGGAGACGACCGTCGGAATCGCCCAGGGAACCAGAACAGCGACTCGCAGGAATGTCCGTCCGCGAAATTTGGAATTCGCTACCAGCGCGATACCCAATCCCAGCACCGTCTCGATGACGATAGAAAAAAAGGTGAAAACGAGAGTAACCCAAACGGCGCTCCACCAATCCGGGTCGTTGAAAACCTTTATGTAATTTCCCAACCCGACAAAGCTTGGCGGAATCGATCCGTCAAGCTTCGCCCGTAAGAATGAAGTATAGAAGACTTGGATGAGCGGATAAGCGACAATTAAAAGGACGACGAGAACGGCAGGGGTAATTAAGAACCACGCTAAGCGTTTCTGCCGCGCGTAGAGGTCGATTTCCTTGGCCATTTCTGCAGTCCAGGAAAAGTTTGGCTTATTGCATCACTCCTTTAGCGACTCGCTCAATTGCAGAGACAGCTTGCTGGCCGGTTTCCTCCCCGTTCAGCACTTTGTTGGCGTTTTGGTATAGCGCGGCTGAGATCTGGCCGTAATCAGATCCCGTGACGGTAGATGGTCGAGCGACCGCATTATTCAGCACATCCAGAATCCTCGCAAAAGCCGGATTCTTAGCCAGTACCTCTTGGTCTTTATACAGTTCCGGGCGGGTTGGCAGCAGATTGATCTCAGTTGCGTGTCTCTTCTGGATCTCCGTCGAGCTAAGGTATTTAACCAAATCCGCAGCTACGTCTGGATTTTTGGAGTAAGCGCACACCATAAGGTTCCATCCTCCCAAACAGGCAGCATTCTTGCCGCTCGGTCCACCCTTCGGAAGAACCACGATATCAAACTTGCCCGCAATGACGCTGTCCGGAGCGTTGCCGAGACCGTACGCATACGGCCAGTTGCGCATAAAGGCTGCGTTGCCTTGCTGCCAGACGTTCCGTGCGTCATCTTCTTGATAGGTGGTGACCCCCCGGGGAGAAATTGATCCAACCCAGCTTTTTGCGGTGTCTAGCGCCTTGATCGCGTTCGGATTGTTGATCGTGATTTTTTTGTCGGGTTCGATCACGGAGCCGCCGCCAAAGCTGTAAATCCATTCGACCGCGTTACAAGTAATGCTTTCACTGGCCGTGCCTTCGAAGACGAATCCTTGGAAGTCGGCTTTGCCCTCTTTCCTTTCGCCATCCTGAATCTTCTTAGCCATTTCGGCGAGTTCTTCCCAGGTCTTAGGCGGCTCGCTATAACCATACTTCTTCAACAAGTCCGTTCGATAGTAGAGGAGTCCGGCATCCGTAAAGAAAGGGATCGAAATTAGCTTTCCGCCGACAATGTTATTTTCGATTATTCGCGGAAAGAACTGTTTAATCTCGTCGTCCTTATAATATTTTTTCAGATCGACGGCGTGCGGGGCCGCGATTCCCGGCCAGATGACGTCAATCATGTAGACATCGACGTCCGCGCTATGGGCAGCCCAGTACTGCTGACACTGTTGCAAGGTGGCGGAGGCGTCTTTCGGCCGATTAATGTATTCGAGTGTGTTTCCGGTCTTTTGGGCCCACTCTTGGGCCACACCTCGCATCCACTTTCCGCCTGCCCCGACATCGGAGTCGCCGAGAATACGGACGGTAACACCAGCAGCCTGCAGCATGGCGGGCAACAAAAATGCAGCAGCAGCTGCCAGAAGATATTTAGGCAGAATACGCCTGTGGGAGGGATGTGAATAGTTCATTTGGGGGTTTGAACGGTGGGGGGGTGCTAGATGACTTAACAGTCATCAAACTAACGTGTCAAGCATATGCCCAGTCGTATTGTCACTGGTTTTTTAGTCCAAGGAGTTCCCGGCAGGCTTGGGCTCGATCCCGAAGGAACTCCCGAACCACAAAAGGTCGGCCAGGAGGTTTTTTTGGCTTCGACAACGCGGACTGGCACATTCAATTTACGTCATTTGATGCACCGTCGCATGGTCGGTGGCCTCATGCGCTCTGCTCGTTAAGAACAAGGAGCCACCGAAACTGATCAAAAGGTTGACAGCAAGTGCAATCAATCCGGAGTAAATTGGCCAGGTCTGAGCTCCCAAATGGAATACGAAGACCGGTTTCAGGCTAGCAGCCACGAAGAGCCAGGATCCGACTAACATCCCGGCGACCCAACCGACCAGCAGGGGTGTGTGATGCAGCCTAGTCCGGTATAAGCCGAGCACGACCGCAGGAAATGTTTGGAGGATCCAGATACCACCTAGTAGTTGTAGGTCGATTGCGTATTCGAGCGGCACACACAATACAAAGAGTAGCGCGCCGATTTTGACGATCAGCGAGAATATCTTCGCCACCTTCGACTCGCCGGCTGGCGAGAGATTGCGATTGACAAATACTTTCCAAAAGTTGCGCGTAAATAGGTTCGCCGCGCCGATTGACATAATCGCCGCGGGAACCAGAGCGCCGATAGCGATCGCAGCAAAACTGAACCCAACAAACCAATCCGGAAACATTTTCAGGAACAGGAGTGGAACGACTGAGTTGTTATTGGTTGTGTGGATCCCGGCAGCGATCGCCATATAACCGAGGAGTGCAATTAAGCCGAGCAAAACCGTATAAGCCGGCAGCAGAATTGCGTTCCAACGGATGCTATTGGAGCTGCTTGCGCTGAGCACGCCAGTCAGCGTGTGCGGATACATAAACGCAGCTAAGGCTGAACCGAAAGCTAACGACGAAAATGGCAGTATCTGATTCGGTTGCAATGTAAGTCCCGTCGCCCCGCCTTTCGCCGCGAAGCTTCGAGCGGCCGCTTCGAAAATTGCGCCATACCCACCCAGTTGCATTGGGATGACAATTACGGCCGCCAAGACAACGATATAGATCATGATGTCCTTCACGAAGGCGATCATGGCAGGAGCCCGCAGGCCACTCGAGTAGGTGTATACCGCTAGAATCAAGAATGCGACGATCAGCGGGATTTCTCCCTTGAAGCCCATCGCCTCGATCACCACGCGCATGCCCACCAACTGAAGAGCGATATATGGCATTGTAGCCAGCAACCCAGTCAGAGCCACGACCGAAGCGAGCCCCGTACTACGGTAGCGGCCATGGACGAAATCCGCCGCTGTTATGTATTCGTGGCGCCGGCAGATCTGCCAGAGCCGCGGCATGATCGCGAACACAATTGGATAAACGATAATGGTGTAGGGAAGCGCGAAAAAACCGTAAGCGCCGACCGCGAACACAAGTGCTGGAACCGCAATCATCGTGTAGGCCGTGTAGAAGTCACCGCCCACGAGAAACCAGGTGATGAGAATGCCAAACCGTCGTCCACCCAACCCCCATTCGTGCAGAAGATTGAGGTTACCGGCTCTCCAGCGCGCGGCGAGAAATCCTAAAACGGTAACAAGCGCGAAGAAAAAAACAAAAATGCTGACTGCTACCCAGTTGATAGTTGGCTCCATTATCTCATCCTCCTGTAGACGAGATAGATCAACACCGAGGTAATCGGGATCCACAGGAATTGATACCAATAGAAGAATGGAAACCCGCCGATGACCGGATCTTTAAAATTGTAAAGAGGAACAACCAGCAGGGCGACGAAAGGTATAACCAGGAGCCAGGCCCACGGCCCAACAGGCTTCTCCGAATCGGGATTCATTTGACAAGAATGAGGGGAAAGCAGTTCGAATTTTAGGGATGGCGAATGTCAATGCAAGCAGGATCAGGCGTGCCGGTTCAGTCTCTTTCCGACTCGCCGACAAAACAGATTGATCGCCCCGGCGGCTAAGTTGGCGCTTAAAGCAATCAAGCCGATGTAGACGGCGAACGGTTGAGCGCCAATGGAAAAGCTAAAGATCGGTTTGAACCCAGAAGAATACGCTAAAAAAGTCCCGCAGATCATCCCCACAATCCATCCGAGCAGGAGATCCACTGCGTGAAAGCGATTTTTGTATAGGCCGAAAACGACGGCGGGAAAGGTCTGCAAGATCCAGATGCCGCCGAAGAGCTGAAGATCGATGGCGAACTGTGTCGGTAAACAGAGAACGAAGAGCAAAGCTCCGACCTTCACCAGAAAGGACACAAGCTTCGCGTAGTTAGTTTCGGCGCGTTCGCTGAGGTCTTTTGCAAGGAAAGGCTTTAGCAAATTCCGGGTAAACAAGTTCGCCGCGCCGATGGACATAATTGCGGCTGGGACGAGCGCAGCAATCCATATTGCCGCGAAACTGAGTCCCGTGAACCAGGAAGGAAAATAGGTGCGAATCAGCAGTGGTACGACAGCGTTTGGCTGCGTTGTATGGATGCCAGCTGCGACGGCGACTATCCCAAGCAAGCCAACTAGTCCGAGCAATAAATTATAAGCTGGTAGGGCGATGGCGTTTTTGCGGATTGCGCTCGGTCCCGAGGCACTTAGAAATCCTGTAATGGTGTGCGGGTAGACCATCAATGCCAGTGCCGAACCAAGCGCCAATGTCGCAAATGGTAGGAATTGCGAGGGTCGCAAGAGGATGCCCGCTCCTCCTTTCGCCGCGAATGTGCGTTCCGCCTCGGCAAAAATAGCGCCGTAGCCGCCAAGCTTAAACGGTAGATAAAAGACAGCCGCGAATACTACTACGTAGATCAACAAATCCTTCACAAAGGCAATGGCGGCGGGCGCGCGGAGACCACTGGTAATTGTGTAGATCGCGAGCACGATGAAAGCCACGGCGAGCGGTATTTCGGTCTCAGTGAAACCCAGGGCAGCCACGACCACCCGCATTCCCTCCAGCTGCAGTGCGATGTATGGCATCGTAGCGAGGATACCGGTAAGCGCGGTCACTCCGGCCAATAATTTGCTCTGGTAGCGGTCCGCCACCAGATCCGCCACAGTAATGTAATTGTTCTGCTTACAGATAGACCATAAGCGCGGCATCAACAGAAAAATCAGAGGATAGATGATAACGGCGTAAGGCAACGCGAAAAACCCGTAAGCTCCAGTTGCGTAAACGATCGCCGGCACCGCGATTATGGTGTAGGCGGTGTAAGCGTCTCCGCCGATCAAGAACCAGGTAATGAATGGGCCGAACCGGCGTCCGCCCAATCCCCATTCTTCCAACCGATTCAGGTTACCGGATTTCCAGCGGGCGGCGACAAACCCCAAAATGGTGACGAACCCAAACAAACCGACGAAGATCGTCAGGGCTATCCAGTCGGCCGGGGGCGAAATGGGAGATTGTTGACCAGGAGTCATCGGTTGTCTTAGAACCGGATCCGACCGAGAGCGAACCAGTTTTGGTCATTCCTGGCAATCCAAATGGACGAGACTCGCTCCCCTGGGGAGGTTATGCTAATCTGGTCGGCCCTTGGGAAAGAGCGGAGCCTCTCCTTGAGTGAGTCTTCGTCATCCGGTTCGAGTCCAACACTTTCCCGGAGGCGGATTGGTTTTCTATGCGAATCCTGGTTGTAGATGACGAAAAGAATATCCGCCAAACCATGGCGACAGCCCTGGAGTCGATGGATCATGAGGTGACGACGGTTTCGACCGGCGAGGAAGCTCTGCGACGGATGGAGGCGAGCGATTTCGAAGTGATTTTACTCGACCTGAAGTTGCAGCAGGAGAGCGGCTTGGACTTGCTGGGGGAGCTACTTCGGCGCGACCCAAATGTTTCGGTGGTGATGGTTACGGCGTACGCTTCGATCGAGACCGCCGTCGAGGCAATGCGTCGCGGCGCCTACGATTTTTTGCCGAAACCGTGCACACCGGATCAGGTGCGGCAAGTTCTGAATCGGATCGCTCGAACCCGGCAATTGGAAAACCGGGTGGTCGAACTTGAGAGCCGGTTGCAGGCTGAATCGGCCGAATTTGATCTGGAGTCAGACGCCCCTTTGATGCAGAAGGCGCTGGCGGTAGCGAGCAAAGCAGCAGTCAGCGAAGCGACTGTCTTACTTTTGGGGGAGAGCGGAACGGGTAAGAGCGTGTTAGCTCGCGCCATGCATGAACGAAGCGCACGGGCGCGAGCGGCCTTTATCACGGTGAGTTGCCCCAGCCTGTCTCGCGACTTGCTGGAAAGCGAATTATTCGGACATGTGAAGGGTGCATTCACTGGCGCTCATGCCGATGCGATCGGCAAGATAGCTGCGGCTGAAGGCGGAACACTGTTCTTGGACGAGATCGGAGACCTGCCTCCGGAAGTGCAAGCTAAACTACTGCGCTTGCTGCAAGAGCGGGAGTACGAACGAGTCGGCGATACCCGCGCGCGGAAGGCCGATGTCCGAGTCATCTCCGCTACGAATCACAGCCTGAACGAAGCGGTCGGACGGGGTCAATTTCGCGAAGACCTTTTCTACCGTCTTAATGTGATCACCATTACACTGCCGCCTTTGCGCGACCGACTGATTGACTTGGCTCGGATCGCCAACAAGCAACTCCGTTTTTTTGCCGCTCGATCCGGGAGAAGCTCGCTGCAGTTCTCGCCAGAGGCGTTGTCCGCGCTTCAGCATTATTTTTGGCCGGGTAACCTACGGGAACTGCGCAACGTGATAGAGCGTGCGGCCATCCTAGCAGAAGGCGATTGGATCGAACCAGCGGATCTCTCGGATCTTGCTATTGCTCCGAAAGAACCGCGCGTCGGCGGACCTGCCACGTTATCCGAACTGGAGAATGAGCACATCCGCAGGGTGCTGGCCAATTCGCGAACTATTGAAGAAGCTGCCAATACCCTCGGGATTGACCCAGCCACGCTTTACCGGCGGAAGAAAAAACTCTGACTGCGTCATGGCCGATGTTTCTTCGCGAACGGATCTTGGAACGTTGATTGTCACGAGCTTTCAGGGCATCGCGTTACAAATCACTGAGTGGACCTGGCTCATCAGGAAAAGCGCCTTGAATCGGAATCGAGGTAACGACTGCGCTCGATCCAGCAGGATAGTCGCGCCGCCCAGATTGATAACTGCTGACCGCCAACTGCCTACCCACTAACCGTTCGGCTTATTGCCGGGTTTCCATTTAATGCTGCAGCCGATGCTAGCCTTTTGGTCGGGAGAAACTGGCTTGCCGCTCAGTACCGCATCCAAAGCAGCCCGGAGGTCCTTTCCGCTGAGGGCTTTTCCGTTTCCTGGCCGGCTGTCATCAAGTTGGCCGCGATAAACCAATTTGCGTTCCTGATCGAAAAGGAAAAAATCCGGAGTACAGGCTGCATCATAGGCTCTGGCGACCTCTTGGGCCTCATCGAATAGAAGCGGAAACGGTAAATCGCGACTGAATTTGGCGAGCTTTGGTGGCGCGTCTGCGGGATATTGGGCGGGATCGTTCGCGCTAATCCCGACGATGGCAACCCCGCGTGACCGGTAATCATTCCCCAATTGAATGAGCTCCGGTTTTACGTGAACGACGTAGGGGCAGTGTGCGCACATAAAGATGACGAGTAGTGCGTCTGTGCCCGAAAAATCATCCCGTCGAACGGCTTCTCCGGTCAGCGGATTCGGAAGCGCAAAATCCGGAGCGGAGGATCCCAGTTCCACCATGTTGGAAGGGGTAAGCGACATCATGGATGAACATGTGCCTAACCTGACGGGATGACAAATGACTGATGACAAAAGACAAATATTAGTGGCGCGCGGCATTGACATATCGGCGCTTTTGGCCGCCGCTCTGCTCATCTATGTCATCAGTCATCTGTCATCCCTTATACGCTTCGGCGACAGCGACTCGTCTCGTATCCTGCGACCTCGCGCTCAGGCGGTACTCGCATTTTGCGAGACCGACACTGCACCGGAAAAATTAGCATAGGCTTAAGTGATTGAAGTTAAACGGCTTGTATCTTAACGGACGGAGTTGGCACGCCGTTCGCTTAAATACCGCTCCCTCTTGTATCGGCGGGCTGAAATCCAATGAAATGGCGAATCTTTTTCGGGATTGCACCGATCCTTGTCCTGGTGGCTGGGATCGGTATTTGCGCCATCATTCTGTTCCGGTCGCTCGGCGGCAAAATCGATCTTCTACTCAAAGAAAACTATCGGAGCGTCGTCGCTGGCCAGCAGATGAAGGAGAGTCTCGAACGAATGGACTCGGCTGCCTTCTTTACGCTGGTAGGTGAAGATGCCCGTGGCCGGCAAGTGTATCGGCAGAACGAGCCGATTTTCGCTGAGAATCTGCGGATCGAAGAGCACAACGTCACGCTTCCCGGTGAGCAGGAACTCGCCGATTCCTTGCATTCCCTATTTGCCAGCTACAGCTCGGAGATTTCCAAGTTTTGGAATCTAAGCGATCTCGACCAGAAGCGGCGGGTGTATTTCGACGCTCTTTTACCAATTGCCACGCGGATCAAAGACACCGCGCAGGAGGTGATTCGTATCAACGAGGAAAACATGCTCTTTGAGAATCAAGAGGCACGTGCTCTGAGCAACAAGTCGACACGATGGATGATTGTTGCCGGGCTGGTGGGGATTGGGGCTAGTCTTTTCTTCGCGTTCTGGCTGCAACGATCACTCGTTCGTTCCATCCAGAGATTAACCGCTGTCGCTAAAGAATTGGGAGATGGCAAACTGGATCAGTTAGTCCCGGTCACTTCCCGGGATGAACTCGGCCAATTAGCTGAGGCGTTTAATAAGTTAGCCGGTAAACTGCGTAACTACCGTCAAGTTACCACCGATCAGATCTTGCAAGCTCGTCAGCTCACCGAGACCGCCTTCTCAGCATTTCCAGACGCTCTTTTTGCGTGCTCCACGGACGGTAGAATTAATTTCCTCAATCCGGCGGCCATAAAACTTCTGGGCAGCATGGAAACGCGAGGACAACTGCCCGATGCGGTCATTCCGTTGATGGAGCGAGCCTTGAAAGGAGAGTCCGATTACCTGCCAACCAGCTTCGACAAAGCGATCGCTCTGCGAGTGGACGATCAAGAGAAATACTTCTTACCTCGGGTAGTTGGAATGCGAGACGAGAATGGCAAGATTTTCGGCGCGGTCATTGTGCTTCAAGATGTTACCCGCTTCCGCCTGTTAGATGAGGTCAAAACCAATCTTGTGTCTACGGTTAGTCACGAGTTGAAGACACCTCTGACGAGCGTGCGCATGGGTCTGCACCTCTTATTAGAGGAGCGAATCGGATCGCTAACCCGAAAGCAAACCGAGATCCTGCTGGCAGCCCGGGACGATTCTGAGCGACTGCTGCGTATTATTAACGACCTGCTAGACCTCGCCCGATTAGAATCGAATGAGACGCGCCAAATATTTGAAACCGTTCTGCCGGAAACATTAATCAGCGCTGCGGTGGAGCGATGCGAGCCGTTCGCCGAGTCGCACGGCTCCAAGCTCAAAGCCAAAGCCGAACCCGGGCTTCCGTACGTTAATGTCGATCCGCGCCAGATTCATCACGTTTTCTCGAATCTGATTTCCAATGCGGCTAAGCACTCGAAGTTTGGGGACACCATTCTGGTAGCAGCCAAAGAAAGGAATGGAGCAGTGCGTTTCTCGGTTACTGATAGCGGTCCAGGTATCCCGAAAGAATTTCAAGACCGGATTTTCGAGCGCTTCTTTCGTCTGCCAGGAAGCGACCGCGACGGCGTTGGTTTGGGCTTAGCTATCACGCGCGAAATCGTGAGTGCTCATGGGGGCAGCGTTGGCCTGGAGAGCTCTCCCGGACACGGTAGTGAATTTTATTTTGATTTACCGGTCATGGCCGGCTCAACCCAATGAAAAAGATATTGGTTGTCGATGACGAACCCAACGTTCGTCTGAACTATCGCATCACGTTGGACGTCGAGGGATACGAGGTCAAAGAGGCCGGTGATGCCAAGGAAGCGATCCAATTGCTGCATGATCAACTCTTTGATCTAGCAATTCTCGATCTGCGGATGCCGAGTACCGACGGTCTGGAACTATTACGTTTGATCAGGGAAGAAGGTATCCCAACACCGGCGGTCATTATTACCGCCTACAGCGACGTTCCCAATGCGGTGCGCGCGATGAAACTAGGCGCGATCGATTTTTTGCAAAAGCCGCTCCGACCAGCGGAGCTGCGAGCGGTAGTTAGTGAAATCATCGGTCGCCATGATGATGCATCCCAGCTAACTTATCGCTCCGATTTTGATGCGCATCTAACAACCGCAAAACGGCTAATTAACATTGGCAATTTCGACGCCGCTCGTCCTTACATCGTTCGCGCGCTGGAAATAAACGATAGTTCTCCGGAAGCCTTCAATCTAGCCGGCGTGCTGGCCGAGCTGAAGGAAGATCATGATCGAGCTCGCAAAATGTACGGTCGCGCGATCAAGCTGGATAAAGATTTCGAACCCGCTCAGCAAAATATGCGCCGGTTGTTCGAAATGCACCATTTCGGTGCAACCAAAGAACCTATCAATATGGGTAACGACTAACGCACAGAGGAATGAGCGCCTCGTTCGCGATACGTTAAACATTCCTCGCCTACTCTACTATGTCGGACATCATCTATCTCTTAATTACTATCGTCTCCTTCGGGATCCTCCTGCTTTTCGTCAAAGCATGCGAGAAAGTCTAATCACATGGAAAACATCGTCGTTGGCATCATCTCTGTGCTTCTCATTGTCTATCTCATCTTTTCGATGATCAGACCGGAGAAGTTCTAGCACTTAACGAAACTCTTTTACGCTATCTATGAATATATCGGGTTGGCTTCAACTAGCATTCTATCTGCTAGTTCTGGTGCTTATTACTAAGCCGCTTGGGTTGTATTTGACTCAGGTTTTGGACACGAATGGGAAGACGTTTCTCGATCCGGTCATTCGACCGGTTGAGCGCTTCACTTACCGGATTCTGGGAGTAAAACCGCACCTCGAGCAAAATTGGATTCAGTATGCCGTGGCCATACTGATTTTTTCTGTGGTCTCGATGATTTTTACTTACGGCATTTTGCGGTTGCAGGATCATCTGCCGTTGAACCCGCAAAAATTTCCAGCGGTGGCGGACCACCTGTCCTTTAACACGGCTGCTAGTTTTACCACGAACACGAACTGGCAAAGTTATACGGGTGAATCGACGATGAGTCAGTTCTCCCAAATGGTCGCGTTGGCGTTGCATAATTTCTTATCGGCGGCCACCGGGATAGCGATTGCGGCAGTCATCGTACGCGGAATCGCGCGGCATTCGGCGAAGACGCTGGGCAATTTCTGGGTCGATGTGACTCGCATCATTTATTATCTGCTTTTGCCGATTTGCGTCGTGTACGCGCTGTTCCTGGTAGCCCAAGGGGTTCCGCAAAACTTCAAACATTATAATACGGCACACGTGATGGAGGCGCAGACCGTCCAGGTACCGAAGAAGGATGATGCGGGCAACCCGGTAAATGATGCCCAAGGGAAACCGGTCATGGTCGACCAGACGGTTGACACCCAAACGATTCCGCAAGGTCCGATCGCGTCTCAGATGGCAATCAAGATGTTGGGCACCAATGGCGGTGGTTATATGAACGCAAATGCCGGCCATCCATTTGAGAATCCAACGCCGCTTTCGAACTTTATCCAGATGTTGTCGATTTTTGCAATCCCCAGCGCACTGACCTATTACCTGGGGCGAGCTACGAAGCACCAGGGACATGGCTGGGCGGTTTGGGCCGCGATGGCAATTATGTTTGTTACCGGGGCTTTGATCTGCTGGTCGGCCGAAGCGCACGGCAACCCGATCGCGCACTCACTAGGTGTCGATCCGGCGGGGGGCAATATGGAAGGGAAAGAGACCCGGTTCGGCATCTTCAACTCTGCCCTCTTTGCCACAATTACCACGGATGCCTCCTGCGGAGCTGTTAACGCGGCCCATGACTCTTTCACACCGATCGGTGGACTGATTCCGATGCTCAACATTCAGCTGGGCGAAATTGTCTTTGGCGGCGTCGGCGCAGGCCTGTACGGGATGCTCTTGTTCGTTGTCCTGGCAGTCTTCATCGCCGGCCTCATGGTGGGCAGAACGCCTGAGTACCTTGGAAAGAAGATCGAAGCTTATGAGGTCAAGATGGCCTCATTCGGTATCCTGCTGATGGCCTTCTCGATTCTTGGATTCAGCGGTTGGGCCTGTCTCACGGATTGGGGAAAGGCAGGGTTGAACAATACCGGGCCACACGGTCTGAGCGAAATTCTTTATGCCTATACTTCCTGTACAGGCAACAACGGCAGTGCTTTTGCCGGACTCACGGCGGCGCCCACGAACAACGACCCGCATTACGACATTACCTTGGGGTTAGCGATGCTGATCGGCCGGTTCGGCATGATCATTCCGGTCATGGCTCTGGCCGGGTCACTTGCTCGAAAGAAGCTTGTGGCGACCAGCGCGGGTACGTTCCCGGTATCGGGAACTCTGTTTGTCGTTCTGCTTGTTGGAACGGTCTTGCTTGTCGGTGCGCTGACATTTTTCCCAGCGCTTTCGCTCGGGCCGATCCTGGAACACTTCCTTATGTATGGCGGCAAGCTGTTTTCATGATCGAACAATAAGACGGACGAGCGGGAGCTCGTCCCTACCAAGAAATCTTTTTTATGGCAGCAAAAACACATTCTATTTTTGATCCGGCGATCATTGTGCCGGCTCTCGGTGAGTCTTTTAAGAAACTCAACCCGATCACGTTGGCGGCTAATCCGGTGATGTTCGTTACCGAAGTCGGCGCCGCGATTACGACCTTCTTTCTGTTTTTCAACGGAGGGAAAGATCTTGGATTCGAGTTCCAGATCGCGCTCTGGCTCTGGTTCACGGTTCTCTTCGCTAATTTTGCGGAAGCAATGGCGGAAGGGCGCGGTAAAGCACAAGCCAAGGCCTTACGTGCCACCCGTACTCAAACGTTCGCGCTTAAATTAATAAATGGCGGAAAGATTGAGAAGGTTGGTGCGGAGCAACTGCGAAAAGGCGACATCGTCGTGGTCTCGGCCGATGAACTTATACCAGGTGATGGTGAGGTCATCGAAGGCGCGGCGACCGTCGATGAATCCGCGATTACTGGCGAATCTGCACCGGTGATCCGTGAGTCGGGCGGAGACCGCAGCGCGGTCACGGGTGGTACGAAGGTTCTTTCCGACCAGATTAAAGTCCAAATCACGTCGAACCCAGGCGAGACCTTTATCGATCGTATGATCGCGCTGGTGGAAGGCGCCAAGCGGCAAAAAACACCGAATGAAATCGCACTCACGATTCTTCTGTCGGCGCTCACCGTGATTTTCCTGATCGCGATGATGTCGTTGAAGGCTTACGGTTTGTATTCGGGCGTCGACTTCACCATTGCGGTCCTGGTGGCGTTGCTAGTCTGTTTGATACCAACCACGATCGGTGGGCTGCTTAGTGCCATCGGCATCGCGGGCATCGATCGTCTGGTGCAAAAGAATGTGTTGGCCATGAGCGGTCGTTCCGTCGAAGCGGCCGGCGACGTTGATGTCCTTTTGTTGGACAAGACCGGGACCATTACGATCGGTAATCGGCAAGCAAGCGAATTTCGTCCGGCCCCTGGTGTGACGAAGAACGAGCTGGCTGATGCTGCCCAGCTTGCCTCTCTAGCCGACGAAACTCCGGAAGGACGCAGTATCGTCGTACTCGCCAAAGAATTTGGAATTCGCGGGAGAGAGCTGCACGAGTTGCCCCATGCAACTTTTGTTCCTTTTACGGCGCAAACTCGAATGAGCGGTGTTGATCTGGAAAACATCCGTTACCGGAAAGGTGCGGCAGACGCCATCGCGGCTTTTGTGGGCGGGAAAATTCCAGAATCGGTACAGGCCGATGTCAAAGAGATCTCTCAACTTGGCGGAACGCCGCTACTGGTGGCGACGACGAAACAAGTGCTCGGAACGATCTATCTCAAGGACATTGTAAAAGGGGGATTGGCCGACCGGTTTGAACGCTTTCGGGCGATGGGAATTCGCACCGTGATGATCACCGGAGATAATCCGCTAACCGCCGCGGCGATCGCTAAAGAGGCCGGAGTAGACGATTTCCTGGCCCAGGCGAAGCCGGAACAAAAACTAGCGTTGATCCGCAAAGAACAGGCGGCGGGTCACCTGGTAGCAATGACCGGTGACGGAACCAACGATGCACCGGCGCTTGCTCAAGCGGATGTGGGTGTTGCCATGAACACTGGGACCCAGGCCGCAAAAGAAGCCGGTAACATGGTGGATCTCGACTCGAATCCGACCAAGCTCATCGAGGTCGTCGAAATTGGGAAACAGCTCCTGATCACCCGTGGCGCTCTCACAACGTTCAGTATTGCCAACGATGTTGCGAAATACTTTGCCATTATTCCCGCGATGCTGGTGGGGACGTTTCATGATATCGGACCACTCAACATCATGCAGTTGAAATCGCCCTTCAGTGCGATCCTGAGCGCGGTGATTTTCAATGCAGTGATTATCGTCGCGCTAATTCCGCTGGCACTCAAAGGGGTGCGATTCCGGCCGCTTGGCGCCGCTCGCATTCTCCAGCGCAATCTACTGATTTACGGCTTGGGCGGCATCATCCTGCCGTTCCCGGGAATCAAGTTGATCGATATAATTATCACATGGTTGCACCTCGCTTAACCGGAAAACATTTATGAAATCATTTCTCACTGAGATCAGAATCTCCATCGTTGCGACCATCGTTTTTGCGGTGGTCTGCAGTGGCCTTTATCCGATAGTCATCTGGGGCGTCTCGCAGTTGTTGTTCCCATACCAGGCGAACGGCAGCCTCGTGAAAGGTCCAGATAATAAAACGCGGATTGGTTCCAGTCTGCTCGCTCAAGGATTTTCTGGGGCTAAATATTTTCATCCCCGTGCTTCGGCCGCTGGTACCGGCTACGACGGATCAAGTTCGGGTGGATCGAATCTCGGACCGACTTCGCAAAAGCTAAAAGACCAGATCCAAGGATTAGTGGACGCCTATCGTAAGGAAAACGGATTGCCGGCTGACACCTTAATTCCAGCCGACGCAGCCACTGAATCGTGGAGCGGTCTCGATCCTCATATCAGTCTGCGAAATGCGGAACTACAGACTCCGCGCGTAGCGAAGGAGCGAGAGCTTTCTTCCGACGTAGTGAAAGCCGCGATAGCCAAAGCGACCGCAGAGTCCGTTTCTTTGGCTAGGCGGAGAGCCGGGCGTCAATGTGCTCTTGCTGAACATTGCCCTGGACGCTCAGCAAAAGAACTCTTCTGGCACGCCAACCAGCAAGTAGGAAATCGCGGCGGATAGCCCAGGCGAAAGCCTGGGCTATGATTTTTCGGACGGCACAGATGATCCCTGGGCCATGGCGGATAGATGGCGAAGTCGGCAGCAGTTCCCCTCCGACCATTGGGCATCGATGGCCTTTCGGCTCGCGAGAACGTTGACTTTCCTGTAAACTATTGGGATGGCGGCCGCGAATCCTCCTGCTAATCTCAGGCGTACTGCTGACGACTTCCTCTCGATTATTCGGCAGCAGCAACTCGGAAAACTCAAAATCTATTTGGGCCCCTGTGCCGGAGTCGGGAAGACTTACCACATGTTGGTTGAGGGTAATCGGCTGCGCCGCCAAGGAATTGACGTGGTCATCGGCTACGTCGAACCGCACGATCGGCCGGAAACCGCAGCGCAGATCGGCGACCTGGAAATCATACCCCCGCTAGTTGCGCAGTATCACGGGATCACTCTCCGCGAGATGGATGTGGATGCGGTGTTGAACCGGAAACCGACGGTTGTACTCGTCGATGAGCTTGCGCATACGAATGCACCGCAAAGTCGCAATCGCAAGCGTTATGAAGATGTCCAAGAGCTGCTCCAAGCCGGGATTAATGTAATCACGACGGTGAACATCCAGCACCTCGAATCGCTCTATAACATCGTTGAAGAATCGACCGGCGTTCGGGTCAAAGAGCGAGTTCCGGACGAAATTGTGGCTCAAGCGGATCAGATCGTGAATATCGATCTGCCGGCCGAGGATCTGCAAGAACGCTTGCAGGCGGGGAAGATTTATCCAAAGGAACGGGTCGAGACCGCGCTCGCAAATTTTTTTACCACGAAAAACCTGACGCGACTGCGGGAGATGACCCTCAGCGAAACGGCTAATATCCTGGATCGCAAAGAACGCGAGAGCGCCGAACAGGAGAGTAGTCCAGGCAATGTCGGCGGAATGGGTCAGGTCATGGTGGCTATTAGCAGTTCTGGTCCGGACCCGGGAAAAATGTTGCGTAAAACCGCCCGATTGGCCGCGCAGTTAAATGCCCAATGGTACGCTGTTTATGTCCGAACTCCGAGCGAGTCCGCGATAAACATCGATGCGACAGTGCAACGCAGAGTGGCTGATACCTTGGAAACGGCCCAAAAAATGGGAGGTTTAGTGATCTCGCTAAAGCACGAGAACGTTGCGGAAGCGCTGGTCTCCTTTGTTCGCGAGTATGGCATTACCCACGTCATTTTGGGTCGCCCGGGTAAGCGATTATTGGGTTGGACGAGACGGCAGCTACACGATCGGTTAATGCAGGAATTGCCAGGCGTGGATCTCGTGATCGTCTGAAAAGAGGTCTTCGGAAGCGGCGACTGTCCTATCACCTCGTCCCGGAGGGACTCAACGAAAGTAGCCCAGTACGAAGTGCTGGGAATAATGCAAAAAGAGACGTCCGTCCCGTCTGGGACGATAGAAGCGTCTTGGCTCCTCGTCCTCTCCTGCGGCTTCATCAGCGTAAGGAGCCGTCGATCGTCCCGTTCCTCCTTCGTCATCCTGACTATGGCGGACAGGCCGGGACGGGTCGGTTTTTTTGAACGCCACCCCAGCACTTCGTACTGGGCTTCTTTCATTAAGTCCCTCCGGGACGACTCCTCTCCGCGCATATCCTTCCTCTAATGTTGACGTACATGCTCGTCTGCGGGACCGCTAGTAATCCACCCGCTTCCTTAGTCCGTGTTTCCTATTCGTCCTCCACATCACCCCTTTGTCTGAATTTGAATGGCCCCGTTCACGGTCCTGAGCTGAATCGGGCTCGCGCCGGCGCCTAGCGTTGCTTGCAACTCTTCACCAACTATGTTGACGCGCCGCCTTTGGTTGCTCGGCAGATCAGATTGGATCCGACCAACCGTAGTTTTAGCCTGCAACGAAACGCTCGCCGACGCCGGAAGTGTGAGCGAAATAGAACCGTTGGTTGTCAGCAGTTTCGCGGTCGACGCAGTATGAATTTGCGTTAACGCGACTGAGCCATTCTCCGACTCGAGATCCGCTTCCCCCAGCACGTCGGTCGCTTCGATCGCTCCGTTGGTTGATCTCAAAGTAACGGCTGCCTCGAGATTTTTTGCCACAACGCTCCCATTGGACAGGACCACGTCGACTGCGGCGAGATGGCGCGGGACGAATATGCGGTATTCGACGCTGATATCTCCGGGGCGCGGGGCGGCGTTGTCCCGCGTTGTCTGTACCACGATCGCCTTATCCCTTTGTTCAATTGAGATCTTGATTCCAGCTAACTCAGATTGGGAGCGCGCTTTCTTGGTTGCTTCGATCTTAACCTCGTTCGTGTCTTCACCGACAATCTCCACCGACCCGTTTTGATTGGAGAGCTGGAAACGGCTATCCGAGGTTAAGGGATAGGCAAATTTCTGGGTCTCGGAAACCATGTCGGCACCGAAACTTGGGGTGAGCGGGACGGTTAAGCAGAGCAGCGAAAGCAGGAGTGGGGAAGGGGCAAACATGTTGTCTTCAGTACACCGGCTGCGAGTAAAAAGTTGGAAGAAAATTCAAGGCCGGGTCTCTCGATAGGAGAGAAAACCTTCCTGAATGTTCACGATTCTTAGAATGTTGACATTTTAATCTCCTCGCTTCCTCCGAGGGCATGGTGCGGGATCAAGAGAATTCCTGTTTCGGTTATTCTCTGCGGCAGCCTTTTGAGGTAAATTGAAGCCATTCCGGATTCGCAGAATGAAAACAAACGATGAACAGGTAACGATTGGTCTAAGTGAGGAAATCCTGTGTCCACTCAGCGATGGACATCGGTTCACTCTGCGAGAGGGTTTGGCCGAATCCACCGTCCGGCGAATACAGCAACAGCAAGCAGAAGCGGACGCCAAACAGAAAATTGCATTG
The DNA here is from genome assembly GCA_963837955.1 of uncultured Verrucomicrobiae bacterium. Classification (GTDB taxonomy): domain Bacteria; phylum Verrucomicrobiota; class Verrucomicrobiia; order Chthoniobacterales; family JAFAMB01; genus DASTDH01. The sequence goes on along the minus strand of CAWIPH010000001.1, from coordinate 192,774 downwards.
CGAGCTCAGCTCGAAGCGGAACGCGCCGCGATTCGCCAAGCAGTCCAATCGGAGGAAGCGCAAAAAGCGAGGATCCGAGAACAAACTTTCCAAGAACAAACTGAAGCCCAATCTCGATTGATTGACGATATTCGGAGGCAACTATCGCAAAAGAGCGCCGCAGAGTTCAATTTGCGGCAAACGATAGATGCGCTCAAAGCCGAGCAGAGTCTGGCGCTAGCCAAAGCCGCCGCGGATGCGCGGGAGTCGTCTCAGAGCGAAGCAAGGATTATGGCGGAGAAAACACTCGGCGAAAAGTTCGAACAAGAATTGGAAACGCTCCGCCTCAAACAAAAAGAATTAGAGAAGCAAAGAGATGACGCCAAACAGGCGGCTGACGAGCTGCGCCGACGAATGGAGCAAGGCTCTCAACAAGCTCAAGGCGAAGCGCTGGAATTGACCCTGGAAGCGGAGCTGGCCTTCCGTTTCCCAACTGATCGGGTCGAGCCGATTGCCAACGGGGCATATGGCGCTGACATTTTACACACCATCATTATTGCGGAGGGAAGAAATTGCGGTTCGATCACCTGGGAAACGAAAAACGCACAAAGCTGGAACGGCAAGTGGTTAGAGAAATTGCGAAAGGACGTAATCAGTTCTAAATCGGAGTTTGGTGTGCTGGTCTCCACCGTATTGCCGGAAGGGGTGAAATACTTTGATCAGGTTGATGGGATGTACGTTTGCAGCCTTTCTGTCTGGTTTGCGGTAGCGACGATGTTGCGCCAGCAGGTCATCAATCTGGCGTTTGCTCGTGCTTCGGCAGAAGGACGCGATCAAAAAATGGACGTGGTGTATCGCTATCTGACAGGCCCGGAGTTCCGGGAAAGAGTCAACGCGATCATCCAAACCTTCGTCGGCATGCAGGACCAGCTAAGCAAGGAGAAGCGTGCGCTCATGAAGCATTGGAGTAGGCGGGAAAAGCAGATCCAAACGGTCTTGAGTGGGTTGTCTGGAATGTACGGCGACCTGCAAGGTATTATCGGGACGGCCTCCTTACCGGAAATCGAGACGCTCGAAATCACCGATGTGGATGATGAAGAGGATTGATGAATGTTTACGTGAGGATCGCCCAAGATTGGTAGGGCGAAAGCCTAAGCCGGCGCAACGCCGGGTTGGCTTGAGCCGTTTGTGGCCGAACGGCCCACACTTGACGATCCAGGGCCGTTCACCCGTATTATAGAAGCGTGAGAATCAATCGGACTTTTTTGTGGCTGGTGCTGGTGTCCGCTTTCTTATCAGTCGCTCAGGCAGAGGAGAAAACTTTACCAGATCGATACGATACGCCGATCGGCACATGCTATGAAGAGCTGAAGTATCCGTATCCGACGGCGTATCTGAACCTGTACACGGAAGGTCAGGATGTCCGAATGTGTTTCATGGACGTGCAGCCGACAAAGAATGCGAACGGTCGAACAGTTGTTCTGTTGCATGGTAAGAATTTTTGGGGCGCCTATTGGATCGATACTATCAAGTTCCTCACCGATCGTGGCTATAGAGTGATTGTTCCTGACCAAATTGGATTCGGAAAGTCGTCAAAGGCAGACGTCCATTACAGTCTCGATTTTTTGGCGGAAAACACCGCTGGCTTGCTTGATCTCCTACAGATTCCGAAGGCAAGCGTGGTCGGCCATTCCATGGGCGGCATGTTGGCAATCCGGTTTGCCCGGCTATATCCGGGTCGTACCGAAGCGCTGGTTCTGGAAGACCCGATTGGTCTAGAAGATTATCGGTTATCGGTACCGCCTGCTCCGTTGGAACAATTGTACCAACAGGAACTCAACACGAGTTTGGAAGATTACCGAAAATACGTACAAGGCTATTTCGTTCATTATCCGCCGGAGAAAGCGGAAGTATTCGTCGAACCTCGCTTGCGGGTAACTCTGAGCGGGGATTTCCCGCGCTGGGCGCGGGCGGCCGCGTTGACTGATCTCATGGTTTACCAGGATCCGGTTTGTTACGAATTCGCTGAGATAAAAGTGCCGACGCTGCTGATAGTTGGACAGGAAGATCACACCGCCATCGGGCGCGATCGCGCTCCGATCGATGTTCGAAGAAATCTCGGGCATGTAGTCGAACTAGCACGGAAGGCTGCCACGCAAATCCCCGGTGCGCGTTTGGTGGAACTAGCCAATGTCGGACACATTCCCCACTTGGAGGCTCCGGATCAGTTCCATCAGGCGCTCGAAGACTTCTTGCGGCGGTAGGGGAGGGATCGCAGCCTGTCCGACATAGCTTTTTCACACATCACGCCTCAACGACCGTGCGCTTCTGCGACGTCGATCCTCGCGATCCGCGGCGCACCAGGATCCGACGACGTCGCTGCGCGCCCTCTCTGTATTGGGGTTCCATTCGCCGATCTGCAGTCCCTTTTCGAAAGACTGGAAACTTTTGCGAAGCCGAGGTAATTCATCTTCCATGTTTCGGTACGTAACAGCGGTTTTTGCAGCGATTGCTCTAGCATCGTTCGCATTCGGTCAGGACACTGGTGAGCATATTGTAGCCACTGGCGCGGTCTCCCTGATGATGTGGGAGAAATTTAAGATTGAGCCGCATGACAACTGGTGGCTCAACTTTATCCGGGCAAGCCGTATCAGGATCGAGCAGCTGCGGACTCAGTATGGTCCATCCGCGCAGATTACTTGGCTGGTCTATAGTCCCGGCTACAAGCGACGGCAAACCCAGGAAAAGGAAAGCATATTCAGCATAATCGATTCCGTTCGCACGAAATACGGAACGAATCTGATTTATTTCCAGAGTGCCGATCAATTCTGCGATTATCTTAACCGCGGGCAAGACCGGTCCCGCTACAAGATCGCGACATTTGACTACTTCGGCCACTCAAACCGCGCTTGTTTCATGTTCGATTACAGCAACGAAATTGGGAGTGCCTCCAAGGCGTGGCTTCACGTCAGCGAATTGAAGACGAAGCTTCATCGGGGGATTTTTACGCGGGACGCGCAAGTGCAATCATGGGGTTGTTACACCGGCCAGGAGATGTCAGCCGGATGGCGGGAAGCGACCGGTGCTAAGATGATTGGTGCAGACTGTAAGACGCAGTACATGACCAATGAGTTGCCGGTACTGGTGTCTCCGACCGGAAAGTGGGTCACGGGAAGCTAGAGGATCGACCGAGTGGCGAAGCCTTAATCACAATCGTACTCGTGTTCGTCACCCTAAACCCATTGCCGGTAGGGTTTCTCGCTCCGCGAGAGCCGGATCACCGACTAGTCATTTCCCGCAAGGCCTTAAAATATTGGCGCAGTATCTTTCCGGTAAAGGTTTTCGGCCTAACAAGGCTCGACAATGTCCTCGACGCTGGGTCGCGGAGCGACACATCCTAACTGTAATGGGTTCACGACGGACGAATACGAAGGCGAAAATCCTAGCGGAAAAAACAACATTCTTATGAAGCTCGCCCAGCTGCAGGAAATTTATGATCTGCCATTTTTTGAATTGCTCAGCAAAGCCCGGGCAATGTTCGTGCAACACTGGAAAGATCACAGTGTCCAGCTCTGCACTCTGCTCAGCATCAAGACAGGAGGGTGCAGTGAGGATTGCGCTTACTGCGCGCAAAGCGCGCGATATCAGACAGCTATCTCCCGCGAAGCCCTGATGGAGCCAGCGGCCGTGCTGAAAATTGCTGAACGAGCGAAAGCGAACGGTTCCACGCGCTTTTGTATGGGTGCGGCCTGGAAAGGTGTGCGGGACGGCGAACCGAAATTCGCGCAGGTACTCGAGATTGTGCAGGCGGTAAGCCGGCTTGGAATGGAAGTCTGTGTTACCCTGGGACAGTTAACAGTAGGCGAAGCTGAGAAACTGAAAGTGGCGGGCGTTACTGCCTACAATCACAACCTAGATACTTCTGAAGATTACTATCCAAACATCGTATCGACGCACACCTTTCAAGATCGTTTAAACACAATCCGGGCTGTCCAGCAGGCCAGGATCGCGGTGTGTTGTGGAGGGATCATCGGGATGGGCGAATCTCCGCTCGATCGTTTGAAGATGTTGCAGGTCCTAACCGGCTTCAATCCCGCTCCGGAAAGCGTACCGATTAATTGCCTGGTCCCGATGCCGGGGACACCGCTGGAAAAGCAACCTCCTGTCGATGTTTTCGAATTGATCCGTCTCATTGCGACGACCCGTATCGCGCTTCCGAAAGCGCGCGTTCGCCTATCCGCGGGCCGAACCAAACTTTCTCGGGAAGCTCAAGCGCTTTGTTTTTTTGCCGGCGCCAACTCGCTCTTCTACGGCGACAAGCTCTTGACCGCCGCAAACCCAGGGGTGGACGAAGATCGAGCGTTGCTGAAGGCGCTTGATCTGGAAGCGATAGCAAATAGCAAATAGCAGATCGGAAAGATGGGTTGGAGAGAGGTCTTGACATGGGTCGGCAGAAAGATCTATGACATTTACAATACGACCTTAAGTCGACTTGCCAACGTTAGGGGATTTGAGACTTGCCGGTCTGCGGAAGGAGCGCTTCTACAACTCGGTCTGGATTTGTCTGAGGAATCCAACGATGGCCTTTCGGTCGGACTTCGCATTCTGCTTGATTGGGCCGGCTCTCCTGTGCTCGAGAATAAGTATCGCTGAAGGCTTTGATCGCATGACAATGACCGCCGAACTATCGATCTTTCTTAGTCCGCTCGTGGCTCGCAGGAGAGTGCATTCGGATGATGTTCTCATTCGGTGGCGTGAATGCTCGAATCACTTTGCAGATCAATTGGACTTGAAACCGATAAGCGACAGCTCGTTCAAACTGGAGCCTGGATGCTGGCTACCGAGAGATAATTTCTGACAGTGCAACAAATCTGACGTCACGATTGTAAAGGCGCGCGGCCTCCTGCCAGACCGGCAGATCTTCAAATCGGTCATAACTGCGCCATATATACAACGATAATATGTATGCGTTGATGAAGTGTGTCAAATCGGCAATCGCTCAATCTGTCATCTGTCATTTGTCATTTGCCATTCTTTAACGAAGTTAAAGAGCGATGGTCAATCTGATCATCCCCGATAAGTGGCAGCAGGATGCGGTCAAATTTCTCCGTGAGGGATTTGATGTGGTGGTTCAAGCGCCGACTGGATCGGGTAAGACTTATATTTTCGAGTTGATCTACGAGTCTCTGAAAGGGCAGGCGGTCTACACCGTCCCGACTCGTGCATTGGCGAATGACAAGCTGGCCGAGTGGAAGCAGCGCGGGTGGGATGTTGGTATCGCTACCGGCGACTTGGCCGAAAATCTCGACGCCAAGGTCGTCGTAGCGACACTCGAAACGCAGAAAGTCCGGTTTTTGCGCCGAGAAGGTCCCAGGCTCTTGGTGGTCGATGAATACCAACTGTTGGCCGATCCTGTGCGCGGCACGAACTACGAGCTCATCCTGTCGGTGGCTCCGCCGGAGACCCAACTCCTTTTGCTCAGCGGTAGTGTCGCTAATCCTCATGAAATCGCGGACTGGCTGCGTCGCAACCGAAGAAGAGTCGAATTGGTGGAACACCTGCAACGGCCTGTTCCGCTCGAAGAGGTCATGTTGAGCGATCTACCAGCACGCGCTCCTGCCAACGCTCGCGGTTATTGGTCGAAGTTGATCACGCGCGCTTTGATCTCGGACCTGGGACCAATTCTAGTATTTGCTCCGAGACGGCAAGGAGCAGAGGATCTGGCCATTTCGCTGGCGTCGACCTTGCCGCCTGACAAACCGTTGGTGCTGACCCAAGAGCAGTCGATCTTAGCGGGTGAACCGCTCGCCCGGCTGCTGCGATCGCGCGTCGCTTTTCATCATAGCGGATTGAGTTATGCCGTTCGCGCCGGAATCATCGAACCGTTGGCTAAGAAGGGCCAGCTTCGGGTGGTGGTCGCAACCATGGGACTGGCTGCCGGAATCAACTTTTCGATGCGATCTGCTTTGGTGACAGGCACTCAATATCAAGCCGGGAATTTTCAGCGCCAAGTGCGTCCGGACGAGTTACTGCAAATGTTCGGACGAGCCGGAAGGCGCGGTTTGGACGAGATCGGGTATGCGCTCGTTACACCGGAGATTCCGAGACTGCACGAAGCGTTTCCCGGCAAACTGCGACGAGCGGACCCAATCGATTGGCCGTCGATGATCGCGGTGATGCGCGAAGCGGCCCAACGCGGAGAAGATCCGTTTCGAGGGGCAATGGAGGTTGCGACGCACCTTTTTTCGACTCGCCGATTGTTGATCGGGGTGGAGAAGTTCTACGAAACGAGTGCCATCTCGGCTGACACCAAGGCCGGCGACCAGATTCTGGTCTGCGGCTTGCCGGTGGATGGTGAGAGGGGGCGGCTGGTTCGGCGACATGAGGCCGAAATGCTGAATTCTCGGAAGGAGTGGGAAATCTGTCCGCCCATTTCCGATGTTGCGCTTTCCGATCTCTGGATGCGAAGAGACGACGGCCGATGGCGGCCGGCGCTGACGATTGCTGCCGTGCTACAGCCACTCGGGTTTGGCAATCTTTGCAAAATCCACTCGGATAAGAAACCCTTTGAGTATGGCCGGGAACTACCGATCGCGAGTGTTACTGATAAGGGTTGGATTGCTGCGAAATGGTTTCGCAAGGTCTTGCGGGACCGTTATCCGCTCATTCCGCTTGGTCGACCGTTGCCGTCCGAGAAATTTTTAAGCGAGTTGATTCCACTCATAGCAAAGGAGGTGGAAGGCGAGTTCTACGATTTCGTTGTTCGCCAAAATACTGCTTACGGACGCTTTCGTTTCGGGAACGTCCCCGGCAGGGGCTATCTCGATGCGGAGGGACGATATTTGGCCAATCCGGAGCTACGTCGAAGTTACCCGCAGGTTTGCCAACGGTGCGCATGCCGGTCGGAGTGCGAAGCGATTGATCTCTCTCTTTCACCTGCCTTCGCCTGGCGTCGGCTTGGATTGGTGGACGAGCAGGGTGTTCCGACTCGCCGGGGTATCATTTTCAGTTTCTTTAACCAGGGAGAGGGCTTGGCCGTGGCCGCCGCTCTCGAGCAACCCGATTATCCGATCCAGGACTTGCTGTTTGATTTGGCCGATCTGCGGGCCGGTCATCGCTTTGCTATGGACGACACCCGAGCGGGCGGTCGCTTAGCTGCAGTTTGCCAGAATGTGTATCAGCGAGCCGACTTTCCCGGTTACCTCGAACTGGGCCTGCCGATCGCCTACGGTGCAGGCGCATCGGAGGTCGTCCGTGATTTGATTGAACACCAGATCGGACGCCACAAGTTGGTTAACGAAAGCATTCGGCATGGCGATATCGAAAGGGCGCTGACCGAATGGCGTAGTCTGTTGCGGCAGATAGTGCAAGCTCCCAATCATGAGTGGGATCGCTGGAACCAATTGCAGGAGAGCGCTTCTATTTACGTTCAGACGACTCAGAGCCCGGCCAGACAACCGCTTCCGCCACTGGCTCCGAGCCAAATGAGTCGCTACGGAAATGGCAGATAGCAGATAGCAAAGATAAATAGCAGATAGCAGATAGCAGATAGCAGATCAGGGTGTGGTGAGGACATCGGTGACAGTTCAGGTCAAGTATCTTCTTCCAAGGCATCCCGAGCTCGTTTGGCTATTGGCTATTGGCTATTGGCTATTCTAATGTGCCGCCGATGATCAGAGACGTCGATGAGAGCCTCCCGGTCGGAAAATGGGCCTATGGCTTGATGCTAGCGTTCTTAGCATGTCTCGTCGCAGTCTCCTGGGCGGTCGCGCTGGATTGGCAGAGTCGCCACGAAATTGAAAGAATCAGCCAACCCACCGCGGTGGGCGACGCAGTTACAATCGTTTTCGATCCAAAACAAGATCAGACGAAGGAGGTCTTGCGATGGAATGGGACTTCCTTCTATCCAATCCAGAATGGGGTCGCTTGGATTCCTGAATTTAATGCTCGCAAGCTGGGCGTAGATGATTCCGGCAAGACTTGGGTGTACCGCGACAAACATCGAACCAAAGAGAACGAAATCGTGGTAAAACTCGGGCCCAACCAGTTCCTGCGACTTATCCCGAAATGAAATGCTGTCAGGGCTGTCCCGATTAGGGAGTTACGAATGCTCCAGGTTGCCAGTCTTCATATTTATCCCGTCAAGTCATGCGCAGGCGTCTCGGTTCCGAGCTGGCCGATTTCGCGATATGGTTTCGCGCACGACCGTGAATTTCTAGTTGTGGATGAATACGGAAAATTCTTAACCCAACGGACGCACCCCAAGCTCGCGCTAATTCAGCCAGTAGTGGAGCGCGATGTTCTCAGGTTGCAAGCGCCGAACCTGGCAGAGACAACCGTCCCTTGGTTCGGATCGACCGCCGATCGAGGGGCCAAGTTTAGCCGACCAGTATCGATCTGGCGAGATCAAGTGGAAGCGGACGACTTGGGGGAAGAGATCGCCGAGTGGTTCACTTCTCTGCTTGGCCTCAACGCACGATTGGTGAGAATTGGAAGCCACTACCGGCGAGTAATCGATGCTGGGAAAGTTCCGATCATTCATCGCGAAAACCTGGGAGTTCGAGAGGTTAGTTTTGCCGACGCTTATCCGTTTCTCATCACTTCTGAAGCCTCGCTGGCCGATTTGAATCAGCGTCTTCCACAGCCGGTTCCGATGAATCGATTCCGACCAAATATTGTCATTGGCGGCGTTATGGATCCTTACGCGGAAGATCATTGGCAGACGGTCGAAATCGGACCTTTGCTGTTCAGGCACCGGGGGCCATGTGTGCGCTGTGTGGTCACTACCACCGATCAGGTCACCTTAGAACGCGGGAATGAACCGCTTAAAACCCTGGCCACCTATCGGCGAGATGGTGAGGGGGGCGTCATCTTCGGGATGAATTTTTTCTGTGAGTCGTCGACCGGAACAATCCGAGTCGGAGACCGAGTTCGCAGAATCCAGCTGTCGCCGAATGATGTGAACGGATGACAAATAACAAATTGTTGCCCGGGCTTCGACTGCAATTGAACCGAGCTGCCTGAACGAGTCAGTTTATCGAGTTCAGAGCCTGCTGGGCCCTGCACCGCGCTGGGCTCATCTGTCATTTGTCATTTTCAATTTGTCATTTTCCTTCTTCTGCATTTTCCAGGCGTGCCAAAAGAACCCGAGCGCGAGAATGAACATGAATAGAGAGAGGAACTGACCGCGGGTGAATGGTCCGGTCAGCGGGGCGTCCGGTACGCGGAAAACTTCTCCGATTATGCGCATGATCGGATACAGAAGAAAAAAGCAGGCGGTTGTGAGCCCGTCTGGTCTGCGGAATCGAAGACGGATCGAAATCAGGCAGACGAAAAGTAGAACCCCTTCCAACAGCGCCTCGTAGAGTTGGCTCGGATGACGTGGAGTGAGGATGTGACTCAGGATTTCCCGAACCTGAGGATCGGATCGAGCTGCCTCAATAATGGCGTTGACTGAATCCAAACTGGGATTCAAAGCAGAGCACTTCTCGATCGCAGCTTGGGCCTCGTTCGGGTAGTCCAGCAACTCGGTGGGGAACTGAACCGCCCAAGGAACATTTGTCGGGTGCCCCCAAAGTTCACCGTTAATAAAGTTAGCGATTCGCCCGAAGAGAAGGCCGAGCGGAGCGGCTGCTACCAAATTATCCCCGATGCCGGTCCAGGAAATTCTGTGTCGTCGCGCGTAGATCCAGGAAAAAATGAATAGGCCAAGGATGCCGCCGTGACTCGCCATCCCGCCATCCCAGACTCGAAAGATGCTAAGGGGATCGGTGGTGAGCATTTGCGGCCGATAGAAAATGACATAGCCAAGCCGGCCGCCAACGAGAACGCCGAAAAGCGCGGCGTAAAACGTAAAGTCGGCGACTTGCCCTTCGGCCAGCGAGCCATACCCTTTTCGGGCGAGCCATTTGAGCAGAAAAAATGCACCGAGGAATCCGCAGAGATAAGCCACGCCGTACCAACGGATTCCAAACTGGTCATTAAACCGGATCAGGAAAGGATTAAGATGGTGGACGTAATAGGCGAGCCACATGGTGCAACGATAATTGATAGCAAATGGCAGATAGGAGATGACAAATAACAAATTTCGAACCACTCGGCTTTCGGCCGGCCACTGCTCCGATTAGAACCGAGTTGCCTCTGTCATTTGTGATTTGTCATTTGTCAATCCGCGTCGGTTATTCTGGTGGTGCAAGAAATTGGGAAAGTCGCTGTAGTCGCCGGCATCGTCCTGGTGGTGCTCGGCATATTGCTTTGGAAATTTCCAATGTGGTTTGGCTGGTTTGGGCACCTGCCGGGAGACATTTCTGTAGAGAAAGGCAATTTCAAATTCTATTTCCCGCTCGCTACCTGCATTCTCATCAGCATCGTACTCACGATCGTGACGTGGATTTTGCGGCGCTGAAAGCAGTAGGGTACGGGGTATCTACGTCACCGCGGGTTGATCTCCAACCTCAGCTGGTAGGGCGAAACAGTTCGGCGAGCATTGCGCGTGACAATACGACAGGGTCAAACGCCGGACTGTGAGCCGCTCCATGGTGTTGGCTTACCCGCCTTATCTCGCTATCGCTCCACGATGCACCGCCGGTGCGCGGCACCTGTGCGCTTGAGGACACACTTAGGGCTAGGCCGCGATCCGGCAGCCGCCCATACGGGTCAACTTAAGAATGGTTTGCCCGCTCCATCGCCGGGAGGGCGCGCGTCCCCGCGCGCCGAGAAAACGATCTCTAACCTGGGGGACGCAATTTAACCCTTGGTATACAAACGCGCTTGGGTCTGGCCACAAGGGATCGCGGGGACGCGATCCCTCCCCGCGTTGGGTCAAGCAGCGCCGCGTGGCAGCCGCCGGACTGTGTCGGCGTTTCGCCCGATCCGTCACGGAGTCCTGCACACCACCTGCGCGAACCCGCCCATCGCAAGCCGCTAACTTTCCTGCCGGATCCCCTCCGGCGAGATTTTGACATTTGGACAGCCGTCGATCCAACGGGAACCTTCGGGGGCTGACCAACGCACCGCATTCCGAATCACCGTCTGGACTTCCGGTTGGTGATAAGTGGGGAAGGTTTCGTGCCCGGGCCGAAAATAGAAGATCTTTCCGTTGCCACGTTTCCAGCAGCAGCCAGACCGGAAAACCTCGCCGCCCTGAAACCAAGACATGAAAACGAGCTCGTCGGGTGTGGGAATACCAAATGGTTCGCTGTACATCTCTTCGTGGGGGATCTCGAAATATGGAGGCAGTCCTTGGACGATCGGGTGCCCCGGGTTGCAGACCCAAACGCGTTCCTTCTCGCCGGCTTCACGCCAGCTCAGTGAGCAGGAGGTACCCATTAGTCGTTTAAAGATTTTGGAATAATGGCCGGAGTGCAGCACGACTAAGCCCATTCCTTCCAGCACCCTTTTTTGTACTCGATCTACGGTATGGTCGCTCACTCGGGCGTGGCCGAGGTGTCCCCACCACACCACCACATCGGTCTCCTCGAGACGGGACTCCGGCAGCCCATCCTCGGGATCCTCCAACGTTGCCGTCCGGCAGGACACTTCGGAGCCGTCGTTTAAGACTTGAGCAAGAAAGGCATGAATTCCTTCGGGGTAATGTGCTTGAACCCGCGGATCCTTTCGTTCATGAATATTTTCGTTCCAGACGATCACCCGGATTGTTTTCATCTCACCTCCAAAACATATTGTTTAAGCGAACGCAAACGCAGCGCGACTGGTGTACTCGTTTCGGTAATTATCGAATCTGTATTGATTCCACTATTCCGAAAGCAAGCAGCCCGATCTATCCTGCTTACCTATGCGTCACCAACAGCAACCGTACGAGGATGTCGAACGAATCATCGAATTCGATTTCCTACGCGCGACTGAAGTAGCAGCCCTTAACACTCTTCCTTGGCTCGGTCGAGGTGAAAAGGAGAAAGCCGATGCTGCTGCCTGCGACGCGATTCGAGGTATGTTTGATCTGATCAATATCTGTGGAGAGGTCGTAATCGGCGAGGGCATCAAAGACAACGCTCCGGGGATCTTTAAGGGTGAACATCTTGGCACTTGGCTACCGGGAAGCCACAAGTTTGATCTGGCTCTCGACCCGATCGATGGCACCACAAACGTGGCCAAGGGACTGCCAGGGTCCATCTGCTGCATCGCCGCCGCTTCTCCGGAACCGGACGTTGACTTTTCTTTGAAGGACATTCCGACCTTCTACATGACTAAACTAGCCTACGGCGTGAATGTCGTTCGCTACATGCAGCTCACCGGCATCGAGACCGTATCCATTCGCAATCCACTGGAGGAGACGCTACCGATCATCGCGAAGGCCTTACGGAAAAGAGTGCAGGACCTCACCGTGGTAGTGTTGGATCGACCCAGGCACGCCAAGCTGGTTGAATCGATTCGGTCGACTGGTGCGATGGTGCGGATGATTTCAGACGGGGACATTACAGCAGCGATTTCACCGTCCATCACTGATAGCGGGGTGGATTTATACGCCGGTATAGGTGGTGCCCCAGAAGCGGTGTTAGCAGCCGCCGCGATTCGTTGTCTGGGAGGCGATATGCAGACGATGATGTGGCCTCGTGATCCCGATGAAGAAAAGAAGGTCGTCGAGCTAGGGTTTCGAGACCAGCTAGGGAAGGTCTTTCACGCGGAGGATTTAGCGCGAGGCAAAAATGTCATTTTTTGCGCCACCGGGATTAGCGATAGCCCGCTATTGCGCGGAGTGCGCCTAAAAGGTCACGCCGCGGTTACGCACTCTATTCTGATGCGCGCTCGCAGCCGGACGGTTCGCGTGATCGAAGCTTCTCATGACTTAGCTCATAAGACGATTCATCTCCGGTCAACGAACCGAGAAACACCAATCTGACGGCTGAGCCTCAATCCGCTAACTTGGATTCGCCTGGGGCTGTGGAAAATTTCCTAGAAATTATTGTAATTGCTATTAACCTCAAATTCCCGCGCTTGGAAAGAATTCCTTTTGAGGTTATCCGCTTTTAAGATTTATAGGCTTCTAGGTTCCGAGTTGGGTTTCGTGGCTGGTCCCCCGCATAGCATGGATTCGGAACGCGGGTTCCATACCATGAAGAGTTCGACTTCTTTTTATGCAAGGCTAGCGGAAAGCACGTTTTAAGAAAAATCTTCGATGGTTACTCGCTCTTCTTTTCGCAGACTGAACATCCTGGTGATCGACGATGAGCCGTTTATTCTGGAGTACGTCCGGAAGGTCTTGCACCAAGGAGGTTACGGTACCTTCTTGGCGAGGGATGGAGATCAGGGATTGATTTTGTTCGAAGAGCGAAAAGCGGAGATTAACTTAGTTCTGACAGATATTGTGATGCCGGAGTCATTCGATGGCTTGGAAGTCGCTGCCCGGATCCAACGAATCGATCCTTCTGTGCCGGTCCTTTTTATTACCGGAGCCATTCCAGAGGATGATCCTCGCCTGCTCCATTTGACGAACGGAGGATATTTGCTGCGCAAACCGTTCTTTCCGGATCAACTCATTCAATTCGTCGCGAATCACGTCGAGCAGTCGCGCTTAGCCCGTTTGAGCTGAGCTCAATTCTACTTTCCGCGGCTGCCAGGTCGCCTCGTTTCAAATTTAGGTAGGTCGTTGACATTCGGCGTCGGCGGTGATGTGTTTCTTCTAGAGGTGATCCGGGCGACCATGTCATTCGCGGATTTAAATGACGAGAATTCGGAGTTTAAGCATCCTGAAAGGGCTGCTTCGGTCGAGGATCTGGTCCGCGTCTACGGTGGACTTACGCCCAACGCGTTCTTTAACGAGCTCGTTCGCGTTTTGGGTCCTTATCGATCACTCCAGTCTGACTTGGAGAGAGCGATCTTCTTATATCAACGAATGCGCAGCGCGCATCGAGCCCTTTGGCGTTGGGCCTTGTCGTCCGTAGTGATTCTTTTGGCTCCTCTTATCTGTCTCTTGGCGCCGACTGAGTGGCGGTTTAGCACCTTCTGCGCCGGAATTTTTGCTGAACTTTTGACCCTTTTTGCTTTGCTCCGAATCCACCAGAGATGGGTTTCTTGCCGCAGAGATTACACGCGCTGGCTCCGGTTGGTGCATCGCCGCGTGGGCGAACGAGAGGGCTGAGGCCATTCGGCCGTCGCCGAATGGCATGACGAATAGCAAATAGCAAATGTTGGCTATCGACCTTGGTAATGTCGTTCGACTCTAGCGCCGCTTTCAGGGCGGAACGTTTGGAACACCTTTCCCGGGGTTAAAGCCGTTAAAGCCCCGGGCTGAGTCCTGGCGCCCCTCTGGGGCAGAGAAGCAGAAATCGGCCCTAGGTTGCGCGCATGCGCTGCTGCGGGACTGGGCTACTTTCGTGACGTCCTTCCGGGAAGGGCCGGCTACTTCAGAAGCGATTCACGAAAGCCAAATTCTTGTCCGAGCCTCAGGCATTCTTCGATCCGCTCCAATCCTTCGGTCGCGCTTGGATGCCGGAGAGAAGCGGCTGCCGCACAAACACCGATCCTCAAACAGTCTTCCATCGGAAGATCGTCGTGAAAGCCAAAGAGTATTCCTGCCGCGATCGCGTCCCCTGCGCCAGTCGATCCAACGACCTTTTCTTCAGGAAACTGCACGCTCGGTTGAAAGATGGTTTTCTGCTTAGAAACCGCGAGTACCCCTTCGGGGAAATGAATGATTGCCCATTGCCGCACCCCTGCTAGCAAGAGAGCTTGCGCGGTTTTCAGCAACACGTTTACGTCGATTTTGCCGTCCACTCGGATTTCGGTCGAGAAAACGTGGCCGGCCTCAAATTCGTTCAGAAACACCAGGTCGACATAAGGTAAAGCCGGTAGAACGAGGCGCGGGTACCGATCGCTTTCTTCGCTGACTAGATCCACGGAAGTGATAAATCCCAGACGCGAAGCGCGATCGAGTAGCTCGGCTGCCGCAGTATCTTTGGTTTGTCCGGGTTGATCGAGCCGATCCAACAAAAGCAGATAGCCCAAGTGAAAAAGCTTAGCAGACGAGGAAACCAAATCGATCGACTCTGGACCTAGTAGCGCGTTGACGCCTCGTTGATGGAAGAAGGTTCGACGACCGGTTCCTGCCACGTTCATCACGTCGGTGTAAGAAGTTGGGCCCTGATTTGTGCGGGTGATGAG
The DNA here is from genome assembly GCA_963837955.1 of uncultured Verrucomicrobiae bacterium. Classification (GTDB taxonomy): domain Bacteria; phylum Verrucomicrobiota; class Verrucomicrobiia; order Chthoniobacterales; family JAFAMB01; genus DASTDH01. Next base: position 177,675 of record CAWIPH010000001.1, on the reverse strand, counting down.
GCGAGTATCAATTCCAAGCTTGGCGCATTGTTCCAGAATCCAATCTCCACCGGCATCGTAACCGACGATACCGGCACCGCTCAGAGGGAATTGCGCGCCCAGTCTGGCCAGACCGGCCAGCACGTTGGGCGGGGCACCACCCATCGCTTGGGTCTCCCGACCGATGTTCGCCAGCGTTTCCTGGCTGGGCCATGTGTCGATCAGCTTTACATGATCAACAATCCAATTGCCGGCGGCAAGAATACCTGAGCGCTGAATCACGAGCGTCTATTTTAGGAAAGGGTCGTACAAAACGGTACTATTTTTTGTGCCGCGCCTAGGTCAGTTCAGGGCGACGACCGACTTGGATTTTTGGCTTTCCAGGGCAGCGCTAAATAAACGGTGGCTTAATACTGCCTCTTCGGGCGTTACACAGCCGAAACGATCCCCAAGTATGCCTTCCCGTTCGGCTAAGAACGATGCCCACATTTGCTGGAAGCAGTCGTTAAAACCAGTCTCAAAAATCGCACCGGTAATGGTTGGGAAAACCGACTGAGATCCAAGATCAACTCGGTACCACGCTTGGTCTTCGGCACGCCGATAACGCCACAAGGCCTTAGGTTCTTTTGTGCTGAAACGGACGCCCGCATCGGTTCCCAGAACATCAATGTACCAGGTATTGGTTTCTGTTGGAGCCATGCGTTTCGTTTCGATTCGCATTGGCACCTCGGCTCCATCAATCACCACTTCGGTGTTGAGGATCGCATTGTCCCAGGTGTCGCAGATTGCCATACCTCCATGGCCGTCCGGCCGTTCGTTTATGATTTTCTGCAGCTGAGCGTAGACTCGTACCGGCTGCCAACCGAATCGGAACGGGATATGGAGTGTATGCATGCCTAGGTCTCCCATCACACCGGTTTGACCGCACGTTTTCACTTGGCGTTTCCAGTTGATCGGTTTGTTTGGGTCCAGATCACTGCTGTGATGGTACCCGACCCGAATTTCGAGCAGCTTCCCGTATTGCTTTGCCTGTATAAATTGGATCACTTTCTGAGCCCCCGGCATGAACGGAAATTCGGAACTGCATCGCACGAACCGCTTAGCCCGGGTCGCAGCGGCAGAAATCTGTTCGGCTGCCGGAAGATCAATTCCGAACGGTTTTTCGGCCAGGAGATCCTTCCCCCCTTCGATTACTTGCAAATATATTTGTTGGTGGAGCTGATGCGGGACAGCTACGTAGACGATGTCGACGTCTGGGTTTGCAATGAGTTCTTGGGCCGAGGCAGTTATCTGAGTGACAGTCGGTATTTTTCGAAACCATTCCCGGGCGGGCTCGGACAGATCCGCCACAGCCACCAAACGCGCATCGACCGGAGGATCGGTCAATGCGAACCAGCGGGCCAAAGCGCTGGCCAGTTCGCGCCCCATTAACCCGCCACCGATGATACCGATTTTAACGATTTTCTTCGTACTCATGTTCAGATAGGAAACACAGCTAGACAGATAAATAACGCTTGGCGGCTTCCTCCGCCTTCGCATTCTCATGGACGATTGCCATCAGCGCCTTTGTCATCCCGCCTGGATTCGGATGCTGAATAATGTTGCGGCCATAGACAAGGCCGGCCGCCCCCTGAGCGATGAGCTGCTCCGAACGACGGAGCACTTCCATATCATCGGCCTTTCCGCCGCCCCGGACCAGCACCGGCACTCGGGCGACCCGGACGACCTTATGATACACGGTGGGGTCATCGGTGGGATCGGCTTTAATGATATCGGCGCCTAGTTCAACGGCTTGCCGGACCAATGGTAAGATCTTATCCAGATCACCGTCCACTTGATATCCGCCTGCCTGTTCATTGGGGCGGAAGACGAGCGGCTCAATCATTAAAGGGAATCCGTACCGCTCACAATCGGGTTTTAGTCGCAGGATGTTTTGGATGCATTGATCCGTCACCTCCGGTTGACCAGGAATCCGGAACAAATTTACGACGACACACGCCGCATCCAGCCTAATCGCATGCTCGACTGGTTTCTCAATCATTCGGCTAAAGAGTGTGCGGGGAAGATCGCGACCGTAAACGTTGGCCACATCCGTGCGCAGGACTAATGCAGGTTTCGCTTTCCCCGGGATCGCTTGGAGCAGTTCGGCTTGTCCGATCGTCAACTGGATGGCGTCCGGGTTCGCCTGGACCAGCGTCCCGACTGCCTGCGCTAAGTCTTCAATGCCGCTTAGAAAACCCAGCTCGTTAAAGAAGCCGTGATCGACAGCGACGTCTAAACAACGGGAGGATTCGGCATTGAAGAGCCGGTTAAGACGGAATGTTTTCATGGGAAGCGAAAAGATGGCCAACGAATCACAAATGACAAATGACAGATCACTAAGGCGCCTGCATTAACGCACGGGCGCGCTGAGTTCGGCGAATCGGGGTGTTCGATAACGCAGCGGTTCGGGATTTGCCATATTGTTCACTTGTTAGCCGACCTAGGCTGATCTAGCGCAAACCGACGGCCAAGCGCGGCCAACCGGTGACATTTTAGACCTCCCACGGCTTTGTGGAGGCACTTGGACTGGGCGGCTGCCCCGGTGTAGATCGCAGATACCGTTGACCGTTTAGGATCATTTCCATCTGTTCACCCTTTTGGTTGGGGCGCTCGTCGACGTGCCATTCTGGTCCGATGAACCAGAACTTAATGGAGAGCACATTCGTTTTGGGATCGAATCGCGCTCTTGCCCCGTTTAACTCGTAGGAACTCGACGGATTCTTGACGTTACAGGATGCCCTGCCGTCCGGGAGAATTTCGATCGTTCCCTCCACATCACCGGTCGTCCGCCAAAGTCCCACAAAGTCCGAAGGTACCGTTGGTTGCGTGGAGTTGTGGGAAAACGGAGGCAACTCCAGAGCCGCCAGGAGTGAGAAAACCAATCCGATTATCGCCAGTATAACAATCGCTCCGCACCCCAGACTGCAGCCTAGCCAGGGAAACCGCTTGGGCGGCTGCGAGTTGGGGAGAGGCGGCAATACCTGATTCATCGAGAGCCAGAATGCCGATTGAAAAGAAATTTTAAAACCAAATTTGTCCCGCTGATAAACCGCAGGTGAATGGGATCCGAGAGGAAAACCAGTCCGCCGAGTAGACTATATGGAATCAACCCGGGATGGAGCTGCTTCGAGAGGAGAGAAGTGATCCGCAGATTTCACAGATTACGCAGATTTTTCTGAATCCAAGGCACTTAGGCTGTCAGTCGAGAAATAATTCGCGTACGTCGCATATGGTATTTAAAACGCTAAATATTATAGTTATTTGTTTCCTATCGTATGGATGACCAAACTTATCAAATCATTGGAGCATCAGCGCTTTGTTTGGTCACATGAACCTCGGCAAGGAACGGAAACAAAATAATCTGCGTAATCTGTGAAATCTGCGGATTAATAAAAGAGTCCGTGGAAATCTGCGGATTATTCCTCTTCTCTTAGCCTCGCTTCGTAAGACCTGATCAAATCCTCAAAAATGTGCGGAGAATCAGTGCCAGGGCTTCGAGGCGTTACTCCACAAGAAAGCCCTTTCCAACCAAAGAAAACGCGTTAACTTCGGATTCCGCTGATTCAAGGGGTCTTAGCTCAGTTGGTAGAGCGCCTCAATGGCATTGAGGAGGTCAGGGGTTCGAATCCCCTAGGCTCCAGATTCCGCCCTGTTGTTTGAAACGCCGGGAGGCCTGGCGGGACAGACTTCGAAGGAAGGTCTACTAGATACTGCTGGTCCGAAAACCGAACCCAGTTTCAGGCCCTAGCGCTCTAAAATGTGAAGCGACGAGGATTCTTCTCGAGTAGACGGTTTGCTTCGAAATCCGGGGCTAACCGAGCTGCCTGGGTCAGCAACTCCATCGATTCGAGCATGACCTCGTCTCCAATTTCATCGGCCGTCCATTGTCGTGGCGGCTCCCGGACAATCGGCAAGACGAACCGGTTGCGATCTTCAAGAGTCTCGCAACCGTTCCCGAATTTCGGTCGAGGACTCGGCTCCGCCATAACTCTGCAATATCACTTGCAACTCAGGGTCATCAAACGGAATGCGCGCGGCGCGAAGCACGCCGGCAATATCGTCCAAGTCGGTGTTACGTCTCCGCCGGCGGGGGGTCCTGGTCGCGTGCAGCTTCAACGCGACCAAACGCAAAGGGTCTGGTATCAGAACCATTTCATCGTCCAAGTTTTTCTCAACGGTATATTGGAGAAGCCGGCTAAAAGTTTCGTCTTCGACGAGCATCAGATCGAGCGGAGGGAGGTGTTCCGGGGCAGCAAGCTGCAAGAAAGCTTCGCTCTCATAATAGACTTGGAATCCTAGCTCGGACAGTCTCTGTCGCGCATTTGCTCGAGCCGATTCGCCAATCAGAAGGTCCAGGTCGAAAGTGTTCCGCAAGTGCCCAGAGAGCACGACGGCGTGTCCTCCGACGACCAGGAAAGGCACCTGAACATCGCGTAGTGAGCGGAAGATAAGCGAGTAGAACGCCATGGATGTAACGACTGGTGCGGATGTATTTTAAGGCTGTTGTCATCTTTAGAACAGAGCCATATTCGAATATGAAATCCCCTCGCGTAGGCTTTGTCGGTGTCGGCCGCATGGGTGCAAACATGGCGCGACGACTCAAAGAGGTTGGCTATGCAGTTTCCGCGGTTTTTGACGCGAACCAGAAGACTGCGACGGATCTAGCCGCTGAACTCGGTTGTTCCTGGGCTAAATCGGTTTCGGAAGTGAGCCGAGATTCAGAAGCGATATTTACCGTAGTTACCGATGACGCCGCGATGCGCGCGATCTATTTCGGACCGGATAACCTTTTTACTCACGCGGCTGGCAAGCTTTTCGTTAACTGCGCCACCATCAGTCCGTCCGTTCATCGCGAGGTCGCGCAGAAAGGTGAGGAGTTGGGCGCGAGAGTGCTAGAAGCTCCGATGGCCTCCAGTGTCACCCATGCTCGCGAAGGCAAATTGTTTATGATGATTGCCGGCTCACCCGAAGCGGTGGCCAATGCCGAGCCGATTCTAAAAGATCTAACAGTTAAGACTCGTTACATTGGTGAAGCAGGAAAGGCGGCGGAACTGAAGGCACTGGTAAACATGGTTATGAACATCAACACCGCCGGTCTAGCCGAGGGACTAGGGTTGGCCGAAGCCTTAGGACTGGATCCGCGAGTGGTCGCAGAAGTCTTTGCTCAAACCGGTGCCAACTCTCGCGTGCTGGAGACCGACGGCCCGGACATGATGGATCGCGAACACAGCACTTTTTTCTCCGCTGCTCACGCCGCGAAGGACAGTGGGATTGCTTTGGCGCTGGCCCAACAACAAGGCCTGAACTTGCCTCTCTTAAAAGCTTCAAAAGAGCAGTACGACGCGATGGTGCGGGCCGGACTAGGCGAGATCGATAAATCGGGAATTTCCGAATTAACGTTCCGCTCGCGGCGACCATTGTTGTCAGAGTGAGTCGGTCTTGCCGATCGCGGTAGGGGAGTGGGTTTCGGTATGATTGAAAGAACGGCTCAAGCCAATCTGGCGCCTGCCAGATTAGGCTTTCGCCCTACCAGCGCGGGGTTGTATTTGTCGGGGCTCAGCTCAAGAATTCGATTAGCCAACCAAGTTGGGACGGCAAGGGCGCGGTTTTGCGGCCAAGCTTATCGTGCAGCAAAGCCGTTAGCCACTCTCGAGAGGTTTGAATGTTTTGCCCTTCGATTTCGATTGCTCGGAGCGTCCCCATTTTGGTCAGTTTGAAATGGCTGAGTTCCAAATCCAATACTTCCGTTTCGCCGTTAAGACGGACGCTGCAGGCTGCACATTGTTCCAGCGTGTTGACTCTGAGCTCAAGGATTTCCCCATACGGCTTTAACTCCTCGTTGACGATGCGCTTGAGGCGGGCGCTCACTATACGGTCTTTCGACTCGTTCAAAGTCTTGCCAGCGGGAAGAGACCGCAGGAGATTAGTTAAGCGCATGCCACCCAAATGATCGTTCAAATGTCATACCTGTCGATTGGATCTTTTCCGTGGAACCATCCTTAACTACCGGCAAGTTTAAGACAAAGAGTGCCGGAGACCGTTTTTTCCGACAGTGGACACCTGGTTCCGGATCAAAAGGGACAATCGTGATTGTCCACGGCTTAGGTGAGCACTCCGGTCGCTATATCCTTGTCGGCGATTTTTTCTCGCGAGCTGGTTTCTCAGTGTTCGCATTTGATTTGCGAGGCCATGGATTCAGCGATGGCAAACCAATTTCCATTGAGCGGTACCAGGACTACCTGGCCGATCTCGAATCGGCAATTGTCTACTTGGAACGTCCGCAACCACTCATTCTCTTTGGCCACAGCCTCGGTGGTCAAATCGTCCTGGCGTACGCGAAGTCCGGCAAAAATCCGCCGGCCGGATATATCGCTGGTTCGCCCTGGCTGATCCTTTCGCATCCCCCGGCAGTGTGGTTGGAGGGCGTCGCGCGCCTAGTGAACACGATCGCTCCGGCATCCCGTTTTCCAACTGGAATCGGACCCGAGGATACAACCCGCGATAAAGCCGTTCAGGATAGCTTTCCCGACCCGGACAAGGTGCACGGGTTTATCAGGCTGCGGACCTATTTTGAGATAGTGAAGATGGGTCAGGATTTGCTGGCCAATCCTTTGGCAAACGCGCCGGTGCTGCTAACCCACGGCGAGGCGGATTCAGTGACTTCAATTGAAGCGACCCGCGCCTACTTCCAAAAGCTAGTTGCCCCGAACAAAGACTTCATCAGTTATCCTGAGGCGAGGCACGAACTGCACAACGACACGATTCGTGAAGCGGTACTAGGCGATTATCTTGTCTGGATACAAACCCAAATCAGCCTGGCAGATCATTCAAACCGGATCCCCTGCGCGAGAGGCAATTCCGAAGAATAGTTGATCACACTAGTCTGCCGGCGCATGTAGTTGCGCCAAGCATCGCTGCCACTCTCTCGGCCACCACCAGTTTCCTTTTCTCCTCCGAAAGCGCCGCCGATTTCCGCGCCGCTGGTGCCGAGGTTGACGTTAGCCAGCCCACAATCGCTCCCCACCGCAGAGAGGAAGGTTTCTGTTTCCCGGACGTCATTGGAAAAGATTGCGGAGCTGAGGCCTTGGGGAACGCCATTTTGCATGGCGATAGCTTCCTCCAACCGATCGTAAGTCAGGACATAGAGGATCGGCGCGAATGTTTCATTTTGCACTATCGGCCAATCGTTTTGGGCCTCCACAATGCAGGGACTGACATACTGGCCCCCAGGGTATTCTGGGCCGGACAGATGTTCACCGCCGACCCGAATCGAACCACCTGAAGCCCGGATTTGTTCCAACGCCTCATCCATCGACTGAACCGCCGCCTCGTCAATGAGCGGACCCATTAAAATAGACGGGTCGAGCGGATTCCCAATCTTTACGCTTCGGTAGGCCTTTTCGAGAGCTTGCAGAAGTGGATAGCGAACAGCACGGTGTACGATGAGCCTGCGCGTGCTGGTGCAACGTTGGCCGGCCGTGCCCACCGCGCCGAAGAGAAGGGCCCGCTTCGCCATTTCGAGGTTCGCGGACTGGGTCACGATCACAGCGTTATTGCCGCCTAGTTCAAGCAGCGATTTCCCGAGACGTCGGGCGACCGTCTGCGCTACCTCTTTTCCCATTCGTACCGAGCCGGTGGCCGATACAAGCGCAACCCGTCGATCGTTCGCGAGTAAAGCGCCGGTCTCTCGCCCCCCGATCACCAAAGAAAAAAGCGCCGGATCTTCTCCAGCCTCTTCGCAGACCGCCGCAGCGATCTTGGTGCACGCGATAGCCGTAAAAGGTGTTTTCTCCGACGGTTTCCAAATGACGGAGTTTCCGCAGATCGTTGCCAGCGCGGCGTTCCAGGACCACACCGCAACCGGAAAGTTAAATGCGGAGATAATCCCAACGATCCCCAATGGTTGCCACTGTTCGAACATGCGATGTCCCGGGCGTTCTGAAGCGATCGTCAAGCCGTAGAGTTGTCGTGAGAGGCCGTTGGCGAAGTCGCAGATATCGACCATTTCCTGCACTTCTCCTTCACCCTCTGCCAGGATCTTACCGGCTTCCAAAGAGACCAGACGCCCGAGAAACGGCTTCAACTCGCGAAGCCTGGCGCCGAGCCGGCGGACCAGTTCGCCGCGGCGAGGCGCAGGAACAAGACGCCACTTCTCGAAAGCACGCTGCGCGTCTCTTGCCGTCCGATCATATTCTTCAGCTGTTGCTTGCCGGACCGATCCAAGGAGGGAGCCATCAATCGGCGATTTTTTTTTCAATAGCGGACCGGTTCCTGACCATTTTCCACTGAAGGCTCCGCTTTCCTCTTCCCTCAGTTGCAAACGCGCAAAAAGCTCGGCGCGCACGGCTTGGACGTCAGTAGGGTTCATATGGGGTTAGGAGTTCGCCGGTATTGGCTTCTAGCCTATTATATTCTGGTATGGGTTCGCGGTCCCGCTAGGGACATCATGATAGTAGCCCGGCAATTCATTGCTGGGTTAACGATAAAAAGATCGGTCCGTCCCTATAAGGGACGATCGAGTATGCTGCCCCTCTGAACTCCCAGCACATAAAGACCTCATTGATCGCTGGGCCGGCTACGTTTTTACTGTGAATTTAGGGACTACAGTTTCCGCTTGTCCGTACACGCGACCACCCCATTGGGTTTCGAAAAATTGAGTCAAACTAATTGATTCCTGGCGGACAAAACCTGCCGGCAATTGTTTTTTGGCAAATAGCTCGAGCGCGCCGACCATGCCCGCAGCTGTGGACAACTGGATGGCTGAGAGCGGATGTCCGCTAATCGTGCCAGAATAAATCTTTCTAACAAAACTGCGCTGGACCAGGTTGCCACTGTCCGATCCGACCGAATTCACGTACACCACCACGACGTCGTTAAACGTGAGCGGAACCTCTTGGTCGAATATCTGTGTCAAAACCTCCTGTTTTTGGCTCAGATTGAGATCGAACAGAAGAAACTTCATCAAATCGCGATGTCCCGGATAACGGAGAGTTTTGTAGTTCAGCTCCGTCACGCTACCCTCGAAAGTCTCGCACATCGTCGCTGCGCCCCCGGACGTATTGAAAGCTTCGTACTCGACACCATCGATCGTCAGCCGTTCCACCCCGTCGAGTGGAACCGTCGGAATTCGTCTTCCTTGAGTCAGCGCCTCGCCGAAATGACAATACTCATTGATCAACCCAGCCGTGCTCCAGCTTAGGTAGTATTTCATCTGATTACTGGCCGACAACGGAAGCGCACCGACCCTCATTTCCACGGAGCGAATCGTCTTAAATGTGTCAGCTAGCCCACTCGCGATGATATTGATCGCGCCAGGGGCCAGACCACACTGCGGCATGAAAGTGGCCCGACTATTCTTGCTCAAGCCACGAACGTAGTTGGTGGTCTCAACGTCTTCAGTCAGGTCGAAATACGATGTTTCATGTCTGGAACAAACCTCCGCGATCGTTTTGTTCAGGTAGTAGGGCGCAGCACTGACCACCGCCTCGCAGTCAGCGACGAATGAGTCGAGCTCAGCCGGCTGAGTAACGTCGAGCTGTCTAAACTCTGCCTTTTCCAGATCAGAAATGTCATCGAGCGGACGGGTGTCGCCGAGTCTTACCCGTTCGCAAAACCCGCAGGTTTCCAGCAAGGTCGCGATGGACTCACCGATTTTTCCGGCTCCGATGATCCCGATGTACATGACCGATCTCCTCCCTATGAATGGTTGACCGCGGTCAATGCCCTTGGGTCGGTCGCTTCGATAATCACGCTCACCGATTTTTGATTGAACCCTTTGAAGCCGCCTTTGCGTTGTAGATTCTCCAGGTGGCTGCCGATTGCGCCGGTTTGGCGAAAAATTTCTGCCTGTTCGCCGGTAATCAGTCCACGATCAAGAAGGTGCTGAACCCGACTTGGATCGACTGACCAGCGCTCGCCTTCGGTAAATGCCTGCTTGAGAAACTCAAAATCAGAGAAGGGCTTCATCGTCGAGACACCCTCACCGGCCAATTGGTCGCGCAATGCTCCGAACTCGAATCGTGCCTCCAAGTGATGCATGCCCGCTTGGAGAAAACTGTCACCGTGTAGTCCGCACCACAGTCCGACGGTGCGTAGACGAGGCGCCTCCGGCAGCGGCTGCTGAGAAAAATCAATTTCGGTCTCTTCCGCCATGAGATCGACGTCAGCAAAAACCGTGATACCGGTCGCGTAATGTTCCAGGATTTGCGCGCCCCATCCAGCTTCGGCGCCGGCGTAGTAGCGTTCACGTTTAGTGAATCCGAAATTCACAAGGAACCGGATAAGATCGGCAAAAAATCGTCGGGAACAGCGGAACGTGTGGTGATCATGGTTTCCCCAGCCAAGACCAAGAAGATCTTGGCGGCGCTTTTGAATCTGGCCCGCGCGATTCCGTCTCTCCCAGTAGCGGCGCTCCTCTGCGAAGAAAAGTTCGCAGGCGACATCTGGTCCGACGAGCTCCATGGCTTTTGCTTGCAACTCAAAAGCGAGTTTGACTCCCTCAGAGTCGTCCGGAAAATTCCGCTTCCGAGTTCGCCAAAGTTCTTGGACCGCGAGAATCGAAGTAGCAAATCCGGGTACAGGTTCGCTCGCCACAAAATGTCTCCAACCAAGTCGTTCAACGGCGAGAAGCTCGAACCCGTTTTCGGTTGAGATGGTTGCCCGGCGTAGGCGGCTCCCAAATCGGTCGCGAATTTCGGCACGCAGATCGTGGGCAGCAACAAAGTCAACCAACGATTCCGGGCGGATAGCAAGGCGCGCTGGCGCACCGTCGCGACTGCCTTCCTGCATCACAACTACCCGCGGAAGCATTGCTTGCGGATGATACAAAACTTCAACTCCAGCCGGAGTCTTCACTCCCTCCGAGACAAACCCAACTTCCCGTAGCGCGAAAACTTCCTCTTCGTTTACGGTCAAATGATCAATCCATTCAAACAGATCCGTCCCCGTGTCTTCATGAAGCCGATCCGAGAATCGTTGAGCCCAAGAATGGCGTTCCAGGAAAGAGGCGATCCGTTTGCGCAAAAGCTCCTCTGCGGGAAAGGCAAGCGGCCAGTCAAAGGCCGATGATTGGTGAGGGTGCACTTCGGTCATAGTCGTAAATTTGAGTCGAAATCGTCAATAAACAAGGCCAGACGATTTAGAACAGCTTAATAGAATATTAAGCTAAAGACGATATTAACGAATAATTAGAAAACGTATATAGAAATTTGATTTAAAATCTTAGTTTCTTGGGCATAAACAACCATCTGTTGCAACCATTTGAATATTCCCCTTAAATCCTATGGAGAATTATGTGATGTGTTGACCATTGCTTCCGCGGGTGTAGTTTTCGCTCGGTATGGCCTCCAATAAATATGCTCATCCCGAATCTCTGGTCAGCTCCGATTGGCTAGCCGAGCATCTCCAAGATCCCTCGATCCGCGTGATCGAAAGTAATGAAGACGTATTGCTGTACGACACCGGCCACATTCCCGGCGCCGTGCATGTCGATTGGCGGAAAGATCTGAACGATCAAGTTATCCGTGACTATCTTACTCAGGAAGCGTTCGCCAAACTCGCGGAAGAGATTGGCATTACGCCAGAGACTACCCTTGTATTTTACGGCGATAAATCGAATTGGTGGGCCTGTTACGCTTTGTGGGTTTTTTCTCTCTTTGGCCACAAAGACCTCCGCGTTCTCAACGGGGGCAGAGACAAGTGGATAGCCGAAGGGCGTGCGACCACTAAAGAAAAGCCTCAGTATCCGAAGACTCGTTACCCAGTACCAGCTCGGCGCCGGGATGCAGAGATTCGCGCGTTTTCCGCCGAGACCCTTGAGCAGAGCAAAGCACATAAGCCGCTGATCGACGTTCGGTCACCCGGAGAGTTTAAGGGTGAAATCACTCACATGCCGGAGTACCCCCAGGAAGGAGTTCTGCGTGGTGGCCATATCCCAGGGGCTAAGAGTGTTCCTTGGAAAACCGCGGCCAACGCTGATGGCACATTCAAGTCACCAGAGGAGCTGCGTAAGATTTACGTCGACGATTTGGGTTTTGGGGAATCCGACCACACTATCGTCTATTGCCGCATCGGCGAACGCTCGAGTCATACCTGGTTTGTATTGACGCAACTCCTCGGATTTACCGACGTAAAGAATTACGATGGATCCTGGACTGAATGGGGGAACGCGGTCCGCGTCCCCATCGAGAAACCCTGAAGACCGAAACGGTCGCTCAATAGCAGATAACCAATAGCAAATTGGCTGTTTGCCGTCCGTTGGCAAATGGGTTGCCTCTTTGCCTTCTCGGTGTTTTCTGCACCTGGGCGACAGCGGGCAGACGAGTTAATTATGAATTGCGGAGAGCTCGATGAGTTGGGATCAATAGATACTGTGGAGACTAGCTCAACCTATCCGCCCGGCCTGCAATCGATCGTTGATCTCTTTGTATCGCTACCAGAAGAAGAGAAGCGCGAAACCCTTATATCCTATGCCGAACAATCGGCGAAATGGGCGCCGCGTGACGGTGACAGATTCGATTTGGAAGACGTCAGGAAGGATGAGGAATGTACGGATACTGTCGGGGTGTTTCTCGGTGTAGATCCGGATCAGCGAGTGCGGTTCCGCGTCTCACTTGGGCCGCAGGTTCAAACACTAACTCGAGCAATGACGTCGATTCTGTGTCGCGGGCTGCAAGGCGCGAAGATTGACGAAGTAATGGATCTTCCGAGTGATTTTATACCCAAGATCATTGGAGCAGACCTGGTCCGAGCGCGAAGTCATACGGTATATTATGTTCTGACGCGGATGAAAGGGATCTTGTCGGTCTTCATAAAACGCAAACGAGCGCAGACCTAGCAGCTCTCGAGAGTGGTATAGAAATTTGCTTTTCCTGGAAGATTGTCGTCCTCGTACTCCAAATGCGGCACAGATCTTGGCCCCTGGGCTTTTGACTCTTTGGGCCCTTGTCGGGCTTATCGGTTGTTCCAGAAAACCAGAGCCTTGCCGGACTGCCATTCGATCGCAGGAACGTTCTCCGAATGGTCAATTGAAGGCGGTCGTTTACCTCCGGAAATGTCCGGACGAAGTTCTGTTCACTACGAACGTATCGATTTTGCCGATTGATCAATCGGTGTCGGATGAGACGGGGAACGTGATGGTGTGTCCTGATGCACTCGCTGTCCGCGTGAGTTGGCAGGGGAACAACCACGTAACGGTCTTGAGCTTCAGCGATCTTTCCAACGCAACGAAGCAGAAACAAATGAGAAATGTGAGTATCGAATATCCTCAGGTATCGAACCCACAGCTCTTTCGGCCGCCGATTGAAGAACCAGCCAGCACGCCGAGCCCGACGCCTTGATTTCGGAAGGTCTTACAGAATCTGTTAGCGATGGCGCATAAAGACACCTCCGGCAGGCTTGATAGGCTCGAGATCCGGCCATTTCGGACGGATGATTTGGATCATGTGATCGAGCTCTGGCGTTCGTGTGGTCTGATCCGCCCATGGAATAATCCCGGCAAAGACATCGCGCGTAAGCTACGCGTCAACCCGGAATGGTTTTTGGTAGCCGTCTTGGGGGAAGAGATAGTTGGCTCGATCATGGTTGGCTATGAGGGTCACCGCGGGTGGATCAATTACTTAGCGGTGGCTGACCTGTTTCGCGGACGAAGAATCGGCACTCAATTGATGGAAACGGCGGAGGCGATACTTCGAGCTGCTGGGTGCCCGAAAATTAATCTGCAGGTGCGTGCGAGCGCCGATGGGGGGCTCTCGCGATTCTACGAAGGTCTCGGATTCCGCCCGGACGAAGTTGTCTGCTACGGTAAGCGCCTCGAGGACGATGAGTAGCAAGGGGGGTAGACAAAGGAAGAGCCTTTGCTCTGGCCGGCCTCAGGGTTGGTAGAGCGAAAACTCGATTACGCTCGCTTGTCGCACCGTAGGCTCGGCGAAGGCGCAAGGCTACGTCGTGGCCGGCGATGGACTTTCCTCAAGCCGGGCGCGGGATCAATCTGTGCTGCGTTCATGTCATCCTAATAAAAGCAAGTCCACGCGATAAGCAGGATGAGAAGCACCTGCACCGGCGCGCGAATCCATAGAGATGTAACGGCTCTGCCACCTAGCGTTGCGCCGGTTGTGACGGCGTGAATGTTCGCTGGGAAAACCGCTACTAGAAAGATGATCAGACAAATGCCGGCAAGAAAGCGGGTTTCTGGAATGATCAGCCCCACCGCGCCGAGAATTTCACAGATTCCGGTCCACGTGACAACACGTCGCGGATTGGGCACCCAGGGCGGCACCATCTTCTCTATTTCATCGCGCATCCGTCCGAAATGGGCGACGCCGGTAAAACAAAACATCACTGCTAGCGCGCAAAGAATCGAGTCGCGCCAAGTCGCGAATACCGGTATTCCAAAAAAACCGAGAGCCCGGAAAAGAAGGGCACTTACGAGGAGAACGATTAGTACAATCACTGAATTAGCCTTTCGTTCAGCTCCAACAAAACTTCGTAGAGCAACCGAGCGCGTTCCACAAGGCTTTCCAGATGGATAAATTCGTCTTTGCTGTGGATATAGTCACCCCTCGCTCCCAGGTTATCGAGATTGGGTAGGCCAAAGCCCGCGAGTCGATTGCCATCGCAAGTCCCGCCGGTCGGCTTGGCCTGAATATCAAGGCCGATCTTGTGGCCGGCTTTTTGTACTAACTCGATCAAGGTTTCGGTCTGAGGACTAAGCTTCTTCGGTGGCGCGGTAAAGGTGCCGGAGAGCTCGGCGCGGTATCCATTTTTCTCGGAAATCTCGGCAACGAAACGATGAAACTCTTCCAGGATCCACGCCTCATCGGCGGGCGTGGCGGTTCGCACATTCACTTGGCAAGAAGCGAAATCGGGAACGACATTGGCTGCGGTGCCCCCGGTAACGATTGCCGGGTTAATAAAAATGGAATCGCGGCGACTATTCATCGCGTGGCACTCCAGGATGAAATGGGCTAGCGGCACTAGTGCGTTAACTCCGTCGCGGGGGTTTCTTCCGCTATGGGCCGCTTTGCCGTGGAACTGCAACGTAAAATTCCCTGATCCTTTTCGGCTGGAAGCGATCGACCCATCTCGCAAAGCCGGTTCAAACCCAAGTCCCACCTCATGACTTGGCGCGACCGCTTCAAAGAACGGCGACGACAAGGATGATCCAACCTCTTCATCCGAATTTATCAGGATGGTCCATCCAAATCGTTTTTCGTGATTCGAGCGTTCGAACGCCGTCAAACCGCAAAGCAAGATTGCCAAACCACCTTTCATGTCGCAGACCCCGGGTCCGTTGAGTTTTCCGTCGGCCAGGAACCGCGTGTTTTGGAGAGGGTGTTCGGGACCGTAGACCGTGTCCAAATGCCCAAAAAACAGAGCCTTTTTAGTCGCATTTGAGCGCTTTTGTAGTCGGATTAAAGGGCGCGGACCGATGACGGTGTCCGGAACGAGAAGTAACGCCGAATCGTCTGGCTCAAGCTCTTGAAAATCACTCAATACCATTTCGGCTAGGCGACCTAGGCCGTCCAGATTACCGCTCCCGGAGTTAATTTCGGCCCAGCGGATCACGCGCTCGAGAAGCCGATGCTGCTCTCCCTGTATCCAAACGTGTGGATTCATGCCCCTCCTTTTTGAAAAGGATAGATGGATCCAAGTCCCAGGACTTGGGTCAATTCATCGAGCGCAAGCTCTACTTCCTCGCGAAGCGACGGATCGAGGAAGTCATTCAAAATCAGACTTTCTCGGTAACGTCGATCTGCCCATTGCTCCAGTTCGGAAAACAAGTGTTCGTCCAGAAAGACTCGCTGCGGAACGGCGGCACGCTCCTTTGAGTTCAGAACTATCCGATTTCGCAAGCAGGCCGGACCGCCCCCGTTTTTCATGCTTTCACGGAGATCCAAGAACAGCACTCGGGAAATGGGGCAGTTGGGATCGGATTGCAGCTGTTGGATCGTTTCGTAGACTGGCACTATTTGTCGCGATTCCTCCGGCGCGATCAGAGCCATCTTCCCGTCCCAAGCCGTGACCACCTGCGAATTAAAAAAGTAGGATGCCACTGCTTCACTCAGCGAGAATTGATTTATTTCAATAGCGAATAAGTCTCTGCCTTGGGTCTTGGCGAAGGCTGTGGATAGTTGCTGAATTAACTCCTGCGGTTCGACAAAAGCTTTTTCGTGATACAACAAGAGTTCGTTGTGGGCTGTCGCTATCACATCGTTATGAAAGACTCCGGCCTCGATCGATTCCGGGTTCTGCTGCGCAAAAAAGGTGCGGTCCGCATCGAGCCGATGCAATCGGGCGATTGCCTGGGCTGCTTCCAGTGTCTGCCTCTGCGGAAAACGAGTCGGTTTAGTTTGCCGGAAATGTTCGCGGCCATAAACAAACAAATGGATACCAGGCTTCCCGGTCGCAGCGACCAGCCGGTTGTGGTTCGCGGCACCTTCATCACCGAGGGCGAGCGTTCGTGGGAGCGGTGCATGATGAAAAAAGAGCTCAGGGTCTGGAAAGAGAACCTGCAAAAGAGCAGCAGTATCTTCGGCCTCAAAGGAGCGGTGAAGATTTGCAATCAAGTTAGCCGGGGTGAAGTGCAACTTGCTGTCGGCGGTGTCACAACTGGGAGCCACAGTAGCGGCATTTGCCGTCCACATCCCAGAGGCGGAGAAGCTGGCAGAAAGCAGATCCGGCGCTTGTCGCCACGCCTTCTCGATTATCTGCTGATCGTTACCCGTAAATCCAACTCGACGAAGCAAATCGAGCCGCGGGCGATGCAGGGGCGGGATAAGCGCCTGGCCGACGCCTAGTTCAAAGAGGCAACGCATTTTGGCCAGGCCTTGACGGACAGCCAGGCGCGGGTGGGAAACCAATGCCCGATTTTGCATTGATGCGGGATTCCCTCGAGAAAGTCCTCCATAATGGTGAGTTGGCCCTACCAATCCATCGAAATTATATTCTCGAAACTCAATCGACGGAGCAGCAGCAGCGTTCATCGGATGGGTCGAGTCGGTAGGGCGAGGAAAACCAGTCGATTACCAATTCCCACCTGAAGAACCGCCGCCGTTCGCTCGGAGATAATAATGGTCCGGTCTTCAATAATTTCTAACGGCGCAAGACAAGCTCGGAAATTGAGCGCTGCGTGAGCGACCAAGTAGGGCGTGCTATCATGCGGTTCCCGCAACGCAGCGATCTCACCAAATCGTGACTCACCGACGGCTTTAATTGACGATCGAGAAGCTCTCACCAGCGGGCCCGCATCGAAAATGTCGACCTCATTGGATCGCTCAAATCCTTGGGCCAGCAGGATCTTGAGAGCGGGCTCGGCGTCGCGGTGAACTCGTCCAATCACCGCCCGGGCCTCTTCGGGAAGTGTGGCGGTGTATATCGGATATTTGGGCATCAAATCGCGGATAAAATCCTTTTGACCGATGCCGCTCAGAAAATCCGCATGGGCAAACGTTTGGGCAAAGAAATGCCGACCGATCGCCTCCCAAAACGGAGAAAGTCCATGTTCATTGGTAAACCCTCGCAGTTCTGCAATCACGTGCTCGTCAAATCTCTGCGGAAAGCAAGCCATGAAAAGGAAACGGCTCAACGACAACAGAAGCCCAAGTCCAGCGCGGCGGAACTCTGGTCGCAGTGACAGCGTACAAACCTCAGACGGGCCTTTGTGGTCGAGCTTGAGGTGAAGTACGTCCATTTCACTATCGATCCCGAGCGGCAGATGCACGAGCCGCTCTCGGCGAACCTCGTAGGTATAAAACGGATCGAAACCGCCGACGCGCGCGATGATTCCGGAAGTGCCGACTACCGCACCGGAACCGATTTCTTCGAGAGCAAAAAGGTAATGGTCGCCTCCGGCCTTTTTTATCCGATGATCAAAGGCGCGAAGGGATTGGTTAATACGATCTTCGAGCGCGGCGTCCTCGGGCGGCAGCGTGGTCAATCCGTCTTGGATTACGTCAGCCAGATGCCTGAGACCGCCGAGATCGTGTTCGCCAACCGGCCGAAAGACAAAATCGGGCGCCATGCAAGCCAATCTGGACCGGAGGTCGAGGGCGACGCCAGAAAAATAAAGCGTTCCCAAACCGCGCGAGTGGAGAAGGGCGATGAGCCCTCCCCATCGATTTCTTTAGCTAGAATCACGGCCGAAAAAGATTCTTTATAGTAGGGTGGACAAGCGAGTTCTGCCCTGTGAACGATTGCGGCTCACGATAGCCTATGATGGTGGAGCTTTTTCCGGTTGGCAAAGCCAGCCAAATGGAAAGGCGGTGCAAGACCACTTGGTCGGAGCCTTTCAGCAGATTCTAGGAACTACCCCCAAGGTCCACGGTGCCGGTCGTACGGACGCCGGAGTTCATGCCATGGCTCAGGTGGCTCACGTTGATGTTCCCAAAGGAAAGCTTTCGCGAGAAGTATGGCTGGCCGCACTTAATGCTCATCTGCCTCGTGAGGTACGGGTGTTGCGTTGTCGGTTGGCCGGGCCTGGATTTCACGCTCGATTCTCCGCCCAAGGCAAAGTCTATCGCTATCGTATCTGGAACGCCGCTTTTCTGCATCCCCTGGAAGTTAACAGGTCCTGGCATATCTCCCGCCAACTTTCGGTCGAAGTTATCCGGAGAGCCGCAGCGATTTTTGTCGGTACGCACGACTTTGCCGCATTCGCCGCGAATCGGCGGACTCCATCGGAATCTACCGTTCGGACCATCCGCGGTATCACGATTCGACAAAAGGGCTCTGTGATAACGTTGGATTATTCGGGAGACGGGTTTCTTTACCGGATGGTTCGGCTTCTAACCGGTTCGATCGTGCAGGTTGCATTGGGGCGGAAAGACTTGGATTGGTTGAAAGACCTCCTGGCAAGTCCGAAAGGGCGCAAAAGCAATTATCTGGCGCCCGCCGAGGGTTTGTACCTTGTGAAGGTAAAGTACTGAGGGGATGGGTCGGTCATGCAGCGGGAATCGACCTCGGAATTCGTAGGGATAAGCGTCTGACCAACAACAAGGCGGTAACCGGCTGGAAAGGCTTCAACGGTCGTCCAGAACCCCAAACATCTCACTGGCGTGGAGCGACGTCCTCCATTGGGTGTAGGCACCCTAGCTTGACTATTGTTAGGCACTTTGGTATGAAACATGCTCTAAGAGTCAATCGGTATAGAAAAGAGCAAATCTTAGAATGAAAGAGCCTAAGTGTGGGAATTGTGGCGAAGATTGTTTTGAGGATTTAGGCGGCCAGGAAACTCAGGCCTTCGTTCCAATTCATTACTTCGTCGAGAAGGAACAGGTATGTTGTGACTGTTATCAGATTCTTCATGAACTTGATTGTTTAGATTGATTTGCCGGTTTTCGCCCGGACGGGGTCTGCCGGCCCTGTTACTATTTGTAGTCAGTCCGCCGATTCTTCCTGGATCCCTGGCATCTGCAAGGAATCTAAATAACTCTGCAAGAGGATCTGGGCCGCAACCTGGTCGATTATCGATCGGCTCTTTTTTATGTTCTTACCGGCCCCGTGCAAAACGCGTTGGGCCTGGACCGTCGTCAAGCGTTCATCCCAAAAAACAAATTGCTGTCCCGGTAGCAATTTTCGAAGTTCTTCCGCAAATTTCTTCGCTTTCTCGGCGGAAGAACCGAACGTGCCATTCATATTCCGGGGAACGCCTATTACGATCCCAGTGATATTCTTTTTGACGACCAGATCCTGGATCGCCGCCATCGCCGACGCATTGTTGGCCACGGTTGCGGCCGGATGAGCCAAGAAGGCGAGCTCATCGGAAACCGCAAGTCCGATACGGGCATCACCGTAGTCGACCCCTAACCAGCGTTCGCTCATTGCAGTTTCTCAGGAAGAGACTCTACAAGTTTCTTTACATTCTCTACCTCGTGACGATTGCAAACCAGGATTGCGTCATCCGTCTGCACCACGATCAGGTCATTTACGCCGAGCAAAGCAACCCGTAGCTTGTCTTTGGAGAACACAATATTGTTTCCAGCATTTTCGGATGTGACTGGACAATTCGCCGCGTTTCCATTTGGGAGCTGATCAAAATATTTCGCGACAGCGGTCCAACTTCCGACGTCATCCCAGTCGAAAGAAGCTGGCTTAACCAATACTCGACCGGCTTTTTCCATTACCGCGTAATCGATCGAGATTTTTGGTAACGAAGGAAAGCGCTTCTTGAGCATCTTGGCCAGATCATCGGAACGGCGAACTGAGGACACGAATTCTCCGAGTTCCGGCGCATGCCGGTTCAACTCGGTCAGGATAGCTTTCACGGTCCAGATGAAAATTCCGGCGTTCCAAAAGAAGTTACTGCTTCGAACAAATGACTCGGCTAAATCAACCGCCGGTTTCTCCCGGAAGCGGACCACTTCGAACAGCTCGTTCCCTGGTCCGAAGGTTTTCACACCTTTCTCGATATAGCCAAATCCTGGACAAGCCCAGGTCGGTTTGATCCCGATAGTCACTAGATCCCCACTTTGTTCCGCGGCTTCCGCGGCGGCCCGCAGATCAGACTGAAACGCCGAACGATCTGTGATCAGATGGTCAGCCGGGAGCACTGCCATCGTTGCTCCGGAATCTCGAGCGGCGACCAGCCCGACGCCGAGTGCGATCGCAGCAGCCGTATCCCGCTTGGCTGGCTCGGCGTAAATGTTCTCGCGTGGATGATTTTTCAGGAGCTCCCGCACGGCTCCCTCTTGTTCCTCGTTGGTTAGGATCAGGATGTTCTCTGAGGGGACCAGACCTTCGAGACGGCGCAGAGTCTCTTCTAATAAGGTACTCTCATTGAACAGGCGCAGGAGCTGCTTCGGAGTAGTTTTGCGGCTTAGTGGCCAGAAGCGGGTACCGCTTCCGCCGGCTAGAACGAGGGCATAAAAAGAATTCGACATTGCGTAAAACTCGCCTGAACTATTGGCTCAGTAATCCCTTTTTGAAATTTTCTCTAATATACATCCCGAGCATTCCTAGAGAATAAAGTGTTGACGATAAATTTACTGGCTTGGACTCGATCATTCGAGTCGTTTTGCTAAATGTAAAGGCCCATTCTATTTGATCGAGAATTTGTATGACGACCGAGCACGATAAGACTCTAACTTTGTCACTCACCTCGGCAACTCTCTTGAGCGTGTCGCAAGCCACGATCGCTTGTGGTTTCGGGATTCTCTTGGGCAGCAAACTGGACAAGAAAAATCAAAACACGGTAGCGCTCGGGCTAATGGCCGTAGCCATTGCCACGTTTGTTCCCGCTGTAGGCGGAGTAATCGTCGACCTAATCAACGGACCCCGTTCCAAGTTAGGGGTTCGCCGACGCCTCCGCTCGATTCGGGAAGACTCCGGGCTGCATGAAGAGCAGCTCTATTGAGTCAACGCCGAGAACGCCGGAAACGCCGAGAACTGTCTAAAGGACAGCCTATTTCTCAATCCATGAGGATACGCGCAAAATTCGCTTAACGACCCGTCTGCTCGCAACTGCAGGAGTTCCCGGCCCTCTCGGCGATCCCGGCGTTAATCAGATCTCGTAGTCCGGCCGTAGGTCTTTCGCCCCATCACGCGGTTGGGTTCGGTCCCGCTTAGCGACAATCTTGATCTGCGATTTCTCATTAGTCACCAACGAGTTTGGCGGCACGCTCTCCATCAGGAAGACGTTCGCTCCGATCGTGCTGCGCGCTCCGATCGTTGTCTCCCCTCCGAGAATAGTAGAATTTTGATAGATCGTGACCCAATCCTCGACGTTAGGATGGCGTTTGCCGCCCTTCTTGATCCGGCCTTCAGTGTCCTTCTGAAAGCTACGCGCTCCTAGCGTAACACCTTGATAGAGCTTCACGTGATCCCCAATCACACAGGTTTCTCCAATCACGACTCCGGTTCCATGATCGATAAAGAAGTAATCCCCGATCTGCGCGCCGGGATGAATATCGATTCCAGTCCGGCTGTGGGCCCACTCGGTCATAATCCGCGGGAGCAACGGCAAATCTAGCAAGTACAAGGCGTGGGCGATGCGCTGAATGGCGATCGCTTCAACGCAGGGATAGCTGACGATGATTTCTTCGTAGCTCTTGCTAGCCGGGTCGCCTTCATAGGCCGCTTCCACGTCCGTACGCAAGGCTAAGCGAATTTTCGGGATACAGCGGATGAGGTGAAGTGCGATTGCTTCGGCTCGCTTCTCCGGGCATTGCGGTTCTTGAATTCTCAGGCTTTTGAAGGCTTCGGCCTGCATCCGATCCGCAACGCTCAGGACGCGAGCGAAAGTAATCTTTTCTACGTCCTCGCTATGAATCGGTTCTTCGTCATGAAACCCTGGGAATAGGATCTGGAGGAGATCGTCACAGATTTGAGCAACGGCTCTTTTCGAAGGGAGATTGGAACCATCAATATTGTTGATGCCCCCGATTCTTCGGTAGGACTCAAGCAGCTCAGTCAGCAAAGGAGTGACACTTTTTTCCATCGCTGCAAGACCCTAACCCAAAATTTGCGTTGCCCAACGCAAATTTTATTCCCAGACGACGAACGTCGGGACCGGCGCTCGGTGAGAAGTGATTGGCGATTGGTGAGAGGTGCGAGCGTCCGGAACGGCTGAGCGGGAATTTGCTATTTGCTATTTGTCATTTCCTTCGAGCTTGAGGCGACAATGCCGGCTCCTTTCGACGGAAATGTAAGCATAGCGGTGGAGCTTACACCGGTTCGTCCAAAGTATTGCTCGGTAATCGACTTACTAATTTCTCCGGCCCGATCTCGGCTAATCAATGAAACAGTCGATCCGCCAAAACCACCGCCGGTCAGCCTGGATCCATAAACACCGGGCGTCTGTTCAGCGATTGCTACCAGACAATCCAAAGCGGGCGTGCTGTTTTGAAAATTATCCCGAGAGCTTCGGTGGGATTCGAACATGAGCTTGCCGAACGCCTGCAAATCGCCGTTGCGGAGCGCCGCAATCCCTAGCGTCACACGCTCGTTTTCTCCGGTGATATGTAAGGCGCGTCGCTTCACCAAAGGATCCATCTCTCCGGCCTGCACCGCAGCAGTTGTGGTTTCACGCAGAGCACTAACGCCGAGCGCGGCCGCTGCTCTCGCGCATTGTTCGCGGCGTTCGTTGTACTCTCCACCGGTCAAGGCGTGGGGTACGCCCGACTCCAACAGCAGAATGGCCGCTTCAGCCGGTAACGTAACTGGCTCAGCAGTGACCGAGCGAAAATCTAAAAGTATTGCTTTACCGGCTTGGCCGAACACCGAAGACGCCTGGTCCAAGAGCCCGCACTGCACGCCAACGAACTCATTTTCGGCGCGTTGGCACAGCTTGGCAATTTGCATGGGACCGATCTGGAGTTGATAGAGTTCGCGAAGAGCGAAAGCAGTAGCGACCTCCAAGGCAGCTGAACTGGAGAGACCAGCGCCCAGTGGCAGGTTACTATCGATCGCGATGGCAGTTCCATCGAGAGGAAAGCCTCCCTCCCTCAACAATCGAATGACGCCAAGAGGATAGTTTGCCCAGGGTTCAGAACGAAGAGGCTGAATGTTTCGAATATCGATTTCTGTACGGCGCCCGTTTGTGGCGGAGCTTATCGTGATGCGCGGAGAATTGTTTCTGCTGGCGCGAACCGTTACCCCCAGATGGATAGCGGCCGAGAGCACCAGGCCTTGATTGTAGTCAGTATGGTTGCCAAGTAGTTCGACTCGTCCGGGAGCGAATGCGATCGCCTCATTGCACATTGACATCACTTAAGAGACAACCCTCAGAGAGAGTCAACGAGAAGAAATCGCTTTCCCTCCTTATTGTCAGCAATTGGGGGGGCATCCGTGACAACTGATCGATGGCCCTACTATCCGATCCATTGATTGGCCGAACCCGGTTGGCGGGGCCTTGTTCCCTAGTTAACTCCTTCGTAGTAGGCAGTGAGTTAGCTAAAGTCCCTTGCAATCAAAAGAACAGGGAATAGTTTCTACGCTGTGAAATTAACTTCCTCTACCTTAAGAAAGGCCGCCGAGATTCAGGAGAGAATCGAACGACTGCAATCGGAACTGGATCGAGTGCTGGAAACCAAAGAAGAGTTTACCGCCGTTGTTCCTCATGCTCCGGTCGCGAGAAAAGCTAGTCGTGCGACGGGTCGAGGACGCCGATCTGGATCGCCAGCGTTAAACGGCAGAGGTCGCGGTCGTCGATCGACTTCCCCGAGTGGGCCTTTAGCGCCGGCCGTTGTACGCGTGCTGAAATCACGTAGCGGTCCGATGGGCGTATCTGACATCTTGGATGGCCTCATGAAAAACGGATATAAATTTAATTCTCCAGAACCGAAAAAAAATCTATTCGCCCGAATTTATCGACTGAAGGGCGTGCGACAGGTTGGTCCGGGCCAATTTGCCCCGGAATAACTAGTTAGTGCGTTAGAAAGCTTCGCTCGTAGCAACTAGTCGCTTGGCGGATTCGACGGTGTCGATCTCACCGACCGTCTTGTCGCGGCGAATTGCTTTAATTCGCGGGAAGCGGAGCGCAAGACCGCTGGAATGGCGGCTGCTCGGCTGGACCGAAGCAAAGGCGACTTCGAGAACGATTTCGGGAATTACTTCATTGAGCCGGCCTCGCTGCCGGATCGTTGTCCGGCGAAAATGTTCAGTTAATTCCTCAATTTCGGAATCGGTTAGTCCAGAGTACGCTTTCCCAATAATCTCGAGAGCGTTCCTGGTCTCGTTCCGGACGGCGAAAGTATAATCGCTTAGCAGATGGCTACGTTTACCGTGACCTTGTTCGGCCGCAACTACCACGACGTCGAGAGTTGCCAATTCCTTCTTCAGCTTGATCCAACTTCCTCCGCGTCGACCCGGCTGATATAAACTATCGGGGTCTTTTATCATCAGTCCCTCGTTGCCGGCTCGCCTGGATGCAACAAAGGCGGCCTCAACTTCCTCTGAAGTAGAAATCATGCGGATGTTGGACCGGCGTACAATATCTGGCAATTCCAACGACTCGAGTAATGAGCGTCGATAATGAAGCGGCTCTTTCAGTAGGCTCTTGCCATCGAGCCAGAGCAGATCGAAAGCGACATACACTATCGGCACATCGTCGGTCTCAAATAGATCGAGATGTCGTTTTCGGCCCAGTCGTCTCTGCAGATCAAAGAAAGTAAGCTTCCTTTCTTTCCTGAACGCCAAAATCTCGCCGTCCAGGATAATGCGTTGCGAGAATCTTAGGTGAGTTAGCTCTGGAAATTCTTCGGAAATGTCTCGCAGATCTCGGCTATAAACGCGAATCCGGTTCTCACCCACGTGCAATTGAGCTCGGATTCCATCCAATTTCTGTTCTGCGAACGCATGCGCCCGGCCGAAATCGCTGCCGAGCCGTTTTGCAACCGCGTCTGCAGCTGGTTCCGCAATCGCCAGCATCGATTTGATCGGTCGAAACAGATTTACCGAAGCTGAATCCAGCGACTTCCGCAAAGCGAGAACAGCTGTTTCGCCGAGGTCTCCAGTCAGCATGTGAGCTTCGCGTACCTGGTCCAGCTCAGCGGCAAAGGCGGCTGCAATACTCTCTTCCACTAAACCTTCTTTCAGTCCGATTCTCAGGTCCCCGCCCAATATTTTAATCACGTAACTTGCTCGGGCCGCATCTAGCTCCTTTAGCCAGGCTGTGAGAAGAGCTGTCTTACCGGTCGGTCCGGAGGCCTGCTCGATCTTCTCGAATTGGGATCTTACTTCGCCAATCGAGAAGGGGCGCGGTGTCGTTTTCCCGAGCAAGACTTCGTAAGCAATTTTGGCGGCGTCTCCATATCCGGCTGAAATTCGGCGAAACTCAGGCTCAGAAATGGCGGCAGCCTGCATGAGAGATTTCCGTATGACCGCCCAGCCAATTTGCAGTACTCGATCATCGGCTCGAGAGAATGGATGGCCGGTCAGATAAATGCTTGCCGTCCTTAAGTCTTCCGGATCGAGAGTGCGCAAATATTGAGCTAAAAGTTCGATCTTTCGCAGCTTGCCGGTGACTTGGCTGATCGCTTCGCAGACCGCAACGAATCTGGCAAACGCACAATTCTCGCCCTGCGCTGCGATGAAGACAGCCGGAGCCGGCATTTCCGGAACCGCCAGCGTCATGGAAAGTTCCAACTGATTGTCCTCACCTAGCGCCCAGGCTTCCACTCCGCGGCGGCGGAGATCCTCCGCAAATTCGCGCGCGTATCCGTGTAAAGTAAGCACCCGACGTGGTTGAACCAAGTCGACATATTTCAAAAGATCAGAATAGTCCGCGTGGTCCGAAAGAGGAAATGCGGCATCACATTGGAATCGATGGTTGGCTCCGGGATTTAGAGCCCAACCAGTTAGCATGGCTGTTCGTCGGGACTTTATGCTCTGAACCAATTTTGTTCGATTAGCGCTGGGCGGACAGATGAAAACACTCCCGGACAAATCGTCGGGACGGAACAATGAATATGGGGGGAGTTTGTCCTGAAGCGCTTCGTATAACTTGGTCATCTGAAAGACGCTCGGGTGAAGCAGAATGCGGAATCCTGACCCATAAAGAGCAGCCAGGATCTCTTGGGCTTTCCCCAACGAGTAACCAAATAGTATCGGGGTAGCGTTGTCCTCGATAGTCTCGGCGCAGAATTTCACTAGCTGCCCGACTACCAGATCGGTTGACGGGAAGACGTAACGCGGTAGGCCGTAGGTCGTTTCCATAATGAGGGTGTCAGACTGACGCCATTCAATTGGTTCGGCCGACTTGCCTTTCCGCAGCTTAAAGTCACCCGTATAGAGCAGAGTTTCATTTCCGATCGCTATGTGCGCCTGAGCAGACCCGTAGATATGGCCTGCCGGATACAAGGTCAGTTCCGCATTGCGGAATAAGAAAGGAACTTTGAAATCGAGTTGATGCTCGACGCGTTCTCCCGGTAACCGGGCAGTCATTAACTTGGCGGTAACCGCGGAAAGGATTACTTCCCGGTGATTGCCGATATGATCCGTGTGAGCGTGGGAGACAAAGGCCGTGGGCCGCTCATCCCAAGGATCCAGCCAGAGGTCGAGAGAGGGTAAGTGGACCCCACGTTCATAGCGGAGAGCAATCATTTAGTGCAATATATTGCGGAAATCTGATTAGGCGGTGCTGAGAAATTTTGTTCCAGGGCGGGCTCCTGCGTGGCCAGCATCCGATCGCGACGTCGATCTGGGTAAAAAGTCGCGACCAACAGATTCGCCAGTACCAAACTACCGATTGACACGGTAGCGCGTCGTCTCGTAGGTAGGAGGCGATGGGCCAAATATGAAAAGGCTATTGTTTGCCGGAGCGATCGGCTTGATCGCGACGATGGCCTCGGTTTGCGCGGAAAATCCGCTTCCACTGCCGCAGGCCAAAGTTCTTCCATTAGCATTAAGCGACGATTTTGAGTTCAGGAAATTCGACATTTTTCGAAATGCTGCGCTCCGACCGGGCGCCACGCCGATTCCCACCCGGGAATTAGCGATTCTTTTCGAGCGCAAGCGTCGAGTGTGGGGGGCAATCGACGCGATAGATAATCACCAGCTTACCGGCCAATATTTTACGTTCATGTGGAGAGCAAAACGTCCAGCTGACCTGACGCTTCGCATGGAATACCGGCAGTCCAATTTGAAAAATTACGTCCAGGCCCGAGAACGCTATTACCCGGCCGCGCATGGCAACTACACCTCCGAGTTTGCCATCGTGGGCGACGATTATTCACGAGATGGCCCGATCACGTCATGGCGGGCAGTCCTCATTGAAGACGGAGTGATTGTGGCCTTGCTCCAGTCGAGAGTATGGCAATAGACAAGTTCTCAGTCCGAGTATTTGACAGCAAAAGATCAAACTAGGTATAGTGAGTAAGTTTGTGAGTTTACCAGCTTCCATACTGGTAGGGGTTACCGGAAAAGCCGTTTGTGTGAAGGTTAAAGGGAAGGGCTCTTTTCAAAATAGTCCTGCCCTGAAGGAATTTGCCAGAGAGATGTTCGAGCGCGGCCACCGCGCATTTTTGATCGATCTGGAGGAATGTCCGGTAATGGATTCTACGTTCATGGGGACTTTGGCGGGCCTCGCTCTGCGATTGCGAGAAGTCGGCAGCGGTTCCCTGTTAGTTTTTAACGTAAACGAGCGCAACGCTGATTTACTTCGGAACCTTGGACTAAATAACCTGTTTGCGGTTGAATCGAAGGCGGATTCGACCGATCAGACGGGTGCTGCTGCGGATTCGACTCTCTCCTCCGAAAGTAATCTCAGCCGACTGGATCACGCTGCCTGTATGATCGAGGCGCACGAAGCCTTGGTCGATGCAGACCCGGAAAACTTCGCACGATTTAAGGATGTCCTTGAGTACTTGAAACAGGACCTGCGTGCGGGGGCATCCAAGTAGCGCTGGTCCATGCTCAGTGTCCTGCTCATAGGACTGCTAATCGTCGCCGTCGTTTTCTTTGGTCTTTTGGTGCGTAAGCAAACCAGAATGATCGAGGACCTTAAGCGGGCCCGCGAAGAACTACAGCTCGAAGAGAGCCGGGTTTTTGATTTTCTCCATGGATTGGGAGAAACCTTCACCGGAGATATTCGAGTCGCGGACTTGTATCGACTGATGGTCGAGGGCGCAATGCGCATTTTAGATGCGCACGGTGGTGCTCTCTATATAGCCGATCGCTCCGGCAAAATGTTGCTTCCAGCTTTTCTGTCCAAGGGTTGTCCGCCGCTCGTAGATGTTCCGCGGCAAATTCTCCAGCAGAGTGTGACAAACCCGATGGTTTTAGAAAGTTTTTTGCGTCTGCACACCGTCAAACCGGACGAGGGATTGATCGGCATGGTTTGGGAGAAACGGGAACCCGTATTTCTATCGAGTCGCGATGATAATGGGCGTTTGGTGCATTTGAAAGAGAGTGCGCTGCAAATCGACTCGGTGATGGTTGCACCTCTCATCTATGCCCGCCAAAACCTGGGCGTACTGGCCGTGGCAAATGGACCGATGAGTACTCCTTTCTCACCGCCCGATTTCGTGGTTTTTCAGTCCATCGTTGAGCAATCGGCCTTTGCGTTATATAACGCAACGGTCTACTCGGAGGCCGCCGAAAAACGGCGGATGGAACGCGATCTGGATGTTGCGCGCGATATTCAACGCATTCTCCTGCCGGCGGCCGCCGCGCAAATTCCTGGATTTGAGATTGCCGGAACCAATATTCCGGCCAGCCATGTCAGCGGCGATTATTATGACTATATACCCATCGACGAAGATCGCTGGGGGATCGTCATTGCTGATGTTTCCGGCAAAGGAGTTCCTGCCTCTTTGATTATGGCCATGTGTCGCAGTGTTCTTCGGTCAGTAGCCCGCACTGGGGAATCTGCTGCGGGTGTGCTTCGTCAAGTTAACCGCCAGCTCTATCCCGATATCAGAGAAGATATGTTTATCAGTATGGCCTATTTGGTTATCCAAAAGTCTAGTGATACATTGATGCTGGCTCGAGCTGGTCATGACGCGCCCCTTCTTTTTCACGCGGCGGATCGGTCGGTGACGAAGGTGAATCCTCCTGGCATGGCGCTCGGAATTGACAGCGGAAACGTATTCGATAGGGTTACGGTCGATTTTAAGGTCCACCTCGACCCAGGGGATTGTCTTATCCTCTACACAGATGGTGTGACCGAAGCGTTAGACTTAAATGGGTCAGAATTTGGGATTGGAAGGTTGATCGAAGTAATACAAGCGGGCGTCGGCGAGAGCGCGGCCACGATTGTCACCCGCGTCACGGAGAGTGTTAAAGCTTTTGTGGGCAATCAACCCCAGACCGACGACATCACCCTCGTTGCTATTCGTAAACTATGAGTGATTCAACTAATCCATTCGGAAGAGAAAAAAACATGCCGAAGCCTGACGATGCTTCTCATACGACGCACTCCTCGGCGGATGAATCGCAGGCTGCCGAGAATGAGTACGAGAGTGGATCGCAGAAACCGGGAGCTGTTTGCGAGGGTAAAATTGCTGCGCTTCAGACCCAGTTGGCCGAAACCGCGGCGGAACTGAATAAGTTTCGCGACTTGGCCCTCCGCTCAACTGCTGACTTGGACAACTATCGAAAAAGGATGACCAAGGAACGAGAAGAAGCGATCAAATTTGCCAATAGTGGTTTCCTCGAACGCTTAATTCCGATCCTTGATAACTTTGAATTCGGCTTGCAAGCCGCTCGCAACGGGTCGAATCCCGATTCGATCCTCGACGGAATGACGATGGTGCAAAAACAGTTTCAGGACTTTCTATCCTCCGCTGGTATCGAAGTGATCGATGCTACCGGTCAGCAGTTCGATCCCCAATTGCATGAGGCGATTGCTCAGGAAGCGAGTGACCACGTGCCGGAGGGTGTGGTTATTCGGCAGCTTCGCAAAGGTTATAAGCTTCGGGAGCGGTTGATTCGACCGGCTAATGTTGTTGTGTCCAAAGGGGCGCCGTTTACGGTGTCTACCAGATTGACGGAGAGCTAAACATGTCCGCAAAGAGGGATTATTACGAAGTTCTTGGGGTTGATCGCAGAGCCTCGGACGAAGAGGTAAAGAAGGCGTATCGCAAACTAGCGGTCAAATTTCATCCCGACAAAAATCCCGGAGATCCGCATGCCGAGGAAAAGTTTAAGGAAATTGGCGAGGCCTATGACGTTCTGATGGATGCGGACAAGCGGGCTGCTTACGATCGATATGGGCATGCCGCTTTTGCGGGCGGCACCGGTGCCGGTGCTCCGCGTGGTGGTTTCGGGGGCGGGTTCCACGATCCATTCGATATTTTCCGCGAGGTTTTCGGTATGGGCTCGGAGGGAGGTGGCGGCGGAATCTTCGATCAGATTTTTGGTGCTGGTACCCAGACGCGAGATCGCGGTGGCCGTCAGCGCGGTTCCGATCTGCGATACGATCTCCAGATAACTTTGGAGGAAGCCGCGTTCGGTACAGAGAAAGAGATCGAACTGCTTAAACATGATACTTGTGCGCGCTGCAACGGGAGCGGTGCGGAGGCCGGCTCAAAAGCAATGACCTGCCCCACCTGTCAAGGTCGCGGGCAAGTAATCACGGCCCGCGGATTTTTCCAGGTCTCGCAGACCTGTCCACGCTGTCGCGGGACCGGGCAGGTCATCGAGCGTCCCTGTCGGGACTGCGGTGGTGATGGGCGGGTGGAGAAGCGCTCGCGGATCAAGTTGAAGATTCCGGCTGGAATTGATAACGGAGCCCGCTTGCGTTCTTCTCGAAATGGCGAGGCCGGAGTACGCGGAGGTCCTCCTGGAGATCTTTACGTCGTCATCCATGTTCGAGAGCATGAGATTTTTGCACGCGAAGAAGACGACCTCTATTGCGAAGTACCGCTCTCTTTTGCAGCGGCAGCTCTAGGCGGCGAGATTACCGTTCCTACCTTGCAAGGAAAGGCTACCCTGAAGATTCCGGCCGGCACGCAAAGCAATACGCAGTTTCGTCTTCGCGGCCACGGCGTTATTAACATCGACACCAAAGCCAAGGGAGACTTGCGGGTACGAGTTCTAGTCGAAGTGCCGACGCGGCTGAATTCGGAGCAACGGCGAAAGCTGGAAGAGTTCGCTGAATCATGCGGCGACGATAACAGTCCGATGCATAAGAAATTTATCGAACAAGCTAAAGCCTTCTTTCGCTAGGGCCGGTGAGCGTTCATAGATTTTACACACCCGTCGAGCGTTGGTCTCTTGATCAGCTGACGTTAGACGAAGGCGAGACGCATCATTGCCGAGATGTTCTCCGTCTGACTGCGGGATCTCGAGTAGTTGTATTCAACGGAGAAGGCGCGGAAGCGATCGCCGAGATCGAAGTCTTCCAGGCGTCTGAAACTCGATTATCAGTGATCCAGGTTACCCAGAGTGAACCGCTCCGATGTGCGATTACGCTCGCCCAGGCGATTCCCAAGGGGAAGAACATGGAACTTATCGTTCAGAAAGCGACGGAGCTTGGCGTAACCCGAATTGTCCCGTTGCTTTCGGAAAGGACCGTGATGCACCTGTTGGAGGGCGAAGACGGAAAGCGTATCGAGAAATGGCGGCAAGTCGTCATTGAAGCGGCGAAACAATGCGGACAGAATTGGCTGCCGACACTGGATCCGCCGGTTTCGCTCAAGAGATTTTTCTCGGAGTTCGATCGGTATGAAGCGCCGCTCATTGCCTCACTGCAAACGGATGCGCGCAGTTTTAAGCAGGTGTTGCTTGATTTTCGCGAACAGCATGGCCGCCGGCCAACCAGCACTCTTATGCTGATTGGTCCGGAGGGCGATTTCACCCCCGCAGAATCGGCGCTAGCGAAAACCGCTGGATGCCTCCCGGTATCGCTTGGGCCGATCGTGCTCCGGACTGAGACAGCAGCGATTTATAGCCTAAGTGTGCTGGCCTACGAGTTGCAGGGCGCAGAAAACTGAGCCGCTTCTTCCAGGCAGTCATCCCCCACGGGCGCGATGAAATGCAATGAAAGCGGGCCCGTTTGCGGAAGTGGCTACTCTCGTTGTGTCCCCGCGGGTCAAGTCCTCTCACAAGAAACAAGGTTCTGTTTTCTCGCTTGATCTCAGAAATGGCGAGCACCATCCTGCCTTCGTCATGAGGGGTTGGTTTGTGGCTCAGGCGGTTTTGTTTTTCGCTGGCGTCATCCAGGTGGGAGCCTTCGAATGGACTCTCATCAAGGAGGGCGGGCGGGATTACATTCCTTTCACAGACGTAGCCCGCTTTTATAATTTCACCCAGACCGATTTTTCTAACGAGCGAGTATCGTTATCGGGGGCGACCTTGCGCATCCAGAGCGGAGCCAACTCGCGCGAATTGTATATGAACGGCCTTAAGTTCATCCTGAATTTTCCGGTCATTCAGGCAGGGACGATGTTCTACATCTCGCGCATGGATTTGGCGAAGCTGGTCGAGCCGGTGTTGCGTCCAGCTAAGATGCAGACCGCACCGGTCAGAACTGTTATCCTTGATGCCGGGCACGGCGGGTTTGACCATGGTGCCAGGAGCGCACTGGGCAACGAGAAGGATTTCGCCCTCGATGTGATTTTACGAGAGCGGGAATTACTTCAGAGGGCTGGTTTCACGGTTCGGTTAACTCGATCCGCCGATGTCTTCATCCCGTTGGAAACCCGGGCTATGTTTGCCAGCCATCAATCGAATGCGCTGTTCATCAGCGTCCATTTCAATTCGGGCGGCTGGGGTGATGCAGAAGGAATTGAAACCTATTGCTTAGCCCCGCAAGGGGTGCCGTCCACCAACGATCCAATGCTCACTCTGGCCGATTTTCAACCGTGTCTCGGCAACATCCGGGATCCTGAAAACATCGCGCTGGCCACCGCTATGCACGCCTCGTTGATCACCCGGCTCGGAGTTCCGGATCGGGGAATTAAACGAGCGCGGTTCGTTGTTCTGAAAAACGATGCGAATCCCGGAGTCTTGATCGAGGGAGGATTCTTGAATAATCCGCGCGATGCTGTGAGGATTGCGGCGCCGGCATATCGACAGATGATGGCGCAGGCGATTTTTCAAGGTGTGCTGGCGTACAATCGAGCGGTCGAACGCAGTACGCCCGGCGCGAGCGGTCAAGTGGCTGAACAAGAACATGCACCAAGCAGCATCGGTACCGGGGATTCGGTATGGGATCCGTTGAAATCAAATGTCTATTCTCTTCCCAAGGAACTCCATAGGTGACGTTGCGACGCAACCGGTCGGCGTCTTTGATTCCGGGATCGGTGGTTTGACCGTGGTTCAAGCGCTTCGGAAGGCCTTGCCTGCCGAAGACATCTTTTATCTTGGCGATACCGCACGTTTACCTTACGGCGGAAAAAATCAGGCAACGATCGAGAGGTACAGCCTCGAAATTGCCGGCCTCCTCCTTTCCGAGCGTGCCAAGATCATTGTGGTCGCGTGTAATACAGCTTCCGCCCTGGCACTGCCGCGATTGCAAAGCGTGCTACGCATCCCAGTGATAGGGGTCATTGTGCCAGGCGCGCGAGCCGCGGTTAAGAGTACAGAATCCGGGAGAATCGGCGTGATCGGAACCCGAGCCACAATGACGAGCGGTGCATACGAACAGGCGATTCACGCGTTGCGCCCGGACGCCACAGTCATCAGCCAACCGTGTCCCTTATTGGTTCCGGTGATAGAGGAAGGCATGTTTCGCGGTACTGTGGCAGAAGAGATTGTCCATCTCTACCTCGATCCATTACTGATCGAAGGCGTGGACACTTTGGTGTTGGGCTGCACTCATTATCCGCTTTTGGCCCCGTTGATCTCCGAGATTGCCGGAGAGGGTATTAGGTTGGTGGATTCGGCTGAAAACTGCGCGATTGCTGTCGTCCAGTTGCTCAAAGAGCTGAATTTGCTCAACCGAACGGACGAGGCGGGTCGCCTGGATGTTGCGCTGACAGACGAGTCAAATCCCTTCCTCCAAACAGCGGGAAGAGAGCTGTCCCTTAAAATCGATCGCTTGGAGAAACGCGTTGTCCAAGGCGTGACTTTGGTAATGAACGAGTGACAATCGGGAGCGGCCAATTTCCAAGTCAGCAATAAATTGCTGGGCTACTTTCATCGAATCCCTTCCTCCTCCGCCCTCCTGGCTACGGCGGACAAGCCGGGATTGTCTCTGTCATTACCTCCGCTGGTGTCGCGAAAATCGGGTTATCTGGTCGATGCCCTCCGCTTGAAGCAACGCCTCGAGACGCTCATAGTCCTCGGCGACTTGCGCGTAAGAGTGGGCATCAGACGAAATGGTGATTGGGATTTGCAGTGCGACCGCCCGTCTGAGAATTGCGACGTTCGGATATTGCTCGCCGACCTTCTTACGCCAGCCCGCGGTGTTAATTTCGATAGCTAGGTCGCTCTGCCGGATCAGTTCCAGTAACGGTTCGAAGGTTGCGATCGGATCATAGCTTTTGGGGGAAAGCCCATGGATTTTTATCAGGTCCAGGTGAGAGAGACAATCGACGTGTCCCCGTCGAACGAGGGAAGTGACTTGTTCAATGTATTCGGAAAAGGCCCTCTCCGCGCCTCGTCGGTCTATCTGGGTGCCTTGATCACTGCCGTCAAACATCTGCTTCTCGCCGGAAAAGTAATGCACTGAACCCAGAACGAGATCCAGTCGATCCCAGTTTTTCTCTACCCAGCTTAGGCCATGTTTGGAAGTCACCGGGTCGTTATCCAGTTCGATCCCGATCAAAATATTGACGTTCGGATTTTTCTCTCGGAGGCGATCGATCACCTCGAAAACCACCCCATCACAGTATCGATCATGATCGGTGAAAGCGATACCCTCGATCCCGCGCTCCCGGCATCGATCGATCCAAGGCTGAAGCAAGTCGACTGTATAGGGCCTCAGTGTATGGGCCTGTGGATGAGTGTGGTAATCCACTTTGCAAATCATTGGAGGTTAAAGTACACACTTTGCTCATCACCGGTAGCGGCGGCTGTCCCAATACTGGTTCTGCTGGCCGGAAGAGCGATAGAGAAAATCAGTCCTCTCCGTATACTCCTAGACCTTGTTATTGACGCGCATGTGCGACCACAGGACTGCTACCGTGCTCTTAAATCAATCTAAAGGCTCGTTGGTAACCGCCTACTACCCGACCGATCGGTTGACTGGACAATCGTCAGGTTTTGAAGCATAAATCCACGCGAACGGGATGAACACATGAACGACGCGCTGTATAAAGCGACGGTTCTGGTTTTAAACCGGAACTGGCAGGCGATTGATGTCAAGACGCCTGCTCAAGCATATTGCATGATGGCAAATGGCAACGCCACCGGCCTCGATATTCAAGGCATTGGCGATATGCGCCCAGTCCGATGGAACGAATGGCTAGAGTTGGCTGTTCGTGAGGATGATAACTCGGTCCGGACCGTTCGTGGGCTCGTCAGAATTCCGACCGTGCTCGTGTTGGCGCGTTACAACAAAGTGCCGAAGCGTCGTCCTAAGCTTTCCACCAAAGGTATTTGGGAACGGGATGGAGGACGATGCCAGTACACTGGCAAGAAGTTGGTGCCAGCCGAAGGCAACATCGATCACGTGGTGCCGCGGTCGCGCGGGGGACAGACAAGCTGGGAAAACTGCGTTTTGGCCGACAAGCGGGTGAACAGTCTTAAAGGCAATCGGCTACCGGAAGAGGTCGGTTTGGAACTGCAAAAGAAACCACGACCGCCCCGAGAATTGCCGGTTACCTACTTCATCCGAAACGCACATAATGTCCGGGACTGGGATCATTTTCTCACGCCTATCGACTAGGCGGTTTGGCAATTTGCAGTTGAGGGTTGGCTGCTAATCCGTTCCCACCGACAAGGGTTGCGATACCGAACAGATCTGCCACAGCGGTCTTGTCGTGGGTTATACCTGGGAGGCGGCAGCTTCCCTCCGAAAAGGTTGCTCCTGGGGCTCCGCCTTGATCCTGTTGCCCGGTAAAACGGACGCCAGAAGAGCACCCTGCCGGCCCTCTAACTCCCTAGTTGCAGAAGCCGAAGCTACGCAGCAGATTCCGCTTCCCATGACAGCCGAGATTTCGACGGCCTATTCACCTGCATCTGTCGAAGCCAAGTGGTACGACACTTGGCTCCGGGAAAAGGTTTTTCATGCCCGGGCGGAGTCAACGAAGCCACCCTATTCCATCGTAATGCCTCCACCGAATGTGACTGGTGTGCTCACGCTCGGTCACGTGTTGAATAACACGATCCAAGATATTCTGGCTCGCCGCGCTCGGATGTTAGGCCAAGAGGTCCTTTGGTTACCGGGGATGGATCATGCCGGCATTGCTACCCAGACAGTCGTGGAAAGGCAGCTCAGAAAGGAAGGCAAGACTCGCTACGATCTAGGGCGAGACGCTTTCGTGGAGCGGGTTTGGGAATGGAAAGAGAAACATGGCGGCATCATCATCAACCAGCTGAAGCGATTAGGATGTTCGTGTGATTGGTCACGAGAGCGATTCACCATGGACGACGACTATTCGCGTGCGGTGAACACCGTTTTTGTAGACTTGTTTAACAAGGGCCTCATTTATCGGGGGAAGCGGATGGTGAACTGGTGTCCGGCTTCCGGCACGGCTCTCTCGGACGAGGAAGTTGAGCCGGTTCCAACAGCCGGGACGCTTTATATAATGCGCTATGAAATTGTGGAGCTACCGGGAACTTATCTGGAGATCGCAACGACCCGTCCCGAAACGCTGATGGGTGACACCGCGGTTGCCGTGAATCCGCGAGATCAACGCTATGCTCACTTGATCGGCCAACATTGTTGGCGGCCTTTTCCCCGGGCGCAGATCCCGATCATTGGAGATGATGCGATCGATCCGGAATTTGGAACCGGAGTTCTCAAGGTCACTCCAGCTCATGACAAAGTCGACTATGAGATCGGGCAACGGCACGGGCTGCAGATCCTCGATGTCCTCAATCCGGACGGCACTTTAAATGCGCTGGCTGGCGAAGAGTTTGCAGGTCGAGATCGATTTGAAGTGCGCAAGCTTTCGGTCGAAAAATTGCGACAAATGGGCTTATTGCTTCGCGAGGAAGCGTATCAACACAATGTTGGCTATGGTCAGCGAGCTCAAGTGCCAATCGAGCCGAGGCTGAGCGAGCAGTGGTTTCTCAAATACCCGCACGTGCAACGGACTCTCGAAGCTGTCCAAAGTGGCGAGATTCAGTTCCGCCCAGAACGCTGGGTGAAAACCTTCTCGAACTGGATAGAGAATATCCAGGACTGGTGTATCAGCCGCCAACTGTGGTGGGGGCATCGTATTCCGGTCTGGTATCACAAGGAAGATCGTTCCCGTTTACATGTCGCTACGACCCCGCCGCCCGATCCAGAAAACTGGGAGCAGGATCCCGATGTTCTTGATACCTGGTTTTCTTCCTGGCTTTGGTCCTTCATCACGATGGAGCCGGCGGTCCGACGCAAGTTTTACCCGACGACCGACCTCGTGACCGGTCCGGACATCATATTTTTCTGGGTGGCGCGCATGATCATGGCCGGATTCGAGTACCAGGGCCAGAAGCCGTTCGGTAACGTTTATTTCACCGGACTCGTTCGCGATGCCCAGGGCCGAAAAATGTCGAAGAGTCTGGGTAACTCGCCTGATCCACTCGATCTGATCGCAAAATATGGAGCGGACGGCTTACGGTTTGGCTTAATGCGCACGGCGCCTCTCGGTCAAGATATCCGATTCGATGAAAAGCAGATCGAGGAGGGGCGTAACTTTGCTAACAAGCTATGGAATGCTTTTCGTTTTCGCCAATTACAAGGTCCGCGTGCCGGCGCCAGGCCAGTTTTGCCGCTTTCCCCGTATTCAACACGCATTCTCGCGTTATTAAATGCCGCTGTTGATCGAATAGAACGCGGCTACCAGGAGTATCTCTTCACGGAGGTTGCCCAGACGATCTACGAATTTTTCTGGAGCGATTTCTGCGACTCGTACCTCGAGGCGGCAAAGACCGAACTCCAGAGCGAAAATCTCGAAGTCAAAGCTGGATGTCTCTGGGTAATGGATCACGTGCTTTCCGCGGTGCTCCGGTTACTCCATCCATTTATGCCGCACATCACCGAAGAACTATGGCACCGAATGGAATACGGTACTGGTAGCATCCAATCTGCTGGGCTAGAGGACCTTCGAACGGAACTCGATTTGGACTCCGCCCAATCGGATTTTGCGGACATGGTGTACCGAGCAACCTCGCAGGCGCGAAACCTTCGAGCGGAATACCGTATTCCTTCGAACAAAAAGGTGAAGATGATCTTACGCCCGGTGATCGAAGGGGATTTCACGGTTTTTGCGAATCTAGCTGGTGCTGAGCCACTTCAAGTGGATGCGGCCTATGAGGCACCCCGGGGAGTGCCGGTGGTGTTGACGCCGCTCGGACAGGTCTTTCTTCCGTTAGAAGGATTAGTGGATCTGCGAGCCGAGAAAGAGCGGTTGACCAAGGAGATCGCAAAACTGGAGTCCGAGTTGGACACTGTTCGGAAAAAGCTAGCTAACACAAATTTCGTCGATCGTGCGCCGGCCGCCGTGGTGGAAGAGCATCGAGAACGCGAACGAGACTTCAGCAACCGCCTTGCGCAGCTGCAGGAACGGGTGGCTGGGCTTTAGCGAAGCTTGCCCCGCACTTACCGCTTATTACTCACCGCTTACCGCTTACCGGTTTGCCGTCTGATGTCCCCAGCGTAATTTGCGGATATGAGCTCCCAGTGGGACCGATTTAAT
Source organism: uncultured Verrucomicrobiae bacterium (assembly GCA_963837955.1). Taxonomy (GTDB): domain Bacteria; phylum Verrucomicrobiota; class Verrucomicrobiia; order Chthoniobacterales; family JAFAMB01; genus DASTDH01. The sequence continues at coordinate 138,487 of CAWIPH010000001.1, read as the reverse complement.
CAGTATTTTTTGCGATATCCTGATCTTCATTTTTCCCTCGATATCAGCCGGGTGCACTTCGACGAGAACTATTTCGAGACGATGAGCGTGGCAGCAGCGAAGGCGTTCAAATCGATGGAAGCACTGGAGAAAGGCGCAATCGCCAACCCCGATGAGAAGAGAATGGTTGGCCACTACTGGTTACGCGCCCCGGAGTTGGCGCCTAACGATCAAGTGCGGTGCGAAATAGAGGATACCAACGAGGCGATCTACGAGTTCGTCCGCAAAGTAGACGCCGGCGAGATTCGCCCATCAAGCGGGGAGCAATTTACAGACGTATTGGTGATAGGAATTGGTGGCTCCGCTCTCGGTCCACAATTCTTGGCTGATGCCCTCGGAACCGACGCAGACCAGATGCGCGTTCATTATTTGGATAACACCGATCCGGATGGATTTGATCGGGTATTTCAGCGGTTGGGCAAGACGATTTCGACTACGTTAACGGTGGTCGTCTCGAAATCGGGTGGTACGAAAGAGACCCGGAACGGGATGCTTGAAACCGCGGCAAGATACAAATCCGCTGGTTTGGATTTCGCGAAGCATGCCGTGGCGGTTACTGGGAGAGGGAGTGAGCTCGATCAGCATGCGGTGAGCTGGTTGGCGCGATTTCCTATGTATGATTGGGTAGGCGGCCGGACCTCGGTGATGAGCGCTGTCGGTTTGCTGCCGATGGCCCTTCAGGGTTTGAACACCGAGCAATTCTTGGCCGGTGCGGCGGCAATGGACGACAAAACCAGGCGTCCCGACGTTCGTTTCAATGCTGCGATGCTGCTGGCATTGATGTGGTACAAGGTGGGTGAAGGGAGAGGTGCAAAGGACATGGCAATTCTCCCGTACAAAGATCGGCTGGCTCTCTTTAGTAAGTATCTCCAGCAGTTGGTTATGGAATCGCTGGGCAAGGAGTTGGATCTCGACGGCAACGTAGTCCATCAGGGAATCGCAGTTTACGGAAACAAGGGTTCCACGGACCAGCATGCCTATGTTCAACAGCTCCGAGACGGTATAAACAATTTCTTCGTTACATTTATTCAAGTAGACGAGGATCGGAACGGGGCAGAATTTGAAGTGGAGCCCGGAATCACGAGTGGGGATTATTTGCAAGGGTTTCTGCGCGGGACGCGCTCGGCCCTATTCGAAAAAGACCGCGAATCGATCACTATCAGCGTTGAGCGAGTAACACCGTTTTCGGTAGGCGTTTTGATCGCGTTATACGAACGCGCGGTCGGTTTTTATGCCTCACTCGTCAACATCAATGCTTACCATCAGCCCGGGGTCGAGGCCGGGAAAAAGGCAGCTGGCAAATTGCTGGAACTGCAAGGTCATCTAGCGAAGTCCCTCCAGACGATCGGCAAGCCGGTCACGGCCGAAGATTTAGCCAAGAGCGTGGGCGCTGACCCGGAGGATGCTTTTCACGTTCTCACCCACCTGGTTTCCAATCGCTCCGGATTCAGTCGGCACCTAGGCGATACTCCGTCTGAGGATCGTTTTCAGTGGAAAAAGTGATTCGACCGAGGATGACCGACGATCGGTAGGGCGAAAGCCTAATTCGGCATGCGCCGAATTGGCTTGAGCCGTTTGCCGGGAATGAACAAGACCAAACAAGGCTCTTAGAGATAATCGCGATCGGCTCATGCACCGGCTCGGCACATGCCGCACCAGGTCTTCGCCGTAACCATGCGACCAAAAGGTTTCGCAGTCGGTAACAAAAATAGCAGTATATTCTTGAAGGCGATGAAATCGGTAGGTCAGTCCCCAAAGTAATGTCGCAGCATCTGGAAAAGATTTTGGCTCACGCCGAGAGACAATTGGTCTCGCAAGGCAAGGAGCGCCTCCGGGAACAGCTCAATCTCTACAAAAAATTCCTGAAGCTCGAAGAGCATCGGCTGCGATTGAAGCATTATTCCGGTGCCAGTGGGTTAGAGGTGGTCCATGATCGCGCGACCCTATTGGACGTCGTGCTTCGTCACCTGTTTGAGGGTGCGCTGGAGCACTCTGAATTCACCAATAAGGTTCCCCCCGTTGCCCTATTAGCCATCGGCGGTTACGGACGCGGCGAGCTTAACCCTTACAGTGACGTTGACATTCTTTTTCTGCATGACTCGGGGCGGCTCGATTCTCACGTCACCGAAGTCATCGAGCAGATCCTCTATATGCTGTGGGACGTTGGTTTCAAAGTGGGGCACGCGACGAGATCGATTGGCGAAGCGATTCGGCTCGCTAATTCTGATGTGCTGACAAAAACGTCGCTGTTGGAATCACGGTATTTGGCTGGCAATCGCAGCCTCCACTCAAAGTTTCGGAGGGAGTTTTTCGACCATTGCGTGCGCGGCCAAGTGAGCAGCTACTTGCGTTGGCGACTTGAAAATCAAGAAGAACGGCACCGGAAATACGGAGGTTCCGTGTTCATGCAGGAGCCTAATGTGAAGAACGGGTGCGGCGGTTTGCGCGATTACCAAAACATGCAATGGATCTGTTATTTTCGGGATGGCATTATGAGCACGGCCAAGCTGGTCGAGCGCAAGTACATTTCCGAGAGCGATCGCCGCGCAATCGATCGAGCCTACGACTTCTTGCAACGCGTTCGCACAGAACTTCATTACATCAACGAGCGTCCTGCCGATGTGCTGACGCTGTTTCTGCAGGGCCAAATCGCGAACCGGTTTCGATACCCTCAAAAAAGTATCCTTCGACGGAGCGAAGCGTTTATGCGCGACTACTACCAATATGCCCGAACGATTTACCTGACTACGACGCGCATTACGGAACGTTTTCTGCTGCCCGCACAGCCGGAAAAAGAGGCGCGCCCAGTTTTTGGCTTTTTGGCCAAGCGGAAACTGAAGACCGAGCATTTCGATGGGTTCTACAGTCACGGGCAGTTCATTTATTACGAGGATCGAGAAATTTTTCACAAAGACCCGTTTCGATTGATGCGGGTCTTCCTGCATGCGCAGCAGCGAGAACTAGAACTTAGCCCGGAACTTGAACAGATGATCCGCCGGCGAACTCGCCTGGTGAACCGCACTTTTCAATACGCACGTGCCGCTAGAGAGACCTTTCAAGCCATCCTTTCCAGAAAAGGCCAGGTGGGTCGCATCTTGCGGATGATGCACGAGGTTGATTTTCTTGGGCGATACCTTCCGGAATTTGGTGAGTTGACCTGCCTCGTCCAACATGAGTTTTTTCACCGATACACCGCGGACGAGCACACATTGGTGTGCATCGAGAAGCTCGACGAGCTGATCGACACCAAGGATCCGAAACTTGTTGAGTATCAAGAGCTTTTTCGCAAGCTAGACGATCCCTACGTTCTTTACCTTGCCTTGCTGTTGCACGACACCGGAAAGGCCTCGGGAGCAAGGCATCACGCCGAAGCCAGTGCTCTGAACGCTCAAAAAGTCGCAGCGCGTTTGCAACTTTCGCCGGAGCGTCGCAGTAAACTCATTCTTCTGGTCGACCATCATCTTACCCTTTCGGAGATGGCTCAACGAAGAAACGTCGAGGATCCGGCGACTGTCGCCGCTTTCGCCCGCAATCTTCACACGCAGGAGAATATGGATTCTCTTATGTTATTAACCTTGGCCGACGGACAAGGTACAAGTGCTCAGAATTGGTCAGATTGGAAGGAGTCTCTCGTTTGGCAGCTTTACCAAGCAGCTTCTAGCTATCTCCGCGACGAAAGTGAATTCTTTAAGCAGCGACGCATCGAGAGAGCTGACCTCCAGGCAGCTGTCTCCAAGCGGTTAGCGCGCGATTTTGGGGAAGAGATCGAAACACATTTTCAATCAATGCCGGAGCGCTATTTTCCGAGCCATGACGTCAATGAAATTGTTGGGCACATCCGGCTTTTTCGAAGTTGGCTGGAAACCTGGTATAGAGATTCCGGAGGAACACTTGCTCCCGCGGTTCGCTGGCACAGCAAACCGGCCCAAGGTCACAGCGAGGTCTGGATCTGTACCTGGGATCGCGCCGCTTTGATGGCGAGGATAGCCGGCTCATTCGCGAGTGCTTTGATCAATATTTTGAGCGCCGATGCCTTTACCCGGAGCGATAACCTTATGTTAGGTATTTTCCGGGTCTGTGATGTCAACTTTGCGCCGGTTACCCAAGAGCGAGACCAAAGAGCAGTGGAGGAGATCCTTGGCCGGGCTCTGCAAAAAGCGGAGTTCGATTTTTCTTCACTCTTAACTCAGAACCGATCCCGTGCTAACTACTTATTACCGCCAGAAATGGACTTCCCGACCAAGTTGGTGATCTCCAATGAAGTGCATCCTACCTACACAGTAATTGACTTACAGACTCCCGATCGCCTCGGATTGCTCTATGACATCCTCTACTGTTTTTCTGGCGCGCGTGTGAATATAGCGCATTCCCGGGTCGCGACTGAGAAAGGAGCGGCTTTTGACAGTTTTTACGTAACTGATTTCGAGGGTAGGAAGCTGACTGGCGAAACGACGCTTAGTCAGTTGCGCTCGGCGCTTTTGCACGCTGCGACTAACAACGGATAATCGATGTGGACGTTTTGCTGGCAGCACATCGTTCGTTATGTCCTGCGTCACCGTTTCCTGGCCGTGGTCGATGTGCTCTGTGTCGCCCTCGGAGTCGCAGTCTATCTCGCTATTCAAGTTACCAATCGAAGCGCCGAACAATCTTTTGCTGCCGGAGTCGATGTAGTGGCAGGGCGCGCTCACCTGGAGGCCAGAGGCGAAATCGATGATGCTCTCTTTCCCCAACTACAAGCGGTTGAGGGCGTCCAAGCAGCAACGCCATTGGTAGAAGGCGTGATAATCTTGCCTGATTTTCCAGGCGAATATTTGCATGTCGTGGGCGTCGATCCATTGACGAACGCGGAATTCCAGAACTTTAAGGTTGGGAAATCAGAAGAGAACCTCTCCGATCGGTGGTTTGGCGATGGGCAAGCTGTCTCGATCACTAAGTCGTTCGCTAGTGCTCACTCCTTACGGATCGGCGATTCACTCCAGGTCGAGGTGGGAGAAAAAAGAGTGAATTTGACCATCGCGTTTCTTCTAGATGCTGACAACGCTGATTCTCATCTCGCCGCAATGGACATCGGCTGGGCTCAAGAGCTTTTGGGAAAAACAGGTACTTTGTCCGCGGTATTGTTTCGGGTTCGGGACCCGAAGAATCCCGCAGCAGTCGCATCTGCGATCGGCAAAATTGTGCCTCCGGATGTGGAGATCGAGCCACCATCGGAAAGAACTGCGCAGGTTGAGAGGATGTTGGCGGGATTCCAACTAAATCTTACTGCATTGAGCCTCGTGTCGCTTCTAGTCGGAGTTTTTCTCGTGTACAACACCATCACCGCCTCGGTGGTCCGCAGACGAGGGGAAATCGGGATTCTTCGCTCTATCGGATTTTTGCCTAGTCAGGTGAGATGGCTGTTTCTTGGAGAAGCACTCTTCTACGGATTTACTGGGTCCCTGATCGGAATCGGAGCTGGGTTATTGATTGCTCACGCTTTGCTCAGGGTCGTCGAGACGACGATCTCGAATCTGTACGTTCTTACCAGTATTGAACGCATCTACGTACCTTGGGACCAGGTGATCGTTGTCTTTTTGCTCGGACTAGCAGCGACATTTTTGGGCGCCTGGGTGCCCGCCCAATCCGCGGCGGCGGTTCCGCCGCTACGGGCGCTAAACCTTGGTCTCCTGATTGAGCGGAGCGAGCGACCCTCATCCGCTTGGATCGGCTGGAGTGCTGCGGCGTCTATAGTCGCTTTGGCCAGCGGCGCCCTCGCGCTGCGCGGCGGTATCCGACCTGCCGCTTTCCTGTGCGCTTTAAGCACTCTGGTCGCATTTTGTTTGCTAGCGCCGTTTGCGACTTATTGGTTCGGCCGCACTGTGGCTAAACTTTTCCGTAATGTGCACTTGCTTCATCTCGCGGCGCAGAACTTGGTGCGATCGCTCTTTCGCAACGCGATCACGATCGCCGCTCTGGCATCTGCGGCCGCAATGTTGGTCAGCGTTTCTATCATGATTTTTTCTCTTCGCTCAGCCGTTGATCATTGGATTAACCGTCGGCTGGTTGCGGATGTCTTCATTACTCCAGCCGAGAACGAGATCATTGGATTCCAGAGTTTTGTTTCGCCTGATCTCCTAGCCTTCCTGACCCAACTCCCGCAGGTAGACGCTTTGGACACGTACCGCGATTATCAAACCGAGCTATACGGGAACCCGGTCACACTCGGTGTCGTTAAGGGCTCCGGCCGCAACCGCCCGCAGTTTGTCGGCGACGGAGAAGAGCAAAAGATTCGGAAATGGCACGAGGCTGATACCGTTATCGCATCTGAGCCGTTGGCTCACCGATTCCATCTTCGAGAAGGCCAAAGCTTGATCCTACCGACGCCGGCAGGCCCAAAAACCTTTACGGTCGCGGGGGTTTTTTACGATTACACTCGCGATGCCGGTCTGCTCCTGATGCAGAGATCGAATTTCGAGAAGTATTGGCATGATCCGCGTATTCATTCGGTCGCGGCCTATCTCAAGAGCGGGACAACTCCACAGCAGGCGGCCGAAGAAATTCGAAGCGCTTATACCGGAGCCAACGCTTACGCGATTCATTCTAATCGTGAATTGAAAGACACGGTGGAACGCATATTCGATCAAACTTTTGCCATCACTTATCTTCTCCGGGGGATAGCGATGACAGTCGCGGTAGCCGGTATTACTTTGAATTTGATCGTCCTAGTGAAAGAGAGAGAACGAGAGTTGGCCGTGTTGCGAGCGTTGGGCGCATCTACCGGACAAATCATCGCACTGGTCTTGTCCGAGACTTTCCTGCTCGGCGCGTTGGCGGTGGGAATCGGGATCAGCGCTGGCTGCGCTTTAGCCTTTGTTCTTACGGAAGTGATCAACAAAACATTTTTTGGATGGACGATACCCCTGCAGATTTCGTGGGAACAGCTGGGCTCGGTTCCGCTTGTGCTCCTGCCTGTCGCACTCTTGGCCGGCTTGCTCCCGGCGATTCACGCGGGCCGGGTCGCTATCGTCGAGGCTATCCGGACTTAACTGAAAATGATCCCATCGATAGCACGGAATTTTTTGATACACCTCGCAGTTTATTCTGTCCTGTCGCTGCCAGCTCCACTCCGGGCAGCTGAGTTTAACGCGGATGGTTGGCGGCTGGCCCAACCAGGTTACCATCTGGAATTTCCCCGGGATCATGGACCGCATATCGATTACCAGACCGAATGGTGGTATCTCACGGGGAACTTGAGGTCTCAAGAAGGCCGCGAGTTCGGATACGAACTCACATTCTTTCGGCACGGCTACCGCTCGCCGAACAAACGTCTGCCGGTCAAATCCCGCTTCGTCATGAATGACCTGAAGTTTGCGCATTTTACGATTACCGATATCGGCCCAAAGAAGTTTTACGCCTCAGAGCGGATCAGTCGGGGAGCTTTCAATGATGCCGGATTTTTGTCCGGCTCCAAATTGGTCTGGATTTCTAACTGGGAGCTCGATCTTGATTCCGCTTTTCATGCGGAGGCCGAGGACGGGCAACAATCCATTCAACTCAATCTCGAGCCGGACAAACAACCTGTACTGGAAGGTAAAGATGGTTTCAGCCAAAAGGCCGGCGGCGACGGGCGCGCTTCCTATTACTATTCAATCACCCGTTTGCGGACCCAGGGTACGCTTCGGGTTGGCGGAGTAGCATACGAAGTGACTGGCCAATCCTGGTTCGATCGTGAATGGGCGACCAACCAGCTGGCAGCAGACCAAGTTGGTTGGAATTGGTTTTCGCTTCAGCTTTCCGACGGAACCGATCTCATGCTTTACCAGATGCGGCTGAAGAATGGCGCGATCGATCGGTATTCGAATGGGAAATTGGTGACTCCCGCAGGCGCGGCAATCGAATTGGGAGTGGATGATTTCGTGCTGGACCCAACAGAATATTGGACTAGCGACCATAACCAGGCGCGATACCCGATTGGATGGCGGTTGCGGGTTCCTAAGTTTCAGATCGATGTCGTTGTCACGACACCAGTGCCTGACCAAGAGCTGAACCTGGCAGTGACCTATTGGGAAGGGGCAATCCGGCTGAACGGCACCCGAGCCGGGAAATCCGTCCAAGGAGTGGGCTATATGGAGCTAACCGGGTATGCGGGGCTGCCGACGGGAAAGCAATAGTCCGCGGATTTCGCCGACTACTTATTAATCCGCAGATTTCACAGATTACGCAGATTTCTTAAATCCAAGACGGTACAGGCGCTCAGCAGACGTTCGCTGTAGGCAAGGGAAGTTTAGTTTCCCATGGTTGAGGTATCACGGTAAGCGTATCTAGACAACGCTTTACATTTATGTTATTTATTTCTATCCCATGGATAACCAAACTTATCAAATCATTGGAGCGGCGCTTGAGGTTCACAAAGAACTCGGGTGCGGTTTTCTCGAACCTGTCTATCAAGAGGCTCTCGAACTAGAACTCAGCGATCGTCGTATTCCATTCCTGCCTCAAGTCGAAACGCCGATTTTTACAAGGGCAGAAAACTGAGGGCCCCGTATCGAGCAGATTTTGTTTGCTACGAGTCAATCATCGTGGAGTTGAAGGCGTTGACCAAACTGGGAGAGATCGAATGGGCTCAGGTCCTCAACTATCTAAAAGCGAGTACCCATGAAAGAGGACTCTTGATCAATTTTGGAGCAACGAGTTTAGAACATCGGCGCTTTATTTGGTCACATGACTCGGCACAAGGAGCTGAAACAAAATAATCTGCGTAATCTGTGAAATCTGCGGATTAATAAAATAGTCCGTGAAAATCTGCGGATTGCTCCTCTTCTCTTTAGAGTGCGCTTGGTAGGACCTGATTAAAATCCGCGAAAATCTGCGGAGAATAATTAGCGTTCGCAGGTTGCCTCTCTTCGATTTTCACGGTTCTCCCGGAATTCGCGGATTAAAGGTCGACGGTTACTTCTTCGTCTGCACCCTGCGTAATCCACCGTCTCCAGGTCGCTGCTCGGCGCCTCGTATCTATTGTGATTACATTAGGTTGGGGCGGAAGCAGACCACCCGGCGGGTTTTGGCGGCAATTGAAGCAGACGGTCGATCCGATCCGCTCAAAGAAACAATTTTCGTCGCCGACGGTGAAATGTACGTGACCGCTCAATGACCACGTCGGTTTGCTTCGGTAAATGCTCTGAGCAAACGCCAGATTACCGGTCTTCGGACTGGCGATCAAGCTGTTAGCGGGCGGCTCGTGGTGCAAGAGTAGCCATGGCGAAGCGTGCGGGCGCAGCTGTTCCACATACCCATCAGCACGATACGGACAACAAGTAACCGCCAAATTCTCGCCAGAGCGAAACCGGAATAATTTTTCATCGCCGTCGACGGCAATGTGATGATTTAGTTTCAGCGCTTGGGGCCAGGGCTGAGCAGAAGCAAATTGACGAAGTATCGCCAGCTTATTACTGGGTAGCGGGACTCCGGGAAAGACTAACGGAGTGCCGGAGGGGAAATCATGATTCCCGGTGCAGATCGCCAAGCAAGCGGGACGTTTTACGAAGTGCTGCGTCCATTCATAAAGATAGATCAATTGGCGGGCCATTCCTTGTCGATTTTCGAGATCCAGAAGGTCGCCGCCGATGGCCACGAGATCATACTGTGTGGCGACTTCCCGCAGCCACTCGAACCACGGAATATGAAAATGAAGATCGGCGGTTAAGAGAAGTTTCACTGCTACTCCGGGGGGATAAAACAGGTCGTCGCCAGAAGCAATACTGGAAACAGTAAACCGAGAACGGTAGTCGGACAGACCGCCTGGCAGACTACGGCACGCCCTAGTTTCTAAAGATGCGCGAATTCGAGGAGGTTGCCACGTGTATGCTTTGTATGGTCGGCCGTCGTCGGGCCGCAAGTCCTCTCGAGCGTGGGGCGGCGAATGCCTAAGCGAAAAAAAAGGCGCCCGGGAAGCAGGCGCCTTTTTTCGAAGTCCTATCCGAAAATCACAGATCGAAGTACATGAAAAATTCGTACGGATGCGGGCGCAAACGCAACGCGTCGTATTCTTTCATTTTCATCTCGATCCAATTACTAATGAAATCTTCATTGAACACGTCTCCCTTGAGAAGAAAATCGTGATCCGCCTTCAAAGCATCGAGCGCGCCGACCAGCGAGTCAGGCACACTGGGAACTTTGGCCAGTTCTTCGGGCGGCAATTCGTAGAGGTTCTTGTCGAGCGGATCACCCGGATCGATCCGATTTTGGATGCCATCCAGTCCAGCGAGGAGCAGTGCAGCATTGGCCAGGTACGGATTTGCTGCAGGGTCCGGCGTCCGGAACTCGACGCGTTTAGCTTTGGGGCTGGGCGAATAGGTCGGGATTCGAATCGCGGCCGAGCGGTTCCGTGCGGAATAGGCTAGATTGACCGGCGCTTCGAACCCAGGGACCAGACGTTTATAGCTATTCGTTGTGGGGTTGGTAATAGCGGTGAGCGCCCGGGCATGTTTAAGAATTCCGCCGATATAAAATAGGGCCATTTCGCTCAACCCGGCATACTTATCGCCTGCAAAAAGCGGTTTTCCACCTTTCCAAAGGGATGAGTGAGTATGCATTCCGGAGCCATTGTCTCCGAAAAGAGGCTTCGGCATGAATGTAACGACCTTGTTGTACTTCTTCGCTACGTTCTTGGTGATGTATTTGTAATACATCATGTGGTCGGCCATCAATTTCAGCGGAGCAAAGCGAATATCGATTTCGGCCTGTCCGGCCGTACCAACTTCGTGGTGTTGCCGCTCGATCGGGATGCCGGCTTTTTCCATTTCCAAGCACATCTCGTTACGGATGTCCTGTAAGGTATCAGTGGGCGAAACCGGGAAATAGCCTTCTTTGTGCCGAATCTTGTACCCAAGGTTCGGGAACTCTTCCCGCGCACTATTCCAGATACCTTCCGCGCTATCTACGCTGTGGAAGGAGGTGTTGGATGTGTAATCATAACGGACATCATCGAAGATGAAAAATTCCGCTTCGGGGCCAAAAAATGCAGTATCTGCGATACCCGTGCTCTTCAGGTACGCCTCTGCCTTTTCAGCAACACCTCGTGGGTCGCGATCGTAAGGTTCGCGCGTAATTGGATCCTTAATCGTACAGATGAAGCTGAGCGTTGGTTCCGCATTAAAAATATCAATCCAAGCGGTAGCTGGATCCGGAATGACCAACATGTCACTCGCATTAATCACTTTCCACCCGCGGATACTGGAACCATCAAACCCTAATCCGTCTGTGAAAATGTCTTCACTGTATTCGTTTAACGTCGTGGTGAAGTGCTGCCAGGTACCGAGCAAATCGGCAAACTTGAAGTCGATCAGTTTAACACCCTGTTTTTCGATGAATTTGGTTACTTCGGCTGGGGTCATAGATGGTTACAATTCAATGAGCTAGTTTTTTCGTATAGACGCCGGGTCTGCAATCTTTTCAAATTGCCCGTTCTCCGCGCTCTTCAGTTCTAATGCGAATTACCTCGACGAGATCTTTCACGAAGATCTTCCCGTCGTCTTTTCGGTCGGTTCGAGCGCTCTGCTTTATTGCAGCAATTGCGGGGACGAGCAATTCGTTTTTGACAATCAACTCAATTTTCAATTTCGGTGAAAATCGAGGGCTTCCGAAATTCACGCGAGTTTCTTGGGCCGATAACGGAAAGCCTTTGACTTCGCTGACGGTCATTCCTTCGATTCCTAGCTCTGCCAAAGCGCTTTTTACGTCCTCCAACTTAAACGGCTTGATGATAGCCTCTATCTTTTTCATTTTGGCGAGTCACCGTGCCTGCTGGTGAAGAAGCGAGGAAGTGAGACTCCCTCCAAGTCCACTTCCTCGCTTTAGAGACGCACGCCCCCCTTTGACCCCTGCTGCAACCCTTTTTCCCCAATCAGCATGGATCGTTAACCCTGATGCGCGAATTCACATTCGGACCTCCACCCGAATGAAGCCGGGCGATCCTAAAGCAGCTCCTGTGCCACGGCTCTGAAACTCCCTGCTTCCCGAGTGACGCCAAAAGCGCCAATGCAAAGTGCAAAGAAAAAAACATTCCGCCTTATTCTTTCTTCCGATCTGGATTGTTTTAGCCACCAGCCCCCGGTTCCGCCGTCAAACATAATCACCACCGCTTGTAGGGAAGAAATTTGCCGCACATGGTGATCTGGACCCGATCCCCTTTCGGATCCTCAACTTTGCCGATCTCCATCGTGAAATCGATCGCGCTCATAATGCCATCCCCAAACTTCTCATGGATCAGTTCCTTAATCGTTTCTCCATAGACCAAAGTGATCTCGTGAAATCGGTAAATCAGCGGATCCTTAGGTATATCAAGCGAGTCTGCGGCCTTCATCGGTGGCGTCTGCAGTGCCTCGCTGACATCCGATCCGAGATCCAATAGGGCGCAAAGCTTGGTAGCTTCCTCCGGGCTGAGACTGTTTTGTCCCAAGCAAGCAGAAGTAACAAAAACCGGTGAGCGATCGACCTGAGCAGCGATTTTTTCCCAGGAAAGGCCTTTCCGTTTCTTTGCTTCGAGAATTTGGGTTTTGTACATGGTGGCGGGTTTCTCACCGGTTCCAGCCAGCTCTGTGCCAGCAGACTTGTGATTGCCACTTGCCGTTAAAAGGAAAGATGCCATTGGTGCCATCGACCGATATGACCCAGGAAGATTTTGATAATCTCATCAAAGAAATCCGAGAAGAGGACCCGGATCAGCTCAGCTCCGAATTTCTGGTCAGGGAAGATCCCCTGCCAGAAGAGAAGCTCGCCAAGTTTGAGCAAAAGGCAGGGTTTAAGTTCCCGGAAGAATATAGTTATTTCTTGAAGAAATTTGGGGCCGGAGAAATTGGGACCGTGACGATTTTATCCCCGGATCCCGATAGTCAATTCTCGATGTGGGATGGAAAAGAAGAATTTAATCGCGAAACCGGATATCCATTTGCCGAGGACAGCGATGGGAATTTTTACGCCTTCTTAGTCGAGAACGGAGTCTGTTCGAAAGACGTTTGGGCTGCCGAACAGGGGGCAGGCGGTGATCTCAGTTACACCGATTACGAAGATTTCTATGAGTTTGTCGCCGAAGTCGGCTTCGGAGTCGATCTTTGAAGCCGGAAGGCGGAAGCCTGAATTTAGAATCTAGAATTTAGAATTTCGCACCGGTAACGATTCTGCAAAGGGGGATCAAAGTTCGCCTGGAACGTTCGGACCGGAACAGCAGCGCTCCAATGAGTGTGCCTCGCCATTTCCACTTCTAAATTCTATATACTGGCCCTCATTCAGACCGCTTGGGGTTCGGACGGCGACCCCTCCTTGGTGAATCGGACGCCATGGGCGTGGGGTCCCAAACCGGCGAGCACCGCGACGGCGACTGCCACGATGCAGGCCACAATCGCCAAGGCCAAGCCGTAGTTTTTGTCAAATTTATCTGCCAACATCGATTGAACTGTGATGATGCAGGCGGCAAATAGATTGCCAAGTTGATAGGTAAATCCAGGGAAGGTGCCGCGCACGTCATGAGGTGACAATTCGTTGAGGTGGGCCGGAATCACTCCCCAGGCTCCCTGAACGAAAAATTGCATAATAAACGCCCCCAGCGCCAGCAGGTAGGGACCCTGCGCGAATGCCCAAAGGGGAATTGCCGGAATGGCTAGAAGGGCTGCGATCACGATCGCTTTGCGCCGGCCAATGCGCTGTGAAAACGCGCCGAATGTCAGGCCTCCAACAATGGCTCCCACGTTCATAATCGCGGTGACTAGCCCGGCCGTTTGCGTATCGAACTTATGCTGCACCTTAAGGAACGTGGGATAAAGGTCCTGGGTCCCGTGGCTGAAGAGATTGAACGCGGTCATGAGCAGGATGACGAAGATAAAAAGCGGGAATCGGCGAACCACTGTTCCCAACATCTGTTCCGCGTTGGGCTGTCTTTCCTTCCAGGCTGGAGATTCTTCGACCCCCATCCGAATAAAGATCACCAGGAGCGCAGGGATCGCACCGACCATAAACATTCCGCGCCAACCGATATGATCGAAGAGCAGAGTGTAGGTAATCGATGCGAGAAGATATCCGCAAGGATAGCCCGCTTGCAAAAGCCCCGAAATGACTCCGCGCGTGGACGGAGGAATGCTTTCCATCGTCAGGGAGGAACCCACTCCCCACTCTCCGCCCATCGCAATACCGAAAAGAGCCCGAAGGACAAAAAGAACCGTCAGTGACGGTGCGAATCCGCAAGCGAATCCCAGGGCCGAGTAGCACAGGATATCAAGCATCAAAGTCGGGCGCCGGCCGAATCGGTCAGCCATCAATCCGAAAAGAAAGGCTCCGACCGGCCGCATCCCCAGCGTGAGCCAAACGGCGATAGTAACGGTTGTAATGCTCGTACCGAATTCTTTCGCGACATCTGGGAAAACGAAGATGAGGACAAAAAAGTCGAACGCGTCGAGCGTCCAACCCAAGAAGCAGGCGATGACAGCATTCAACTGATTGCGAGTGAGTCGTGATGATTGGGGAGAAGACATAGGATGTTAATGTGCGCTTCGCGAACGTCTACCGGGCGGTGGAGGAATGACCGGACGACAGTACAGAAGTTCTTCGGAGACTACTTGGCCGGGGCAAACTCACTGGAGTTAGCGTTCGCCCATTATAAACGGTCGCGTCAGACGAGCACATGCAAAAAACGCATGAGGAATTCCGGTTATCAGCGTGCCAATCTTCGGGGAGGAATCGCTGCCTGTCCGACATAGCTTTTTGGATGCCTGGTGCAGAATGCGTGAGCGCGACGTCGGACGCTCGTGCGCCGCGGATCGCGAGGACGCGATCCCTCCCCGAAGAATGGCGCCAAACCTACCGGCGCGGCGGATCCTATCCGGCTGAACCGATGGCGATGCCTGCCAGAAACACCAGGACACCGCCGAGCACCACCTGAAAAACCGCCGAGAGCAGCGGAGTATCCATGTAGTGATTACGAATCCAGGCGATAACGACTAACTCGACCGCGACTACCGCGACCGCTACCCCCATCGCGAGAGAAAAACCCGGGATCAGGAACGGTAATGTGTGGCCGATTCCGCCGAGCATGGTCATTATACCGCAAATTGTCCCGCGCAGGAGCGGTTGGCCCCGACCGCTCAGGACGCCGTCGTCTGAAAGCGCTTCGGCAAACCCCATGCTGATTCCCGCACCGACCGAGGCTGCAATTCCTACCAGAAAAGCGTCCCAACTGTTACGCGTCGCGAACGCGGCAGCGAATACCGGCGCGAGAGTTGAGACAGAGCCATCCATCAACCCGGCGAGACCAGGCTGCACAACCTGCAAGACAAAAAGCCTTCTTTGCGATTCGTCTTCCTTGGCGAACTCGCCCTGCTCGGACTTCTCTTTCACGAACTCGTCGGCAAAATCTCCGTGTTCCCGTTCAGCCTCGGCCAAATCGCCCAGTAATTTGCGGACCTCCGGATTTGAGGTCCGTTCCATAGCGCGCTCGTAAAACCGGATGGTCTCCGACTCCTTTGTTTGTACCTCGCGCCGAATCTGCGGGATCGTGAGAGTCCGATTCAACCAAATCGGTCGCCGGCGAATGAACCCTCTCACGTCTTGGCGGCGAATCAGGGGAATTGCGTTCCCGAACCGAGACTGGAACAGATCAATTAACCGGCGCCGATGATCTGATTCCTGTTCGCGCATCGAATCCAGCAATTGGGCGGTGACCGGAAATTCGGTTCGCACTCTTTCTGCGAATGTCCCGTAGATTTTGCTGTCCTCTTCTTCCGAGGAGATGGCGAGCGCGAGAAGTTCTTTTTCGTCTAATTCTTTAAATGACTTAACCATAAAGCTGTGGATCAGAGCGCTTCGGTAGGAGCGAAAGACGCTGCTGAGCCGGGTCTACATAGAATGCAGGCAGAGGCACGTCGAGGGCCTTGTCGATTCAGAACGAAACTGAGAAAGATGATCAACCGCAGAAGGTGGGGCGGCGCGCAAAAAACACACCGTTATCAACTTGAAGTGTGTAGTTTTTTCCACAGTTGGCGGTTTTTGGTCAAATGCGAATGGCGATGATTCGATCGAGGTCGTTGATTTCGAGTGGGTAGCGCGTCCTCATTGGAAATATTTAACGAGCAGGATTTTCTAACGGAGAGAACCAGCTTTAGATAATCAGGCTGGGGGGTATCTCGGCTAATAATCTTTAACCGAAACCGCGGCTGCAGAGGAGTTTACTCAGCCTTTTCGAAGTTACAGACCAGCCGAACTAAATAGAATACACCTTCGGATCGAAATCCTCGGACCGATGGCATGGGTGATGCTTAACCTCGACCGCGATTTCCTACGTGAATACCCCGCAGTATGCCAGAAAACCCTACTACCACTACGACCAAGCCAACGCTTGGCTTAACCGGTCTGACCGTAAATGCCATGGCGCTCATTGCGCCCGGAGCATTCCTTTGGTTGACCTTCGCTCAACAATGTCTCTACGGCCAACCCTTGGCCGCAATTGGGATGTGGTTCGGCATTGTACTCGCGCTGTTGCTCTGTCTCGCCACAGCCATGTCTTATGCCGAATTGTCTAAACTGTATCCAGGCGCGGGTTCGTCCTACTTCTTTGCCGAACAAGCTTTCTTATCCAAATCGAAAGCCTTCAAATTCGCCCGCATCGCGAAGTTCGTCGTTGGTTGGGCCAGCCACCTCTATTACTGGGTTTATCCCGGTGTGATGGTGGCCGTCACCGCTATCCTGGTCGGATATCTGGCCGGACAGCTGTTGCCAGCAGTCTTCAGCTCGGCGGTGCCTAGTCCCTTGTTGATGGTTCTGTTTTGCATCGTCTTCCCGTTTTTTGTCGCGTGGATCGCGTACTCCGGCGTCAATGCCTCAACTGGAGTAAACCTTGCCATCAATGTAATCCAAATCTCGGCATTGATCGTGTTCACCGTGATCGCCATAGCCTATCGGGTCAACCACGTCGAGGGGTCGAAGGGCATCACACTAAATCCCGACGGGGCGCCTGTGACGAAGGTCATCGCCACAGCGACAACCAAAGATGATAAGGGAGTTGAAACCACCAATCCTGTCAAAGACAAGGACGGAAACTACGTCTTCGAAAAGAATGCTGACGGAACCGACAAAGATTTCACGCTGACCTACGCGCCGGAAAGCGCGACCGACAAGGGGGCCGACCCGAAGAATCCGACTGACACGTTCGAGTTCCATCCAAATGCGGCTTCGGTCATCGCACCGCACGGATTCAGCTTCGTACTTGTCCAGGCGTGTATCGCGATCCTGATTCTGGTCGGATTCGAATCGGTGACGTCGATGGGTGAAGAGGCGAAAAACGCCAAACGGGACATTCCACGGGCTGTGCTCCTGTCGCTCGTGATCCAGGGGGCATTCTGCTACCTCTTCGAGTATTTTGGAGCGAACTACTTCCTCAACAGTGGCTACACGGCGGTAACGGCGTCCGCCTCGCCGGCACCGATCGGGGATATGATGCAAATTGTCGGCACGTGGGTCTTCGGCAGTCCTCAAGCTGGATGGTGGTTCATGTTTATCCAAGCCATCACCGTGTTTCTGGCGTTGATCGGGACAACACTGGCCTGCATCAACACCGGAGCTCGCGTCACTTACGCGATGGGCCGCGATGACGAGCTGGCCGGTAACTTAGGCGCGCTCCACACCAAAAACCTGACCCCACACCGGGCGATTTGGACGCTTGCCGTCATCTCGGTGGTAATCGGTATCTTTGGCGTATTGTTTTACTTCTGCGGCGGTGCAGCGCTGACAGCCGACGCCATCAAGGGTCTCCCGCAGAACATCTGGTATAGCTTCGGCATCTGGCCGCACGATACCGGAGCGGCCCTTCCGCAGAGCCTGCTTATTATCACGCTGACCAGCAATTTCGGCACCTTCCTGCTCTACATGATGACTTGCATCGTTGCGATCGTCGCGTTCCGCGAGCATCATACCTTCCACGGGTTCAAGCATGTGGTTGTGCCGGTCTTCGGTTTGCTGGCCAATTTGCTTTGCATGCTGTTCTACTTGGTTGGACCGTTCTCCGTTGCCGGCATGAGTTTCAAAGAGCCCTATATTGCGCTCGGCATCGCTGCATTGTGGGGCATCTATGGTGGGATCTATTTCCTTGGTGCTAGCAAGAAGAAGTCTAAGTCGGTCTTGGTCGAGGCTGTAGCCAAAGCATAACCTTTTGATGCAGCAGCGGCATTCAATGCCTTTGAGGAAATGTGCTGCCACGCCTAGTTTAGGCGTGGCGGTGCCCGAACCTCGCAGACTGCGATCGCCTAGATCAGGTAGCCTCGCGCAATGGAAGTGAAACGCCCTTCGACCAATTCGAAGCCAGGTTCATTTGAAGATGCGAGCCCGAGTGTTCGGCAATCAGAATCACCTCGAGGAAGAGCGCCGGCAGTTGGTCACGTAGATCGGTTAGTTCACTTTACTCTGCATTTTAGAACTGAATGGCAAGTATCCTGCTGTTTTTCCCCCGGGGCGCGCTGACTGGTTGTGCCCTACTTAACCAAAACCGGTTTAGACCCCGTCTAGCCGGCGCAACATTTAGAAGGAAATTATCTCAATGAGAGTCGCAAATCGACTCGTGACCACGGCGGTTTATGGGCTCACGGTCTGCGCTTTGAATTATTGTCTGCCATCCTTTGGCGCTGATGTAACCGCATCGCCGACCCCTGATGGCAAGGAAGCCAAGAAAGTTGTCGAAACCAAGCCCCCGGAGCCCCGATTCAAGCTCTACGGCTGGATCGAGGCGGGTATCACCGGGAATCCGGATTCGCCCACCGATAACCATAACTTTGGTCATCTGCTTACCGACCGTGCGAATGAACCGTTGTTGAATCAGGTTTCCATCGTTGCGGAGCGCGCCTTGGACCCCAAAGCAACCGGCTTTGACTGGGGTTTTAAGATTTGGGCCATGGAAGGAAGTGATGCTCGCTATACCAAGGCGGAAGGACCTTTGGACCTGTCGACTAACGACAGAATCCAGGCGGATTTTCCTGAAGTGAGCGCTAGTTTCCATTTGCCGATTCTCAGCGCCGGTGGCCTCGATGTGAAACTGGGCAAGTACCAGGACCTCTCATCGGCGGAAACCACCGACCCTCGAACCAACGTTTTCTACTCGAAAAGTTACATTTTCAATTTCGGGATCCCACTATCCCACCTTGGTGGTCTGGCGATTTGGCACGCGACTCCGCTGATCGATCTCTATTTCGGGCTCGATCGAGGTACAAACATGGTCGGCGATAACAACACATCGATCGCTCTAGAGGCTGGGTTTGGTCTGAACCTGATGGATGGGAACTTAACCGTGTTGGCTCTCACGCACATTGGGCCTGAAAACCCTCACGATAATCACGATTACCGATTTGAGAATGACATCACCACGACCTGGAAGATTAATAAGTGTCTTACGTCGATTACCGACATGAACCTCATTTATGATGAATTGCTTCCGGCCTGGGGTGGTGGGGTGGCGCAATATTTCACCTATGCGGTCAATGATTGGTTACAACTGGGAGTCCGCGGAGAGATTTGGCGCGACGAAAAAGGATTCTTCGTCGCCCAGTTCCGCGCCAACAATGACTTCATGCACACCCTACGGGGCGATCCTATCGCTCCTGATCCGAGTAATCTCGGTGGGGGACCCACCACTTACCTCGAAGTCACTGGAGGTATCACCATCAAACCACCGATGCCGAAGCCGATCGCCGGCCTCTTGATCCGACCCGAGGTTCGTTACGATCGGGCAATAACGGATCATACCCACCCATTCGACCAACTCACCGATCGCGATCAGTGGACAATCGGAGTCGACGTGGTCTTGCAATTCTAAAAGTTTCTCAGACTGAGGCGAAGCGCGCTTGTTTCGCCATTAGTAACAGGATTTGAGCGTGGCTCGCGATCGCGGGCCACGCATTTCTGTTGCTTGAGTTCTAGCCAGCAAAATGCGACACTCCTAAGGTTCCTGAAAGCAGGGGACCTCATGCAAGGCGCTGATCCACGGCTCGTTGTTTGGTGGCGTGATTTTCAATATCCGTCTCGCTGGCGCTATCCTGATTCGACACCGTCAGAAGTCTTGACGCTTCGCCAGTTTAAGCCTGAGTCGGCAGCGAAGCCTGAATTGAAACGTGCGGCTTGGCTTTGGAGCCGGCGCCCGAGATTGATCTTAGGCTCCGGGGCTCTTAGTTATGTGATCATGGTCGCGTGTACCACGATCGCGCTGCTTATCCCGGTGTTCGGTTTTTTCTTTGCCGGTCTCTGGATTGGAATCTGGGTTTTGGCGATCGCGGCAGATACGATCCGCTATGTGCGCTGGCGTCGCGATTATGAACTGGCGTTAGATCGGCTTCTTCGCTTTTCCGCCCTGTTGTAAGATTTTCTGGGTCGAAAGTATCGGGCAACGTCATGGCGATTGCCGAAGCCGGTACGGATGACCGAGGTGAGCATCAATTTCGTCTGCTAGCGGCTCTCACCGATCCCCTGTCTCCCGAGGGTATAGCGGTGGATAATCAAGACAGCCACTGCGATAACCAGGATGAGCCCGGCGTTAACGCCTAGCTCGATCATTGCTTGGCTGAATCGATCCCAGCCCGCGGTGAGGTCGACGTTGCTGCCCTGCTCGCTGTGTTTGGCTTCATTCAATGACAAACTAGCTCCGATAGCCAAAATCCGTCGCGCCGCCGAGATAGCACCGATAACAAGAAAAGGAACCACGTCCTCCACGTCGACATTGAGTTCTCGCTTGCGGATGAACCGCGCCACGGTCCGGAGCACCTCCATGATGATCAGAACCAACAATAGATCGTTGACCAGAGAAAAAATCCCTTCCAGAGCGTTTCCGCTCCGAAACTGTTGCACCGCGCTGAACGCCGCGTAGCCGCAGGTCACCGCCGATGCGATGAGGAGCAAAACAGCTACGATGACATAGACCAGCTCTTCTCCTTGATCGACAAAGGCGCGGATGAGGGATCGTGACTTTGCCGGTAAGCTGCTTTTATCGCACACATGGAAGCGTCGTTCAGGCCACGCAGCCCGTCGAGTTGTGAATGCTGCTTATGAGACGATAGTTTGCTTGCCGACGCAGGGGTCTTTTGACTCCAAGGATGCTTCCCCTAGCCAACAGCAAGCCGGGTGCTACCGAGACGCAAAGAAGGCTTGCAACATAAGACGGAATTCATTACGGACTCAGGAACCGTTATTTTATATATAAATAAATCCGGTAAGGTAAGCGCCGCCCTGGCCGGATGAAGCAAACATTTGCGGCGTGTTAATAGCGAAATCACCCCCCCATGAAACTCTTTAGTTCGTTCCCGAACCGCATCATTCTCGGTTTGCTTGGAGCAGCCTTTGTTGCCGGTACGGTCCAGACAGTCCCGGCCGCGGAGAAACCTACCATTCCGATCATCGTCAAAGATACCACGTCCGCCTTCTGGCAGATCGTGCTCGCTGGAGCGCGCAAGGCTGGACAGGACCTTAGTGTTAACGTGCCGGAGCTCGGTGCTCAGTCGGAATCCGACATCAACGGACAGATCTCGATCCTCGAGAACGCTGTCTCCGGTACCCCTGCAGCGATAGTCATAGCGCCAACTCAATTCGCCGCGTTGGGCAAACCGATCGATGAAGCTGCCAAAAAAGTGAAAGTCATTGGAATCGACTCCGCTGCCGATTCGAAGGCATTTACCTCCTTCCTGACTACCGATAACGTACAAGGCGGGCGCGTTGCGGCTGATGGGCTTGGCGAAGCCATCAAAGCGAAATATGGGAAGGCGGAGGGCGATGTCGCGCTGATCACTTCGATTCCTGGCGTCGGTTCATTGGACCAGCGTGCTAAAGGGTTTAAGGAGGAAATCGCAGCCAAATATCCAGGCTTGAAGCTCGTCGCCGACAAAGTTGCCGACGGTATGGCGACAACCGGATTGAACATCATGACTGACCTGATCACCGCCAATCCCAATCTGCGGGGTGTCTTCGCGTCCAACCTTATTATGGCCCAGGGTGCTGGTCAGGCGATCGCCGAGAATAAGGCTGCCGACAAAATCAAGCTCATCGGCTTCGATTCAGACGACAAGCTTATCGGATTCCTAAAGGATGGCACCATCGCCGCGTTAGTCGTACAGGACCCGTATCGGATGGGTTATGATGGTGTCAAAACCGCCCTTGCCGCGTCGAAGGGAGAAACGGTCCCAGCGAATGTAGATACGGGGGCGAATCTCATCACCAAAGAGAACATGGACCAACCTCGTCAACATGAGCTCTTGTTCCCCAAGGTGAAGTAGGTTAGATGATCACTAACCCCCTGTAGAAACATGGCCAATCAGCCGTCAACGAACCAGGACACGTTCCAGGGTGACGGTGACAACACGAAAGGCGCGGCGGAGAAGACCGCGCCTCTTCTTGCCCTCAAAGGGCTCGACAAGCGGTTTGGCGCTACGCATGCGCTAAAAGCAGTCGATCTCATCTTCGACGCGGGAGAAATTCACGCGATTGTCGGTGAAAACGGCGCCGGAAAATCGACCCTGATCAAGCTGCTTACCGGCGTCTACCTGCGATCTGGCGGAGAGGTTTATTGGGAAGGCCGGTCGGTTGCGCTCGCTACGCCGCATGAGGCGATCGAGCACGGCATCAATGCGGTGCACCAGGAAGTGGTGCTTTGCCCGCACCTCTCTGTCGCCGCCAATTTGTTTCTCGGCGACGAAAAAGTGCGTTATGGGCTGCTCCAGCACGGCACGATGGTGCGAGAGGCCCAGAAAATTCTCAACGATATCGGCTTTAATCTGCCGGCCGGAGCGCTGCTGTCGTCGCTCACGATCGGCCAGCAACAGTTGGTCGCGACCGCCCGTGCCTCGACGCGCGGTACCCGTTTCCTCATCTTCGACGAGCCGACCGCTTACCTAACCCGTCAGGAGGCGGCACAGCTTTTCGCGTTGATCCGTCGACTCAAAGCCAAGGGCGTTACCATCGTCTATATTTCGCATCGCCTGGAAGAAGTATTCCAGCTTGCGGATCGCGTCTCAATCCTGCGCGACGGCCAGTTGGTGTCGACCCAACGCGTTGCCGAAACCAACGAGCAAGCGCTGATCACCGGCATGATCAATCGATCGATCGACCAGGTTCATTACAAAGAGACAATTCCCTTTGGGGCCGAAATCCTTCGCACAGAAAACCTCAGCGGCAAGGGTTTCCAGGAAATTTCCATACGGGTTCGGGCGGGCGAGGTGATTGGACTTTACGGACTGATCGGCGCGGGACGAAGCGAGTTCGTGCAAAGCCTATTCGGCCGCTTTCCCAAGACCGCGGGCCAGATTTTCTGGAAGGGCCAGCCAGTTCAAATTCGCAAGGAAAAGGATGCGATCTCGCGGGGCATCGCACTGGTGCCAGAAAGCCGACGCGATCAGGGCCTCTGCCTTAATCTCGGGGTCGGACTCAACATCAATCTGCCAATCTACAAGCGCTTGACCACCGCCAGCGTCATCAACCCTTTTGCCGAGTCCGCGGCGGCCGACCGGCAGATCCGCGAGGTGCAGATTAAGACTGCATCGCGCGATGCTCTCGCTTCTAGCCTTTCCGGAGGCAATCAGCAGAAGATCGTCGTGGGCAAATGGCTAAACCATGGGGCTGAGCTCTTTATTTTCGATGAACCAACGACGGGTGTCGACGTTGGCACCAAGACCGAAATCTACAAGCTTTTCGCCAAACTGCTGAAGGCCGGAGCGGGGATTATCCTGATCTCCTCTTATCTGCCGGAGGTGTACGATCTCTCGGATTCGCTGCATGTATTTCGCCGCGGGCGACTCGTTGCCACCCATGACAGCGCGCACGTGAGTGAGAAAGCGTTGCACGAGACGATTTTGACGGAAGCAATCGGCAGATGAACGCCAGCAACAGCAAACTAAGTACATCATGAACAGCGTTTTGAAGGAGATTCAAGATGAGCGTTGAAGTCACAGATGCGGCGCGGCAGTTAGCCGCGACAAAACACCGCGCCCGTGTTGGCGCGCTGCTCAGTTTGACCCTTCTGGTCCTTCTCGCGCTCCTATGGGTGTTACTGGCGTTCAGCACGTCCAGCTTTTGGACCTACGGCAACATTACCAACCTGCTGCGTCAGGGCGCCATGACCGCGATCCTGGCGATCGGCGAAACCTTCGTCATCATTACTGGGGGCATCGACTTGTCGGTTGGGGCGGTCGTCGGGTTCACCAGCGTGATTATCGCCTGGTTGTTAACGCACGGTTACCCGATCTGGGGAGCGTTCATCATCACGCTTGCATTCGGCCTGGTCATTGGTGTTTTCCACGGGTTCGGGATTACTAAGCTTGGGCTACCGCCCTTTATTATGACGCTGGCAACATTAACGGCGCTACGCGGCATTGGTCTGCTCATCACCAATGGTTCCACGATCTCCATTACCAACACCGACTTCACCGCCTTCTCCCGCGGCGACTTTCTCGGCGTACCGAATCTTTTCTGGATGGTAGTAGTGGTTGCGGTTCCCGGGTACATATTTTTGCATCACAGCCGGTTTGGTCGCTACCTCTTCGCGATTGGCTCCAATACGGAGGCGGCTCGACTTTCTGGCGTCAATACGGTTCGGATGATCTACATCGCTTATATTCTGTCGGCACTTTGCGCGGCCTTCGTTGGTATTCTGCTGGCAGCGCGTATCGGCATCGGCAACGCGACTCAGGCGGAAGGCTGGGAATTGCAGGCGATCGCCTCTTCGGTGATCGGTGGCACCAGCCTGTTCGGCGCCATCGGCTCGGTGCAGGGACCGCTGCTTGGCTCCTTCATCCTGACCACGATCAACAACGGTGCCAACCTGCTCAATGTGAATTCATTCTGGCAGCGGGTCATCACCGGCGTCCTCATCATCGTGATTGTCTATTTCGATGGTTTGCGTCGAAGAAGGCGCTGAGGCAGCGACGGCGGCCACTGAGGCCGACGATTTTCGAGGCCGAATTTTTCACGTGAGAGACGGAAGAGTCCGGGTTAATTTGTCGGGTAGTATCTAACCCCTCCGTTTGAATCATATGAAAGCGGACGCTCGTCCGCCTCAGACCTCCCCCCCGAATCAATATGTCAAAGCCTCCTATTTTTAAGAGTCTCCTTGCGGTCGTCACGATCGCTACGCTCTGCTCAACATCGCCTAAGGCGCAGGCCGGAGAGCAGAACGCTATGGTTGTTGTTGGAATGCCGCACGATGTGGTCGCAGTCTCCTATCCGGCGCCAGAGTACCCTGCAGATTGCCAGCGGATGCGCATCCAGGGAGATGTCCAAGTGTATATCCATGTCGAACGCGGCAGAATGCTTCAGGTCACCGCTACCTCAAGCTCGCCGCTTTTAGCCGGAATTTCGTCTCGTTGGGTGCGCCGCAATTGGCAGTTTAAACCGACCGTTAGTGGCGTGTACGTTCTTCCGATCATCTACCAGCTTAGCGCCTGAAAGTTTGGTCAACCCTGTTGTCCAAGATAGCGTCTTTTCGACAGTCGTGTGGCCCCTGATCGCACGCACCTAAACGGTGCAACCGGAGTTTAACTTGGGGTGCAGGGACCGCCAACCGCGGGACCCGCAACCCCAGGTGATCCCGGCTAAAGGGCGCGGTCGAGACCGACGCCGTGGCCCCGGTAAAATCGGCAGGGGACCGTTCGTGCAGTCCAATAGCGGAGGAGCTCCACTGCTCCAGATTTCTTCCCACGGATTGCGAAAACCTCGTTGCATCCTTCGCCGAGAACAACGAAGACTGAGCGTTTATCCAACGCTTAGCTATGGTCGCAAACCTTCTCCAGATTCTAATACTCGGTCTTGTTCAAGGAGCTGCTGAACTTCTGCCGGTGTCCAGTTCAGCTCATGTCATCGTCGTAGAAAAATTGATGGGCCTGGACGCCTCCAGTCCGGAGATGACTTTTCTTCTGGTCATGTTGCACACCGGGACCATGTTCGCGGTTATCGTCTATTTCTGGAACGCGTGGCGGCAGAGTTATTTTTCTAGTTTCGAGGCGTTTTGGAAAATGGCGAAAAACGTAGTCGTGGCGACGGTTCTTACGGCCATCGTGGGGCTCGCCCTTCAACAGGTGATCGAAAAGATCTTCCTGAAAGGAAGCCAAAGTACGGACATGGAGAGTTTGTTTTCTCAGCTTCCACTGATCGCGGCAGCGTTGCTTGCTGCCGGCTTGCTGATCATTTTAGCCGGCCTGCGTGAGCCCAATCGCCTCGAGGGTAAAGATGTGAGTACTGCTTCGGCTTCCTGGATCGGTGCGGTCCAGGGATTGTGTCTTCCTTTCCGGGGGTTCTCTCGTTCTGGAGCGACAATTTCAACAGGGTTGCTCCTAGGTGTGGGCAAACGACGCATGGAAGAGTTTAGTTTTGCTTTAGCAGTCGTGATCACGCCGCCGGCAATTGCGCGTGAGTTTTGGCGCTTACTCAAAGCGCATCCAGAGGTAACCAAGGCGGCGAACTTGGTGCCGCTGGCCTTGCCTGGCGTCATTGGGATGGTCGCAAGCTTTGTCGCTGGACTGCTGGCGCTGCGGCTGTTGTCGCGTTGGCTCGAGACCGGACGATGGAAGCTGTTCGGCGTCTATTGTATCGTGTTCGCCATCTTTGTTTTTGCTCTGGCCGCATTCCGTTTCTAGTCTCCCCGCGTGCCTGCTCGCCGAACTAATCTCTTCCTCCATATTTGAGGTGCTAAACCGACGTGCTTCTTGAATTGGTTCGACAGGTGGTAGGCAGTATCGAATCCCAGGATCTCGGCGATTTCTCCGATCGACTTAGATGTATTTGCCAGAAAGTCTTGAGCCTTCTGAAGACGAATTTGCAGCTGATACTGTTTCGGGCTCAGACCAGTTTGAGCCTTAAAGGCCTGTCGAAACGACGAATATCCGATGTGCAATTCGCGAGCCAACTGCTCCACGGTTATCCGTTCGTGGTAGCGACGCGCGATGAGGAGTTGCGCCTGTTGAATTCTTTCGTCGATGTGTCGACGGAAATTTCTGCGCAATCCGGGCGCACTCTGAACTACGGAAAGAATGTGCAGGCCCATCGTCGAAAGCATCGTCTGCGGGGAGTGCCGTTGTCCCATGGCGTGGCAACGCTCAAAAGATTGGAGTAAATCGGGTAGGAGACCTACCCGCAAGACCGGTCGTTCAGGTCGAAGTAAGCCTACTGCTCTCGCCCGATCGAAAGACTTCCCGCGACATTCAATCCAATTTTCGACCCATCCCGTTTTGGGATCCGGCGAGTATCGGTGCCAGACACCAGGGAACAGAATCACGATGCAGCCGGCGTCAATTTGTTGTCTCCTATGTGAGAGCCCCGATTCAAAATGACCTTTTCCCTCGGTAATATAGATTATCTGGTAGGCGTGAAGCACGCGGCCATCCTCCCAAGTAAAGTGATGATCTACCGGATGACGCCGCGGTGGATACGGACTTCCCGGCAGCACGCGTTGATAGCCGACCGAGGTTGCGCTGCACTCCCACGGGCCTTGCTCTCGCCGGTCAGGTAAATAGACAAAATAATTCGTCATGGAGAGCTGCGATCCACCTCCGCCGGTGGGTGTTCGTTGGGCATAATGTCTCCGAGGTTACGGCAGGCAAACTGTGTCATTTATTATATGAATTTCGTCATTTTGTCTATTCCGTTTAAACAGCGTCTCGCTTACGCTGGGTGCGAATTCCCCCGAAGTCCCCGGTGTTAGATTGGGCGCAACAAACTCGAATTGCATTCCTACGAGCTTACGAAAATACCGACAGACCTTGTATGA
Organism: uncultured Verrucomicrobiae bacterium; assembly: GCA_963837955.1. Lineage (GTDB taxonomy): Bacteria > Verrucomicrobiota > Verrucomicrobiia > Chthoniobacterales > JAFAMB01 > DASTDH01. The sequence continues at coordinate 110,703 of CAWIPH010000001.1, read as the reverse complement.
TTCACTGACTCAGCCGCCAGCTGCGAGACTGCAATGCGATGACGACAGTTATGGGGAGATCTCCCTAACCACCTGAGCCCAGATGCCCGAAAGCCCTTCCGTTCTCGCTGTCCAAAAGTTAAGTCGCCGATTTCCCGGAGTTCTCGCGTTGGACGCCGTTGATTTTGACATTCTACCAGGAGAAGTGCACGCACTGGTCGGAGAAAACGGAGCTGGTAAATCCACGTTGATCAGTATTCTCGCCGGTGTTTCCCAACCGAGTGCGGGTCAGATTCTCGTTGACGGGCGACCTGTCACATTTGCGAACCCGCTTAGTTCGCAACAGGCAGGTATCAGTGTGATTTTTCAGGAGTTCAACCTTCTGCCGCATTTGAGTGTAGCCGAGAACGTCTTCGTCACTCGAGAGCCCCGGCGCGGGCCACTTATCGATTGGGAAACGATGAATCGAAATACGCGGCAGATTCTGCAAACGCTGAATCTGGACATCGATCCGGCCACTCCGGTCAGCGACCTTGCTGTCAGTCAGCAACAACTCGTCGAGATCGCCCGGGCGCTTTCAGTGAAGGCGCGGATCATTATCATGGACGAACCGACCGCTGCGCTAAACGAGCGCGAAGTGGTTCGCCTGTTGGAAATCGTCCGATCACTCGCTGCGAGTGGGGTTTCCGTTATTTATGTTTCCCATCGGTTAACTGAGGTCTTTTCCGTAGCCGATCGTATCACGGTTTTCCGTGATGGCCGGCATATTCAGACGACCCGGCGAACCGATACCACGGAACAGCAAGTCGTTGCTGCGATGGTAGGGCGCGAGCTTGTTCACCTGAACCGCCCAAGTCGAACGCCCTCGGAAACCATTTTGCAAACCAGAGACCTCGTTGTGGAGGGGGGATTGGTTCGCAATGTTTCGTTTTCTCTTTGTCGCGGGGAAGTACTCGCTCTGGCCGGGCTCATGGGTAGCGGTTGTTCCGAACTAATGGAAGGCTTGTTTGGCCTTCGGAAAATCACGAGCGGGAGCGTGACGTTGGCCGGCCGGCCCCTACGCGTGGAGCATCCTCGAGCAGCAATTCGAACCGGGATCGGTCTCGTGCCAGAGGATCGCAAACAGAGCGGCTTGTTCCCAGATCTGCCGGTAATCCAAAATCTCACTATTGGAGCGCTGCCCCGTCTGTTCTCCTCTGTTCCCGGAATTCTCGACCTCGCCAGTGAGCGACGAGTAACCCTCGATTACCAGCAGCAACTGAATATCCGATTTAGCCGGCCGGAGCAGCGAATCAACAGTCTGAGCGGTGGCAATCAGCAGAAAGTAATTCTTGCTCGAGCGCTGGCGGAGAAGTGCCGGGTTCTGCTACTGGCTGAGCCGACCCGAGGAGTCGATGTCGGCGCCAAGGCAGAGATATACGCATTGATAGACCAGCTGGTTGAAAAAGGCATCGCGATTATCCTGCAAACTTCCGAGCTTCCCGAACTGATCCGACTCGCTGATCGATGTATCGTATTTGTTGCTGGGGAGCCCCGCAGAGAGCTCTCCGGAAGCCAGGTCACACAGGAAGCCGTGATGGAAGTAGCAACGGGTCTGTCCCACCGAGTCGCAGTTCAACCGAAACCCATGGAGATTACAGATGGTCTCTAAGCGCGCGGTTTGGGCCCTTTTTCGTTTCTCGCCGGTCGGGGTGACACTCTTACTTGTCGGCGCCGCATTTGCCCTCCTGACACCGACGTTTCTGAGCCCGAACAATCTCCTGAACGTATGCACGAGTGCCAGCGTCGTCGCGATTGTCGGTTTGGGGATGACTCTGGCGATCGCGAGCGGGAATTTCGACCTCTCGGTTGGCTCAACTGCTGCGTTCGCGGGGTGTATCACCATGAGTCTCGTCCCACAGATCGGCGTGATGCCGGCTATCGCTTTGGGAGTCCTGAGCGGCGGGCTGATTGGCTGGGTGAACGGCCTCATCGTGACTGAGCTAAGGGTTCCAGCGTTCATTGCTACTCTGGGCATGCTCACCATCGTACGGGGAGCAGCACTCATCTACACCAGAGGCCGAGACATCTACCTGTTTGGGAGAACTGAGTACAAAATTTTATCGAGCGGAATGACACCAGTTCTTCTCGCGTTGGCACTGGCGGTGTTGTTCAGTCTGCTTCTCGGCCAGACTCGCTTTGGCCGGCACATTCTCGCTACCGGTAGCAACATCCAATCCGCACGGCGCGTCGGCGTGCGCACGACCTATGTCTTGTGGGGAGTTTTCGCCATTGTTGGCGCGACGGCGGCATTGTCCGGACTCATCCTGAGTGCCCAGGTCCTGACCGGAAACGGTCGGTTGGCTACCGGTTTGGAGTTATCGGCGATCGCTGTGGTAGTTCTCGGGGGCACGCCGTTGACCGGAGGAAGAGCCTCAGTGCCGGGGACATTACTCGGGAGTCTGTTGGTCGCCATTATTAACAATGGATTAAATCTGCTGAACGTCTCTGTCTTCTACCAAAACGTTACCCTCGGATTGCTGCTTCTCGGAGCTCTGACGCTTGAGGCGCTAGCAGCCCGTCAGGCGCCGAATCGAGCGGCATCCTAGATAGTCCGACTGCTGAATCGACTTAACAAATGATCGATCCTGTTCTACCGGTTAAACGAGCGAACCAACTGCGAACCGTGCGCCCCGTCAAAACGGATCAACCCGTGACTCACGAAGTTCGGCCTGCCCGGAGGGCGATGCGTAATCTCGATTGGGATCTTCTCTGGGAAAAATTTGGGATCGCCACGGTCTTGGTCGTGGTCTGGATTCTTGCCGCCATGGCTACGCCCCGTTTCGCAAATCTGGACAATTTGGCCAGCGTTCTTCGCCAAAGCGCGTTTGTCGGTGTTGCTGCGGTTGGGATGACTATCGCCATTATCGCCGGGACCTTTGATTTGTCGGTTGGATCTACTCAGGCTCTTAGCGCTTGGACGGCTGTCTCAATTGCCGGTCACTTTGGTGTTTTACCGGCGTTTGTCGCGGCTATAGCAATCGGCGGTATCGTGGGATTGTTAAACGGTTCTTTGGTCGTTTTGGTTCGGATCCCGGCCTTCATCGCGACGCTTGGCACAATGTTTCTTATCGGCGGCCTGACGTTCATTTTTGCCAACGGACAAACCGCGCGTTTCAACGGTAAAGATTTCGTCTGGTGGGGAAACGGACTAGTCGGGAACATTCCTGTCCCTTTTATTCTATTCTTATTTTGTGCCGCAATCGGAGCCTTTACGCTGCACCGAACGTCTTTCGGTCGGTATGTCTTCGCCATCGGATCAAACGTCAGGGCCGCTCATGCCGCCGGCGTTCCAGTGGGTCGAACAATATTGTTCGTTTTTGTTGTTGTCGGGCTTTTCACGGGTCTTGGCGCCGCGCTTCTCGGATCGCGTCTTTACTCGGCGGGACCCGGCCTCGAACCTGGGTTCGAGCTGAATGTCATCGCTACTGTCGTGTTAGGCGGAACCCGTCTGGCTGGAGGGCGCGGCAGTATGGTCGGGACGGTCGCGGCGGCCATCCTCTTCGCTACTTTATCGAACGTTCTCAACCTCAATCACGTCGACGCGTTCGTCCAACGCGTAGCCGTTGGTCTGGTTTTGTTGCTGGCGCTTTCCGTCGAAGGCATTCGCCAGCGCCTCGTCGAACGCTGGAACCGGCGTCAGCGGCCTGGCTCTTAATCTGGCAATCGCAAGAATCTTTCCGTTCAAACCATCAACCACCCCCAAAACCGTTATTTATGGAACAACCCCCCAAAGTCCTAACTATTCTCTCAACTATTTGTGTTCTTTTATCTGCAGTTCCTGCCGACGCAGCCCCCGCTAAGAAGAAGATCGGTTTCTCCGTCTACGACATGCAGTACGGATTCTTCCAAGACATGGAAAAGGGAACCAAAGAAGCCGCTGAATCCGCCGGCTTTGAGTACGTCCTGGTCGACCAAAAAAGCAGTGAATCGACCATGGTATCGGCGACTCAGGATTTACTCGATCAAGGAATCAGCGCATTGATCATCTCTCCTTTCAAACCCGATGCGTTGGGCCCGATTGTCGATGCCGCCAAAGCGAAAAAGATTCCGGTGGTCATCGATGACATTGGGGGTGGGGGAACGGACTACGATGTAATCGTAATCTCCGACAACGAAAGAGGCGGCGTGATCGCAGCCGACCACATCGACTCGGTCCTCAAACAAAAATCATCGGCTAGTAAGAAAGTGGCGTCGATTTCCTGTGAACCGAGCGCCGTGTATGCCGCGCGACGGAACACTGGCTTCGAGAAACACATCAAAGAATTGGGGTATCAGGTGGTCGCGTCGCTCTCAGCCAACAGTAAACAAGAGGAAGGTTATAAAGTGGCCAAAGATATTCTTTCCGCACATCCCGATGTAGCTGCCATCTTTTGCGGCAATGATCCGATGGCTGTCGGTGCGGCTCAGGCGGTGGCGGACTCCGGCAAGAGCGGGGTAAAGGACATTTACATCGTCGGCTTTAATGGAGACGAAATCGCGCTTCAAGCGATCAAGGCCGGGCAGTTGGGTGCCACCATTCAACAGGTGCCAAAGGAGATGGGAAAGATGACGGTTGATCTAGCTTCCACACTGATGAAGGGCGACAAGGTGAAATATAGCAATCCAGCTAACCGGGAAGTCTACGTTCCGGTAAAGCTGATTACTGCTGCGGATGTCAGCGCGCTGCTCAAATAATACGGTGTCGCTTGGGATACATAAGACCCATGAGTCTCATGAGTCCCATGGGTCTGACGGGTCCCCAAGCACGACGGAGAGCACAACAACTACAACCGCGACCAATGAGCCCCGATAGAGTGTCCGTTACTCAGGCCAAAATCGGAATTTTTGGAATAGGGTTGCAAGCTTATTGGGCCCAATTTCCAGGCTTGAAAGAGCGGTTGACGGGCTATCAACAGGAGATAGAGCAGAACCTCCGCGCCACCGGATGCAATATCGTGTCGGCAGGCTTGGTCGATAGTCAGCTGGCGGCGCAGGAGGCCAGGAGTCTCTTCTCCCGGGAAGATGTCGACCTGGTGATCTGCTATGTCGGAACGTACGCTACCTCATCTCAGGTTGTGCCCGCCGTGCAGCGTCTTCGATGTCCAATCTTGATTCTCAATCTTCAGCCGGTGCCCGCTCTTGATTACGATAAGACTGACACCAGTGAATGGTTGGCCAACTGCTGCGCCTGCTGTGTCCCCGAAATTTCCTGCGCATTCGCTCGCTGCGGCATTGATTTCAATGTGGTGAGCGGGCTTCTGCGAGAACAGGATGGCCCAGCAGGGGTCGCTGCCTGGCGAGAGATTCGTGGCTGGATCAGGGCTGCAACCGCTGCTCGTAGCTTGCGTCACAGTCGGATTGGTTTCCTCGGTCATACCTATCCGGGCATGTTGGACATGTATTCGGATTTCACGATGATCACCGGCCAGACCGGCGTTCATATCGAGTTGCTCGAGATTGATGATCTTCAGACTCGGGTGGATCAGGTAACAGACGGCGAGATGGCAACGATCCTGGCTCGTACGCGTGACTTATTCGAAATAAGCGGCGATAGCCCTGCCGACCCATTGGCAAGAGCTCCTCGACCAGAAGCATTGCGGTGGAGTGCCAAGGTTGCCGCTGGTTTAGACCGCCTAGTGACTGATTTTCGGCTTGATGGTCTGTCCTACTACTATCGGGGGGCTGACGCTAGCGCGCAGGAGGTTTTGGGCGCTGGGTTGATTCTGGGAAACACGTTGCTTACCGGGCGCGGAATCCCTTGCAGCGGCGAGGGAGACGCGAAGAACGCTATCGCGATGTTGATCATGGATCGCTTGGAAGCCGGCGGCTCGTTTACCGAGCTCTATGCGATGGATTTTGTCGACCAATTCCTCTTGATGGGACACGATGGGCCGTTTCATTTGGCGATCGCGGAAGGTAAACCGGCATTGCGCGGTCTGGGTCTCTACCACGGCAAGCGCGGGCAAGGCATTTCGGTTGAAGCACGCGTGAAAACGGGGCCGGTGACGATTCTTAGCCTCACCCAAACCGGAAAAGGAAACCTGAAGATACTTTTATCCGAGGGAGAATCTATTCCTGGCCCGATCTTACGTATCGGTAACACCAATTCCCGGATCCGATTCCCGGTTGGGCCTGCCGAATTTATGAACGCGTGGTGCACGGAAGGGCCAACTCACCATTGCGCGCTTGGGGTAGGCCACGTCGGAAAGGAAATTGAAAAAGTTGCGCGGATCCTCGGACTCGAAAGTTTTCGTATCGGGACCTAACCCGGATTGGAAGAATGCGGTATATGGACTTCCGTTCAACGTTCGGTGTACAAGTAGAAAGTGCAGACGTTTCCGAATCCCAGCGCCTTGAAACCCTTCCGATCCCCCCCTCATGAGTAGCGCGAAAAATTATGTCGCCTGTGATCTCGGCGCTGAGAGTGGCCGTGTTGTGCTTGGTCACCTCGTCGACGACAAGGTTAGCCTACAGGAATGCCATCGATTTCCCACAGGTCCCACTCGCCTTGGTCAATCTTTGCGCTGGGACCTATTGCGGTTTTTCGACCAAATTCAGAACGGTGTCAAAGCCGCAAAGACGCGCGTATCGCAGATCGACGGATTCAGCATAGATGCTTGGGGCGTTGATTATGCTTATTTTTCGGAGAGCGAACCGTTGCTCGGAACGCCTTTTCATTACCGCGACAGTCGCACGGATGAGTCCTATCCGGCATTTCTCAAGAAGGCGGGACGTGAACTGATCTTTCGTGAGACTGGGGTCCAGTTCATGCAGATCAACACGGTCTACCAACTCTACGATGACGTCTTGCATCGCCGGCCACTCGTGGACCTCGCCCGGAACTTCCTGGGAATCGCTGATTACCTTCATTATTTGTTCAGCGGCGAGCCTGTCATGGAACGAAGCTTGGCGAGTACGACGCAAATTTTTAACCCGGTCTTGAACGATTGGTCAGACGCGCTGGTGAACGAGCTGGGTCTGCCTCGTCAGCTGTTTCCACCCGTCGTAGTCTCGGGGACTCAGATCGGAAAAGTTTCGCCGAGCATAGCAACCGAACTTGGAACCTTCCCAATTTTCGCGACCTGTTCGCATGATACCGGTGCGGCAGTCGCAGCCGCTCCGGCCGAGGGCGAGCATTGGGCCTTTCTCAGCTCCGGAACGTGGTCCCTGCTCGGAGTTGAGCTGTTGGCGCCGCGCTTAGAGCCCGACTTCATGGCTGCCAATTATACAAATGAACTCGGACATGAAGGAACTGTCCGTTTTCTCCGCAATATTCTCGGTCTCTGGATACTTCAGGAAACGCGACGAGAAATGATCCAGCGAGGCAGCGAGGTCGACTATGCCCATCTCGTACACGCGGCAGAAAGTGCAGCCCCGCTGAGATCATTGATTGACCCCAACGCTTCGGAGTTTCTGAAGCCAGGACAGATGATCGAAAAAATTCAGTCTTTTTGCCAACGAACCAGCCAACCGATCCCGGACGACGCCCCGAGTTTGGCCCGGTGTATCCTAGAGAGTCTCGCTTTGAGTTATGGGACTCAGCTCGACCAACTCAGCAGCTTGTTGAACAAAAAAATTGAGGTACTGCACGTCGTCGGAGGCGGAAGCCAGAATCGCCTGCTCAACCAATTTACCGCAAACGCCTCAGGATTGCGGGTAACCGCTGGCCCGGTTGAAGCGACTGCATTGGGCAACCTTTTAATTCAAGCAATCGCTGCCGGAGAACTGAGTTCGCTTGCTGAGTTGAGAGCGGTGATCCGCCGTTCCTATGCGATCGATGAGTTCACTCCGCAGGAGACAGGTTCCTGGTCGGAAGGGAAGGAAAGATTCCGCAAAATTACGACATGAATACGAGGTATGTGAATTATCTGTGGGATGATGCTGTTGCCACCCGATTAGATGAAGTCGATCGGCTTATCTATCGTTCGAATCTCCTTGGTTCTGATCAACGCATCACCAACACGGGCGGAGGTAATACTTCCGCCAAATTGTTGCAATCCGATCCCCTCACCGGAGAAAAGGTGGAGGTGCTTTGGGTTAAAGGCTCGGGCGGTGATCTGCGCACTTCGAAACGAGAAAATTTCGCGAGTCTCTACCTGAACAAGCTCGAGCGCCTGCGTTCGAGCTATGAAGCCTCGGCCGAGAAGGGAGCAAAGAGTCCGTTAGAAGACGCAATGGTTGCCGCGTATCCGCACTGCACGTTTAACCTCAATCCCCGAGCCGCCTCGATTGACACGCCTCTTCATGGGTTCGTGCCGTTTCGGCACGTGGATCATACCCACCCCAATGCGGTTATCTCAATCGCCGCAGCCGAGCACGGTGAGGTACTGACGAAAGAAATCTACGGTGACGAAGTCTTTTGGCTGCCCTGGCAACGGCCGGGGTTTGAACTCGGGCTGCAGCTTCAACAATTTTGCAAAGCGCATCCGCAAGCGAAGGGCGCAATCCTTGGCCAACACGGGCTGATCAATTGGGCCAATGACGACAAGGAGTGCTACGAACTTTCCCTTTCCCTGATTGAGCGGGCCGCCGAGTTCATCGCTGCGAAAGACAAAGGAAGCAATACGTTTGGAGGAGAAAAACACCCTCAACTGACCCAATCGGAGAGGGAGGAATTCCTCGCCCAGTTGTTACCGTGGCTGCGCGGACAGGTAAGCCAACAAAGGCGGTTCATCGGAACGGTCCAAGCTGACGAACAGATCCTTCGCTTTGTCAACAGCCACGACGCTGAACGATTAGCTTCTCTGGGTACATCGTGTCCGGATCACTTCCTGCGGACGAAGATCAAGCCGCTCTATGTAAATTGGGACTGCGGGTCGCGCGATCTGAAAATGCTAAAATCCCTGCTGGCGGAAGGGATTGAGCATTATCGTTCTGATTATCGTGCCTATTATGAAAGCTGCCGGCGGCCGGACTCTCCGCCCATTCGCGATCCAAATCCGACGGTGATCTTAATCCCCGGGTTGGGCATGGTGGCTTGGGGGAAAGATAAGAGCGAATCGCGGGTGACCGCAGAGTTTTACAATTGCGCTGTTGAGGTCATGCGCGGTGCGGAAGCGATTGACCGGTACATTGCGCTACCGAAGCAGGAAGCCTTCGATATCGAGTATTGGCAGCTTGAAGAGGCCAAGCTGCGCCGTATGCCGCCAGAAAATGAGCTTGCGCGCAGGATTGTGCTCATCGTCGGCGCAGGAAGTGGGATTGGCAAGGAACTGGCGATGCGCGTAGCCGTTGCGGGTGGCCATGTTATATCTGCCGATCTATCGGCTGCGGCGGCCGATCAGACCGCGACCGAGATTACCGGCAAATTAGGGTCGGGAATCGGTGTGGCTGGTTCCGGAATTTCAGGGTGCGGACCGGCGGTTGGACTGGCCGCTGATATCACGAATCGGGACTCCGTGCGCGGGCTTTTGCGCCAAGCTGTACTGGCCTACGGCGGGCTGGACACTTTGGTCGTAACGGCCGGAATTTTTATTCCGCCTGATGCCTCTGGGCGCATACCGGATGAAAAGTTTCAGCTCACTTTGAACGTGAATGTCACTGGATCTTACGTTGTGGCGGATGAAGCCGGTAAGATTTTACGTGAACAGAATCTGCGTGGCTCGATCGTTCTTACTTCAAGTGCTAACGCTGTCGTCGCGAAAAAAGGGAGTTTTGCTTACGACGCCAGCAAGGCTGCGCTTAACCACTTGGTGCGGGAACTTGCGATTGAGCTTGCGCCTTTGGTCCGAGTCAACTGTGTTGCACCGGCGACCGTCGTGCAAGGAAGCACGATGTTTCCGCGTGACCGGGTAATCTCGTCCTTGGCAAAGTATCAAGTTCCATTTTCTGAGAATGAATCGACCGAGACACTGGTAGGCAAACTGGCCCGATTCTATGCGGATCGAAGTCTCCTCAAGAATCCGATTACTCCAGCTGATCAAGCTGAGGCGTATTTCCTGTTGTTGTCAGATCGACTGAGCAAAACCACCGGTCAGGTGATCGGGGTCGATGGGGGCCTGCCGGAAGCATTCTTACGGTGAAAATTGCGCTCTTCGTTCCTTGTTACGTTGACCAGTTTTATCCGGAGGTGGCCGAGAGCGTAGTCAGGGTGCTAGAAAAGCTAGGCCACCAGATTGATTTTGATGAGAGTTTGGCATGTTGCGGGCAACCGGCCTTTAACGCCGGTTGCTGGGACGATGCCCGCAGTGTTGCGACTCGAGTGGTTAGCCGTCTGCAGGGCGCCGAGGCCATTGTCGTACCTTCCGGGTCATGTGCCACGATGATGCGCGTTTTTTATCCGGAGATTTTCCAAAACTCGGACCAGGCCAAGGCCGCAAAAGCGTTAGCCGAACGGACCTACGAGTTTTCTCAGTTTGTGGTCGATCGTCTGGGTGTGACCGATCTGCAGAGCCGGTTTCCAGGCAAAGCGACCTTTCATGACGGTTGCCATGGACTGCGCGAACTCGGCGTTCGCTCCCAACCACGGATTCTCCTCAGCCACGTCCGCGAGTTGGAATTGGTCGAAATGGAAGACGCCGACGTTTGTTGCGGATTTGGAGGACTGTTTGCTGTGAAATTCCCGATGATCTCCACCGCTATGGGTGAAACGAAATGTGATTTGGCCACTCAGACTGGAGCCGAGTATCTGATTTCGAACGACTCGAGCTGTTTAATGCATTTGGAAGGATTGTTAAAGCGAACCGGTTCCAAAATGAAGGCGATCCATCTCGCGGAGGTGCTGGCCCAATGGTCGTAGAGCTTGACCACCAAGCCATGGCTGGTAGGGCGAAAACCTCGGCGCGTCGGAAACGCTGTGATGGTTGTGGCCTTGTCCGCGCCGGGTTTGAGCCGTTCTGTGCAACCGGGACTCGCGTGCTTTTCTGCATGCGTTCATCACTCCCTTCGAACATCGCCTAAACGATATCTCGGGTATCACCACATGCGGCTCAAGCCGATCCCGCTGAGACGGTATCAGGCTTTCGCCCTACCGATCAGGGGCGTCCGCACCGGCATGAGTTGAACGCCATCGTCTTCTGCACCTAATTTCCCCCATAAATGGCAACCACCGCGGAAATATTTAAAAAGGAAGCCACCAAGTTCACCTCCGACCTAACGCATCGAGGGATGATTCGGAAGGCGATCCGCGGCTACGAGATCGTCCGGGGCAACAATGCCGCCCGCTTTCAGGACTGGGAATCTGCGCGGACCGCCGCAGCAGAAATAAAGTGGGAATGCATCAATCATCTTGATCGCTACCTACTTGAATTCGAGCGCAACATTTCGGCGCGAGGAGCGAAGGTATTCTGGGCCAATGATTCAGCCGAGGCCCGCAAATATATTCTTGATCTGGCTCGGCAAAAGGGTGCGCGTTCGATCATCAAGTCGAAGACGATGGTCTCCGAAGAAATTCATCTGAACGAAGAGCTGGAATCTGCCGGCTTTCGAGTAATCGAGTCCGACCTGGGTGAATATATCGTCCAGCTCCGAGAGGAAGCGCCGTATCATATCGTCTTTCCGGCGATGCATCTGACTCGAAGTCAGATCAGCGAGCTGTTTCAAAAAAAACTCGGTGCCGAGTCGACCTCGGATCCCGAAGCGCTAACCATGACGGCTCGAGCCGCGCTTAGGCAGGAGTATATCAAAGCCGATATCGGAATCACCGGGGCAAACTTTGCGGTGGCTGAAACCGGAATGATTTCGATCACCGAAAACGAAGGCAACGCTCGATTAACTCTCAGCCTTCCAAAAATTCACGTTGCGCTGCTTGGTATAGAGAAAGTCGTCCCGAAGTTGTCCGATCTTGCCTTGTTTCTTCCGATGCTAGCGACGGCCGGAACCGGTCAGCAGATGACTTGTTACAATTCAATGGTCGGAGGCCCCCGCCAACCTGATGAACTGGATGGTCCGGAAGAGATGCACGTTATCCTGCTCGACAATCGTCGCACCCACCTTTTGGCCGATGTGGAACAGCGGGACGCTCTCCATTGTATTCGTTGTGGAGCCTGCTTGAACGTTTGTCCGATCTTTCGCAATGTCGGCGGACATACCTACGCGACTACCTATCAAGGACCGATCGGATCGGTCATCACGCCTCATCTCCGCGGTTTGTCCGAATGGCAGCACCTTTCGCAAGCATCTTCGCTTTGCGGAGCTTGTACGGAGACTTGTCCTGTTCGCATCGATTTGCATCACCATCTTTTGCACAACCGGCGCAATGCGGTCGCTGCGGCGGATGGGATAATCGGGCGCAGCGCATTCCGCCTTTTCGCGTTCCTGATGAACCATCCGTTTTGGTACCGCATAGCAACTCGGGCCGGCCGCCTTTTTCAACCGCTTCACCGTTTGGTCAACGGGTCCGCGTTGGATCCTGCCCGCGCGTGGACCAAAAGCAGAGATCTCCCCGTCTTTGCTAGTCGATCGTTCCGCGACATTTGGAGAAGGAGACGTTCATGAACGCGCGTCTACTAGGTTCGAGGACGAAATCGATCACTCACTTTTGGCCCCTATGAGCTCCCGCGAACAAATCTTGGAACGGATCCGCGAGGCTGTCCGCTACCCGGCCAAACACCCGAGTTCGGGACATGGACCGGCAGTAAGTGTCGAGAGTGGTGCGGGATTCCGGCAGTGGCTTCCACAGGTTCCCGAAGAGCATTCCGAACGGATAACCCTATTTGCGCGGCAAAGCGCCGACCTGAAGACCAATTTTGTGCGCTGCGCCGGTCTTGCTGAGGCAGCGCAACAGCTGGCTGAAACTGCCAAAACAGAGGGATGGAAATTAATCGCCCACCAGGCGGACGCTGTGTTGGGCGGATTGGTCCGAGATTTGGGAATCTCGACTTTAGAAGTTGCGGCACAAACTGCTACTGCCGAGTTGGAAAAAGTGGCTGCCGGGATCACCCTATGTGATGCGCTCGTTGCGCAAACGGGGGGCGTTCTGCTTACTGCTAGAAGCGCGGGAGGGAGATCGCTGTCAGTTCTGCCACCCCATCACTTGGTGGTGGCCCATGAATCGCAACTTCTTCCCGATTTGCCAGCCGCTTTTGAACTGCTTCAGCGACGCTACGGCGACAAATTTCCGAGCTTCTGTACATTTGTCACTGGCCCCAGCCGCACGGCGGACATCGAACGGATTCTTGTGCTTGGTGCGCACGGTCCCAAAAAACTAACTATATTGTTTGTAGCGGGTGAGTCTTGGTTGAAAACTAACGCTTGATTGGAGCGGAAACGACGGCGGTCGCCAGAGGCCCCTTATGACCGGAATATAAACCGCGAATAGACATGAATCGACGCGAATTAAAGAGGAGCTCAATTCGTGTCTTCGCGTCAATTTGTGGTTTTTAATCAATCTGTGAAATCTGTAGTTTGGCTATTCTCTTCGTTACACTCCGCGCCCCCGTGGTGAATCGTTTTCTATGCAAGAAATTCAATCCCAGAAAATATTAGACGCGCTCGATCATTTCCAGATCGAGACAGCGAGTTGGGCCTTTGCCGATACGGGCACTCGCTTTGGCAAGTTTCTCCAGGACGCTGCCGCCATCACCATGGATGATAAATTGGCCGACGCAGCGCAAGTCCATCGGTACACCGGTTGCTGTCCCACCGTAGCAGTACATGTGCTGTGGGATTTTCAACCGGGCGAAGATCCGCTGACGGTGGTCGAGCGCGCTAAAAAACTGGGAATTCGGTTGGGCGCCGTCAATCCTAACGTCTTTCAGGACCAGGTTTATAAGTATGGTTCCGTTTGCAATCAGGATGAGGCGGCGCGCTCCGCCGCCAAGCGGCATCTTCTCGATAGTGTCGAGATTGCTAAGAAGGTAGGCAGCAAATATCTTTCGCTCTGGTTTGCCGACGGATCTAATTATCCGGGCCAAGCGAATATCCGATGGCGTAAGCGGGCGATGACCGACTGTCTCAAAGAAGTTGGTGAAGCACTCAGTCCTGATCAAGTGATGCTCGTGGAATACAAGCCTTTCGAACCTGCATTTTATCATACCGACCTGGCCGACTGGGGAATGGCTTACGTCGTCGCGAAAGAGATTGGTCCACAGGGAAAAGTCTTGGTGGATACCGGTCACCATTATACCACGCAGAATATCGAGCAGATCGTTGCTTGGCTATTGGATGAAGGGATGCTTGGAGGCTTCCATTTCAATGATCGCCGCTATGCAGACGACGATCTGACGCTCGGATCGATTGATCCCTACCAGGTTTTCCGAATTTTTCACGAGATCCTCTTTTTCGAATGGGAATCCGGGACCAAGCCGGAACTGGCGTACATGATCGACCAATCGCACATCGATAAGCCGAAAATCGAGGCGATGATTCAAACCGTCGCAACAGCCCAGGAACTATTTGCCAAGGCTGTGCTCGTTGATCACGCGGAGCTGAGTCGACTCCAAAAACGAAATGCGCAGATCGATGCTGAGGAGTTGCTGCGGGACGCGTATGCCACCGATGTCCGGCCCGTCTTGCGCCAATGGCGAAAAAAGCGCGGTATCCCCGAATCGCCTCTGCGCGCATTTCGTGAAAGTGGTTACGAAGCGAGCGTAGCGAAAGAGCGGAAAGAACGACGCGCAGCGCTGGGAATCGTCAGCAGCGGTTCGTACGCCTGAAGGGAAGACGGGATTCCTGTTCGGTAGGGCGAAAACCTCGGCGCGCTGGTGACTTGGCATGTCTATTTGGGTGGTCCGCGCCGGGTTTGAGCCGCGTGTGCTAGCTCGTGCGTGTGGAACTCTACCCACGCCTCGACACCAGCGATAATCCGCTCAGTGTGGACGGCAAACGGCTAACCGATACTAACGCCTAAAGGGAGCGGCTTCCGCTGAAGGGCCGATAGCGCAACTCTAAAGCCTGCTCGAGCCGGATCGCTTGGCGCTGGACGCAAAGCCAAACTCGAGAGCGGATTCGAGGAAATGATGAAATCCAACTGAGTCGAGGATTGTCATCCTTCTAAAAAACTCCGTAAGTCTCAAAATTTAAAAATTGTCGCAAATTTGCTTTTGCGACTTGCGATCTGCTGGATTCACGTCTAAAACCTTGCGGCATGTCCAGGTTGTTGCTTGCGATTGGACTCGCTTTCGCCTTCGTCACTTCCGCACTTTGCGATTCAAATACTTCTGCTACCCGGATTGCTGACGGGTTTGACTTTCCGGTAGGAGGCCCAAATGCAGACGGGTATTGTAAGTCTCGCGGGTTTTCCATTGTTGGTCATCTCGGTGAGGATTGGGTTAGCGCTGCTGGTCCAGGCGTTGCTTATCAGAAGCCGGTTAGCTCAATCGGAATTGGCGTAGTAACGCTCGCTCGCGACTTCCGGCGGGCATGGGGCAACGTGGTTGTAGTCCGACACGCCTATATTGAAGGTGGTCAGATCAAGTTCGTCGACTCGCTCTACGGGCACTTAGATAAGATTTTGGTCGCTGAAGGTCAGCCCGTCAGCAAAGGACAACAGATCGGTACGATTGGTAATGCCCACGGACTTTATCCGCCCCATCTGCATTTCGAAGTGCACAAAAATCTCACAATTGGCGTTGTGCATACCGCCTTCACCCGCGATTTCAACAACTACCAAGATCCAACGACGTTCGTGAACACGCATCGGCGCCTGAAGATGTCTCGCGATATCGTGAGCGTCGCGATGAATACCTACGTGATGCCGACATTCCAAGGAGTCCCGGCGAAAGCGCCATTCCACAACACTCTCGTGGCGAAACTTTCCAGCTCGGACGAGAAAAAAAGGTGGAATTTATTTTCGTTCGGTAACTGACGCTTTGTAGCCCGATGCTCCCTCCTTCGTTCCCCCAAAACCCACAAACTACGGCGGGCAAGCCAGCCTCAGGACTCCAGAGATTGTGAGAGTGAGAAGTGATTGGTGAATGGTGGATGCCTATCGGCAAATCCTCGGAGAAGTCTCCCACCGCCTTCTCTCACTAATCACCAATCACTTCTCACCTCTTGCACGCTGTACCCTCCTGAGCCTGGCTTGCCCGCCGTAGTTTGTGGGTTTTGGGGGAACGAAGGAGGGAGGATCAGGCTACTTTCCTGGTTCCACGGCGGGATCAGGCTACTCTTGATTATTGTGCTGCTTGAACGAGAGAAAAGGCGCAGACAGGCACCTCTTCGTTATGGAGTCACTGAAAGGAATTCACCACGTCACCGCAATGGCAGGTGACCCTCAAACGAACGTCGATTTTTATTGCGGCATCCTTGGCTTCCGTCTGGTCAAGCTCACTGTCAATTTCGACGACCCGAATACGTATCATC
Organism: uncultured Verrucomicrobiae bacterium; assembly: GCA_963837955.1. Taxonomy (GTDB): domain Bacteria; phylum Verrucomicrobiota; class Verrucomicrobiia; order Chthoniobacterales; family JAFAMB01; genus DASTDH01. Next base: position 94,461 of record CAWIPH010000001.1, on the reverse strand, counting down.
TTTATTACGGTGATGCCGTCGGTTCTCCCGGAACCATTCTGACTTTTTTCCCTTTGGCCCAGAATTTTAGAGGAACGGCCGGAACCGGTCAGATAGCTAGCGTCAGTTTTGCAGTACCTATGGGCTCGCTCCCTTTTTGGCAGGAATATCTGCAGAAGCGTTCTGTCGAGGTTTCGCCCCCTGTCCACCGCTGGAATTTCACTCGGTTGGAATTCAACGATCGGGATGGAATGAAGCTCGAAATTGTGGAAGATCCCACCCCGAGACCGTTCGCATTTTGGAAGGGCGGGGGAATACCAGAATCATTCGCGATTCGGGGGTTGTTCGGCATCACCATGTCGGTGGTCGCTGGCACGGACTCTCTTCGATTCTTTGCTGACCGCCTGGGCGCAAGTCTACAAGCAACAGCCGACGCCTCAGCCTTGTTCGTTCTTGGTGAGACGGAAAAGGTCGGCTTTATTGAGGTCGTCGCGCTCGGTCGTCGCCAGCCCGGAACGATCGGGCCGGGAACGGTTCATCATGTCGCGTGGCGGGTCGCAAATGACGATGAACAATTGGCCTGGCAGTCGAAGCTAAGTAACGCTGGGATTGGTGTGACTCCGGTGCGAGATCGAAAATATTTTCGTTCCGTTTATTTTCGTGAACCGGGTGAAGTATTATTCGAAATCGCTACTGATCCTCCTGGATTTACCGTTGACGAACCGCGCGAATCGCTCGGATCAAAGCTGCAACTCCCGGAATGGCTCGAGTGCGAGCGCCGTTTTCTCCACAAAACCTTGCCGCCACTCAAAGTGCCGCAACCGATCGAGTGAATCGGCGGTAGAGACCGACGGACGCGCGGGAGCGCGTCCCTACCGAAGCGTCCGCCCGCCGTTCGCTGAGTACGAAACCAGCGGATTGTTTTATATGAAAATGATACTAACTCCTTACCTTCGGCCGTCACGAGCTGTCCCGCACAAACTCGCGTCGCTAATGTTTCTTCTTCTCATCCTACCTGCCAACGCTCAACAGGATCCGAACCTTCAGCTGGTCGCGGGTTTTCCTGCTCAGCAAGTTACTGGGATTACCGTAGCGTCAGACGGGCGCATCTTTGTCAACTTTCCGTATTGGTCAGACGGTCATTCGCTTTCAGTTGCTGAGCTGAACGAGAAGAGTGGGTTGGCCCCGTATCCTGATGAAAATTGGAACTCGAGTGAAGGTCCGGTCGATCGGCGCTTCGTCTGTGTCCAAAGCGTCGTGGCGGACGACCAAGGCGCGCTCTGGGTCCTTGATCCCGCCTCCGTTAAATTCGAAGGTGTTGTTTCGGGAGGCGCAAAACTCGTAAAGATCGATCTGAAGACCAACAAAGTCGTTCGGGACATTGTATTCCCGGACTCGGTTGCGCCGAAGAAGAGCTATCTCAACGATGTGCGGATTGACACGCAGAACGGGTTCGCATTTGTCACCGATTCTGGCATCGGCGGACTTGTTGTCGTCGATCTAAAAAACGGGCAATCCCGTCGAGTGCTGCAGAATCATCCCTCAACGAAAGGCGAACCATCGGTCACCCTCAACATAGAAGGCGTTAAGCTTATCGACCCGAAGAGCGGAGAACCAGTGCAGATTCATTCGGATGGAATCGCCTACGATAAGGAAGGCGGCTTCATTTATTATCAAGCGTTGACTGGACGCACTCTTTACCGAATTCCGGTCCGGGATCTTGAAAACATCAATCTGACCGATGCCGATCTCTCCAAAGGCATCGAGACGGTCGCGACCGTTCCGGCTGCCGACGGACTGGCGTTTCGCAACGGATTTATTTACTCCACCGCAATCGAACAGGACGCCATCGTGCGGACTAATTTAGCCACCAAGCAGCTGGAAGTAGTGACGAAAGACGCAAGGCTAAAATGGCCTGACACGTTGAGTTTTGGGCCAGACGGCTCCCTTTATGTGACCAACTCACAGATTCACTTGATGCCACGTTTTAATCACGGAGTGAGCAAGATTTCCGAGCCATTTGGTGTATATCGATTGCCACTGAAATAACTGCGAAATGTTAGCGCGAAAAGCATTATGACTCGAACGGTCGTTGAGACCAGGGGCGTTCCCCGACATCTGCAACCAACCCGAGCTAGCAACCAGTGAAGCCTCGAATTTTCACCTTCTAACTTCCTCTTTGAACCTCTAGTCTTCGGCGAAAGGGAACCTCAATAGTGTGCAAAAGCTTTGGTTGGTAATCCTAGCGACGGCGTTCTGGTTCAGCCGGGTCGCAGCAGCAGCACCTGGCAGCGAAGCGATTGTCGTGACCGGGGGCGTCTCTCTCTGGAAATGGGAGAAAACGAAACTGGAGCCGCATGATCATTGGTGGTTGAATTTTGTTCGGGCCAGTCGAATTCGAATCGAGCAACTGACGCAGACTCTGGATCCCCAGATTCAGATAACCTGGTTGCTTTACGCTCCAGCTTACCAAGCCAGACAAGCGCAGGAGCACGAGGACGTTTTCAGCATCATTCGTTCTGTTCAGACAAAGTATGGAGTAAAGCTGGTGATGTTTAGTACGGCCGATCAACTCTGTGATTATCTGAATGGCGGCGAAGACCGCCGAACCTACAAGATCATTTCATTCGACTATTTTGGGCACTCCAACAGCGACTGCATGATGTTTGATTACAGCAACGAAATCGGAAGTGCCTCTAAAGCGTGGCTTCATAAGAATGAGCTTAGATCAAAGTTGAAAAAGGGCCTTTTTGCGCGAAGTGCGCATGTTCAGTCGTGGGGTTGCTACCAAGGACAAAGCCTGGAGGGCCAGAGCATGGCTGCTCTTTGGCACCAGGCAACCGGAACGCCGATGACCGCCGCAATCGGGAAGACCCAGTACATGATGGATGAACTACCCGTCTTGAGTTCTCCCGGGGGACGTTGGGTTGCCCGATAGCGGTCGCTGAACTCGCTCCCGGCCGGACGAACGCCCTCTAAGCCCATTAAATGACCAAAACCTCGAGGTTCTATCCAAGAATTGTAGCGCTCCTCTTTGCATTTCTGGCAGCCGGTTGTCAGACAATTTCTCCGACAAGCAGCAACGGTCTGCAGGTCAGTCCGGAAGCAGCAGAACGCGCCAAGGCTGAACAGCCGGGTGACTATTTTGTTGGCCGCCGGCTAGTTGGCCAATATTTCTTTTTCTGGGGATATGTAAAAGCGCCTGGGGAAAGCTGGGATCGAGCGAAGCTCGTGATGCTCAACGAGAAAATAGCCCTTGCTCCGGATCGAGCGCGGAACGCCATCGGTTCAGACAACAATTATGAGTATCGTTTGTACGGTTACTTTTCTGGCGATCATGTTTATGAAGCGGCTAGCGGCAGATTCTTTCCGGAGTTCGTTTTGAGAAAAGCGGAACTGATCGAATCGAAGCCCCCGGTGATTTTTCCGCCGAATATCGTGGCGGAACAAAAGATGTTTACGAACTGGCCGCGAGGCGCCCTCGAGCCGGGCGTTCGGTGATTGGCCATCGGCTATTCGCTATTAAGAGTTCGCCCACCAAGGCATCTGGCGGGCAGCGATCGTTAGGGCGCGGTCCAGCCGCCGATAATCTGGTTCGTGACGCTCTACCAGATTCCAAAATCGCGGGGAATGATTCATCTCTCGCGTATGACACAGCTCGTGAATCATTACGTACTCCGCGATCTTTGGTTCTACCATAAGCAGCCGGCCATTTAGACTGATATGGCGATTTACCGAGCAGCTCCCCCAACGCGTCCGTTGGACTCGAACAGTGGCGTTACGGAAGCGTAAGCCGGTTTGCTCGCTTACTTGGGAAAGCCATGGCACCAAAACTTGCTTTCCCCGCAGCGCCAACCAGGAGCGTAAAAGACCCGACCACGTGAGCGGATCGCGAAGATCACCGGCCAGTCGGAGTGTGAAAGGTTGGGGCTGTTCGATGACCGGCTTGGCGTGGGAATAGTTTCTTATCGTAACTGTCCAGATCTCTCCAAGTGCGGTAAGCCGGATTTCAGTTGGTGGACTGAATCGTTCCACCAGGGGTTGGCTTAGAAAGCGCGCCCTGGCTCGGCTCGTCGCGAAGTCAATCCATTTGCGATGCTCTCTAAGAACATCTGGGATCAAACTGCGGCGCATCCCGCGAGGCAAGACGACCTGGAGCAGGCCAAATTCTGTCACCTGCAGAATCACCCGCTTGGCTCTTCGGCTCGTCCGAACCGAATAAAGGAGACCGGCTTTGCCGTGTTGATCGAATAGTTCCGGGAGCTGAGCGCCTTTATCAACCATTGCTGCGGACGGGGGTGCCCGAAATTGGCGCAACCTGCGGCTCTTGTAAATAACGTCGGGAGTAAAAAATCGTCGTAATTGAACCTTTTTTCGACTCCGTTACTTAGATTGGCAGTCTTTCTGGCCCGGAGAAGATCTCAGTGCTTATGACTGCGGGTGTCGGGCTTGAGATATAGGGCGCGATTACCTAGGTCGATTAGTGCTTCGTGATAGTGAAATAGGTCAGGTCCCAGGACTCCGCCGTACTCGTGCAAAAATCCGGGATCGAAAGTATGAGATTCGGCAAAACCGATTCGAAAATCGCTCAGATCTTGATTTCCAATTTTGAAGCCCGGAACTTTCGCCTGCGTCAAGCGGACGTTTTTGATCCCTGCGTAAGGGGCCGACAATATAGCGCCGGTGTAATTGTATGTGAGGTGATTGCGTTCCCGGATCTTGGGTTCAAGTTGGCTTACGAAAGCGCCCGTATCTAAGAGAAATCCGTAGGTCGAGCCGCCAATCGTTCCGTCGACTTCGACATACCCCCTTGGCGTGATGCGTAACGGAATGTAGGTGTACCCCATTTTTTCGTACCCCTCGTGAGACAGCGGGAGGCTTGAGCCCTGTCGGGTAAAAAATATTTGGTACGTCTTGTAATTAATGAGCGCTCCATGTTTCAGGAGAAAATTCATTCCGAGAAGTCCGCCCTTCTCGAACCCTCCGGGAAAGACGCTGCTCCTTTCATCTGCGATTTTGTCGATTTGCTCGACGAGCAGATAACCGGGTCCAAGTTCCGCACCATTGAAATCGACGCTTTGGGCAAGAACAACCGGGCAGTCTTTCCCGTGGATCTTCACGGTAGCCTTTGCGTTAGATCCGGACGGGGGCGCCGGGAGAGACAACCTTCGCTGCAAAAAGGGCGAGATAAGAGATCCCGGTGCTCCAGTGTCGACAACCCACCACGTGCGTTTGGTCCCATTAATCGACACCGGTACAAACAGATGCAAGCTGTAGCTCAAAATTGCCTGAGTGACAGCAAAGCTCTGCTGAGCATCCGCGACTTGGTCGAGCGATCCCAGCCAAACCCAAACTGCGAGGCTAATTGCTATAAAAAGCCGCATCGGTCATACGATTTGCCAGAGCGGCTCGTGCCAATCAAGCTCAATACACCGTTCTCTGTCGCCGAACGGGGTCAGGACGGCGAACAGAGAATTTTGGTTATGGGTTCGGACAACCCGGCAACCTATTTTGCTGCAGCGTCCGAGTGCATCACCCCGAAGATGTTCCCCTCCGTGTCCTTTGCATACGCGAGCCAACCGATTCCAGGTATAGCCATTTTCGGAACCACGATCGTCCCACCCTCTTTTGGGATAGCGGCGGCCAGCGCGTCGACCGATTCCACGTTAATGGTACAGACATATCCGATCACCGCGGTGCCATCGATGACACCGCGCCGTCGAATCAATCCGCCATTGATTCCCGGTTGACTATCAGGCCCGGTTTTGATCAACCAATATTCTTGCGGTCCGGACCACCGGGTAAACTCCCAGTCAAAGAGCGTCTTGTAGAATCGAATCGCTCGATCCGGGTCCTCAGCGTGAAGCTCGAAATGCACTACCCGGGACACAGCTCACGATTATGCTCCCACTCTGGAGGTCCCAACAAGCGAAAACGCCGGTTGCTCGGGGTTAAAACCCCGGGCGGGGAGGGCGCACAGCCTGTCCGACATAGCCTTTCGGATGCCTGATGTAGAATGCTTGAGCGCGACGTCGGATCCTCGTGCGCCGCGGATCGCGAGGACGCGATCCCTCCCCTCCGGGGCAGCGAACCAAACGTCGGCCTTATGTCGACGCGCATGGGCGGCCGCGGAAGACTGGACTGCTTTCATTGGGTGCCTTGTGGATCCTCTCGGCGTGTGCCCAAAGTCTTCTCCAAGTGCCTGCACTATCGTCCTCGGTCAGCGTTGGATATTCTTTTGACTCAAGCCGGATAGCTTTTCCGGTGAAAAGATCGGGGCGGAGCAACTTCTATCACCGCAAACAAATGCGGCGGCCTGTTCCAGCGCCGGATATTCAACGTCGCTGTTGGGTAGGGCACCTTCGCGTTCGTCCCACCACTCGATTCGTTTGTAGGTCGAAGGATCTTGGAGAGCTGTCAGGAAAAGCGCCCGGGCGGCGGCATCATCCTTTCGGCCGACTACCGTGATGTGCCGCGGAGGTGCAGTAATCTCGAGATCCGCCAGCAGAATGCCTCCAACCAGGAAACCACGGCCGTCTGCAGCGGCGGGTGCCGATAGATATTGCATGGCATGTTGAGCCATCTCCTGATACGCCATTTTTCCGGTATAATGATGGAGCAGGTTCCCTAGACGAACCAAATCTGCGTTCTCATCCACCTGCGGATTCGATTTTAACGCGCCAATATTCCCTGACGTGACGAACCCAATCTCGTTGTTGAAATTTGCGGAGATAAATTGAGCGGCTTGTTCGGCTCGCTGAAGCCACGCCCGATCGGCCGTGGCGGCGTACAGTGCTAGAAACGCGCGCCCCATGTATAAAGTGTCACCGAGGTAGGGACCGCCGGGACCCGCCTCATCGTGACGGAAGCCGCCATCTGTGAAGGCGCGATGAGCGACGATCCAAGTAGCAGCCCGGATTGCATCGGCCAGGTAAGTCTCATCGCCGGTTACTGCGTAGAGGGTTGCCAACGCGTTGATAGCCCATCCGTTTTCCCGCGAATAAATGTGTTGATCCAATTTTGGGATCCCACGTTTTCTGCGGTCGCTATCGCTTAGTTTAAAATATTCGGCCGAATGCTGACCTGGAATTAGATCGGCATCTTGGCTGGCATAAAACGCGCCGTCCGGCGAAGTGAGAAAATTCTTGAGATAGCTTCGAATTTTCTTAGCCGTTTGCAGATATATCGGATCGCGCCAAAGCGCATACGCTGCGGCATAAGTGCGTAGGTTTTCGGCCTGCATCTGCATGATCTTTTCGAAATGCGGATGTTTCCAGTCTCCGTCGGTGGAGTACTGGCACACTCCACCCCAGACTGGGTCAACCAGGTTGAGCTGAGCGGCAAACGTTTCCCGCGCCATTTGCCCGAATTCTGTGTCTCCCTGTTTGGCCTGGACCATGCAGTATTCGATGACATCCCAGTTCAGGAACTTTTGGATCGTTCCCCATCCTTTATTTTTTGGGTCATAGGCGTCGATCAAGACCTGGCGCAGATTTTTGCGGGCATTGTCCGTCAAGAAGGCGTCTGCCGAGGAAGCCATTTTCTGCTCCGGTAAAATGGACGGTCCCGGCGTGGGATCATCGATGATAGCCTGGAGCATCGATGCCATCGGTTTGGGTGGGATATAGCCCTGACGTTTCACAATTTCTCCACCCTCTCCGCCAAATACGATAGTAGCTGGCCACCCATAGTCCTCATACCGATTTGATAAATCCGGACGCGAATCGGCATCGACGCGAACAGCGACGTAGCGTTTCCGGATGAGCTCGATTACCGCAGGATCCCGGTAAGTCACTTCATCCATCACGTGGCACCAGTGGCACCAACCCGTACCGAGGTCGAGCAATACGAATCGGCCTTCCTGTTTTGCCTTGGCGAACACCGAATCGGACCACGGTTGCCATTCGATCTCGCTGGCCGGAGCGCATTGAAACGGAAGCAGAATGCCCGCTAGCAGGACCAAGGTGCGCATTCTTATACGATATATCATTCTTCGTGCTAGAGGTGCGAACCCCGGCCTAATAGCGATGCATCGAAGCGGAGCTTTCTTTGGATTGTTTGAGACTGGCCGATCTGCTAAGCAGAAACCCTGATGAAAGCTGTCCCGATCCTAATCTCCGTTGCGTGGTCAACACTCTGTCTGGCAAACGGCGGAGGCTACAGCACGGGGATCAATATCCAGGGCAATCCGAGTTCGGGCGAGATCGATCAGAACAAATTTGTACCTGCGAATCTGCAAAAAATCGAAATGCAAACGGAGGATCTTGAGATAGATCTCTACGCCACAACCGCGGTCGTCCGGGTACGCTATGATTTTTTCAATCCGGGAGATCAGACTACCGTATTGGCAGCGTTTCCGTGTGTCGCGTTAAGAAGCGAGATGGATATGGAGGAAGGCTCAGCGAAAACGGACTCTTTCACAGATTTTACCATCGCAACGGACGGCAAACCTTTGCGGCATACCGTGAAATCGGGCGACGCGCCGAAAGTCGAGGGAATCCAGCAGGAGCTCGATATAAAGATTCCAAGGTGGTATACGTTCCAACTCGATTTTACGGCGAAACAGCACCGTCTACTAACCGTCAGTTATCGCGCGCCGTACGGTCAGTACACAGAGACCGTATCGGATACCGAGAATATTTCGCCCAACACTTTAACTTATCTCTTTTCGACGGCGGCAATTTGGAAGGGCCCTATCGCTAAGGGCCATGTGCTGATCCGCGCGATCTCCGTGAATCCGGAAGACGTGAAGATCCGGGGCGGAAAAATTGGACGATTTCAACATCCGACCAACGATACCTGGACGTGGGATTTCACCGACTTCAAGCCCACTTTTGCTGACGATATTGCCATCGAGACCTCTCCCGAAATCAAGACCTACTCGTCAGCATATGGGAAGGAAGAGGACAAGGTCGAAGGTGGGCAATACATATCTACGGATGGGCATTGGAAGTTCGAACTAACCGATTTCAAGGTCACGGCTTCTTCTACGCTGGCGGGTGGTGACTACAAACCAGACAACGTAAACAAGTCTAGCGGTGAAATTGCGGCCGATAGCTGTTGGTCGGAGGGGGTGCCCGGAAACGGAGAAGGCCAATGGTTAGAAATTGCGGCTTCGGTTCCGGTCAAACTTGATACCCTCCAAATTTCGAATGGACTGGTAGCTTCGGATTCGTTGTTTCGAGCTAATAATCGGATCAAAAAGCTCGATCTCAGTGTGAATGGAGGCGAGTCCATGTCTGTTCAGTTACCCGATCAGATGAGCCCATTCGACATTAAACTTCCTGATTCGACCCAAACAATTCGAACCATTCGCCTAACCATTCGAGATGTCTATCCTGGAGCCAAGTATCAGGATACCTGTGTCAGTCGGATCCGCCTGTTTCGGAATCTAATCAAGGCACCAAGAATTCAACAGGTGAGGTGACTAACAGCCGGGAGTCAGAACACGGAATCTGGAATCCAGGTGCATTCAATAGCCCCCACTGGAATCCTCATCTTTCAATCTGTGAAACCCCTGCATGGCAGCACAAAGCGAGATCACGGTTCGCTTTATCGTTGGTTAGTCATTGTTCTCATTAGCGTCTGGCTCGATCACGGCCTCGCGAATGATTCTAGGCTACCGATTTATATTGAGGATTCGCACGCAGGTTCATTCTATTTCTTAGCCAAACAGCTCGATCTCGATCGGCCGTACACGCTATTTTTGTTCGACGCTCACTCGGATGCTTCACCGATCTTCAATTCCGACTCCATCAGGTTGGCGCTGCGTTCGACGATCGATCCGCACTCGGAAAGCGATCTGATCCGCGCTTGGCGCGAATCGGGCAAAATCCAATGCTATAACTGGATCGAACCGCTCATGCCGCTTCCTTTCGCTCGGGTGGTTTGGATTCCGCCGAAGGATTTGAATCCGGCCCAAATCTTTCAACTGCAAAACGAGTCTCGCGTTTTCTTGGATGGTCATGAGGAAGTCTGTCCACGCTCTGAGCCGAACGTTTCTCATTGTTACAGCGTTGCCGACCTGGCTCGTGTGAAAAACCAGCTCTCTGGACTGGATCGGCGCGACCAACCGATTGTTGTGTCAATCGATCTCGATTATTTCGCCAATACTCTAGACGACGATCTTGAGGCGCGATTCCGGGAGATCTTCCTTTTCGCGCTCTCCATCAAACACCTAGCTGCTGTTACTTTTTCTGTCTCGACGCCTTACCTCCATGACGCTCGACAAGCCGATCGGCTTTTAGCACTGGCGGTTGAGTACTCCTGTCGAGTCGCTAACGCCGATATTGAATTTGAACCGTTCGCAACAACTGGACCGGACAGATCAGCTCGAGCCATCCAGTTAAAGGCCTCGAACTTGCCGATTCCAGGACTTGTCTTGGATCAATTATCTGCAAGCACCAAGAATCGGCTTCGTTCCCTTTCTGATCGAATCAGTATCACGGAGCAAGCGGATCGATGGGGCGAGTTTATGGCCTCTCTCAAAGGGGATTTACCAGAAATCCGTGTTCATAATCGCGCAGTCGATAATGCCCTGACGGTTTTACGCTCGGAGCTCGGTGGTATGAGACTGGAAGCGGTACTCCCGCCGGACGCCAAGAGTGTGCGCTGGAGCTGCCTTCGGTCGACCTTTGATAGTTATAGCTCGAGCGATCAAGAGTTGGGATTCGCGAACGGAGCTCCTCACTGGATTTATCGAGACGAGGTGCCCCTGTCCAATGAGCCGATTTTGCAGGGTCAAGATCTACTCCGCGCTTTCGACCAGAGAACCGGTTACGGAGTCGCTGAGTTGTTCGTCCAGGTTGAAACTCCTTTGGGCACCTTCGATTCAAAACGATTGCGCATCACCTGTGTTGCTGATGTCGTTTCCCGGTTTCAGCAAACCCTGTCTGCAGAATTTAATCTCCCTTATATATTTTTCGGAAACAAACTCACCGCCCCCGGGGCAACCGGCCCGGAGGTCGGGCTCGGCGGCGATTGCGCAAATTTCATTATCCATGGGCTGCGCCAAGCCGGTTGGCAGATCCCGTGGTCAGACGCCAGGCGCCTGATCCCTAGACTGAGTTTGTTAGCGAGAGTCGACCTCGACGAACCACATGCCGACTCTCAGGGGTTAGTTCATCTTCAGCCTGATGACGAACACAATGGCGTGATCTTCGTTTTCGACAATCACGTCGCTGCACTCTGGAGTTCGAAGACACCCGGCTCTTTGGGACTGAGCGACCTGGTCGTACACCAACTCGAGGGACGGCCCGAAATTCTGCCGTTGGCAGATCTGGTAAAAAACCGCCGTCAGTTCTCGGTGCTAACGGTGCCTAAGGCTCAAGGCACCATCCGGGCCTTGGTGGGCGGAGACGTCATGCTTGGGCGGACCAACCAACAGAAGATTCTGGATGGGGTCGACCTGTTCCAACCCTGGGAGTCGACGATTCGGCAGGCTGACCTAGCGATGGCGAACTTGGAGTGTAGTCTGTGCGCATCAAGTCTCCCACCCGTATCCAAGCCGTACCGGTTTCGGGCTTCGGTGGAAGCACCGAATTTGTTAGTGAAGGCAGGCCTCAGCGGGATGCTCGTCGCCAACAATCACACCGGGGATTTCGGCTTGGCCGGTTTTGAGCAGACGATTTTTGCGCTCAATCAGGCAGGGGTTAAGCCGATCGGTGGTGGCTCAAATCTCGGTTCCGCTTTGACACCGGCTCGATTCAATCGGAACGGAATTCGACTCGCAGTTTTCGGTTGTGCGGACCCAAGCTTTTGTTCACCCATCGCGAGCGCGACCAGTCCCGGCATCTGCCCTTGGGACACGAGCGACCTTCCAGATGCCATCGCCCAAGCCAAAAGGGCGGGAGAATTTTGCATTGTTCTTTGCCATTGGGATGCTGATAACGATCAATCGCTTTGCCGGACCAAAGCTTCCCTGTGGATTGATGCGGGCGCCGATGTCGTGATCGGCTCGGGGCCACATCACGTTCTCGACCGTGAGATTGTCCACGGGCGCCCAGTCTTTTATTCAATCGGCAACTTTCTTTTCGATCGCGGGGGAGCCAACCCGGAATGGGCCAGAGGTGCTTTGGTTGAACTGGTCATCGCGTACCCCGGTTCCCTGGTCCGGGCGAGGGTTATTGATCCGATTCGAAGCGAATAGATCAAGCCGGGAGTAAAACGCGTGCATTCGCGCCGAAGCCCGACGGCGCGGGAACCAGTGACAACGAAATCAACTTTGCCAGGTTCAATAAAACAATCTTTATTGTAGTCAGCTCCTACAGCTCGTTATGAACCATTCAGTTGCCCCCCTTCTGGCCAGCGAAATTCCGGCACTAGCGGACGCGGTCGTGCCGCATTGGATCGGCGGTAAAGCGGTTATCGGTCGGGCCGAGCGAAAAGCGCCGGTGTACAATCCAGCCACCGGCCAAGTCGCGCGATTTGTTCCGTTTGCTTCGCCAGAGGAGGTAAATGCCGCGGTCAGTGCCGCGACTGCACAATTCCCATCTTGGAGTGCCACGGCGCCACTGCGCCGTGCCCGCATTCTTTTTCGATTCAAAGAAATAGTTGAACGCGAGCAGAGCCGCCTGGCTCGCATCATTTCGGCAGAACATGGTAAGACTATCCCGGATGCGACTGGGGAACTGATTCGCGGCCTCGAAGTCGTGGAGTTCGCCTGCGGTATTCCGCAACTCCTTAAAGGAGAATATTCCGATCAGGTTGGGACAGGTGTAGATGCCTTTTCGTTCCGTCAACCTTTGGGAATCGTTGTCGGGATTACCCCATTTAACTTTCCGGCCATGGTCCCAATGTGGATGTTTCCGGTTGCTTTGGCCTGCGGCAATACCTTTGTTCTAAAGCCCAGCGAACGGGACCCAAGTACGGCGGTGCATCTCGGAGAGCTGCTCAAGGAGGCAGGCCTGCCTGACGGAGTCTTTAATGTCGTTCATGGCGACGCGGAGGTCGTGAACCACCTTATTCGTCACGCGGATGTTTCCGCAGTAAGTTTTGTCGGTTCCACGCCCGTTGCCGAATCGATCTATCGACAGGCAACCGAACGCGGCAAAAGGGTGCAAGCGCTTGGAGGTGCCAAGAATCATTTGGTTGTTCTCCCGGATGCCGATCTAGATCAGGCCGTCGATGCCCTCATTGGGGCGGCCTTTGGGTCGGCGGGCGAGCGGTGCATGGCGATCTCAGTTGCAGTCCCGGTCGGCGAAAAAGTTGCCAACGCATTGATCGATCGCCTGCGGCCGAAGATTCAATCGCTGCGGATCGGGCCGGGCACTGCAAATAGTTCCGAGATGGGACCCCTGGTGACCCAAAGTCATTTACAACGCGTTAGGTCATACCTCGAACTTGGAATAAAGGAAGGAGCCGAATTGATCGTTGATGGTCGAGAGGCCAGCTTTCCAAAAGAAGGATTTTTCCTGGGAGGCTCTCTTTTCGATTGTGTTCGCCCTTCCATGCGAATCTATCGCGAAGAAATATTCGGTCCGGTTCTCGCCGTGGTCCGGACACAAACTCTCGGAGAAGCGATCGAGCTAGTTAACAAACATGAATATGGGAATGGTGTGGCGATCTTCACCCGCAACGGGGCTGCGGCCCGACTTTTCACTCAACAGGTGCAGATCGGGATGGTTGGGATAAACGTGCCAATCCCGGTGCCGATGGCTTTTCACTCCTTTGGTGGCTGGAAGCGATCGTTGTTTGGCGATCATCACATCCATGGGCCGGAAGGCGTTCGCTTTTACACACGTCTCAAAGCCGTTACGAGCCGTTGGCCAGAGGACCTTGTGTCCACTCCGGAATTCGTGATGCCGACCGCTAAGTGAATTAAACGCCGAGAACGCCGGAATCGCCGAGAACGCCGGAAACGGAATAACAGCCTGCAAAAGTGCGTTTGCTTGTGTCTTCCTTCACCAAGCAACTCAGGTTTGCTTATTTTACTTCTCACCAATCACCTCTCACCGTTTGGCGCTTAGCGTTCTCGGCGTTCCTGGCGTTCCCGGCGTTCTCGGCGTTCCCGGCGCTCTCGGCGTTCCCGGCGTTCCCGGCGCTCTCGGCGTTCCCGGCGTTCCCGGCGCTCTCGGCGTTCCCATAAGACTCATGGGTCGCATGGGACTTATGAGTCCCATATGGTCCCAGATGCGATCCGCACTGCTTGCCGGCGTTATTCCCCGAAGGCGCTCTGGACTCTCTGTAAAAATCGAGTAGTCCAATTCATGGCTACAGAAACGATTCGTTGTGAAAACATCCCGACGCCGCTTTCCCGGATCGGTCTGGGTACGTGGGCGATCGGTGGCTGGTTATGGGGAGGCTCCGAGGAAGCCGAATGTATCGCAACCATTCAGCGGGCAGTCGATCAAGGTATCAACTTGATTGATACGGCGGCGGTGTATGGCTTTGGGAGATCCGAGGAAATCGTCGGCAAAGCCCTGGCCGAAGGAGGCAGGAGAGACCGAGCTGGTTCTTGCCACGAAAGTCGGGCTTGAGTGGACGGAAGATGGCAAAGTGTTCCGCAATTCTACTCCTGCTCGGATTCAAAAAGAGATCGAGGATTCGCTTCGTAGATTGCAGACTGATCGCATCGATATTTACCAGGTCCATTGGCCGGATCCGCTCGTCCCGATCGAAGAGACTGCCGAAGCATTGCTTGGTCTGCAAAAGCAGGGCAAAATCTTAGCGCTCGGCGGCAGTAATTTTTCTCCCGAGCAGATGGACCGTTGGCGTAGTGTGGCCCCGTTGCATACGACCCAACCTCCCTACAACGTTTTCGAGAGAGAAATTGAAAAAGATGTTCTGCCGTACTCCCTCGAGCATAGGTTGATCGTGCTATCCTACGGAGCTATCTGCCGAGGATTGCTTTCGGGGAAAGTGACCGCGGACCGGAAGTTTCCTAAAGACGATCTAAGGAGTTGGGATCCCAAGTTTCAACCACCGCGACTCCAGCAATATCTTGCCGCTGTCGATCGCATTGCCAATCACGCCAAGAAACGGCACGGACGGAGCATTCTTGCCTTTGCCATACGCTGGATCTTAGATCGGGGTGACACGATGACTGCGCTCTGGGGAGCGAGATCTACCGAGCAACTAGCTGGAGTCGATGAGGCGTTCGGCTGGAAGTTGGACGCGGAAGATTATGCGGAGGTCGACCGGATCTTGCAGGAGACAATCACTGATCCGGTCGGGCCGGAGTTCATGGCGCCACCAAGCCGAGAAGCGAAGACGGCGTAACGGTGAAACGATGAAATTCCAATCTTTAACGTGTAACCTGCAACCGTGACGGATTGGAACGAACGTTACAGAGTGGGCGACACGCCATGGGAGAAAGGAGCGGCAGCACCGCCGCTCCTTTCCTGGATCGCACGATATGGTCCGCCGACCGGTGAAATTTTGGTTCCTGGATGCGGGTTGGGCCACGATGTTCGGGCAATTGCGCGAGCTTCGAAGGACGCTCGAGTCATCGGGCTCGATCTCGCACCGGAAGCTCTGGCCCGAGCCAAACTGTACCCGCAGTCCGGGAAGGAGAGTTATATCTGCGGAGATCTGTTTCGCTTGCCACCGGATTTAACTGGCCGATTCGATTGGGTGTTTGAGCACACTTGTTTCTGCGCGATCTTGCCTGAGCAACGGGCCGATTACGTTGGCGCACTAACTACCGCCCTTCGCGGGTCAGGTCAGATCCTTGGCATTTTCTATCTCGATCCTTGGGATCCGGGTGAGGCGCCTCCGGAGGGTGGTCCTCCTTTCGGTGTTTCACTTGAAGAATTGAATCACCTTTTCTTGCCACAATTTCAGCTTTTGCAGGAAGAGCAACCGACGACCTCATATGCAGGACGAGAAGGTCGAGAGATAGTTCGTTTGCTTCGGAAGCGGTGAGACGGGCGTGGTAGAGCATAATCCGGGATCCAGCAATAGGTAGCTGCTGACGCGGAAACATTCCCAAAGATCTTGCCGGCAGCCTGCAACGTTTTCCCGTTGACTAGATTCGATCGAGAGCGGCTCTCACCCTGCGCACTACCTCTTGGGGGTTATACGGCTTTGGCACAAAAGCATCAATTCCGTACTGCTTCCGACGCTCTTCAATTGATCGATCAATATGCCCGCTGGTCAGAATGACCTTTAAGCTCGGCTTCAGCTCTTTCAAGCGGGTACACAGAGCGAAGCCGTCAGCCTTGGTCAAGTCGACATCCGAGAACACAAGCTGGATTTCTTCTCGGCGTACGGAAAAGAGTTCGAGCGCTGTCTGACTATCTTTGGCCAGCAACACCGTATAACCGCTCAAAGCAAAGAGGGTTTCCAGAAACTTGCCGACATCGGATTCATCTTCAATGACGAGGATCGTTTCCGAACCGCTGGAATGGATTGGCAGCGACTCGCTCTCTTCGATTATCGCTCGCTCACCCGGTGAAGGAACCGGGAAGAAAAGAGTAAAAGTTGTCCCCAAATCGGGCTGAGATTTCACATCCACAAATCCTTGATGGCTCTGCATCAGTCCATAAACTACCGGGAGACCCAAGCCAGTACCTTTGCCAGGCGCCTTGGTCGTAAAAAAAGGCTCGAAAATATGCTGCCTCACCGATTCCTCCATTCCAATGCCGGTATCGATGACCTCAACTCTGAGGTACTCTTTAGCTACTTCTCTTGGTTGGTCGGGGAACGGTCCAGCGAGAACAGCGCTTATTTTGACAGTAATGGTACCGCCATTCGGCATCGCGTCGCGTGCATTTGTCAGGAGATTTATGAAAACACGATCTATCTGGGCTGGATCTGCCAATATTTGCGGCAAATCTCGCGGGAAATCTTGAATGATGGAGATATTCTCCGGGAAGGTCGCGTGCAGCATTCCAATTGTGTCCTGCACTTGGTTGGCGATGTCTATCAGACCCAAACTCGTCTCTCCCTGGTGAGCGAATACGAGCAGTCCCCGAACCAGTTCGGATCCACGTTGAACCGCCCGATCGATCGTTTCAGCCACCGACAGGATTTTGGCCGGCTGATCGTTGGCTCGTCGCAACAAACTGGCGTTAGCAGAGATAATCGTCAGCAAATTGTTGAAATCGTGTGCGACTCCGCCGGCCAGTGTGCCGATAGCCTCGAGGCGCTGCGCCTCGCTCAAGCGCTTTTCCATCCGCTCAAAACTGGCGCGATTCTTCGCGTCAGTGAGGGCACGGATGACCGCTGGGACTAAGCGGGAAAGCCGGTCTTTCAAAACATAGTCGGTGGCGCCACTCCGCAAAGATTCAATGGCCGCCTCATCGCCGATTGTGCCAGAAACAAACACGAACGGAAGATTCGGGTACAAAGAGCGGGCCAGGGCCAATGCTTCCAGACCGCTGAACCGCGGTAGCTTGCAGTCAGCCAATATCAAATCAAATGAGGTGTCGCGAAGCGCTTCTTCCAGCTGTTCGCGCGTCTCAACCCGATCGATTTGGCAATCAAAGCCCTCTCGAATCAGTAATTGCCGTACGAGCAATGAATCTGCCTCCGAGTCCTCAATGTGCAGGATGCGTAACCGCTGCACCGCGCTACTATCCGGCTCGTCCGACATCGCAGGTGAAAGAAACGATGATTTTCCATGACTATCCGAAGAACTTAAACAGGTTGGCAAGCCTAAACGGGTTGCAAGTTAGAAGTTGGAATCATAACGAAAAGTCAACCGAGCCAGAAATGGCACGGATTTCCCATGGAGCCTAAGAAGAATCTCGACCCAAGTAGTAGCTTGCGAGTACAATCGCTTGCCATGACTAAGAATCCCAAAGGCCTGGATGGCCGGAGTCGTGACAAGGGCGGCCAGATTGACAAAAAACATGGCAACACGCTGGTTCGCAACCTGCGAAAGACTTACGGGCAAGATTTCGCCCCTGGTGTTCGCGGTGACATGAAGCTGGAAAACTTACTTAAGCGAGAAAAGGCGTCATCACTAAGCGAACTCCTCAAGAGACACAAAAAATAGGCATTTAGTCGGTACGCTCAGTGAACTCCACTCTGCGGTGGAGAAATTACACACGGCGTTAGTCGCAAAAACGCATGAGGATTGGGCTTCCCTTGTGCATTCCGGCTCTACGTCCCGTAGAGGCGATCGCCGAAGTCTCCCAGGCCTGGCAGTATATACTTCTTTTCGTTGAGCTCGCGGTCCAGGGCCGCGGCATAAATAGTGATATTTCGGTCAACCGCTTCTACGGCTTGTACACCTTCCGGAGCTGCTACCACACAAGCGACTGCACAGTTTTGCACGCCATTGGCCTTCAACAGCTGAATGGCTTGTACAGCCGAGCCTCCCGTTGCCAACATCGGGTCAAGAAGCAAAACCCTTTTTTGCTCGAGCGAAGGCAACTTGCTATAATAGTTTCGGGCAACTGCGGTTTCGTGGTCGCGCTCAAGGCCGACATAGCCGACCTGAATGTCCGGAAAAAGATCCGTAAACGGCTGGACCATTCCGATACCGGCTCGAAGGATCGGCACAATAACAAGCCCTTGAGCCAGAACAGTGCCTTCGTGGGTTTCCAATGGAGTTTCGATCGTGGAGCGCCTAGTCGCTAAGTCGCGCGTAGCCTCGATGGCTAACAAGATGCTAATCTGGTAGGTCAAGGTTCGAAAAGTGACCGGCTTAGTCGTGCGGTCACGCAAATGAGTGACAATGTGCGAACAAAGCGGATGATTGATCAGGTGCAACATAGGGAACCGGAGGTAGCGAAGTGATGTTAATTGATTTTGCGGGCGACGAACAAGACTCCTGCGTTGCAATTTCTTAGTAAACGCTGAACATGGTGAATTTATGTCGCAAATAGCGGGGCGACCCCCCGGTTCGAGCAACTCTGCTACGCGTCCGGCCAAGCAGCCTAAGTACCGGACGGTGCCCGATCAGACTGATCCGAAAGTGCCGGTAGGAGTTCCCTACATCATCGGGAACGAGGCCGCGGAGCGATTCAGTTTTTACGGGATGAGGGCCATTCTGGCCGTATTCATGACAACCTACCTCATGAATGCTGCCGGCCAGCGAGCGGTCATGGGCGAGGACGAGGCTGCCGGCTGGTTCCACCAATTTGTTTCTGCGGTTTACTGGATGCCGGTTTTTGGTGCGCTCCTATCCGACGGTCTGATTGGCAAATATCGGACGATCTTCTACCTCTCGATCGTCTACTGTCTTGGACATTTATCGCTTGCTTTGAATGACACTCGGCTCGGTCTCTTCCTGGGTCTGAGTTTGATTGCGATCGGAGCAGGTGGCATTAAGCCATGCGTTTCCGCAAACGTCGGTGATCAATTCGGCGAGGCAAACAAGCATCTAATGTCCAAGGTGTTCGGCTGGTTCTATCTGTCGATTAACCTCGGCTCTACATTTTCGACCTGGCTCTGCCCGATCCTCTTAAACAATCCAAAATTTGGACCGCATTACGCCTTCGCTCTGCCGGGCGTACTCATGCTCGTTGCGGCGATCGTATTTTGGTTGGGTCGAAAAAAGTTTGTACATATTCCGCGCGGCGGTTTTGGATTTGTGCGCGAGTTCTTTAGCAAAGAGGGTTTGTCTGTCCTGTTCCGCCTCGCGTTGGTCTACGGTTTTGTCGCGATTTTTTGGGCACTATGGGATCAAAGTTCGGGCGGAGAATGGACATTGCAGGCGACCAAGTTGGATCTCAATGTGTTCGGCTTTCATGTGCTTCCGGAACAGGTGCAGATAATGAATCCGATCCTGATCCTAATCCTGGTGCCGATATTCAACTACGGCCTCTATCCGTTGATTGATCGCGTTTTCCCACTTACGCCCCTCCGCAAAATCGGCATCGGCCTATTCCTCACTGCGCTATCGTTCATCGTCCTTTGGTGGATCCAACTGCAAGTCGACGGCGGAGCCAAACCGAATATTCTCTGGCAGTTACCCGCCTATGTCTTACTCACCGCCGGAGAAGTGATGGTATCAATTACCGGGCTTGAGTTCTCCTACACCCAAGCTCCGACCAAGATGAAGAGTGCCGTAATGGCGCTGTGGCTCTTTGCCGTGAGCGTCGGAAATCAGATCACCTCGGCCATCGACTTTAATAAGCCGAATCTCAAGAGTATTGGGATCAACTTGGAGGGAGCAAATCACTACGCGTTCTTTACTCTGTTCATGTTGATCACCGCGGTTTTGTTTATCTTTGTTGCGCGTCACTATCGTGGCAGAACCTATATCCAGGGGGAACAACCCGGAGAGCTGGCGACCGCTGAAACGATGAGCAGTTAGCCAGGGCGATAGTAGCCTGATCCTCCAGGCTCAGGAACCCGTGGCACAGTGATTGTGAGAGGTGAGAAGTGATTGGTGAATGGTGGATGCCTATCGGCGAACCCTCGGCGGAAATCTCTCACCGCCTTCTCACCAATCACTAACTAAATTAATCACTAATCACCGATCACCAACACACTCCCTGAGGCTGGAGCGTCAGGCTACAAAGGCGAATAGTGAAAAACGAACATCGCGATGATCACAGCCAGATTGAGGAAGAATCCTAACCCTCCAACGATCACGCCAACAATCGTGAGGACCCGACCGGAAGGATCCATCTCGCCCTTCGACATTTTGACCAGGTCAATCATCCCCTGAATCACTGCTGCGAGTCCGATAATCCCGACCGCGAATCCCAGGAGTCCACAAATCAAAACGACTGGTCCATGATGTCCAGCCGGG
The DNA here is from genome assembly GCA_963837955.1 of uncultured Verrucomicrobiae bacterium. GTDB lineage: Bacteria > Verrucomicrobiota > Verrucomicrobiia > Chthoniobacterales > JAFAMB01 > DASTDH01. The sequence continues at coordinate 73,832 of CAWIPH010000001.1, read as the reverse complement.
CCGGCGTCTCCCGCTAACCGAGATCCATCTTCGCGATAGAGCACAAATGCGGTGTTCGAAAGGCCCATCTTAATCCTGCAAGCTAACCGGGTCGTTTGTCCCTCTGCGAATTCGATAGTCGAAGGCCGCCCCGAAGTCATTCCCAGCTTGGTAGCTATGACGTGCTTGCCCGGCGCGACATCGACAGTGGCCATTTTCCCGTTCGCGATGGCGACAACCTCCCGATTATCAATCCAAATGTGGGCGCTGCGAGCCCAGGCAAGGATCGAAAATTTGCGATGGATTTCCAGTTTGGCGCTCATTTTGGCCGAGGCGGACACACGAAAAAGCGTGATAGGAATATCGGTTCGCGGCGGTTGCGTCCAGCGTTTAGCAGACGACTCAGACAACGCCGGTAGCGCCGGTAGCGCCGGTAGCGCCGGGAACGCCGGGAACGCCGGGAACGCCGGGAACGCCGGGAACGCCGGGAACGCCGGGAACGCCGGGAACGCCGGGAACGCCGGGAACGCCAGGAACGCCGACGAGAGCGCTGAGGTAGAATACAGGATGCGGAACGCGGGCGTATATCGGACAAGCTGTTACCGATCCAGGATCCGGTTTTCGGTTACCTGTATTGCTTTGGGTCTTTGCGTGAGGTTTCCCTTCTCAGCTCCCGGCGCTCCCGGCGTTCCCGTGCGCTCCCGGCGTTCCGTTGCGTTCCCACCTCACGCCGGTGTTTCGGGGCCCATTAGCACTCGAAAATCTTTCTTGGCTTTGCTCGTAAACAACACCGGCTGGTAAAGAACGGAAGTCCTTCCGGTTCTTTCTTTAATTGTAATCCGGAATACTCGTGTGGTCCGACCGAACTCGAAGAGCCAGGGAATTGAATGCGGGTTGGCTCGGATAAGGCCGCTTTGGCGAGCCCACCGCCTTTCTTCGATCAGTGGAGCGCGATCCTCAAGGATCGGAATTGGGTGATCTTCGGTGACATCTTCGATCTTAATCAACTCGATCACCGTTTCATGTTTGGGCATTAAGGCGAACTGCCAGCGTACGAAATTTTTTCCCTCCGTTCGATAGATCGTCAGTCCCGATTCGTCCACGACGAAGCGATCGTTTTCAGCTTTGACGAAGCCGGGACCCACGCGAGTGAAAGTAAGATATTGACCGCCAGAGACAGGGACTGTTTCGGTCATCGGCTCGTGGGCGCACCCACTTAGGAGCAACAGCGGTATCACTGCCGCAACTTGAAGTTTGCCCATAAGAACCATCATTGTACGCGAGACAATGATTGGGCCAGTGAAAACCTCGAGGCACCGTGATGTTGAAAGCTTTTGGTATTGGCCAAGTTGAGCTAAGTTGCCTGACCCAAATTCTAACCCCCATCGATCCATGAATCCTTCATCTACCGCTGTCGTTCTTATCGAGTTCCAAAACGATTTTACTACGCCTGGCGGGAAATTGCACCAGGCTGTCGAGCCGGTCATGCAGTCCACCGGAATGCTGCAGAAGACCGAGCAAACCGTAGAGCAAGCGAGAAAAGCTGGCGCTACCATCGTTCATTTGCCGATCCAGTTCGCTCCCGGCTTCGGGGAGATTAGCTCTGCCCCGTACGGGATCCTCAAAGGCTGCAAGGATGGTGACGTTTTTGAAAAGGGGAGTTGGGGAGCGCAAATCGTGGATTCGCTGAAACCGAGACCGGAAGACATCGTCGTTGAAGGGAAGCGAGGCTTGGACGGATTTGCCTCAACCAACCTCGATTTTATCTTGCGAAACCGGAAGATTGAAACGGTGGCTTTGGCCGGTTTTCTGACTAATTGCTGTGTCGAATCGACTATGCGGACCGCTTACGAACTTGGGTATGATGTGATTACGCTCAAGGATTGTGCTGCCACGGTGAACCAAGCCGCACACGAGAACGCTGTTGAGCACGATTTCCCGATGTTTTCCCATCCGATGACCCATGATGAGTTCTTGGCAAAGCTCGCGGGAAGCAAGAGCGAAAAGCAAGAGACGCAGCCGGCAGCCAACTAGGGCGAGCCGGCTTCCCGGGCCCCTGATCGGTAGGGCGAAAGCTTGATACCGTCTCAGCGGGATCGGCTTGAGCCGTTTGTGGCTTGTACCCAAGGTGTTGTCGTTGCCCGATGGGCCGTCGTCCCTTCGGCTTTGCGGCGCCCAATCTTCGATAGAGCCGCAGACCTTGCGAAGACGGGAGCCGAGCCATTCCAACTTGGAAATGACCCGACCCCCTTCGAGCTGCATTACCTTCACCCAAAGCCGGAAATTACCAGCAACCCCAACACTACTGCGGCCACCAGCAAGAGTAGAAGCATGGCATCTTCCAATGGATCGGGAAGATGGACGTGCCTCATCGGACCCGCTTTCGAGCGAAGCTGCTGTTGTAGTTCCGCCTGTTTATCGACGGACTTGGCCTCTGATCGCAGTGCCTCCCTTGCAGCAAAAAAATCAATGATCTTCCGGGAAGAAGTCTCCTGATTTTCAGAAGAAATCCCCTTGGGTCTCTGAACGTTCTGTGATGTTTCGGTAGTAATCATTTTGTAAATCTCTTTTGGATTAAATGTCTTGAGGGGAGCTGCCATCATCGGGTCTGACGATGGACCAAATGGGAGTAGGAGACGCGAAATTCGGCCGGGTGTTACCGCGGACCGACGGCTCGACTACTGCTGAGCCCCTGGTCGGGTGAAGGCCCCGCAATTAGCGGCGGCCGAAGCGAAGAGGAGCATTAGCCATGTGAGTCCGGCGCTGAATGGCGGTTCGGATAGAGTCTGTTTTCATGGTTATGCCTCCTTTCGGGACTAAGGAGTGAACAGAAAAGACGCCTTGAGCGCAAGTCGAAAATGCTAATGGGCCCGGAAAATAAAAAGGGACGACTAATTTAGTCGTCCCAGTTCTGGGGAGATCCGGCGGTCTACCTAAGCTGCGAGGTTAAATATATTTGAGAACGAGCAGGATTATGATGATCAACAACACCAAACCCAGCCCGCCAGATGGATAATATCCCCAGCCGCTGCTGTAAGGCCAACTCGGAAGTGCGCCGATTATTAGAAGCACAACGATAATTAAGAGAATGGTGCCCATAAGTCGCAAGTGGTTCGCGCCGAACCACTGCGGCGGTCGTATCCATCCTCATTTCCGGCGAAACCGCGCTACCTGACGCCGTCTACTTTGAACCCCTCTTTTTCCAACGCTGCTCGCACCCGGACCGCCTGATCGCCCTGAAGCTCAATCGTTCTGCCTTTCACGGATCCGCCGCAACCGCAGGCTACCCGAATTTTCTTTGCCACGGTTTCGATCACCGAGAGGGGCAAATGGGTAGCAAATTGGTCGACGACTATAACAGTTTTTCCGCCGCGATGAGCCGTCTCTCGACGTAACACGACGCGGCCTAATTTCCAGATTGGCGCTGATGTTTCGTTTGCGCGGGGAGGCTGATCCGCCTCTTTCGAAAGGTTCATTTCAGGAAACGCATCTTCCAGTTCGACCAGTGGACTGGAAGAGGCATTGGTCTCGATGCGCTTTTTTGAACGGGCCCCCATCAACTAATGTTGAATCAGCAAGGTCAGGTTGCGAGTCAAAACACGCAGACCCGCAACCGAGGTGTCTGACCTCCTCGGGCGAAGGGAACACCAGAGGAGGAAGAGCGAATGGACGCCAATTAAAGGGGTCCCATTCGTGTTTTTCGTGGTTTACGAGAGCGAAAGCCGCAATCGATGGCTGGATTATTAATAAGGTTTCACATACAAGAGGACCGTATCGCAACCTTTGATTCCTATGCCCGAAGAACCAGAAGTTCCTTTAGAGTCTGCTCATGAAGAAATCCACCACCATGCGGAACACTCGGGTGAACGTTGGACCCTGGGCGTTGCGCTTAGTGCGGCCTTGATCGCCGCGCTTGCCGCTGTCTCGGCTCTTTTGGCTGGGCACCACTCCGATGAAGCGTTGATCGAGCAAATGAAGGCTACCGATCAGTGGGCTTACTACCAGGCGAAGGGAATTAAGGCGAATATTCTCGCAGCGAAAATGGATATCCAGCGCGCCCTCGGCAAAGAGGTCGATCCGGGAGACGAGAAGAAGGTTCAACAGTACGCGGCAGAGCAAGAGGAGATTAGGAAGGAAGCGGAGAAAGCTCAGGAGAGATCGGAATCGCACGTCAAAAGCCACAATACTCTTTCTCGCGCAGTCACGCTTTTCCAGATAGCCATCGCCATCGGCGCTATTTCGGTGCTTACGAGACGAAAACCGTTCTGGTTCGTTGCATTGGGTGGTGCCGCGATTGGGGCATGGTTTCTGATCCAAGGTATAACGACTTCTGCCAGCTAACAGGGCCTCTTTCGCAGCTTTCCCGATAGATCCTTAAAGGGAACGCAAAAAGGGATGATGCTTACTCCGTGAAGACCGTTAGCAGCCGCTCTCGAAACACTTCGACCCGCTTTTGGCGACGGACAAACACAAAGGATTTTTTGTCCGGATCGAAATCGCAATGGGACACGGTTTGGCGCTAACCCGAAGCTCCTCTTTCGGATCGAACTGAGGATCAGGAAGATGAACCGCCCAAAAGCGAAGGAATCTCATCACGCTTCCAGTTCTCTCGTAATCACCTCGAAGTGCGCGAGAGTGTGTTGACCGAAAACCATCGTAATCGGCACATCGCCGGCATCTCGGCCGCGACCGATGACGATTCGGCCGATCCTGCTGCGATTATGGCGAGCGTCGAAAGTGTACCATTGTCCACCGAGGAAAACCTCGAACCAAGCACTGAAATCCATGGGATTTGGATCTGGAGGGACGCCGATGTCGCCGAGGTAACCGGTGGCGTAGCGAGCCGGGATGTTCAGACAACGACATAGCGTGATGGCAAGATGAGTAAAATCGCGACAAACGCCGACCCGCTCCCGAAAAGCCTCGAGCGCAGTGCGATTCGCTCGAGCTTGCATATAGTCAAAGCGCAGATGGTTGTGCACAAAATCGCAAATCGCCCGAACCCGAGCCCAACCGGTCGGGGTCTTCCCGAACGTATTCCAGGCAAAATTGAGGAGTTCGCTGTCGACTTCGCAGTAACGACTGGGTAATAGGAACGCAAGGGTCGATATCGGCAAATCGCTGACTTCCAGCTGCTCGACATCCGGTGCGTAGCGGTCCGGCTCGCCACTGTCAGAGATTGTCCCATCGTTTCGGAAGCGCACGATACCGCTCGGAGCGTTTACTCGACCGCAATGGTTTTGGAAGGTGTCGAAATAATCCTCCAAGGGCAGATTGGGTTCGACCCGAAAATTTTCGCCCTCGACCAGATCGGTCTTGCGGGAAGGATGCACTCGCAGGACAAAAATAACCGATGTCGGAACCAACAGCTGCAGAGCGATATCGTATCCAATTTTGATCAACATAGGTTCGCTGGTTCGAGCTCAAAATCAGGTAGCAACCGGCCAGCGGAGAAGGATCCGGGCCAAAAGCCTAGCTCCGATTAATAATGCTCGCTCATCAATATCGAATCTCGACGTGTGCAAGGGCGTAACTTCTTTTCCCGGCCGCTTGACTCCGAGGCTGACCATACAACCGGGTACCCGAGTCAAGTAATCGGCGAAATCTTCTCCGCCCAGACTTGGTCGATCATCCGTCGCCACCCGGTGGGTTCCGACCAACTCGTGAGCGGCTTTCAAGCAGATCTCGCTCACATTAGGATCGTTTGTCAAACCTCGGAGGAGAGCGCTGAAATCGAGCGAAATGGAAGCGCCAAAAGCTTGCTCGGTTCCGCGACAGAGCCTTTCTAATGCTAGGCGAGCTTGCTCTGAAATTGCCTCTTTGAGCGCGCGAATAGTTCCTTTTAGCGTTACCGAATCGGGAATCACGTTATTGGTCTGGCCTCCCTGGATCATGCCGATCGTCACGACCACCGGGTCTCGGGAGTCGATCTGTCTCGGAACCGCTTGGTAGATCAAGGTAATCAATTGTGCGGCTATCGCGATCGGATCGATTGCAGCGCTCGGTCTCGCGCCGTGGCCGCCGCGACCGACTACTTGAATCGTGAAATCCTGGCAAAAAGCGGTGCGCGGTCCTGGCGTGACTCCCAAGTGCCCGACCTCGCGATTTGGATCAACATGGAGCGCTAAAATGGCGCTTACATCGTTTATCGCTCCTTGTTTTACCAACTCGAGAGCGCCGTGCCCCAACTCTTCTGATGGTTGAAAGATACTTTTCCAAGCGGTGGGCAGGGGCCCGGCTTGATATAAGGCGATCGTGGTTCCAAGGAGGATCGCAGTATGGGCATCGTGCCCGCAAGCATGCATTACCCCCGGTTTAGAGGAGCAATAGTCAGTGTTGCTCTCTTCCTGAATCGGCAATGCGTCGATATCTGCTCTTAGGGCAATGGTCGGCGCTCCATGCTCTCCACCGGGAAAAGATTCCGTGATGATCCCTTTCCCACCTTCAGCTACGCGATGAGGAATCCCTTCCTGTGTCAGGCGCTCGCTCAGGTATTGAGTCGTTGCAATCTCTTCGCCACTTAATTCAGGATTGCGGTGCAGGTGGCGCCGGACATGCGAAAATTCTGCTTTCAACCGAAGCAGCGTCGTTTCAATGCGGTTGAGTGACGAATCTTTAGAGCACTCAGTTTTGTGCGTCATTCAAATAAAGCCGTCGTGCCTTCTGCGTACAGCCGACGAGCTTGACGGCCACGGTTCCAGCACCTGGGCCGTGGAACGTTTGGAACACTGTCCAGCTCATCGGACCGCATCCGTTTGATGTATTCGACGAATCATCGCTTCAATCTCTTCGAGTGCTTCTGCTAGGGTCGGGCTTAAGCTGACCAACTTTGGCACGGCCGTTCGCAACGTGCCGGCCATCGAATTGAGAAGATTTTCCGTAGTGCCAAATTCGCTGATCGAAAACACCCGATTTTTGTCCCAAGCCTTCCCTTTTGCTTCCTCGCTTAAAGGTTCGCCAAATCTAATTTGGATCAATTGACGGATCAACTCGCTCACCATGTATCCGTCTCTGCCATGCAAATTACGATCGACCTGGCGAAGCTCTTCCATGCTGGTGATAGTCCAGTCCTCATAATAGAGCCTTGCGGCCGTGAGCACTGCTTCCTGGCCTTCCTGGCTAGTCGCCAGTTCGTCAATAATCCTCCCAAGCAGAGACTCGTAATAGGCTTCTGTGTCCGGGAATCGCCGTTGCAGATCCGGTGTGGTTTCGTATCGGCTACGTGCAGCGATTACTTGAACCGCGTGAACCATTTCCTCTCGAAGCGCTGCCTGGATTCGTAGCCGGTACTTTTCGGTCCGCCTTTCCATCAGTTCCCAATCGGCCAACAGCGGGTAGAGAAAGGCGACGATGTTTACATTGAGGAGAGTCCCAATGTCGTAGCAACAAGTAAAGTAAGGGGGCCTGCGCGGCTCGCCGCCCTTCAACCGTATTTTTGCGCGCGAAACCGCAAGCCCGACATTTAACGGCTCCAACGATGACTTGAAGCCACGGGTTTCCTGGAAAAGAATTTCCCGTGGACTCAAATCCGCGGTTTCTTTCGGCACTGATATTTTGGGTAGAATGGACATTGACGTGTTCCCTTTCAGCAAATCCGATTCAGATTTGGAGGTCCCATACTGCCTCTTGAGACTCCATTTCTCCAAAGATCGTTCATAATCGTATCAGGAAAAAAGAGCAGAGACTATGCCTTATGATCAATTTCGTAGAACATTATACGCGTATCGGCCTGCAACGAGAAGCCCATCTGCGCAGTGACGTGACTTGGTTGGAAGAGCAGCGCGCCAGTCCGGTGCCGGTTTACGTAATGTGGCGCGGCCAAAACCTTTTCTCTCTTTCGGGAGATAAGCGGCCTTGGGTTCTCCCGTTTTCGGCGCTTCCCTCCTCGATTAAGCCGATTTTCCTAGGCCTACAGCCCGACAACCAGCCAGTGTTCGCTGCCAACCTGACCGAACCCAAAACGGATAGAGAGGCTCTCTCCCTGGTTGGCCTCCAGAACGGTCAAGCACGATTTATCCATCTTCGTGAATCCCGCGGAATCCTGACGCCCGAAGATCAGCAGTTGCTCCTCTATGTGAGAGCTCTGATAAACTGGCATGAAGTCCAGAAATTTTGTTCTCGCTGCGGAAGTCCAACATTACCCGAAGAAGCTGGCCACGTGATGGCCTGCACCAATGTCGAATGTTCAGCCAAATACTTTCCACGGAGCGACCCGGCGACGATCATGCTAGTCCAGCATGGAGGCCGTTGTCTTTTGGGTCGGCAATCCAGCTGGCCGGAGGGTGTTTTTTCGACTCTCGCTGGATTCGTGGAAGCGGGGGAAAGCGCCGAAGCCGCGGTGCTGCGCGAAGTGAAAGAAGAAGCTGGAATCGAAATAGCAAACTTGCGCTACCTCGGCTCGCAGCCATGGCCATTCCCGCAATCGTTGATGCTCGGTTATTTCGCCGACGCGGTGACCACCGACATTGTCTGTGGGTCGGAATTGGCGGAGGTGCGTTGGTTCGATGTCGGTGAGACCCAGGAAGTTCTCCTCCGGCACATTGCCCGGTTTCCACACCTCGAAACCATTTCGCGAAAACTGATGAAGCAATGGCTGGCGGAGAGAGGTGTAGGTTAGAGGTTACAGGTTACAAGTTGCAGGTCCGCGGCTTGGTAACCTGTTCTCTGGCATCCGCTCAATTTGGTATTTGCTATTTGCTGTCGGCTATTAATCTCTGGTGACATGGACGAGAAGATCATTCTTTCCACGGTGAGCGCATGGGAATTAGGAGAGCGCTTCGAAACCACTCAGGCTCAGAAGAATGAGGCACTCCGGGAGGCCAAGATTGCCAAACAAGATGGAGATCTAAGCGAGAACGCTCCTTATCAGGCTGCCAAAGAAAAATTCCGCACAATGGGCCGCGTCCAGCGACGGCTCACGAAAGAGATGAACACCCTGATAAACCAAGGCCATCGATTAGTTGATCCCCGGTCTTGGGTCACGGACGAACCAACGGAAGCTATCGAAATCGGTACGATCGTCGAGATGGAGTTGAATGGAAACCGTGAGCGGTTTCTGATTGCGGGTGCTCGGGACAACCAGGTCCCGGACTCCGGCGAAACCTTACCGTTGCCGTACAACTCTCCCCTTGGTTCAATCTTGCTCGGACGCAAACCGAACGATCGATTCGTGGCAAGGGTCAATGCGCATGAGCAGACCGTCCTCATTCAGCTCGTGCGGAGACCAAGTGCAGATGAAATCTTGCAGATTTTCCCCGCCTTGCGGGATGGGAGCTAGGCCGTCAATAAAGGAGTTCCTCGGCTGCGCAGGCGCGTCAACATAACAGGAAGGATATGCGCGGAGAGAAGTCGTCCCGGAGGGACTCAATGAAAGTAGCCCAGTACGAAGTGCTGGGGTGGCGTTTAAAAAAACGACGCGTCCCGGAGGGGGCCGTCGGACTTCGTGATGTTTTTTCCGCTTTTTTTTGGCGGAAGGGAGACGGTAAAGGGGAGGATTGCGATCAGCTTTGAGGTAAGCCGTAATTTTCCGCGAAGGGAGCTGCGGGTAGGTGCAGAGCCTTTTTGTTTTCTTTAGGCCAGTTTGCGCAGGTTAAAGGCCAAGCAGACTAGTTGCCATTCGGTCTGAACTTTTTGCAAGCCGCGTAGACTGAAGCGCTGAAAGCCCAACGCGCGTTTGATAAAACCAAAAGCACCCTCAGCTACCGTTTGGCGCCGACGTTGCAACCACTGTCCGTGGGGGGACTCGATGCGTTTTTTGATTAAATAACGCATGTGTCGCGCCAAGCGTTGCCTATGGCTGTTGCGATGTTTTGGTCCACTAGCACTGACTTGGATCGGACGGGGAGGATAATAGACTTTGGTGCCAAGGCTCTTTTCCAGCTCATAGGCTTTGGGTCCGCTCTCATAGCCACAATCGACGACCACTTCCTTTACTGCTCCTAACTCGGGAGCGAGCTGCTCAAGGACTTGGTTCAATAACTCCGCGTCGCCCCCTTTGGCACTGACGGCATTAGTCACAATCAGGCCTGCACCTTGGATATCGACTCCAATTTGGGCGTTATAGCCAATGACTGTACCTGCCCCTTTACGGTGTAAGATCCCACAGTCTGGATCGGTCAAATTCATCCGTACCTCCTTGGCCTGGCTCTGACGACCGCTCTGGGCTAATTGCTCTTTTTCGGCTTGCTGCTGGGCTTCTCGTTGCTTGATGCGCTCTAGAGCTTCTTTGATGGCCTTACGGCGCTTTTGCCCATCGGCTAACTCCGCTGGCAAGCCTTCAGTCTCTGCTTCGCCCTCTTCAGCTTGATCAGCCGCTTCCCCTCGTTGGATCAGCTCGCTAATGAGCTCTTCGACTCGAGCCCTTTCTTGCTCTAATTGCTCCCGCGTGCTGAAGCGATGGCGATTGGCGTTGGCTTCCAGTCGCGTTCCATCCACTGCTAGCTTGCCCACTCGAACCAATCCTAATTCCCGCGCCAACAATAACACGCTACGGAAACACTCTCGAAATAACGCTCCGTTCTCTCGCCGAAACTTCGCGATGGTATCGTGATCCGGATGGGTGTTGCCACACAAGTAACGCACCGAAAGGCTTTCGTAACTGAGTTGTTCGATGCGCCGGGAAGAAAATACTCCTCGCGCATAAGCGTAAATCAGTAAGCCCAACATCATTCCAGGCGGATACTGCGCACTACCGCTACCCCGCTCATTGGTACAAGCTAGCCGTAGATCGCATTGATCGACCGCCTCCGCTATCAAGCGCGCCAAATCATCCTTTGCCACCCAATCTCGCAAATCGACCGGCAACAACATCGGCGTCTGCCGATCAATGACTACATATCGCTCTGGCATCCACCTTTTTACCAGATCTGCTACCCAATTGAAAAGTCCGACAAGCCCCGAAGGGACGATCGACGGCCGCTCACGCTGGTGAAGCTGCATACGAGAGGACCAGGAGCCAAAACATTTCCATCGTCCCTGGCGGGACGGACCCCTCTTTTTGCACCATTTCCCAGCACTTCGTGCTGGGCTACTTTCATTGAGTCCCTCCGGGACCAATCCTCTTCGGATACTTTTAGGCCTTGAGTCGACGCGCATTGCGCGGCCGCGGGACTGGGCCACTTTCACTACGCTCCCCGGACGAATGCTCTCGGCGTACATGCCTACTGCGCTGTCACTTGCCATTTGCAACTTGTAACCTCTAACCCGCAAGCACTAACTCTTCCTCATGCAATGGCTCACTGATAATTGGCATTCGTTACTTCCTTTTCCATGGGGATCCGTTCTGCTTACCATTCTCGCGTTGCTCTGTGGGGCCTGGGTTGGAATCGAACGGCAGCGCAAAGAAAAGCCAGCTGGCATTCGGACGATGGCCTTGATCGCGCTCGGCTCGAGCGCGTTTACCATGGTCGGTTACGCATTTACGAGTTCTACCGGTGACTCCGGCCGCGTCGCCGCTCAAATTGTCACCGGCGTCGGCTTTCTTGGTGGCGGCGTGTTGCTCCGCGGGAGCACCGGCGTACACGGCGTGACGACTGCGGCGACTATCTGGTTGGTCGCTGCGATAGGCATGGCCATAGGCGCAGGCCATGCCGGCGCCGGGGTTGGTCTAACCTTGCTCGCACGCGGTGTGCTAACTATCGTGAATCGCTGGGAGTGCAGCAAGTTAGCCGGGGCGACTGAATCGGTGATTCGCCTGGTTGTGAATCGGAACAAAGGCAAAACGGCGGTGAAATTGGAAAGTCTCTTGGAACAATTCGAACTCCCGCCAAAAGTGATTGAACGAAGTCCAATGGAAGATGATCGCGAACTCTGGGTATTCCGGATCCTGTTGCCGCGGCGCTCGTACCATGAGTTGCTGATGACTTTAATCGAACAACCGGAAGTATACTCGATTGAGCGATGAGCTACCCTGTGATTCTCTACTACAAGTACATCGATATTGCCGACCCGGCAGAACTGGCAAATACCCAGCGAGGGCTTTGTGGCTCTCTTGGATTGAAAGGGCGCATCCTGGTTGCGACCGAGGGTATCAACGGAACACTGGCTGGTCCGATCTCTGCCATCGAGGAGTATATCGACGCGCTTCGCGCTGATAAACGGTTTGCTGATATCGAGATAAAAATGACAACGGGAAACGTTGAAACGTTTCCAAAACTTAGCGTGCGGGTCCGCCCGGAATTGGTAGCCCTGCAAGCTCAGCAACCGCTTCGTGCCGATCAGCACAATCATCTGAGTCCAGCAGAATGGAAAGAGATGATCGAACAAGACCCTCATATCGTTCTGCTTGACGTTCGAAATAATTACGAGGTTGCTGCAGGTAAATTTGATAACGCGATCGATTGCGGCATCCGACATTTCCGTGAGCTGCCGCAACGCTTAGACGAGCTGGAAGCGCTAAAGGAGAAGAAGCTTCTAATGTATTGCACTGGCGGGATCCGGTGCGAAAAAGCTTCCGCTCTCTTCCACTCCAAAGGATTCAGTCAAGTCTTCCAACTGCACGGTGGGATTATGAATTACCAACGGGAATACGGGAATGAGCACTGGTTAGGTGAATGCTTCGTCTTTGATCAGCGAATGACTGTGAAAGTCGAGAAAGGGCTGGTCCAGGTCGGAAAGTGCGCGCATACAGGTAACCCGTCGGCGCGATTCCTTAATTGTCTTCACGATCCGTGCCACGCGCTGTACATCCTGGCGGAGGAAATAGAGCGACAAAATCCCGATTATCAGCTCTGTCCGCGATGCTTAGCAACTGGACTTACCGCCGCGACCGCCGAATACAAGCGGTAGATTGCGACCGCGATTCTAACGCGAACAAACTAGGGGAGGGGCGCCGCCTGGCAACCGCACGACTATGGGATCTGCCAATGACCTTTCCCGAACACAAAATGCGGTTCACTCCTTGAGCCTTCTCAGCACCACCAACCCGCACGGGGCGGGTGTTTTTCCGAGTGGGCGCTCTGATTTAGCGCCTTGTGGGGAGGGCGCACGTCCTCGTGCGCCGCGGATCGCGAGGACGCGATCCCTCCCGGCCCGGGGTTTTAACCTGGTTTTAACCCCGGGAACGTGTTTCAAACGTCGCGCCCTGGAAGCGGCGCCAGAACAGATGTTGGATGCTCGGCTGCCACATTGGATCCTATTGCCCCTACAGCAGATCCAACCCGCAGTGCGGGTGTTTTTCCGAGTGGTCGCTCCCAAGTTAGCGCCTTATGAGCGGCTCGGAATTCACCCGGTCACATACTGACCTGGGGGATCTGCACGCTTCTGCAAAATCTGGGCTAGAACTGAAAATAGATAAAGCTGCGGAGTCCCGTTTTAGCGATTAAGCCAACGCCCAACGCACAGAGGATTAAAAGACCGAAGCCGAGTTCGGGCCTGTGTATAGGCTTTTGTGGTTGAGACCGTAAAAATCGGACTAAGACAGTGTCGCAAACGATTGGCAAGATCAGTAGCGAGATAGGGATCGAAAGGGTTACCGCCGCCGCAGTCGTGCGCCAGGTGAAAATGCCGGAGATTACCGCCAATGAATCCACCAGGGTCTTAGCTCGAAACGGTATCCAGCAGAGCAAGACGAGGGCCTGGGTTACCACCCAACCTAAGGCCAGCGACCAGATCGGCCGATCTTCGACATGGCCATTTGATCCACGACGCAGTTGCCAGAATCGCTCGATCGCCAGAAAAGTTCCATGGGCAGCTCCCCAGATCAGAAAATTCCAGCTCGCTCCGTGCCAGATCCCACCGAGCAACATAGTGATAATGAGGTTTCGCATTTGATTCTGGAGACCAAAGCGATTGCCACCAAGCGGGATATACAGATAATCGCGGAGCCAGCTCGATAAGGAAATATGCCAACGACGCCAAAAAGATCCCAAAGAGGTGGCGGCGTAAGGGAAATTGAAGTTGTCGGGTAATTTGTATCCGAAAAGCCGGGAGACACCGATCGCGATCAAGGAATAGCCATTGAAGTCGAAATAGATTTGGCAATAAAATCCAAGGGTAGCCGCCAGCAAGAGAGCGCCGGAATACTCGGCCGGCCGTTCAAAGACCTTATCGACGAATGGTGCAATCGAATCAGAAAAAACGACCTTGTAGAGAAATCCGGTCACGATGGCCTGGGTAGCAACGAACAAATCTTCTCCAGACAGGAATCGCTTCGTTGTGAGTTGGGGAAGAAATACCGTCGCACGTACGATCGGTCCGGCGACGAGTTGTGGGAAAAACGCGATGTAGAGGGCGACATCTAAAAGCGAAACGCGCGTGTCGACTTTCCCGCGATAGGTATCCACCGCCAAGGTGATCGCGTGGAACGTATAGAAGCTGATTCCGACTGGCAATAAGACCCGAACATAGGGGAGCGCCGATGTGAATCCGATGGTCGACAGCATCCCAACCAGATTGTCTTCAAAGAAATTGAAGTACTTGAAAAAGGCTAAGACGACCAGCTGCAGGCCGATACAGATCCAGAGAATGACCAAAGACCGTAGTGCTTGTTCCTTCCAACGTACGATCAGCCGAGAAGCCGCGAAGGTTGTTACGATCACGAAGCTCAACAACCCGAGAAATCTCCAGTCCCAGGCAGCATAGAAGAAGCAACTCGCGGCCAACAGGAGAAGTTTTCTGCCAAAATTGCCGGGCCAAAGCCAAGACGCGGCAAGAACGATCGGGAGGAAAAGAAGGAAGGAAGCTGAGTTAAACAGCATGTGAATGATATTCGGACTGACCCGGTGGCTCGTTCGCTGCCACGGTGCTCCTAACCAGGCTGAGCCAGCCAATGCTCCTTCAGAAATTGGGCGAACTCTTCGGTGTAGATTTCGGCGCCGGAGTCGGCTAAATGCCCGGGATCATTCCATAGTTCCGGTTCTCGCAATCGGGCGCGAATTTGTGGTCTGTTTCCGTTGAAGAACAGTTGATTGGGATGCGCGCTAGACCACCAATGGTCGTAATTGAATTCGTAAGATAGCCAGCCTGGCAGCGAGAAGAAAACCTCCGATCGCACAAGTCCCCGAAATAGTTGACGCAGATCCGCGTCACGTACGGTATTCCATCGGGTTATGCGACTATAAGCTTGGCGACCTGTTATGTTTGGTTCTCGCGGAAAATCAATCGGAAGCGATCCGTTCGGTTTAAAATCAGCCCGCCTTGGAGCCGGTTGGAATCCGGCTGTAGCAATTAAGTCGTTAGAACCAGTCAAGTTTTGAAGATAGCTAATTCGTAGGGCGTTATAGAGGAATTGAACCGCGATCAGCTGGAGTTCGTACCGCCGGTTCCACAGCTCGCGAAGATCGTACCGACTCATTAGCCATTTTAATAGCGTCGGCAGATTATCTGGATTGGAATACGCCAACGTTTCAGCAGTGAAAGCATTGCTATAGTAATTCAGAAGCGGATCACGATCATAAAGCGCCTGCACCTCGTGGCAAAAGATTAGTCGAGATTTACCGAGCCGTTCCCAATCCTGGGTCGACAAGGCATTACTAAAGTTTTGCAACAATTGCATTCGCTGCAGGTGATTAGCCCCGGCCAGGCAAAGCTGAAGTACCGTCGCTCGAACCCCCGCGGCGCGTAACCTTTCTTCAAGCCTCAGGCCGTCGATGCCGCGGGTCGTCGCGCTGCTTCCTTCGATGATCAGGATGTATTCGCCAGGGATCGGCTGGCTTTCGCGAAGGTGTTTGACGCAAAAAGCGGCGACCTGCGCGCTGCCCGTGCTCCGGTAGGCGAGCGGGAGGGGTAACCAGAAGTGCGTTCCAACGATCCAAAGGAACAAGACACCGATAGCGACAAGAAACATTCGCGCGCGACCGGACGGCCGTTCAACCAGAGCTCCTGACTTGAGCTCACTTGAATCTCCTGGCGCGAGCTCGGATCGCACCGCTGTTCGCCTCGCCGAACGGCTCCATTGGCCGATCACGGTGACAATTAGCAATAAGAATGATCCAACGACGCCGACGATCATAACTCGCGTGATTGCTTAGCGGGAACAGGGTTGTCCATCAATGGTTTGTTAATCCCTAACTTGTTGCTTCTCGACGCAACAAGAACCATTTTCACTTCGCTTCGGCGGCGATTACGACGGCACTCCCAAAAAATATTGCCGCGAAATACTTGCTCGTTTGAATTGAAGCGCCTACAAGGTCTTCCGGGAGTTTCGCTGCGTTTTTCCAAAGAAGTTGCTCGCTGCTTAGTAGATGGAATTCAAGCACAAAAACGCCAGCGGCAAAAGATTCTTATTATTTCCATGTTCGACCGAAGTACCACACCACGTGGCATCAAATCGGCCTTAAACCTCGCTCGAACGCAGGCTCTAGCGGCCTTTGATTTCCTAAAAATTGAGAGAACCGAAAAGCGTACATTCCTTTTCGCGCTGGTCCTCTACGCACTGGTTATTTTACCGATTCTTATCGCGGACAGGTACAGCGTGGACGATTGGGGAAGGACCGTATTGGGCTATTCGAACTGGGACAGGGACGGGCGTCCCTTGGCAGAGGTCGTGATGGATACCTTGGCGTTGGGAAAGCCGATTGTTGATTTCTCACCTCTTTGCCAAATCGCGTCGATCATTTGCTTATCGTATCTATCAGTACTCGTGTCTCGCAGGTTTGGGCTCCATCGTCCTTTCATCGCTGCTTGCGCCACCCTTCCCCTAGGTGCCAGTCCATTTTTCTTGGCAAATCTCTCTTTCAAATTTGACTCGCTACCCATGGCTCTCTCGATGCTCTTCGCTTTGCTGGCTACCTTGCAGCGCGAAGAGGCGAATAAACGAAGGATACTCCCGCTCCTGGTCGGTTCCGCCTTCCTGCTCGGTGCTCTTTGTCTATATCAGCCGAGTCTGAATGCTTTCCTGATTTTTGCGACGTTTGAATGCATTTTTTTGCAGATGAAAGATGCTCCCCCGCGGGAGTTGCGCGCACTTATATGGTCGCGAGCATGTCAGCTGTTCATAGCGGGTTGCTTTTACAAAGTTGTTGTTTTTCTCACTGTTCGCGACGGGTACGGTGCAGAGAATTCGCGATTCATAACAGATGCTCGATCGTTCTCGGTTATCTGGCGAAATTTTATTGATTCCTGGTTCGTAGTCGTTTCGTCGCTTTGGAAACTAAAATTGCCGCTGCTCTTACCGGTAGCTGTTGCTTTAGCTATTTCCGTAGTAATAGGGCTTCGCTACTTTCGAAGATTCGCTAACGGTAGTCGCTTCAGGTTACCTTGGAGGGTCATTCCTTTCATGACGCCCATCGCTTTGGTGCTGGCGACATTTGGGCCTATGATTCTCTTGGCGTCGTCGCCCACCCAGAGCATGCGAACGTTCGTCGGTTTCGGTCCTCTCTTGTCTTGTTCTCTTATTATCATCATTTCCACGTTGGGTGAGCTTAGGGTTCCAGTAACCTGGCAAGGCATATTGTTATCAATTCCAGCTTACGTGATGATTTATTTCGCGGCGGTCTACGGCAATGCAAACAAAGCGCAAAAGGAATATGAAGGAGATATCGCGCGTAGGCTGAGCGAGGATCTGAAGGAAATAGTCGCTACGCAATCCGTCGATCATCTGATCTTAGTCGGAACGGTGGGATATGCACCGTCCGTGGAGCGAGTTATCAAAACAAAGTATCATTTATTCCATTTTTGGGTTCAGACAGATTTGCATGGTGATGAAAGTGGTTTCGGAAACACCGTCTTGAGGTATTACGGAGCGAAGCTGGAGCGAGAAACATCAGAAAGTAAGAGAGCCTATGTACTCGCAGTTTCGGCCGACCAGAAACCGGCAAGAGTTAACCTTCACTATCAGGTGTACGTCGTCGATAACGACGTTTTAGTGAGACTGTTTCCTAGCCTTCAGTAAGGATCGTGGAAGGCGACGATCGCTATCGTTTTCCCACGGCCGGGGACGCCCTAAACCGCTCTGGACGAGATGCGCGACAGAGTGTACGACACTGTTTCTGTTTAGACGATGGAGCGCGGTAAACCTCAATTTTTGCTTTGGTTCGACCTTCTGATTTTCTGTGCCGTCGTAGCCGTCATGATCGGAGGCCTTGTCGTCCGGATCCGGATGCCGATCGCTCCGCTGGCGGATGGTGATACTTGGGGATACTTGCGCCCCGCGCTTTCTTGGTTGAGCGGGCTCGGATTTCAGCAAACCTATGGGAGAGATTGGCTCTATCCTGCGCTGCTCGCAGGCATCCTGAAGATCAGCGGCGATTTTTGCGCGATTACTTACGCCCAGCGATTTCTGGGAATGATCGGTATTCCCATGTTTTTGCTCGTTTGGTGGTCATGGTTGCGGTTGTTGCCGCCCCAAAGTCCACTTTGGCGCCGGGTGAGCTGCATTGTCGCGCTTTTGTTCCTCGCATTTTACGCGCTGAGTCCACACCAGGCGTTACTAGAGGATACGATTCGCCCGGAGGGAGTGCTGGCGGTTTTCGAAATGGTGTATCTTTATTGTCTCGTCTCCTTTTTCGATGCCCGTTGGAGATTGCGTCGAACAGGGTGGGCGATCGTCTTTGGAGCTGCCGCGTTGGGGCTATCCTACGCGGTTCTGCTATTGAAACCGAGCTGGGGTTTTTCGCTCGGCGTTACTTTTCTGTTCGTCGCTGCCGGTAGTTTCGGCGGGGCGACACGTTTTACGCGATTCGGACCGCTTCTGGCTGGCACGATTGTGATCGTTTTTGTATTCTTTCTTCCGAAATTGTTAGGCTTCCAAAAGGATGCGGCGTCGCATCTCTTTCTGCCTCAGACGCTCGTCTGCATTCACGCTGCTCAGGTACTGGAGGCGAGTCCGAGCGACGCTTCACTGAACGGGAACCCAGTGCAACGGGCACTCTACGAAGAACTGGCCGAGGCTTTTCGAATCGCTAAGGAGAAACTCGGCCGCTACCATTCTCTTGGATTCGACTCTGACTACATTCAGTACAGTTCGGGCTTTTCTCGGCGTTTTGCTGCCGATGGCCCGGAGGAAAGTGCGAAGGTTCGTGAATTGGCTTCTACCTGTTACTCTGCCTATTTCCGCGCTTGGTTTCACGCTCCCCGGTCAATGCTCCAAAAGATCGGGAGACAGATCCGGATTTTTCTGTTTCCTCGCGCCGGCGACTTTTATTCAACGGGGAAATCGGTCGATTTAAATCACGAAACCGCGGTTTCACGTCCGTTCCTGCCCGCCAGCTCTCTTTCACCAGACGTGCAAAAGATTTATCAAGCATACCAAGAATCTCTGGAGAAAATTGTGACCAATCCGTCACACCCGCTGGGCTTCCAAATTCTGGCTAAGTTAGCGCTTTATCTCGCTTGGATCAGCTTTTGGCTGCAACTTGCTTTCTTCGTTGCGATGGCGGTGCTCTGCTTAAATTGGCGGGGGCGTAACTGGCGCCTGGCCGGATTTGTCGTCGTCGCGGTACTTGCTGCCACTTATGGAAACGTCCTCACTATTGCGGTTGTCCATTCGCTTGATGTTGTCCGTTATCGAATCAGCTACGCTCCCGGGTTCCTGCTCGGGTTGGCTATGATAATGACTTACTTAATCATGCTGGCGTTCGGGTGGCGCAAACTTGGAGAACAGGGGAGAATTTCCGTCCCTGCAAAAGCAAACCCCGAGCTGGGCTCAGTCCCGCAGTGATTACCGTTCTTGTTTGTCGATTTGAGCAGTGAGTGAGAGCGCATCGAGGTTAGAGTTCGGAGGAAAATTCGCGCCGCGAGATTTGATCTGGGTTGCCGTCCTGGTTCTTCCATCGCTCTATCTTCTTTTAACGCTCCCACCCCTTTGGCGGGATACGGACGGATTCAACGAAATCGCATCCACTTTCGCTCCGAAGGGGATCATCCATTGGCTGCCGGGCTACTGCTTTTTCGGTCGCTTAGTGATGATCGGCGGTGGCATCGTGGGTAACCTGCTTACCGGTCATGGGCTACCCTACTTATCTATTGGCACTCCGGAGCTGAGCGACTTTGCCATTTATACGCTCCTGATCGCCCAGCATCTTTTCCTGGTCTATTCCCTGTTCTTCGTTGTCAAAACGCTGACGAATAGATTCTCTCTGCGTCTTCTTTTCTCGGTCTTCTTGGCTGTAACCCCGTGGCTTTATCTCTTTGCCCAATGCATCGGGACAGAAGCGTTCAGCAATCCGCTCGTCTGTCTCATCGCCGCGTACGGCTGGATCTGTTTGCGAACAGCCGAATTGCCGGTGCGGCAGTTGATCGTGTTTTTCTTGTTGTTACTCGCCGCTGCTCTGACGCGCCATATTAATCTAATGTTGGTTTGCCTCGTGCCATTGGCGTTTTTAGGGCCGGCCATCGTCAGAACCTTTTTTCCAGAGACGACTCAATCTGATCCCAAGTCGGTCAGCCGCTTCCGCGCTTGGAGAAAACTGGCTATCTATGGTTGTCTCGGCGTTGGTGTTGCCGTTGCATCGATCGGTGTACAGCAAACGATGTGTTGGATATTCGGCGTACCTTATCGGTCCACTTTTGGTGTCACCTTCGAATGGCGTCTCAATTATTTGAATGCGTTGCCGGCCGATGAGCGCAACGCCATTTTGGAGAAGGTAAGTAACAAAGTAAATGATCCCGTGGTCACGGAAGCTATCCACGACCTCGAACAATCGATGGATCGGAAGGACAACGACCGGCATGATGGATTCCTGTACGAGCGAATCGATGACATCCTTTCCCGGTCCGGCGAGACAGGCTTGCAGCGACACTTGTTTGAGATTGATTCAAGATTGAACCGGGTAGCTCAGGCATTTCTTACGCCGCCGGATCTCGCATTGTTGAGTACTATTAAAACCGAGATGTGGCGAATCCCGTTTCTGAGCCAAACCGACATGGCTGTACAGCCGCTTGCATTGACTGACTCCCTCCAACGTGAGCTCGGCTATCCGCGTTACGCGCGTCTGCGACCGCTTCGATCGTTCCAATTTCCCCAAGGGCATTACAAAAAACTCTTCGCTGGCAATGCCTACTTCCAATGGTTCAAAGGCTTTCCCTTGGGCGGCTTCGTTTTGCTTGCGCTAGTTGCCGGTGCGCTTGTTCTTGTCGGATCTGCGCGGAATATCGCTAACTTGACCGGCGTTTGCTACGCCTGGAGCATGGTCGCCATCGGTTTCTTGATGGCACTGGGCAACTGTTTCAGCACATCCTTTGGGGAGCGCTATTTCCTTCCGGTCTATTCGCTTGTCCAAATTAGCCTCATGTTGTTGTGCTCGCTTTTGGTTGAGATGCTTTCGCGTCGGAAACCGCTTCCGCTGCGGGAAGATGTCAGCTCGATCAAATGATTATTTTCTAGGAATTTCTCGTCTAGCGAGATTGTTCGACAGAGCACAGCAGTTTTGTTAATCTCGGACACTTTGTTTGTGAGCGAAAGAGGTGGGCGTCGATCCGGGAAAGAGACAACGAAAGTAAATGTTGTGGCAGTGGATTCGGTGAGCCTCCACCCGGAAGAGCCAAGCGCCGGCATTGCGGCGCGGGTAGATCGGAGACTTCCGCCTGGTCGAGTGGTCGCGCTCCGCGGCATTATTTTTCAAAGCGACAGTCACAGCCTGATCGGGGCATGGTTGATTCGGCCGGTCCAGACGTTCGACCGTCGCCTGGCTGGATTGAGACAATCAGCCTTCGGTCCGTCGTTGGCTATGCACGTAGGCCTGCACGTGACTATCGAAGACGGACGAGAATTTGTGGTCGAACAGCTCATTGAAACACCTTGGAATGCGTTTGTTAGCGGCGTCAACTGGACCCCATTGGAAATTTTCCGGGCCCGCGATCGTGGTGGATGGGATGTGACGGTGTCGGCGACGGCGTTCCGAAAAATCGATGACCGAATAGTCAAAGAAGCAACTGAATTTTTGAACAGCATTCGAAGCCGGCCCTACTTTAGTGAAGATTGTACGACCTTTGTGGAGCGGGCCTTTGGCAGACGTCGCTTGTTTGCGGACAGTCCCACTGCCAGGTGGCTCGGTTTTGGTGTGCGCATGGGCGACCCAGCTTTACCACTTCTTCGACCGGAAGTTCGGTTGGATCGGAGGACCGAGCGCCTGTTGCGAGCCTCGTTGCTCCGCACCTTGCCCGACCCAGTTACGTCGTGGAATTCACCGAACGCTCGCTTTGTTATGCATCGAATGCTCTTCTTGGGAGGCTTCTTATTGGCCGGCCTGCTGTTTGGGTTGTTAAGGCAAAGTACCGGGAGTCGATTCGGCAATCGTCGAATATAGATCTCACTGAGGGCCCGCGGAACAAGCCTGTGGAAAGAAGAAGCGGGGATTCTAAACTACCTGTACTCTTGGGCTCCCTTTTCTTGTCTCGCCGGGCGATGAAATGCGATGAGCAAGGCGCCGACAATCATCAAGCAAGCGACTAGAGCGGTATGACCGATATTTAGGACTCCAAGATATTGTATAAGCTGACGCTGCCCTTTACTATTATTGCGACCTACATCGCGCGCTCGCTGCGCTCAGGATCGATCCAATCAGGGAGGCGAATGCCAGAACGAGAGCTCCGACATGTTTAAGTTTCACGAAAGCGATGGCCCAGGTAATGGCAACAAGCAGATAAAAGAAGATGCCGACTGCGTAGGGTGCTAAAGCAGAAAGAATTTCATTAGTTTTGAGGCCCATTGGGCTCAGTATCGCCATTTGCTGTCTCGACCAAAAGGAAAATTCAAAGCCTGCTGAGCACGGGGATCATAAGAGGTTTGGGGCCCTTTGTGAGCCGTTCGATTTAAGATCGAACCGTCACTTGGCGCTAATGTGCCCTGACTTTTCTCCATTGACCTGAACTTCGGAGCGCCGGACTGTTCAGATGGAGGCTAAGCGTTTCTTACGGCATCTGGACCGAGTTGGATCTTTGAGCAGGCTAGGTCCTATCAGGCGCGGCAAAACGATTCCTTAGAGTCGAAATGAAGATTGCTCAGATCGCGCCGCTCTACGAAAGTGTCCCGCCCAAATATTACGGTGGAACCGAACGCGTTGTCTCTTACCTGGTCGAGGAATTGATTCGACAAGAGCACGAGGTTACCCTGTTCGCTTCAGGTGACTCTCAGACCTCCGGCGTTTTGGTTCCCGTTTGTGAGCAAGCGTTGCGACTACAGCGTCGCGCGCTGGCCGACCCGCTAGCCCACCACGTTCGCATGCTCGAGTTGGTGTTCGCGCAGGCATCCGAATTCGACGTGCTCCATTTTCACCTCGATTACATTCATTTTCCTGTCCTCCGCCGGACTAAGCCGATAGCGCTTACGACGTTGCACGGCCGGCTCGATATCCCCGATCTACAGCCGCTGTTTACCGAGTATTGGGAGATGCGCCTCTGCTCAGTGTCGCATTCGCAACAGTCGCCGCTCCCTCACTCAAATTGGCTCGGTACGATACACCACGGACTTCCGAAGGATTTGTACCAGTACCATCCTGAGGGGAAGGACTACGTCGTCTTTTTGGGTCGGATCTGTGCTGAAAAAGGAGTGGACCGCGCCATCGAAATCGCGATACGAGTTGGTATGCCGCTGAAAATTGCGGCGAAAGTGGACGCAGTGGATCAAGTATACTTTGATCAAAGAATTAGGCGACTGCTTCATCATCCGCTCATTGAATTTATCGGCGAGATTAACGATCAACAAAAGAATGAACTGCTGGGAAACGCGCGAGCGCTACTCTTTCCCGTTGATTGGCCAGAACCGTTCGGCCTAACTATGATCGAAGCAATGGCCTGTGGAACACCGGTGATCGCTTATGGGCGCGGTTCGGTTCCCGAGATTGTGGAACCGGGACAAAACGGATTCATCGTCAATTCAGTCGAAGAAGCTATCGTTGCTTTGCGCAATTTAGACTCAATCCAGCGCCAGCGTTGTCGGCAAATTTTCGAGCAACGGTTTACTTCTCAGCGAATGGCATCAGGTTACTTAGCCATCTATCAAAGGCTCGCCCAAGAGAAGCACGAAGATAATATCCGTTTTTCCCCAAGAGCAGCCTGACTACCATCGATGAGAATAGACGTTCAGGACATCATCACCGTTGATGACCAGTACTTCATTCGCGCTAGGTCATCGCTGACGGACGATCGCCGACGCGTACTCTTGAGTGGTGACACTTTTGCAGTATTCGATCGTTCCGGTGACTTTCAGCCGATCGGTGCCGGTGAGTTCGGTCTATTTCATTGCGATACCCGTTATCTCTCTACCTTTGAGCTGCGAATGAATGGGCAGCGGCCGCTCCTACTCAGCTCCACCATTCGTGACGATAATGCCTTGTTGGCGGTAGATCTCACCAATCCGGAAATGCGGAGTAGAGATCAACTAATCCGGCACGGAACAGTTCACATCTATCGCAGTAAGTTCCTCCGGCAGGCTTGCTGTTTCGAACGGATTCAGATCGAAAACTATGGGGCACAGGCAATCGATCTAACGTTAAGCATCCAGTTTGATGCGGATTTCGCCGACATATTCGAAGTGCGAGGAGGGAGCCGCGCTCGACGAGGGAGACTACTGGAGCCGGTCTCGTTGGAGGATGGGATTCAGATTCCTTACGAAGGTTTGGATAAGGTCGTCCGCACGACGACCTTGCGAGTATCCGGATCCGTAGCCAAGATCGCTGCCCGGGAAATTTACTCAGTGTTGCAATTGGACCCGAACGGTGTCAGCGACATATCGATCACGATTGAATGTGGCGATAGCACTGAAGCTCCGCGCCCGTTGGCGCTTAAGATCGCTCACGAGGAAATGGAGCAGGGAATCGTTGCGGAGGTATTTAGCGGCTGCGATATCTACACTGATAACGAGCAATTTAACGACTGGGTGAATCGATCGAAAGCCGATCTCCAGATGCTCACAACTGAGACGGATCAAGGTTTGTATCCTTATGCCGGCGTTCCTTGGTACAGCACGGTATTTGGTCGGGACGGAATCATCACCGCCTTCCAAACGCTTTGGCTGAAGCCGCAGATCGCAAGAGGCGTGCTTCGGTTTTTGGCGAAAACCCAGGCCACCGCGGAAGACGCTCAGAGTGAAGCGCAACCTGGTAAGATCGTGCACGAGATCCGCAAGAGCGAGATGGCCAGGCTGGGCGAGGTACCGTTTCGACAATACTACGGCACCATCGACGCGACCCCACTTTTTCTTTTTCTGGCAACAGCGTACTTTGATCGGACGAACGATCTGTCGCTCATGCGAGATCTTTGGCCTCACCTCGAAATGGCGCTGACCTGGATCGATCATTACGGGGACCCAGATCGGGATGGTTTCGTCGAGTACTCCACCGAATCGCGTGGATTGACGCAACAAGGCTGGAAGGATTCGTTTGACTCAGTCTTCCACGCAGACGGAACTTTGGCCCGGGGTCCAATCGCGCTTTGCGAAGTTCAGGCGTACGTTTTCGCGGCAAAGAAAGGCATGGCGATGGTCGCCCGGCGCTTGGGAAAGTCGGAAATTGCCGAGAACTTGGTACGGGAAGCGGACCAGCTGCGGACCGACTTTCAGCGCGCGTTTTGGTGTGATGCCATTGGGATGTACGCGTTGGCTCTCGACGGCCGAAAACGCCAGTGTGCGGTGCGCAGCTCCAATTCTGGCCAGTGTCTATTTAGCGGCATCGGTGATAAAGAATCCGACGATCGAGTTATCGAGGAGCTCAGCAAGCCTGCATTCTTCTCTGGATGGGGAGTCCGGACGATTGCCAGCTCAGAGAAGAATTTCAACCCGATGTCCTACCACAATGGCTCGATCTGGCCGCATGACAATTCCCTCATCGCGTGGGGTCTTGCTCAACACGAGAAGAAAGATCTCGCCCGCCGCATTCTCTCGGGACTTTTCGATGCGTCGATAGTTTTCGAAGATCGTCGCTTGCCTGAACTCTTCTGCGGTTTCTCGCGCCGGCCGCGCAAAGCGCCAACACTTTATCCGGTCGCTTGCTCGCCTCAAGCTTGGGCAGCCGGATCGGTATTCCTGGTTTTGCGGAGTTGTCTCGGTTTGCACATCTCTGCCGAACACGCGCGAATCACCTTTCATTATCCGACATTGCCGGAAACAATGGAAGAGGTGCATCTGCATAATCTTGCGGTCGTGGATGGAACGGTCGACCTCGTGCTTACGCGAGATCATGATGCGGTCAGCGTGGGTATAACCAGGCGAAGCGGCAAGATCGACGTGATCACGATTTGCTGATTTCGAGCTTGTAAAGCGACTGCCACCTGTCTGGATTGGAGCCATGCGGATCCGATCTATTCGTAGCTTCACCGCGATAGTTGGGCTTGGTTGCTCTTTGTTCGGATACTCGAGTTGTCTCGGAGCGAGTTCTTCGGGCAGCCCGCTCATTGAACCCGGCGTCCGAGTCGGACAGGTTCGAGTAGGGGCAAACCTTGCAGCGGTTCATCGCGCATTGGGAAAGCCGGCCCAGCAGGATGCAGCTATGGGTGGAAAGCTGACCGAAGTTTGGCGTTCCGGTCGCGCCCTGGGCGGCAAAGCCACCGGTCGACAAGAGGAATTGGAGATCTTTTTTCAAGGTCCCGGAGCCGGTGGTGATCAAAGTAAGCCGACGGTCGTTGTTCAGATTCGAGTCACTTCACCCTACTTCAAAACCGCTTCAGGAATATCGGTGAATAGCAGCCTCGCGGAGATCAAAAAAACCTATCCGCACTCGCGTGAAGATAAAGAGTGGGCGGAAAATTTACCGCCGATCTCAGACAAAAGCCCCAAGGAAGGGCTGGTTGACCAAGATGCTGGGATTGCGTTTGAATTCCGAGCGGGGGCGAATGGCAGTCCAGATAAAGCGGGATATTGCGAGGCGATTCACATTTTCCGGCCCGGCACTACGCCGCGTCCGATGGGGTCATTTGACGAATGAAGTGGGTCTAGGCGATACAACTCAATTCTTACGTCATGATATTATGAGCGGAATCCCGGTGGGCGAGAACACTTCTGCAAGTGCCGTGGCTACTTCGGTCCGGCCCGGCCGGCCGATTGTCACTTATACCGTGATTGGTCTTTGCCTGTTGGTGTTCGCTTGGACCAGCGTTGATCAAACCGGAGCCTACTTCCGCTTGGTCGAGCCGATAAGGTATCAGCCATCCGGGTGGTGGGCCCTGTTTTCGACCACGCTGGTTCACCAAGGGATACCTCATTTGCTCTTCGATCTCGCGGCGTTTTTGGCCCTGGGTCAAATTGTCGAACTAACGGCCGGCAAAATCCGTTTCGTTATCTTGCTGCTGCTCGTAGCATGGATGGCTTCTTTCTCTCAGCTCTATTTTGAGAGAGCGGTTGGAGTCGGCTTGTCTGGCGTGGTTTACGGAGTCTTCGGATTTATGTTGGGCGCTGCCCCCGTAAACCGGTTGTATCTCTGGTTCGTGCAAAAGAACGCGCTCATGTTAATTGGCTGGGCAGTTCTTTGCGTCGCTTTCACTCATTTCAAAATCATGAATGTCGCCAACGCGGCGCATTTTGGTGGACTCATATTCGGAGCCTTGTGTGGCCTCTATTATGGTCTGCCGAGACTTCGTTGGATGTTCGCCGCGCTCGTGTTAGTGATTCTCGTTTGGTCCATCGTGATGCTTTTCGGACCATAATTGGGGGATTCCTCTCGCCCCCGCTCCGCTAGAGTCCGGCTCTCGGCGCCTGCACGCGATTTGCTATTTGCTATTTGCTATCTGCTATGTTCTTACCTCTATTCGCCGTACGGTCCGTAACGAGTGTACGGGCCGTAATCACTCGGGTAGGTTACCCGATGAGAGTAAGAATGCTTGTGTCGAGCCGAGTGCGTTCCCGGGGAAGTGTCCTTCTTGCTATGCGACCGTTGCTTAGTATTCGCTTTTTTCGAGTTGCTGGCCTTGGTATCGGTCGCCTTGGATGATGTTCCAGTCTTCTCCATTTCGTAGGTCTTGATGGAACTCTTGAGACCTGGTTCCAATTTGCGCATTCGAGCATTGAGCGCCGCGTAATAGGCGCGCATAAGGCTACGACGAGCAGAACCGCTTGAGGCTTTGTTAGCTCGCTTTAGCAGGTAGGCCACATGAGGGCTTTGCATGGCGATTGATCGGACCTCTTCGAAGCGTTTTTGCGCCTTGTTCTGCATCTTGGGGCGGAGAGGAGGCTTAACCGTCGACGTGGGTACAACCGGGTTCTTCGTTTTTATCGGAGAGTAGATTCCTAGCGTAGGACTGGTTACCGGAGTAGGATTGGGTATCGCTCCGGCCACCGGCAGAAGGCCGGTTGAAGGGGGGTGGGGTATCTCCAGTTTCGAATCTGGCAGGGCGGGCTCATCTACGCCATTTGGTGTTGGTGAAGACTCCTGAGCTTGCCCGGAACCGACCAAGCCAAGAACAACCAACAGAAGCTTTGCCAAAGCCTTCATCCCACACTTGAAAAGACTACTCGAGCATCGTTGTTTTTAAAAAAAGCTGCAAGCAAACGCTGTGTAAACATCCACTAGGAGTTGAGGACAGAGATTGCAATCAGATTTCGAAAATGATTAGATAACGACTCCTCCCAGAAGTAGACGCAAATAGCTTTACCAAAAATGCATACAGAGAGGGAGTGTCGACCGGTGTTGCGCAGAGCTGCGCGGCCCCAACGGAGTATTGCTCTGCTCAATTTACCAGGAAGCCGGAGCTCGGCATACCAAGGAAGACTTGTTTTTCAACTAAGCCTGTTTTTTGGCGCCTTGAACCGATCGAGTGCTGGCATTCGTGCCGCTAGATTATGTCGCCGTCACTCATAGTTTTTTGCCTCTTTTTACATAGCTCAAGTCCGGAAATAACTCGCCAGGCAGCAGCCTTCCGCCAGAACCAGCTGGCCCACGCTGTTTTAACCAATGATCCCCAGGAATTGCTTGTTGCGATCGACGCTCACGCGAACCTGAACGGCCCGTTCGCGATCACTTCGGAACAGTTGATAGCTCTGGCAAAAATCAGCTCTCGGCTTGACCATTACTTTCGAGAAGAGACCAAGGCGACACCGTTGATTGTTGCGGCCGCACTCGGTGAAACAGAGCTTTGCTCCGCGTTGGTTGAACGAGGAGCAGAGCGTTTTCGCGCGTCCGCCTGGGGATGGGTCCCGGCTCAATACGCTGCTAGGTGCGGCTTCCCAGAATTAGCGCGAACATTGATCGACTCTGATCCGCAAGCGAGTCATTTCAATATCCAAATAAAACTCACGCCTCAGTCAGTTACCTTGTTCAAAGATGGGTTGCCATTAGTGGAGGGAAAAATCTCCACTGGAAAACCAGGCTTCGATACCCCACCTGGACGATATCTAGTTACGGATAAAGAGCGGGCACGGAAATCGTCAATCTACAAAGTTTCGATGCCTTACTTTCTCAGGCTTTCGTTTAGCGAGTACGGCATTCACGAAGGTTATAATCCGGGCCGACCAGCTAGCCACGGCTGCATCCGAGTAGCCAAAGAGGATGTTGCTAAAGCGATCTTCGATCAAACACCGATCGGTACGCTGGTCGAGATCGAATGAGCGCCGGCCCCAGCCCGCCTGACCCCTATCCGGCTCTTCCTGTGGCCATAGGCTGCAAGCTGCTGCGTTGTTTGGCTCTCGTGCTCCAACGCGGGGAGGGCGCGCGTCCCCGCGCGCCGCGATGACATCTCTAACCTCGGGACGCAATTTAGCTCTTGGTATCCAAACGCGCTTGGCTCCGGCCGCGACGGATCGCGGGGACGCGATCCCTCCCCGCGCTGAGTGCGGCAGCTGCCGGCCGGTATGCGTCACTTATGACTCGACGCACTAAAATCCGATCTTGAGAAGACGGCGTGTACTCTTGCGCCGAGGTGAAACCTGTCGGTAAGCCCCGAAATCGAATCTGTTAGTCGCTACTAACGAAAATGTGCTGGCCATGCTGGACCGTCCAGTATCCGCGATGGTGATGCCACCATCCGTAGCGATGGACTTTCCAGTAACCGCGATCCCAATTATAATTGGGATGCGGGAAATTCAGATGAGGAAAATGGGGATGCGGGACGACAACGGATCTAGGGGGAGAGTTTGGGGGCGGCGCGCACAATGCGGTACCGGACAATCCGGCGCCTAACAGCATTATGGCCAAGAGGAAGATTTTCATCTACAATTAATTGTGACGCAAATTAGCCATCACATATTCGATTTCTGGCTATTGGGCTAGATGGATTCGTTGCTTAGATTTTAGAAGCGCGTACAGTCTCGGCCAAACGAGAATCGCAGATGCTCCGCGCAGAGGTGCTGGATTTTCTCGTGAGCCTACATCGTACATTTTTCGTGGAACTTCCGGAACTTTTGTTTGGTGTTGCAACATCAGATCATCAATCTGAGAGCTTTGACCCTGAACGACCAGACTATCGCGACATTTGGGAGCAACAGCAAAAGCAAACAGCTCGAGGCAAAGCGACCGATTTTTGGAACCGTTACCCAGAAGATGTCAAGCTCGCCCGCGATCTCGGGTGCCGGCTTTTTCGATTTTCGATCGCCTGGTCGCGCGTTGAACCGAAGCCGGGGGTATGGGACCAGTCGGTGCTGGAACATTATCGGGCCGTCGCGACCGAGATCTGCGCGGCGGGAATGATGCCGCTGGTGACGCTGCACCACTTCACTTGGCCGATTCACGTGGAGGAACGAGGCGGGATGACGACCGCGGATTTTCCTTATTGGTATGCGGCATATGTAACGCAAGTAGCCAAAGCCCTTGGCGATCTCGTGCAGTATTGGATCACCTTCAATGAACCAAACCTCTTGGTTTACGGATATGTGAAGCCATGGTGGCAACCGGCATTTCTCGTACCGCCTGGCATGGCAATCGGCACCAGTCTGGCCGGCCAACTCGAAAGCTCGGTGCAACTAATTCGAAACATTTTCCTGAGTCATCGATCGGCGCGCGAAATCATTCAGAACAAGAATCCGCAAGCGAAAGTCGGAGTGAATCCGTTCGTTCTGGGAATGCCGGTCTTGCTTCAGTATTTCATCGATTGGCTAGCCACGCGCATGCGAGACAAGTCTTCCTTCCTCCGAACAACTCGACACATATCGGAACAGGCCGTGCTGGCTCGTACGCCGGTCGATGTGGTCATAGCGCGTTTTACGCCGACTCTGGAGCGACTTCGCCGAGTCGATTTTTCCGAGGTGTATGCGGAAGGAGCCCAGCGATTGGTGGTACGAAAAGAGAGCAAGATCAACGGTCCCGAAGAACTAAACGGGAAAGTCGTGGGAGTTGTGCGCGGAACGACTGCCCGTCAAAACGTGTTGACAGTCGCTCCCGCAGCAAACATCGAGACTTTCGAAAACCATCGCCTCGGCCTGGAAGCGCTAGCTGCCGGACAGATCGAAGGATTCATCGGTGACGATACCTGTGTTCCCAGCTTGTCAGATTTTCCGAATTTGGAGATGCGAGGCGATCCTATCGCTCGGTCCTCGTATGCGATTGGTGTCGCTCGAGGCAATCCTGATCTTCTGAACATCGTCAATGCAGTGCTAAGGAATGAACCCACACCCTCGATCGAACATCCGACCGGAAGCGCATTAGTTAGGCGTATTCGCAATCGTGGTTATCTCCGGGTTGGCGTGATTCACGATCCCAGTGCGGGTCCCCCAGATGATCTAAGCCAACAGGAACTCGATCTGGGGGCAAAACTCGCAACCCGGCTCTTCGGGGATCCTGGGAATGTTCGCTTTGAGAAACTCAACTTTGATGAGCGGGTAGATTCCCTTTCGACTCCGGCGCGATTTCTCGAACCATTACTCAAGCCGTTGACCGTTATCGGTACGGTCGTAAACAGCAATTGGTGGCATTTGGGGATGACGGGCAAACTGCCGGAATTTTTGTGTCCAGCCGAATGTGTCGATACGCAGGATTTCGTGGGATTAGACTACTACTGGGGCATTAGCACGCTTGAAGTGCGTCGGATGCATCAACTGATTGATGCATCCTTAAGTGATTTCTTTGGCGCTCCAGTGGATCCACCCGGTTTGCTGCGAGTGTTGCGGCGATTTCACCGCTGGTTTCCAGGAAAGGAGATCCTCATCATTGAGAATGGGTGCATCGAGTCAGCCGATGGATTTACTCGATCACAATATTTGCGCTCTCATCTGGACCAGGTAAAGCAGGCTCGAGATTTGGATATTCCTGTCCGCGCGTACATCTGTTGGAGCATTACTTCCAATCGAGAGTGGGGCCTTAAATTCGATGCGAATAGTGATTTCGGTTTATACCACATCGATTTGGACACAGATCCGGCGCTGGTCCGGAACCCGACGGAAGGTGCCAAAGTCTATAAAGAAGCCATTCGAGCGATGAGCGAATCGCAGGGGAAATGACAAATAACAGATGCCGAAGAAACGGTGAACTGTGAGCGGTGTATGCGCGCCAAACATAAGGAAGCGCTTGATCAATCCCCCGAAGGGGGAGGAGGGCGCCTGCAAGCTCGTGCAGGAAGACGAAAACTTCACGGGCATCTAAAAAAACAAAACTGGTACCGTCTGACTCCAGACAGTACCAGTTGAGTTCGGCTTTTTCGGCCGCTAATTTCAGTCAGGCGTGATGGTGATGTTTGTGGAAGGCGTGGTGGGGGTGAGGCCCTTCGGGGTGATATACTTCCCGACTCACCGGTACTGGGCGAACGAGATTACCATCGTCGAGCACAGCCGCATAAAAAGTCTGCGCGCTGCCGGCGACGTTCCCTCTCATTTGGACCAGGTAATAAGGAACCGGACCGTTTACCCGTTCGACGTGGTCGACCTTGATAAAAGTGGCGTTGTAAAAACCGCCCGGAACTTTCCCGCCAAGGATCGTCCCCGAATTGGGATAGGGAGTAAACGTATCCTTATCTGCCAATCCACCCGCCCAACCGACCGCGGCAACTTCAGCCGAGCCGGCAGTCATGGGGAAATTGGCAGAATAGGCAACTTGTGGATCCGGCTTTATTTTCGGTCCGACCGGCGTTCCCGGAGGAACCTCCAGACTATAAGTCACCGGTCCAGAGTCTGTCCGAACCGGGAACACGATCGCTTCAGCGGATGAAACGAACAGGGGGGTACTTAGCGCAAGCGCCAAGAGCATCTTTGCATTCATCGCCCTTATCCTAACATCCGTTGCGCAGATGAAAAGCCGCTAGGAACAAGATTAATAGCTGACGTGGCATCGCTTAGCGGGGATCCGCGGATTTCCAGCCCGCCCGAAACGGTCAACCCGCTCGAAACCGTATCCAAAATGCTACCCTCCCCGAAGGGGCATCAGGGGTCAGCCAGGCCGAGGTTTTAACCCCCGGGAAACGAATAATCCCAGGCGATCCACCCCGAAAGGGTGCCAGAATGAGATGGGGAAACAAATGCAGCTCATTTCTGGGTAGCCGGTTTGAGCCACGCGTAGGATCAACGCCCGAGCGAACCTCAACCCCGCGCGGGTAGGGCGATACAGTCCGGCACACGGGGCGAGAAAAAGCGCACGGTAAGGCGCCGGACTGTGAGCCGTTGCCCGTCCAGCTATTGGCTATCTGCTATCTGCTATTGGCTATCTGCTTTCTGCTCCCGTGCGCCTGTTGGCCGCGATGAGTGTCTTGGCCGCTTCGCGTGCACGAAGCGCTGGAGTAACACTGCCGAGCGCTTGAGACCGAACGATTGCTCCTTCGCGCAAGAGTGACAGCTGTTCTGGTAAGTTCTTGGGGCTCTTCAAACCAGCCGCTATAACCAGGCGGCGTATTTCAGTTGTCAGGGTAACCTTGTGCGCCAGGGCAGCCTGGTGGATTGGATCGTCAAGGTTTTGGTACTCGGCCATCGCTTTTAGAAAAGCGCAACCACGAAAATCCTTGCTCCCGATCCAAGCGACTAACCAATCAAAGACCGCCTCCAGCCGTTTCTCCGGAGACCGTTTCTTCGCTTCGAGAAATTGGTGTAAAGATGTGAGAATTTCGCGGTTACGCTTCTCCAGCACGGCGAGAATGAGCTCTTCTTTGGACCGGAAGTGGTTATAGAGCGTCATTTTAGCCACTTTAGCTTCGGCCAGAATCCGATCGATCCCGGTGGCGTGGTAGCCGTCGCGATAGAACAACCTCCAGGCGGTCTCAATGAGCTGGTCCCGCTTACCTTGAGGATTTACGGAGTTTTGGATGGCTGGTGCGCGGTTCATTTTGGTCATCAGAAGGCGGGGTTAAACCGAGGAGCAATTATGACTTGCTAGTATACAGACCTGTCTGTATGTTCGCATAACATCCTAAACTTGGCAAGAAGGATCGTTAGTATGGCAAGTAAATATCTCCAGATCGCAGCCACTGACAGTGTCAAACACGTGCAGGAACGCTTGGGCAGTCGTTCGGCTTATGCCAGGCGAGAGGGCGGACCGATCGTTCATCACCAGCTCGGACCCGCAGAGATCGCGTTTATCGAGGCTCAGGACACCCTTTTTCTGGCTTCGGTTAATGAGACTGGCTGGCCCTATGTTCAACATCGGGGCGGCCCCAAAGGGTTTCTCAAAGTTCTGGATCCAACCACGGTCGGATTCCCCGAGTTTAGCGGGAACCGGCAATACCTCTCTTTCGGCAATATTTCGCAGGATCCCAGGGTTTCTCTTTTTCTAATCGATTTTCGGGCGCAGGAGCGCCTTAAAATTTTCGGACGAGCGACTCTGGTGGAGGGCGCTGAAAATCCGGACCTACTCAAGCGTCTGGAGACCGCCGATCTTCCCTCCAAAGTGGAGCGTGGAATCATCATTCATGTGGAGGCGTTTGATTGGAATTGCTCGCAATATATCACGCCGAGATTCACCGAAGAAGAAGTTCGCAGCGTGGTAGAGCTACTCAAAAAGCGGATCGAAGAGCTCGAAGGGAGAGTTCAGGAGCTAGGAGTCAAAGGCGTCGGTGGATAAAGTCAAACAGTCTGCCCGGCCGCGCACCTGCGTCAGCATAATACTAAATTGCCTAGGCTAGGCACGCATTGTGAGAAGACTGGTCTCGTAGGGACGCGATGAAAAGTAGCCCAGCAATTTATTGCTGGGGATTGAACCAAAGACGGCCCCGTCCCGAAGGGGGCCGTCGGACTTCGTGATGTTTTTTCCGCTTTTTTTTGGCGGAAGGGAGACGGTAAAGGGGAGGATTGCGATCAGCTTTGAGGTAAGCCGTAATTTTCCGCGAAGGGAGCTGCGGGTAGGTGCAGAGCCTTTTTGTTTTCTTTAGGCCAGTTTGCGCAGGTTAAAGGCCAAGCAGACTAGTTGCCATTCGGTCTGAACTTTTTGCAAGCCGCGTAGACTGAAGCGCTGAAAGCCCAACGCGCGTTTGATAAAACCAAAAGCACCCTCAGCTACCGTTTGGCGCCGACGTTGCAACCACTGTCCGTGGGGGGACTCGATGCGTTTTTTGATTAAATAACGCATGTGTCGCGCCAAGCGTTGCCTATGGCTGTTGCGATGTTTTGGTCCACTAGCACTGACTTGGATCGGACGGGGAGGATAATAGACTTTGGTGCCAAGGCTCTTTTCCAGCTCATAGGCTTTGGGTCCGCTCTCATAGCCACAATCGACGACCACTTCCTTTACTGCTCCTAACTCGGGAGCGAGCTGCTCAAGGACTTGGTTCAATAACTCCGCGTCGCCCCCTTTGGCACTGACGGCATTAGTCACAATCAGGCCTGCACCTTGGATATCGACTCCAATTTGGGCGTTATAGCCAATGACTGTACCTGCCCCTTTACGGTGTAAGATCCCACAGTCTGGATCGGTCAAATTCATCCGTACCTCCTTGGCCTGGCTCTGACGACCGCTCTGGGCTAATTGCTCTTTTTCGGCTTGCTGCTGGGCTTCTCGTTGCTTGATGCGCTCTAGAGCTTCTTTGATGGCCTTACGGCGCTTTTGCCCATCGGCTAACTCCGCTGGCAAGCCTTCAGTCTCTGCTTCGCCCTCTTCAGCTTGATCAGCCGCTTCCCCTCGTTGGATCAGCTCGCTAATGAGCTCTTCGACTCGAGCCCTTTCTTGCTCTAATTGCTCCCGCGTGCTGAAGCGATGGCGATTGGCGTTGGCTTCCAGTCGCGTTCCATCCACTGCTAGCTTGCCCACTCGAACCAATCCTAATTCCCGCGCCAACAATAACACGCTACGGAAACACTCTCGAAATAACGCTCCGTTCTCTCGCCGAAACTTCGCGATGGTATCGTGATCCGGATGGGTGTTGCCACACAAGTAACGCACCGAAAGGCTTTCGTAACTGAGTTGTTCGATGCGCCGGGAAGAAAATACTCCTCGCGCATAAGCGTAAATCAGTAAGCCCAACATCATTCCAGGCGGATACTGCGCACTACCGCTACCCCGCTCATTGGTACAAGCTAGCCGTAGATCGCATTGATCGACCGCCTCCGCTATCAAGCGCGCCAAATCATCCTTTGCCACCCAATCTCGCAAATCGACCGGCAACAACATCGGCGTCTGCCGATCAATGACTACATATCGCTCTGGCATCCACCTTTTTACCAGATCTGCTACCCAATTGAAAAGTCCGACAAGCCCCTCAGGGACGATTGAAAATGCCGTTAAGTTAGCGAACGTAAACGGTTATCGATCGTCCCTCCGGGACGGGGCTGTCTTTCAATGCCTCACCCAGCACTTCGTGCTGGGCTACTTTCATTGCGTCCCTACGGGACCAGTCTCCTCCGATTTTACCCATTTTAGTCAAACCAACCCCTCGTTCACCAGCCTCTGCACTGCCTGGGCGACACCCTCTTCGTCGTTCGTGCCGGTAACCCACTTGGCTGCGGACTTCACGATCTCGGATGCATTGCCCATGGCAATTCCGAGGCCGACTTCCTTCAGCATTTCCAAATCATTCAATCCATCGCCGATAGCCGCAACCTGCGACAATTCTATTCCAAAGGTTTGCGCCACGCTGGCCAAGGCTTTTGCCTTATTCACACCCATGGCAATGATCTCAAGATAGTTAGGCTTCGAGAAAGTCGTACCGCTCAACGGCTTGATTAAATCAGCTATTATCCGAAGCAGCTTCGTATGCTCGTCGTCGCCGGCAACCAGCATGATCTTACTAGGCTTTTCATTGTCGCCCAACAGACTTGGAGTAACCAGCGGAGAAGACTCAACGATCGCGCA
The DNA here is from genome assembly GCA_963837955.1 of uncultured Verrucomicrobiae bacterium. Lineage (GTDB taxonomy): Bacteria > Verrucomicrobiota > Verrucomicrobiia > Chthoniobacterales > JAFAMB01 > DASTDH01. The sequence goes on along the minus strand of CAWIPH010000001.1, from coordinate 36,855 downwards.
TTCAGCTCGAATCTCCGGTGTTAGGGCACGGACCCGCCACTCGGTGGGAGTATAGACGTTTGGCTCGAGCTCGTAGGCTAAAGCAGCCGTCACGATAACCCTGGCTGCGGACGGGGTCAGCCGCTTGTCCAGCAGGACGTTCGCCGGCTGCAGCGATTGCAATTCACCAATCCAACCTCCGGAAAAACAGATTAACAGAGGCGAAAAACTTAGCTGGCGTACGATCAAACCCAGAGCCTGCGGACCCCGAGCTGTTGCCAAGACGATTTTAACACCGGATGCAGCCAACCGATCTAAGGAGTCTTTCACGTTAGACCTTAGCTGGTGAGCGCTATCCAGCAGGGTCCCATCGACATCGAGTGCAAGCAGCAGCAACGGCGGATGATTCATTGTTTCGCTCATTTGGCGAGGCCCAGTCGCGATACTCGACCGATTTATGCCAGTATTTGTGATTCTAATTCCAGAACAGGTCAACAATTCAGCGCGAGCACTCCGCGCGGTCGATCTTGACCCTAACGAATGCGTTCGGAGTTGTACTCGAATACCTCTGACAGAAGGCAACGACGAGAACAAAGAGATATCGAGGCGGTGGGTGCTGGTGGTTTATTCAGGGATTGCGCCAGAATGGAAAATCGCTAATACAATCGCCAAATGTTTTCGCATGTCGTTATCTTCTGGACCGATCCTGCCAAGCCCAACGCACCGGACGAAGTGATCGCCGGCGCGAAGAAATACCTGGCGTCTATTCCGGGCGCCGTAAACTTCCATGTCGGAAAAATGGTGAGCAGCCATCGCGATGTCGTCGATCAAAGTTACCAAGTGGGGCTAAATATTCAGTTCGAGACCAAGAAAGCGCAGGACAATTATCAAGATCATCCGATGCATTTGGAGTTCGTGGATCAGTGCAAAGCGCTCTGGACGAAGGTGGTCGTATACGATTTCGAGTAAGCTACGCTGACCGAGCTCCCGCGCCGAAGACCCGAACGCGGTAAAACTGTCAGTTTCTTCCCTCTAATCCAAAAAACTTTGCGTCTTGGCGTCTTTGCGTGAGGTTCAAATCTTTAATCCGAAAACCTTGGCGTGAGATCCCCAGGCTCGTCCTAAAATTTCTTCTGTTCCGATCGGACAAACTGGGCCGAGCGGGCGGCTTCTTCATCAAGGTCGGCGCTGCCCAGGAGGTCGCGATAGACCGAAATGTCGCGCCCGACTTCGCCGCCAGGAAGAAGGAATGGCTCCATGACGACTGCGCCCTGATAGTTGATTTCGCGCAAGGCACCGAAAATTTCTGGCCACGGTATTCGACCCCGTCCGGGAGGGCGGCGATTGGTTTCGCCGAGGTGGAAATGACCGAGCCAATTCCCGGCCTCGACGATGGACCCACGAAGGCTGTCTTCCTCGATGTTCATGTGAAAGGTATCGAGCAGGATTTTGCAGTTCGGGCTGCCGACCCGTTCTGCAAAAGCAATACCTTCGGCGGCGGTGTTCATGATGAATTGCTCGAAGCGATTGACGACTTCGACGCAGAAGATGACTTCATTATCCTCGGCGGCTTTGATCGCTTCTCGCACGCCCTCGATCGCGCGGTCGGTAAGAACATGCTTATCTTCGCCGGGCAATAATTTACGCGGCCATGAGCTGTAGTTGATTCCGGCCAATACGGTGCCTCCCATATATTTCATTGCTCGCGCCACTTCCTGAAGAAAAGCGACTCCTTTCTGCCGGGTCGCAGTATCCTCCGACACCAGGTCCATATCGGCCGTCATACCAATGCTATAAGTGAGACTGAGGCCGGCATCCGCGACGGCGCCTTTGAGTACGTCCCGCTCCGCATCGCTCATGCGCGTAACTTTGGGCGCGTTGACCTCCAAAACGTCGAAACCGCATTTTTTCGCTCTTTTGACAAACTCAATTGGCTCTGAGCCCCAGTATTGGGTCCAGTATCCGTAGTGCATTCCGATAGGATTCATAACTTAGAAGAGGCGTACATATTTCGCGCAGCCAGTATCTCGCGTAAAGACCTATCAAGACATTGAGGCGGTTATCTAGGCGAGAAATACGCCGAAACTTCCTTTGATCGCCTCGCACGAATCCTGCTGTGTATCTGGATACTGAATGTTTAGTAAGTTGCGTCTCTATTGGGAACGGTCCCCAGATACGGCTGCGGGCCGATCCTGCTCGCACAATGGGAGAACGGCAGAATTGTGGGTTGATGGAAAGAGTTGGAATTTGTGTATTCAAAGCCTCACGCGTATCCAGCCAGATGAGCGCTGGGACGCGTCAGTGCGGTGGTCCACAAGAGATTGTCCTTTCGTCGAGCAGGCAATCCGGAAGGCCGAAGAAATCTTAGCGGCGGAATGGCAGCTTGGATTTTGAGGCCCGTATCGATGAGATTGCTTGGGGAGAGGCAGAAAGGGCTTGTCTCTAAAAAGTTTATGAGCGTTCCATTTCTGGCACGCTTAACACTCTTCGAGCGCTTCTCTTTGAGCGACCGTTTGGCGATCACGCCAACTTGCCGGCGCTCACGCCTGAGTTTCCGAGCTTATTGGTTTGCCGCGATGGGAAACAGAAAATCGATGAATGCTCCCTTTTGGCACGGTGGGCGAAATTCGACTTCCAACTCTCATTGGAATCGCGTGTTCGGCTGCTTTGTCCGCTAGCTGCTGTCTTTTGACATTGGGATTGTCGACTGAACGTAATATCGCGATCAGCCGATTGCGACCGCTCACATCGAGCTTCTGGTAGACCGATTGAAGTTGTTTTTTCACGGTCAAGGCGCTCTTGTTCAAACGTTGAGCGATTTCCGCGTTCCGGTGCCCTTGACTCGCTAGCCACGCTACCCGTTGCTCGCTCCGGCTCAGGTTGGCCCACAAAGCAAGTTGGCTGCCGGTGAGATTTTCGTCGCTTTCGCCCAGACAACCGTCCCGGCTTTCAAGTCTGACCAGGAACATCGGCAAGCTTAATGGCGCGGCGTCCATCTGCAACAGATTCACTGTCGCCCGAAGCCCAGAGACGGTCTGGTGCTCAATGACGAGATCGCTCCCATTGCCCAACGGATAAGAACGGCTATCGCCACGATGCCACGTGTCTTTGAGTCTGCGGCAACTATCGATAATTTCGGGCGGCATTTCGAAATTCTGGCTTGGTTTCAGACTCCGCGCAGCTTGAGCACCCAGATTCCAATGGACTCCAAGTTCTTCGGCTGCTCCATTGCGGTAAGTTACTCTGAGATCCCAATCGAGAACGATGGTGGCAATTGGTAACCTACCGAGCAAAATCTCTAGAGACATCCTTTTGGCTTTTTCTCGATGCGATGCCAGTACCCGCTTCCCGGCATTCTGGAAATGCGGATGTAATTGGTCGAGCAGGTGAATCTCCGTGTCGGTAAAATCCCGCTGCTGCGCACTCCGATGGAGCCCAACCAATCCTTGAAAGACATCCGACTCCCAGAGAATGAGGTACGCCTGATAGCGGTCACCAGATGGCCGCATAAACAAGCGGAAGAATTCGGTTTTCACTAAAGTGGAAGTCTCAATGACGTCACTTAACCGGAGCACCCGGATGCCGGGATGATGCTCGACGTAAGAACTAAAGGGGCACAACTCTTGAAAGCGCTGCAAGTCTGCGTTGTCCAAGAACGGAGCGCGTTCTCGGAACACCGTCGGAGGCATAACAAGAAATGGCCGGAAACAGAGGCAACAGAACTGAATCGGGAGTGCCAGGTGCAGGACTGCTTTGGTGGCCTCCCAAAATTCCTGCATTTCGTTGGCAGCGCTGAGCTCGACCAAAGCTGGCTCGAGACTGGCGCGGGTCCACCGATCCGCAGAGTTAGTTTTCATGTACGGCTCTATAAGAAATTACGGTCTGACACCGAGAGGGATCGATCGGAAACTGTTTCTCATTCCATTTTACTCCAAAACGAGTATTAGACACGCATTCTCTGGTTGAGATTTGTTTGGGTCCGACCGCTCGAGGGACCGTCAGAGAAGGCCCGACGGGTCGAGGCCGGGAGCAGCAATGATTAGTGATTGGTGAGAGGTGATCGGTGAACGCCGATCGGGCAAAATCCTCGGCAGAAATCTCGAGCGGCTCCTCTTAAGGGTCCCTCTCACCATTGCTAATCGTCAAGCACCAATCACCCATCGTGGCCGGCCGCGGCCGGCGCAAATTGACGAAGTTCGCAAGCGAGGGTTTTACCTCGTAGGCGGCGGCATGGCGCGGTTGAAATTTCTTTGAGTCCTGATTGAGATCGACGAAGCTGTTGGTTGACCAACCTCGATCTTATGAGCGATTCCAACAGCCATCCCGACGGCGGTCATCAGCACGGCTCAGACTGCGGCCACATCGGCATCAAACACGGCGGTCATGTCGATTATCTTCATGACGGCCACCTCCATCATCCGGTGGGGGAGCCTGGCTCAACCCTGGTTGAGGAGCATGTCCTGGAGGTCACTACAAAGAATCCTGAACGCTGCACGCCCGATCACAAGTGTGGCGGCCACGAGGTCGCACACAGACACGGACCCGATTGCGGGCACGAGGCGGTGCCTCACGGCGACCACGTCGACTACCTCGTCGATGACCACTTGCACCATCCCCATGGCGATCATTGTGACGACCATGGTCCGGTCGAGGTCGCCTAGGCTTTCAATTTGGTGAGAACGCCTTCCCTCAGGAGCGTTTCCGGCTGCTTTGCTTTTCGAGCGCCAGGAAATTGCGCGCCATATCCACAATCTGCCGCAGGTTCGCATCGCCGGTACTTTGAACAATCGTCTCGAACAGTTGTTCGGTATCATCATTCAGATCCGGGTTAGAAACCGTAATCCGGGCAATTTCTTTTAAGGAAGTGGCCCGCGCAGCCGGATCTTTCGCCACTAGCGCACGGGCCAGAAGCAGTCTGACCTGGGACCGGAGACCGTCTCGATTGATGGCGGCCGTCTGCTGCACCACAGACTGTAGAAATTCCGCCACATCATTGTCAGAGCTGTTGCTCGATCGCTCTGACACAGCCTTACATAAGATCGGAATCGTTCGCTCGATTAAATCAGGGTCGTTAAGACGAATCGGTTCCGAGAGCAGGATGTCGATCACAGCCTGAGGGCTCAGCACATCCTCGGCTAGCGAGAGCAATTTCGTGGCGGCCCGATATTTCAAGGCTTTATCGGTCGCAAACTGTTCGATCTTATGAAGGTTGACCTGGCGCCAATATTGGGCGGGAGTGAGAGCGGCTCGCAGACAAAAGATCTCCAGCTGATCATATTGATCGAGCTTTGCCAGGTTGAGAGAACCTGTTTCAGTCATGTTTTCGATCGCGTCGTAGATCTCGGTCCGAAGTTTTTCGTTGTCTTCATTTCTCGCGACGGTCCCTAGAATGCTGAGGGCAAAACTGGTGGAAAGCTGATTCGATTTAGCGAGATAACTAACCAGCCGGACGGCCGTTCGCTCCTTCGCCTTATCGTTGCTCACCGCCGATTCGATCATGGTCTGGAGCTTTTCAGCTTCCTGAGTCTTGGTCTGGTGGACAAAAGTGATATAGGCGAGCACTGTACCGGCGGCTGATAAGATCAACGGTCCGCACGCCGTGCTAAGCAGCTCCAGCCAACTCTTTGTTTTGGGTCGTGCGCGCATGAACCCACACTGCGGACAGCATTGCGCCGTATCGGATATTTCGGCAAAACATTCGTTGCACCTAATCAGGGCCATAAGTACATCTCTCAAACATTTATCGGTTCAGCCCGAGAGCCTTTTTTCATTGAGCCAGTCTTAAGCACTTCAAGTGCCAACCCTTTTTCATGCTTTGTAAGTCGTTTATTATGATATGATTCCGCAAATCTCTTAAATCATCATAAGAGGGCAAGTCCACGGGCTATCGTCCCGCTTTCGGGATAGCATGCCTCGATTTTCGGAATCGATCGAAGGTGGCTCTGTGACCGAACTAGCGGAGGCGCGTGGAGGATCTTTTCGGACCCAGAAATGCATGTTTCAGTGGCCTCTCAGATGCCTGCCATAGCTTGATGATCTCAAAGACGATCGCTGTCGCATAGGTGACAGCAATCCATACACAGACAGCTTCTATCGGTAAATTGGACCAAGCTCCGATTTGCAGACCTAACATCTGCTTCGGTTGATAGTCCCACCACCCATAAGGTATGGCTAAGGTTGCCTCCCAAAGGAGACTCACGAGCAGGATGAAAAACAAAGTAAGACTGAAGGCTCGCCAGTTAATGAACCGCCGGGCGATCGGGAAAAAAGCTATCGCGGGCACGAACCCGACGGCAACAAGAAAAGTGAAATACCCAGGGAACCCCTTTTGAACTGGTGAAAGCATCTTCTTGTAGAAGATGGCCGCCAAAACGAGGGCGGTACCCAAGATCATTGAGGTCGGATGGAGCCGCAGGAGGCGATCGATCTTTTCCGATTCTGCCCGGTAGTCCACAGCGTTATAAGCCGCGAGCCAGTATTCACCTAACCACAGATAGATTAGCAGTACCGCCATGAAGCCTGTAAGATAGAAGACGTATTCCTCCACCGGGACCGGCTTGTGCAAGGCCGGCGCCCCTATCTGCAGGGTTGCGCCCGGATTGAGAAAAACAAAAAAGCGGCTGGCGAAGAAGAAATCAGTAGCAAAGCCCACGGGAACTAAAATTCCGATCGTCCACCAGAAGGCCTTCCGCGGAATCTTTAGCTCCTCTCGCGGCAATAAACCAAAAGCGATCACAACGATCGGAACAAGAAAAAGCAGTAGGCTCCACGTGTACCCATGCGGTGTTGGGTCGACGCTTGTCATCCGGATAGAGGCCGGCGAGCGAACCGTGTTCAGTGTGATCGCCGCCGGAACGAACACCATGGACAGCATCACAACGACTATCCAGGCGCTGAGACGTGGGCCGGGAGATCGGCTAGGCACGTTTTCCTTTCATGCAGCGCCGGCAGAACTCTCGTGCGATCAGCAATTGAGCAACTTGCTTAACAGAAGAATCGGTCTTGGAAATACCCATTTTTGAGTATCTCCTGGGGAGCTCACATCTCACTATCGCGTGGCGGCTCGACGAAGAACTACCTGAAGTTAACCTTCCTGTCTATGTTAGATGCAACCTCGGTTCTTGAACTGTTCAATGTTAAACGTCAGCTGCGCACTTTCCGAGCCAGCACCTGTTTTAACTCGTCGTCGCCGATGTTTTCCGACGCTGTCAGGAGGCCATTCTCGAATCCGGGTCCGCTGCCCGAGTAGAGGAGACTCACTCCCGTATCGCTTTCGAGGAGATCCAAGGCATGCGGGAAATTCTCAAGATGGTAATAGAGGTTTACCTGGCCATTCACCTCGTTGTCAGGAGGTAGCGGTGTTCCGTCCGGCTCGAAAATAAGTTGTCCAATAAACATATTGTTTGCCTGGAGCCAAATTCGCGGCGGGAACTGATTCGCCGAATACAGTGTTATATAGTCATCGATTTTTGTTAGCGCCATAAGAGAACTTTCTTTGAATCCGATATTCTGCGGCACCTCGCTCAAGGCGTCTATACGTAGAATGGCGTATAGAAGCCTAGGTAGAATTCTCTCAATCTCGTACGCTCATGTCCCATACTTATCATTTCCATCCGGATGGTCATTTGGTAGCCTAGTTAGCCGTGTTGTCTGCTAACGCCGCGCCTGCAGCATTTACTAACCGCTTTTCGCTAAAACACTTAGCCAACAACACAAAACGTAACTCTCCTTTGTGCGAACCAGCCAATGATACAAAAAGCGGGTCATCACATCAGCGCGATTGCCTGTAGGATTGCTGATGCTATCTCGTCACGGCAAATGTCGCCGTGGCCGGTGATAATGTTATCGCCGTTGAGGTTAAAAACCTTGTCTCTGGTGAAGCTGTAGTTCTGTGCTGCGGGCAGGAGAGCACCGTCGACCGCTTCAGGGGTCTTCTGCGCTCCGTTGCGGCCCATGCCGCCAAAAGGATCGTTCTTGTCGCCGAGCGCCGCAGCGGTTACTCCGGAGAGCAGAGAGGCAATGGGATAAGCAATCCCAACCGCTGTATCCTGTTTTGAACAGGTAATCAGAACCGGTCCTTTGACCTTTTTACTGGTAACAACCGCGCGGAAAAAACCGTCGTGAACACCATCGTAAAGGTGAGCAAAGCCATTGTGAGAGAAGGCTGCCTGAAGCAGCGTCATCGTCTCAGGCTGAATCGGAGGAGTTCCGGTGGGCCCATCCGTCGCTGCCGTCACCAACCGACCTCCAAACGAGTGGCCGGCAATGTGAACCTTCATGGAAGGACCGTCGTCGCGTATTTCTCGGAGCACCTGGTATACTCCCGTTCGGCCGACGGTGCCCGCGCGATCCTTCATGACATAATAAGTTGTGTAATTCAGTAGATGGGTGAAGGAGCCCTTGATTCCACTCAGAACGTCTCCGAGCCCCGCAGCTGAGCCCCTCCCCGTGTTCAGACCAGCTGCATTCCCGGACGTTTGAGCCAATGCCGCCGGCATCGGCCTGGAGAGACGGTTAATCAGATCCTGGGCGTCTAATTTGAAAAAAGCTGGAGATGCATCCTCAACGGTTACCCCTTCACTGGTCTGCGGCAATACCGACCGCATAAGGTCAACAAACCGGCGTTGCTTGCTTGGGAAATTGGCGAGATCTGGCACCAGCGATCGAGCTTCGGCAAATTGAGCCTCTGTGGCTGGATCGCCGAGAGCATCCTTGAATAGGTCGAGCCTTTTTAAAAGATCGTCTTGGGCGAGATCGGCCGTAGAAGCAACACCCGCCGCACCACCAGCGACTCCAGTGGCGTTGCCGGGTATCAGATCTTGGTCAGCAAACTTTTTGGACGGCCAAAGAACTCCGAGGACCGTGAATTTCCGCTGCTTCAGGTTATCGAATTTGCCCCCGCCGAGCTGGGCTTTCAGGAATCCGCAGAAATTGACGTACAGCTGTCGAGCGTCATTCCAATCATTGTTCCATCCGTGCGAGATGACAAAAAGATCCGTCGTGGTTCCCGTGGCGCGGAGAAAATGGATCAAATCGTCGACTTGCTGACGCTTAGCGATGTCGCCGTCTTTTGTGAATTCCACTTCGAAGTAATCGAAATGTGGAAAGTTCGGGTTATTGGGCATGCTTGATAGCCTTTGCTTGAGTCGGTTGGAATCGGTAGAAAACGTTCAAACGGATTGGATCGCACGCATTAAGTCGACCAGCCCTTTTCCCTGAAAGGAACGGTCACGACCCAGGTCTGTTGCTGTCGACAGGAAGATCTGTTTCACTTCTTCGGACCGACCGATGAATTCGCTTCGGATCGATAAAAAAGCAGCGATCACACCGGAGACGTGAGGGGCGGCCATGCTAGTTCCGCTATCCTCGGCATAGTCACAGCCGAGTTGGTCCGGAGCATTCTTCTCGCGCTCTTTCTTGGTTTCGCCCGCTGCGCACGAAAAGATCTTCTCACCTGGCGCGACGAGATCAGGCTTGGATCTACCGTCGCCGGTAGGGCCTTTAGAAGAGAAGTAAGAAACACCGTAGGTGTGAGGCATGTCACGATGGGTTGAACCGACGGTGATCGCTAAGTCTGCGTTTCCCGGATCGTTAATCGAAAGAGGTTGGCCAGCAATGGCCGATCCCGCACCAGCCGCCTGCATGGTATAAACCTGTTCGTACGCGTATCCTGTGTTACCTGCAGCGACCGACACCACTACGCCGGTTCGGACCAGGCGATCGACTTCCACGCAAACAGGGCTTTGACCACAAGCAAACCATTCAGGGTTAAATGGGTACCCAGCGCTGATGTTGACTCCGTGAACCAGGAGGTGCCGTCCGTCGCCATTCAGCCCTTGGATGTAGCCAATCGCAGCAATCAAGCTACTGACCTCACCATTCCCGTTTTCATCGAGCACACGCAGGCTAAGCAGTTTGCACTGCGGAGCCATGCCCGAAATTGCCTGGATATCATTGATCCGCTGGTAATGAGGATCACCACCCTCGGCCTGTTCGCGTGAAATCGCGAGGATTGGTCGGTTAGGCTCGGCTTTACACTCTCCCGCGATAATACCGGCCACATGTGTTCCATGACCGTAGGGATCCTCCAGTGGCTTTTCCTCGGCGGCTTGTCCGACCTTAGTGAAATCGCGGTGCACAAGTGGCCCCGGTATCGCCAGATTGTTGTGCAGCACGAAATGGATGTGGTCACCCTGAATCCCAGAGTCTAACACCGCCCAGACGATGCCAGAGCCGTTTGCAGAAAAGGAGAGATGGGCTGCATCTGCTTTCACGGTGCTGACGCTCTTCGTCAGTCGCGCCGCGATAGGAAAATCCGGCCAAATTAGATGAATCGCGCAATGGGCACGCGGGGCTGGCAGGCTGCCTTCCTTCGGTACAGCGATAGAATCACCAGGGTCTCTGTCCCGCGCAACGAGGGAATAGAGCGTTCTAGCCGGAAATTGGCCAAAGAGATATTGATCGCTAAACTCGCTCTTTGCCAAGTTTATGCCTTCTTGCTGCGACGGCGCCGTTCCGGCGGCGGCGGCTTCGGTGGTGATTGTCTTCAAAAGCTCAAAAACCCTATCCCGCGCACCTTCTCGGCCGCCGCGATAGGTTAGGTTTAGATCGATGATGACCTTGTAAAGACTTCCTTCTTGGATCTTTTCCTGCTCGGCGATTTTTTTCGCGAGTGGAATCGTAATAATTTTTCTGTCCAAGCAACTTGGATCAAAGGAGATATTTTCCATCGGCTGTGGGCGAGACTGAAATTTCTGGACCAGCCTCTGGTTTTGTAGGTGACGGCGCCGGCGGAGGTGTGGATTGTGCGACAGCGTCACTCGATCTTGATTTTGCTGGCTTGCGGCGGCTAGGGCGAGGATTTGCCATGGTTAGAGTGGGATGAAACAAACATGTAATTACGTACTTCCGGCTCCGGCGAAATAGCGCAAGGCGCGTAAACCTGGCAGAAAGAAATAGGCACCGCCGCGCACCGTTACAAACTGCGGAAGTCCCGAAATACGGCACCGCAAACCGTCGTCTTTCTGCCTGGTGAAATTGTCGGTGACCGGACAACCCGGTATCGGCTGGCGATTGCCGAGCAGCGGGTCGCTTTCCTCGGTTAAGCCGGAGAACTTAGTGTTCATCAGCCAAGCGTTTTGCAAAAACTCGAATTGACGGGAAATATTGGCGTTGAGACAGATGAAGCGCAGTCCTCGTTCCGGGTCGTCCGGCGGCGCCGGTGTCAGAGCTTCCGAGGGTGATAGCCCAGGACCGTATTCGCGGCCGCGCCGTAGAATGCGATGAAAGCGAACGGAGGACATCAGGTCGTCCCGGAAGCCCTTCGGGCCAAAACCTAGAGTTGCGACGAGTTGGGCGAGCCCGGTCGGGTGCCCAGGATAATCGGAATTGCGTGGGTTCGCACGGCGGACATGCGCGCCGAAAGGACAGCGGCTGCCAGTTGGATCCTGGTCGAATGTGAATTGATTCTTCTGCCCAATTTGATCTGGCGGCGAAGGTATCCCCAGAATGGCTTCTTTCTGAATCGGTGCTAGCGGATCGCCCGCTCTCGTCCGGCCGACGAACGCAGCAGCCAACTTGTCCATCTCCGCGGCATTTCCACCGACTTGGCTGCTGACGAACTGCCAGAAGCCCCGCACGTCCTGCCGCAACTGGCGCATCACAAGATACGTTCCATTTCGGCCGAGATCTTTTTTTTCCGGTGCATCCTCCGCAGGCAGCAACCCCGCGCTCGCGGTATCAGCTTCGACTAACGGCCGATCGGTGTACTTGTTGTATTCATTGCGATACCCGAGCAGAAACTCACCGAGCGCAACTACGTTACTGTAATAAATTTGACTCCGTGCCAAGTCACGCTCCTGGGCCCAATCGATTTGGGGTTGGCTGATGCCATCCGCGAAACCGAATGGTTCGATCCCGCCAAGATCACTGGTGTCAAGGCAACGCAACAGCTCGAACGCTTCATCCCATGCCTTTCCGGTGGAGTTTTTTATGAAAGCCTCAAGGCGCCCAGGCTGGGCAAAAAACATGACAACCAGATGCGGCACGTTGGCGGAATTGCCCCAGTCCCACTGGGAGGGAGCATTGCTTTCCACATCTCCTAGGCGGCGCGAACGGCTTTCTTCCGTCATCCCTGCCAGAAATTCGGAGGAAAAGTCCGCCAGGACGGAAGCGGGTACGCCGAGCGCTTTGAGACCGGTTGCCGTAAAGGCGACCTGCATCGCGATGGAGGGTGGGGGATTCATTGCGAGGGCGCTGGTGACCGGTGCGGCGCGTAACCAGGATCGCGCGGCCGCAACATCCCTGACGCGCAAAAGGAAATAGGAGGCTTCCTTCATCAGTCCGTAACCGTAGCGAACCAAACCTTGCACGTCGCTGTAATCGACTTCGCTTTGCGTCATAGAAGAGCAACCCATTCGCCGGCCTCTTGATCGCTCATCGACGGGGACTCCAATCCCAGCCGAATGAGCCCATTTTTCTCCAAATCGACTGCCGTCAAACCCGGATAGGCGTAGTACCAAACTTGCGTCGGGAGCTGGTGACGGCGCAGGTATTCCTTGAACTTTCGTTCGTCGGAACACCCTTCCTTAATGAGGAATTTTGTTCCGGGATAGCCGACGCCGTTACTGAAAACAAGATTAAGTCCGAAGCCCACTTTGTTGATAAAATCGTCCATGTAGCTCTCCAGACTGCCGTCATAATTGCTAAGAAACACAACCCGTTTTCTGCCGTCGAGAAACACCCAACGCGCGAAATGGATTGTGCGGACGCGACCTAAGCGGCCTCGGGTAAAAATATGTCGGGCGAACCAATCTATGACTAAAAGCACGAAGATTGCGGTCCAGAGCCGTACGGTGCCGGGCTTCAAGCTTCCCATCGCGGTGAATTGATTGGTGACATCGTGATCTTCCAAAAGCGCCAGATCGTTGGAGTAAGCTAGGTCCACTCGTGGACACAGTTCGGGATCTGTTTTCTCCAGCCCGCGCAGCCGAATGAGACCGATTAGCCCGATGGGGACGAGAATGGGCGACCCGATTAAGAACAGCAGCGGAACGCCAAACTTATGCAGCGAATTACTAATCGACCAATCAGGCGGTGTCGGGTCCTCAGCTGTCAGAGTAAGCTGTCCCGAGGACGTCTGCTTACTGATGAACCGCCGTAACTCCGCATGAATCTGCCGCGCCGGCAAACCCGCGAGAGCGGATGCATCTCTCTTGATGTAGCCTTCGAGCGCTTCATGCAACGCCGCGTCTTCCCGAACGCGGCGCACAGTCCGCCCTGGCCAGTTCTGGTACTCGGCAGCGGAAGGACTACTGTGCTGCTTCATCCACCTGACCAGATCGGTACCGGACGTGAATCCTTCGCAACACGAAAAGATAGAGCGTAATCCGGTTGGCGCGAGCTTTGCCAACTTTTCAAGAAAAGTATCTCTGTCTCCATCGGTATCGCCGAGAAACGTGAGATATAGCGGATAAGGGCTAGGGGTGAGACCATAGACGCGAATGTCGTTAATCGTCTTGTCGTCCACGATGAGCAATCGCGCGAAGTGCAGCGTATCGAATTGTGCGAATGGTATCAGGGCGTTGTTAGAGTTCACGCGCCCGGGCGCGTGATTCATTGATGCGAGTAACTGGCGAAGCTGAGTCTCCCGCTGTGGATCAATCGGCGCCAGGATCATGAAGCTTGCCTGCGGAGTCATGGCTTGTTACTCGAAGACCTCATCTCCCGTCGGTTCGTAATGAGGCACCTTGTTCATCGTATGCCGCAGCTGCGAAAGTGCCGCATACATCCGCCGCCGTGCCCGGCTTTGATTTCCCAGCGGACGGTGCTCGGCTATACAATGCCAGGGATTATAAGAAAGCTGTTTGGCGAACTCCATCTGCGCCGGAGAGTCGAACTTCTGCCGCGGTAGGTGCAGCGTAGCCACCGATACGCGAGGCGAAAGCTTCTCGGGCCAGAGCACCGCGTTGTTCTCAATCGGCATGAGGTGCGGATCGGTTTGCAGTTGCAAACGGATGTCGAACTCGACATCTCCTTTGCCCAGTGAAGCGACCATCGCATCGCGCAGATAGTCGTCGGGCGGGCGTAAAGGCAGCCGCGGAATCGGAGTCCGTTTTTCCGATTTGGGCCACACCGAGTATTGCATCGCCTGGCCTTCTCCCAGGAGATACGGAACGCAGCTGAAATAAGGAGCTTCAAACGGACTGCTCTGCGTTTTGACCCAGAGCGATTGCATGATCATGTCCAGGATGTGCGGTCGATGGAAGTTTAGGAAATAGAACATCTGCGCATTCTTGAGGCTCTCGATTTGCAGTTGCGCGTTCGCTTTGGTATCCGGGGTCACGAAGGTCGGTGTAGAAACGCCGAACATGTCTAGCGTGAAGTTTTCCTCATCCATCAACTTTGGCCCCGGCACACCCATCAGCTTGATGCTGATACTCATGAAGCCCACATCGTCGATGTCCGGTGTAATGTAAGGGCCGGGCCCGGAAAAACGCACCCATGCACGGTATGTCTGTGGCTGCGCGTAGATGCCATGCCGAAACGTCTCGGGTAGATTGTCGTGAACGATAAATTCTCCGCGCACAATGCCGTGCGTCTTTGTGTTCCCTCCTCGCTCGAACCCACCAGGCTTCCAGAGCCCACGCATTTGCTTCTCAAAGGTTGAAATGATGGAGTCGAGATACGTCTCTTCATCTGGAAGCGACTTTTCTTCCGCGATCTTTAATCCTTCGTTCGGGCGCTGCATATTGATCAAAGCCGTGGCAAAATTCGCGATCGGATCGCGAAGCACGGCATCGAACACCGGGCGAATCAATGGATCAATCCGGCGCTCTACCTGCAGAAGGAAGGTAAATGTATCACTCAGCGAGTCCAAAAACAGCGAGCCGGTGTTAGCGCGCGGCTGCGGGCGACTAGCGTTTGAATTCGAGCCTGACATGGACTCCGGGTGTAATGCGCAGAGAACCGCTCCGGCCAACGAGCTTTTCGATAGGTTATTTTTGAAATTCCAGAGCGAAATCAATCAGTCGTTTCTTATCCCAAAAAACCTTTCCCAGATACGTCCCAGGCGCGATGTTCCGAATTTCATCTCGGATCCAATGCGCGAGAAGTGATGTCTCGGAATAATCGAGGACAATGCATTCCTTGTTATCCAGCCAACTCGGCGCTTTGTAGACCTTCGCGATGATCGCGCGAAGGCCGAAAGGCAGGATCTCGTTCCGCAACACGCCTTTCTGCGAATCGAAAATTTTGCCCTGCCACGCGAAATGGTTAATGAACTCGGCGATGTCCAGACTGTAAGTGGTGCCGGGAGCGATGATCGCAGTACCTTTTCCTTCGCCGTCAGGGATGTCGCCCGTCGGGCTATTGGTGAAGAGCTCGTCAAGCTGGGCCTGCGACATTTTCAGCAAATCTGGAACGGTTATAGCCATGGCTCGCTCCGGTAGTTATCCATTGAGGTTAGCTCGGTGGGGGATGGGATAGTTAAAGCGTTTTCAAATACTCGATCAGCGCCAGCTTGTCGGCGTCGGGAAGCCCTGTTCCGAAGTAGTGGCCGCGGTCCTCGATCAGGTCCGGGCATTTGCTAATTTTAAACAATGCCGGCGCGACCTCTGTTTTGAGCACCTCGGCAGCAGCGGCATCGTCGAGGTTCTTGAGCTTGATCTCGGCGAACGCCTTCTTGATCTTCAGACAGACCTCCACGAGCTCTTTCGGATCTGTGTCGGGATTCGCGTTGGCCAGCAGGTTGATCGGCGTGCCTTTTGGGATCATTCCGATACGAAAGTAACCGTCTGGATCGAGAGCGGGCTTAAGCAGAGTTCGCAGTGGTTCGGGCAGCGCAGCCGCTTGTATCTGCAGACTACATTCGCGCGTGGTTCGCCAAATCGAATCCTTGCCCAGGCGTTTCTCCGGCCAGAGGAGTTTAGTAATCGCGTCATTAAACGCTTCCATTCGCCCTGCAACTGACGGATCACCCGTAAATTTGCCAAGCGAGTTGTTGTGCAGCAGCGGCGCAGACGACCAGACACTGATCAAAGACGCCGTCCGATAATATCCAGGGCCGCCTCCCTCGATTTTGAAATCTTCCTCGGCTTCCGTGAATGGATTCCAAATCTTAATGGCTCCGACCGACGGCAAATTTTTGTACGTCTCTGATGAGAAGTTTGCCCAGACGTGGCCGCGCATGGCATTCGTGGCGCAGGCTCGTGCAGCGTTTGTCTGGATTTTGGTAATCGGATAGCGTCGATCATCCGAGAAGAAGTTATTCTCGCGAAAATCCGGCTTCAGTGCTTCTTGCCTGAACCATGCTACCTCGTCCTCGCCGGCCGGCGGTCGCTTGCTAGAATGGCAGGTCGCGCAGTTCTCGGCGAAGACGATCTTTCCGCGTGTCATCACCTCTTCGTCTTTGGTGATGAAATCTTTCCCACCTGGGGCGTCCTCGAGGCGAAAAGACTTCAGACGCGCAAAGAACTTACCGACGTTCTGGAATTTCTGCTGCGTAGCCAGCCAGTAAACCGAATATTTCTGCGCCGTCTCGATTTCGAATGGCTTCTGCTTGGTCAACCCGATCAGCACGTTGTGCTGCTGCAAAAAGTGCTGCGAGTAGCTCCCGATGTTGATGTAGACGCGCAATGTCGCACCCACGACACCGACGGAGTCAGCGCCGTCCTTCAAAACGTGAGGTACCGGCATCGTGACGGAGTCAGATCCTTTTTTGACCAGATCTCTTATGAGCGGCAACAGCAGCGTTTGGCCAGCCAGCGTCTCTTCCGCTCCCTCGCGCGCTCGCTCACCGAGCAGAAAGATCGGGTTGATCGCATTGGGGTTATTGATGTTATCAGTCGCGATTCTGGACGTATCTGAAGTCCCGGGCGGCTGAGCTTTCAACATCTCCCAGAAAAAACCTCCCTCTTTGACATTATGGGCAAAAACCGGGCCTTCCCGGATGTATTGATTGCCGATGGCCGATGCGAGATTTGGCCATTTTGGGTTCTCCGGATCGGCTGGCGGATTAGATGGGTTGAACGCGATATGGCAGGAACCGCAAGAGATACCGACGCGATAGGGACGTATGAGCTTCGGATCGACCGCATAAGTGGGATCATTATAGTAGCGGTTGGCATCCCATTTCTTTACTGCTTCGCCTTTGAAATCGGGATTGTCGAAGACCCGGAAACCCATAATACCGCTCGAACGACCATAGACTTTGGGATCAATTGCCGGTGGTTCCGGCTCAAAGGCTTCGTCGACCCAAAGCCCATACTGGTCCGGCTTGGCCGCCTGTCTGTAGCCCGGCTCGTTGATCAGTCCCATCTGTTTGAACCGGGTTGAACGCCCTCTTGAGTCGATGGTTTTGAGAAGATCGATTAACCCATAACTCTCGCGTGACATCCGCTCCCAGAATTGCTCGGTGCCGGCGCACCAAAGATTCCACGTGTTGCGACCCTTGATTTCATCCTGCGAAAGCTCAATCCCGCCGTCCATCGGCTTGAATACGTCATCTGCGATCTCAGGAAGATCTTCTGGTTTACGGCCGCCGGCGTTGTCCACCAGCGAGGCACTATTATTGCAGCCGGAATTACCTAAGCTGATCCCGATTAACAGCGTGAGGCCTCTCCAACCGGCGAGCACCGATTTCTTCCTGAGAAACCTCCGAAACGATTCGACGTAAAAGCGTGGCAACATCATCTGAAACACCGGAGTTGGTATCCACTGCCCCTGAATGTCCTGCCTATTTAACGCCCTAAAAAAGCGAGTATACCAATAAGAGCCGTAAGTAATATACGTAAAAATGCGTACAGACAGGTTTCCTGCGCGGATCGACACTTCCGAACTGGGAGGGAAGCCCAGGCGAACCCTAAAAGGTGCAACCAATCATGATGGCAAATAGCGTTGCATTCGGTGCGCCCGGAATGGAACCGCGCTGGACCTCAAGCGCGAAGGAGGGCCTAGGCACGGCGTATTCTACAGGCTCCCGGCTCTGGTTCACCCTCAGCCACGGAATCGTTAATGAAATCTACTATCCCAACGTCGATCAACCGAACACGCGCGATTTCCAGTTTCTTATCAGCGACGGCGCAACCTTTTGCCACGAGGAAAAGCGTGACCTTGATCATCAGATCGACTATCCGGATCGCGACTCTCTTTTCTACCGCTTAACCAATACCGAGCGCAACGGCCGCTATCGGATCACCAAACAGGTGCTAGCGGATCCGCATAGGTCGGTCCTGCTGGTCTACACGAAAGTTGACATAGTCGACGATTCGCTACGCGGGAAGTTGAGCCTGTACGGGCTCTTGGCTCCGCACATTGCGCGACAAGGCGCCGATAACTCGGGCTGGTGTTCTGAGATCGGCGACAACAAACTCCTCCACGCGGAGCGTACCGGCGTGCATCTGGTGATGGCGTGCAGTACCGGTTTTTCCCGCCGTTCGGTCGGTTTTGTCGGCGCAAGTGATGGTTGGCAGGACGTGATGAACCATTTCAAAATGATCTGGGAATTCAGCGCCGCTGAAAATGGGAACATTGCGTTGACTGGCGAAATCGATCTTCAAGGCGGCGATGAATTCACGATTGCTGTCAGCTTCAGTGGGAGTTACCAGAGCGCGGCGACCAATTTGCTGCAATCGTTGGCCACACCGTTTGATCTCCAGCACGAGACTTATGTCCGACAATGGAACGCCACGGCAAATCTGGGTTCCGATTTCAGCGACCAAACGTCCGACCATGGCGGGATCTATCGCTTAAGTCGCTGCGTGCTGCTGGCCCACGAAGATAAAGACTTTCAAGGAGCCATAGTTGCGTCCATGAGCATCCCATGGGGTGAAACCAAGGGGGACAACGATATCGGTGGCTATCATCTGGTCTGGACGCGCGACCTGGTGCAAAGCGCCACTGCGCTGCTCGCGAGCGGCGCAACGGAAACGCCGGCCCGCGCCCTAATTTGGCTCGCTGCGATTCAACGGCCGGATGGCAGTTTCCCGCAAAACAGCTGGATCGATGGCAGCGCATATTGGCCCGGCTTGCAGCTCGATGAAGTTGCGGCCCCAATTTTGCTGGCGTGGCGGGTTAAGCGGGCAAGAGCCGCTATTCCTCTTTTCGATCCGTGGATGATGATCTCCCGCGCTGCAACTTATCTTGTCCTACAAGGACCGGTGACCGCTCAGGATCGTTGGGAGGAGAACGCCGGCTATTCCCCTTCAACACTCGCCACAGTCATCGCCGGATTGGTCTGTGCGGCAGAGTTCGCCAATGACCGGGGTGAAACGAGCGCGGCCAATTTTATCTTGGAATATGCCGATTGGTTGGCTACCCACCTCGAACAATGGATGGTCACAACCCAAGGTGGGTTGGTCGACGGTTTCCCGCGACATTTCATCCGAATTAATCCTACCGATTCGCAAACACCAGATCCGCACGCGGATCCGAATACGGCGATGGTCTGGATCGCCAATGGCGGCGGCCTCCATCCAGCGCGGAATATTGTTGGAGGCGATTTTCTTCAACTCGTTCGGCTCGGCATTCGCGATGCGAAAAACCCGGTCGTACTCGACTCAATTGAAGTGATTGACCGCGTGATCAAGCGCGACCTTCCCCAAGGTCCGTGTTGGCGGCGTTACAATTACGATGGCTACGGCCAAAAGGACGATGCCAGCGCTTTTGATGGGACCGGCGTCGGTCGCTCCTGGCCAATCTTGACCGGCGAACGCGGTCATTACGAACTCGCTGCTGGAGGGGATCCAAAGCCGATAATCGCGGCGATGGAAAAATTCGCTAACGAAGGGGGTATGATCACTGAACAACTTTGGGACGTCGACGACCTACCCGACGGCAGCATGAAACGTGGTCGACCAACCGGCGCGGCGATGCCGCTCTGCTGGTCGCATGCCGAATACATCGCGCTCGTCCGCAGCCGGCACGACGGCGTCTGCTTCGATCGGGTAGAGCCGGCATTCCAGCGCTATGTCGTCGATCCCGTGCCAAGCAATCACGAGATCTGGAGTTTTCGCTATCAACTTCGCCAGATGCCTCGTCAAAAAACTCTACGTATCATCGTCGGGGCAGAGGCTATCATTGTATGGTCAGCTGACAGCTGGACGGCAACCAATCAATCCGAGACGATCACGTGCGGCGGACTAAACCTATGCTTCGCTGATTTACCAACCGCAATGCTGGCGAGCGGTCGCGTGATTGAATTCACATTCTTTTGGAAAGAAAGTCAGCGCTGGGAGGGCAAGAACTGGCAAATCCGGATTGAATAGGGTTGAGCGATTTACCACCTTGCTTCCTTCGCCGCGATGCTTGCGCGACATTGATCAATGCGAGACGGATTGGAAGACAAGTCTTAAAGCGATGGTACTTGTTAAGACGTGACCTAATGATCGGTGTCCTCACGGACTAGCCCCGTTTTTGGCCGGTCATTTTCCGCCTGAATGCGCTATCATCTGCTTATCAATCGCTTCAGCAAGATCTTTAACGTCAGCATGCGTGGGCCCAACGCTCTCAACTTTAATAAAAAGGTTCCCTCTCACAAACCTCACGGCGGTCTGCGTAGCCCCGTTACCCGCGAATGCGATGTGCCCAACATGAATGTTCTTTTCCTCTGCTCGCGGCAGAGAGGGAGCCATGGATTTTGATAGCTCCTCCGCAAGTTCCTCATGGGCTTGTTCAACAGTTTGGTTCTGCAAAACCGTCACGGCAAACCGGATCCCTTCATCGGAAGTGCTCTTATAATATTCGATATAAGCACCAAATCCTGGACGGTCCTCAGGCAGCTCTACCCGCCTTTCGAGCTGGAAATTATCGTGCTTTTCCGCACTGGGAAGAGGGCCGAGAGCTAACGCTGTCCCTACAACTTGGCCGGCAGTCGTTTTGCCCCAATCGTTGAAACCGTACTGCTCTTTAATCGCGTCCTGTATGGCTTGAAATCCGCTCATTAGCTTATACCGGTTACGCGGTCCAAAAAGGGTCCATTCGTTCTCTCTCCCGCCATTCGCGCCGCAGGATGCTTTCGTCTGCCACGATTCCTCTTCTGCCTTTCTTCAAATTACCCCTCTCCGTCCACCTCGGGCCTTTGGCCAAGGCCCGATGGGCACGCAATGCCCAATTCCCGCAGCCGAATTTTGCGCAAGCCTTTCCCGATAACCTGCCATACTTACCGGGGTCGGAATAGGCAAATTGGGAACTACACCATGGTTGGTGAAGATCTCATTGGCTGGCAACGCGGGGGTGTGAGGCAAAACCGGATTCGTCCAGTCCCAGGGATCATCGCTGTGATCCGCCTGGAGACAAGCATCGAAGATCTGGTCCCCGTGTTTGAATGCGCCCGTCCACGCCACCTCGTGATACGCAAACAGGTTCGCTGGCGGGAATGGATAATTCCATGAAGTGCCCCCACCGATCGCAATGATCTTGTTACACAGGAATCCTCCGGGACTGGCCATCACCGCTGCGGCCAACTGACAGCCGAGGAGATTCGCAAATGACGAGACGATCGTCGCGCAGTCAGTGCAGTTTACAACGTTTCCTTTGCCTTCCGGTTGCCGGTTGATAAATGCCAAAAAGGCCGTGCACAAAAACCAGGAGGTCGGGCCCACCGCCTGGGTGTACTTGCTCGCTCCATGAGAAACGTCATACGTGAGCCCTAAGTTGCTATTGACTGCCTGAGTAACTGCCGTAGCCGCATCCAGCGCGTTCAGTTTTCCTCCAGCCCATACGCACGCTTGATCCAGAGCGTCAACCCAAGGTAACTGCGTCATGGAAGTGGGCGGCGTCGGGGGTTGTAGCCAAGGCAAGAAGGGAGTGTCTAATACCACGTAGACCCGATGCGAAGAACTGCCCATTGAGACCCACGTCCCATCGGTCGATTTATAAAACCAATCCCATTGAATGTCCTGCCTTAGAATTCCGGACGGCCCGATTTGATGATGTGCCAGGCTCAGCGTGACGAATTCAGGAACCGAAGCCCCTGCACTGAGGTTGATCGTCGTTGGATCGATTGCGCCTAACACTCCGCCCCCGTCAGCGCGAACATCTACCGTGGCCGGCGCTCCGGGGTCGGCGGCAAAGCTGGCTTGAATGGTGATGATTTTGCCTGCCACGCCGGTTATCGAGTACGCTACCGGTGAACTTTTGGGAAGGGTCTTGCCCTTGACCCATTCAGGAACAGCGACATCAGAAGTGAAATTCTGCCGAATGGACAGCGCATTCACCGCCCCCGTGCTCGGACCATAATTAAACTTGATCCCGGTAAGTTCCATACCGCCATGCCGCTCGGAGAGTTTGAGTTCTTCCGCCTGCGGGCGGCGGCGAAGTACCATCACGCTTCGATCCGAGCTGCAAAAGGTCGTGATTGTGAAGAGAGTTACTACTAAGACTCGAGTATTTCAGAAAAGTGCTGGCGCCGCAAGCACGAGAAACCCTTTCCTGCTCTGGACGCAAGCGACTTGGAGCACCAAACGACCTACCCAGAAGGCGAACCCTCTTTCCGTCACCGCCTGCTTTCGTACTGGCTCGATTACCTCCACGCCTTTGCCGCGACAGATGCTGCCGTGCTGATCGTACAAGGCGGATGAGCAATCCAGTCTAGGCAGATTCGCCCGCGGCATTGGCTTGCGGGTTGACGCAATGTTCGAGAGGTACGCCCTGAAGGAAGCGACGAACCTCACCGGCGGCGATCCGCGCGGCTTTCTCGGCGGTCTGCTTGCTGGCGCCCGCGATGTGTGGCGTCATTACGATGTGCGGGGTTCTCAGCAGGCGCGAGTTTGCCGGGATTGGCTCTTCGGGAAATACGTCGAAACCGGCACCCCAGAGGTGGCCGGAGTCAAGTGCGTCGCAAACGGCCTCGTAATCGACGAGCGTGCCGCGAGCGCAGTTGATGAGCACCGACCCAGCAGGCATAGCGGTGAGCTGTTTCGCACCAATCATCCCCTGAGTTTCGGGCGTAGAGCGCGCATGCAAGGAAACGATGCGCGAGCGGGAAAGTAGTTCGTCGAGTTCGACATTTTGCGCCAGGTCTCCGAAGGTCTCCGGCTTGGCGTACGGATCATACGCGAGCACGTGACATCCGAAGCCGCGGAGCATACGGGCCACGCGGCTGCCGATCGCGCCGTAACCGATCAACCCGGCGGTGGAATCCTCCAGCTCCAGCCCGCACTTGTCGTATTCGTAGTAATCGCCGCGCCATTCGCCTTGCGCGAGCGCCGCGTGCGTTTCGGGAATACGGCGCAGCACTGCCAGGATGAGGCTTATGGTGTGCTCGGCGGTCGCCGTAGCGTTGCGCCCAGGGGCGTTAGAGACGAGTACGCCGCGCTGGGTCGCCGCCTTGATGTTGGCATTGGTCGGACCTCCGCGAGCGATGACGGCAAGTTTCAGGTCGGGCGCTCCTTCAAGAATTTTCTTTGTCAGGGGAGCATGATTCGCCACGTAGATGGCTCACCCCCGGAAGAGCCTCTATAATTTCGTCCTCCGAGCCGGATGCTTCCGTCACTTCACCGATTTTGCCGAAAGGTACGCCAGGCCAAGGCGATTGATATTCGCGGAACTCTATGGCGGACTTTACTTCGGCGCGAATCGCGTCGGCAAAGATAGA
The DNA here is from genome assembly GCA_963837955.1 of uncultured Verrucomicrobiae bacterium. GTDB lineage: Bacteria > Verrucomicrobiota > Verrucomicrobiia > Chthoniobacterales > JAFAMB01 > DASTDH01. The sequence continues at coordinate 13,283 of CAWIPH010000001.1, read as the reverse complement.
AGGCAGGATGAAATGATCGCCGGCGACAAGGATACATGTGCTCATGATGTCTGATTAGAAGGCAGTGGTCCATCGGCGGAGTCGAGCGGACAGTTGTATTGCAAGAGAGCAGCACTTTCATGGTCGAGCCGGATTTCGGTCAACGCGCCGTTGCGAACTCCCGGGAAAACCGTCCGATAACGGGCCAGCGGAATATTAAATAGCGAACAGAGCGTCAGGCGGATGAGCGTGTTGTGCGCCACAACCAGCACGCGCTCCCGTGGATGGGAGGCCGAGATATCGCGGAGAGCGGAGACGGCGCGATGGGCAGCCTCATAGGGGTCTTCGCCGCCGGGCATCGGATAAGCCGCGGGATCGACTCTGAAACGCCGCATTTCCTCTGGAAAAAGCTGCTCTGCCTCAGCCATGGTCTTGCCTTCAATCTTACCGAAGTCGATTTCGCGCAAGCGTTCGTCGATTCGCAGCTCCAGTCCGGCCGCACGCGCTGCCGGGACCGCTGTTTCGCGTGCGCGACTCAACGGAGAAGACCAGACTGCGGCCAGTCCGGCCTCGGAAGCCCAAGCAGCGAGTCGCTCGGCCTGCGCATAGCCACGCGGGTCCAACGCTACATCGGTAACGCCGGCATAGCGGTTCTCCACGTGCCAAATCGTCGTGCCGTGACGAACGAAAAAGAGGTGTGTCATACAGCCCTTCGGTAAGCGTGTTGCGCAACGGTCGTCTTTAACCAGCCCCGACGGACGAGTTCATCGACCAACCGCAAGTACGATTCGCTGAAACACCCGATGCGCTCCGGGCGCGGGTCAATCACTTCGCGAATACGCACCATCGCACCAGCGACGTCCGCTACCTTGCGCCCGGTTGCTGCGGCAAGCACCGCCATTCCTAAAGCCGCCTCGGCATTCTCTGGTAGTGCAACCGGTCTGCCGAGAACATCCGCGCGCAACTGACACCAGTAGCGGCTCTTCGCTCCGCCACCAGTGAACACGACAGGACCATCGATCGGTGCGCCCAGTATATCCAGGTAATCAAAACAGAGACGCTCGATAAAAGCCACGCCTTGGAGCAGCGCGGCGTACTGGTCGATCTCGTCAGCGGGTTGGCCAAGGGTAAAGCCTTCCGCTTCCGGCGCGATAAACGGAAAGCGTTCACCAAATCCATGTAGAGGGTAGGTGACGATGTCCGGAGGCTCCCGTTCGGCGGCCCGTTTCTCGAGCGCTTCCAGATCGCGCCCGGGGAAAAGCTTAGAGATGGCTCCTGCGCCGGAGCTTGAAGCTCCGCCGGGGAGCCAGTTGCCATCGGGCGAACGGTGGGAATACCGAACACCCGCGGGGTCCTTGATCAATTCGTTTGTCACCCCTTTGAGGACGAGCGTGGTGCCGAGCACGGAGTTCCAGCTTCCCACACTCAATGCCCCTGCACCCATCTGTGCGGCACAGCCGTCTGTCATGCCTGCGATGACCGGCGTGCCTTCCGAGATGCCTGTTTGCAAGGCCGCCTCCGCGCTCACTACACCCAAAAAGGTTCCGGCACGCACCACGTCTGGCAAAATTTCGCCGGGCACTCCGAGCGCAGCAAACACCTCTTCCGGCCACCGTTCGTTGATCAGGTCTACGCCGGTTTTCAGCGCGTTGCTGGTGTCCGTGGCGACCTCAATGCCGACCAACCGGCGGTTGATAAAATCAGTCTGGTGCGCTAGACGAGTCCCGGCGGTTAAGCCGCATTGTTGGTTCAACAGCCAGAGCAATTTCGGCAACGCCCAAGACACCTGCATCCGGTTGTAGCCCAGTGAGGCCCACACCTCCGTGCCGGCCTCATTGACTCGTTTGGTTTCTTCTATCGCGCGGCTGTCATCGTACATCAGGCCCGGTGTCAACGGCCATCCGTCGCAATCAACCAGCAGGATTGTGCCCGATGTGCCATCCACCGCGACACCTTGAACGCTGAAACCGGCCGGAAGCTCGGCAAACGCCGCTTGGCAAGCAGCCGAGATGGCATGCCACCATTCCTCTGGATCTTGTTCGTGTCGCGGTCCGTCGCGGCGGCTGGTCAGTTTGTGCGAACCGGCGGCCAACGTCTCCCCGGCCCCGGAAACGACCATAGCACGCACGCTTTGAGTGCCGAGGTCGAGCCCGAGCCAAGCGGCATCCCCGGATTGCATTGGTGCCATAAAAAAAGCTTTTCAAATGACTCAGGCGGCCGTCGGACCCGATCGGGCGCGGTCGTCTGCCATACGCTTCCAGATCGGCATCGTACGCTCGCGGATCGCCAGGAATTGCTCGAACAATTCATCGTAGCGAGCGTGCCGTTCCTTGTGTGGCTCGAACACATCGCGGACTCGCACATAATCTCTTGGCGGCGCTGGAGAAATCCGTCGCTTGTCCCACGGCTACCAGTCCCACGATAAATGCCCCCTTGGCACCGACCTCCTGGTCGACCAGACGAAAGGTTCGCGTACCTGCGACATCCGCGATCAGTTGGCACCACACGTCGCTGTTCGCGCCACCACCACATAGCCCGCAAACTTGCGGGGGAGAAGGCGTCTCTTGCGCTGCCTGGAAACAGTCGCGGATGACCAGCGACAATCCTTCGAGGACCGCGCGGGCGATATGTTCCCGGCCGTGCTCAAACGACAACCCGAAAAGCGTGCCTCGCGCGCCGGTATTCAAGAAGGGAACGCGCTCGCCGGCGGGAGAAAAATAGGGCAAAAAGCAAAGGCCGTCCGCACCCGGCGCGACATTGGCCGCCAGACGGCTAAGATCTGACGGATCCCCGAGATCAAGCTGCTTGACTGCCCAATGGATCACCTCGCTGCCGGCCAAGGTTGGGAATGTGCGCAGGTACAGCCCCGGAGGACCGAAAGGAAGGGTCAACCCTGACGGTTCTCTTTCCAGGTTGACATGGCTCATGACAATTTCCGTGCAAAGCGTTGTGCCGAGAATGCTGCACGCTTGCCCGTCGCTCACTGTGCCGACACCGATAGCCGTCGAGGCAACATCATAAGGCGACATGACGACAGGCAGCCCGGCTGGCAGACCCAATTCGACCGCCGCTGCCGAATGTAGTTCGCCGACGCGCTGGTCATTGGCAAGCACATCTGGCAACAGCCGTTCGGCCCACTCCAGGCCGTAAAGCTGAAGGAGTTCGGGGGAATAGCGCCGCTCGCGTATGTCGAAAAATGGCACGGCTGCATCTGACTCATCGATGGCCATGCGTCCGGTCAGATTGTAAAAAATCCAGCCATTGCAGCAGAGTGATTTATGCGAGCGTTCCAGGCGATCGGGATCATGGTGCTTGAGCCAAGTAAAGATGCCGTTGGGAAGGCCAGCGAAGGTTTGCGAGCCGTTGCGGCGAAAAGCTTCCTTCAAGACGCCTGCCTCTCGCCAACGATCCACAATCGCTGCGGCGCGGGCGTCGTTCCACAGGATCGCGGGACCGGTAGGATGACCGCCACCATCCACCAGCCAGCAACCGTCTCCCTGGGCGGTCAACGAGATCAGCCGCACTGGGTCAGGCAGTTGGCGTACAACAGTGCGGACCGTGAAGGCCGCCGCGTCCCATACTGAATACATGTCCTGCTCGGAAAAACCGGGTACGGGACGCAACACTTCCGTTTCCTGTCGGGCGAGGGCGATCTCCATGCCGCGGTCGTCGAAAGCGACCGTCTTGATGACCGAGGTCCCGACATCAACACAGATTGTGGCCATAAACCATGTAGAGAGAAGACATAACGGTGCTCGTTTAAACGGTCACGGACAATAAAAATTCCGGATTGTTTCGGTGGCTTTACCCCAGAGCGCGCCGAAGCAAGGGGTGAACTCCTCGAAGCGTCGGTCACGCTTCGACGCTAGACGCTCGATGCAGGGCAGGAACCCGAGTGGCAATCGCATCTAATATTCAACACACATATAAGTAATGTGTTGAATATTTAAAACGTGACCCCCCTTATGAGTCTTACATAAATTTCTAATCCCGAGGCCTGTGATAACAACGAAAACTTTCTTCCTATTACTCGCCTTCACCGGATCAATTCTGGCTAAAACTGCGCCGCAGAGTTCAGGTGCGAGCGGCAAACGCCCATTCACATTCGAAGACATGATGGCTCTTAAGCGGGTGAGCGAGCCGTCGCCGTCGCCTGACGGAAAATGGGTCGTGTTCGCGGCAGTAGATGTCAATGTTGAGGCGAACACGAAGATTTCGCATTTGTGGATCGTGCCGGCGAACGGCGGCGAATCGCGTCGACTCAATGAAATACCGGATGACGAGGCGCGGCCGCGATTTTCGCCGGATGGCAAAAGGTTGATCTGGACGTCGAAGAAAACCGATCCAAAGCAGATCTGGATCTGCGATTTCGATACGAACACGGGCGTGCTCGCTGGCAATCCCCGTCAAGTCACCAGCCTCTCAACCGGGGCCGACGGCGCGATCTGGTCGCCCAACGGAAGAGACATTGTCTTTCTTTCAAAGGTTTATCCCGACGCGAAAAGCGAAGCAGAAAATAAACAGCGCGATGAAGAACTCGCGAAGAGCAAAATAAAGGCGAAGATCTTTACGCGCTTACTCTACCGGCATTGGAACGCCTACACAGAGTTCAAACGGAGCCACCTTTTTGTCACCAGCGCCGATGTTGATCCCGGCGCGGCTGGACGCGACCTCACGCCGGGCGATCACGATGTGCCACCGTTCAATCTCGGCGGACAAGATATGTACGCGATCTCTCCGGACGGACAGGAGCTCGCCTACACGAGCAACATCGACGAAGTGGAAGCAACGAGCACGAACAACGAAATTTTCGTCGTGCCGATGGCCGGCGGCTCGACAAAGAAAATTTCCACCAGTGCTGGGAGCGATTCGACACCGCTCTATTCCCCGGACGGAAAATATATCGCATGGCGATCGCAAGCCCGCGCTGGCTTCGAGTCGGATAAGGAATCGCTGATTATTTTCGACCGCGCGTCGGGACAACTCGGCAATGGGACGCGAGATTTCGATCGCTCAGTGGGTAGTTTCGCGTGGTCGGCCGATTCAACCGAGATTTTCTTTACTGCCGAGGATCACGGAGAATCACCGATCTGGGCGCTGCCGCTTCGAATGAAGGAGCCGTTTGAAATCACAAGATTACACGCTGATAACCTGGCAACCGGAGAGGGGGAAGTAGACTTTTCTTTACGCGGCAATCCATCACCGCCCCGAGTGAAATTGCTGCTATAGACGTTTCCGGTTGGCAGGATACGAGCTTATTAACGGAGGAGAGAGCTAAGCAGGAAGCGAACGCCGTCACGCACATGAATGATGGCGTGCTGTCGAAGATCGACATGCAGCCGCTGGAGTCCGTTCACATTCAAAGGCGCGGAGGGCGAACAGTTCAGGGATGGGTCATCAAGCCGCCTGGATTCGATCCGACGAAGAAATATCCGCTGAAATTTTTGATCCACGGCGGGCCGCAAGGCGCCTGGGGAAATTTGTGGACATATCGCTGGAACGCGGAGTTGTTTGCGGCGAACGGCTATGTCGTGATTATGATCAACTTTCACGGCTCGACCGGTTACGGGCAGAAGTTTACTGATTCGATCAGCGGCGATTGGGGCGGGAAACCTTATGTTGATCTTATGAAGGGACTGGATTACGTCGAGAAAACGTATCCGTTCATCGATAAGAGTCGCGAAGCCGCGCTCGGCGCGAGCTACGGCGGTTACATGGCAAACTGGATTTTCGGCCACACCAATCGCTTCAAATGCATCGTGTCGCACGATGGATTGTTCAACACGGAGACGGCGTATGGAACGACCGAAGAACTCTGGTTCCCAGATTGGGAATTCAAAGGGCCGCCCTGGGAGCACCGCGACTTGTATCGCAAATGGACGCCTCATTTGTTCGCGAAGAATTTCAAAACGCCGACGCTGGTCGTGCATGGTCAGCTCGATTACCGAGTCGACGTGTCTCAAGGCTTCGATCTTTTCACGACGCTGCAACGGCTGAAAGTGCCCTCGAAGATGTTGTATTTTCCGGACGAAGGTCATTGGGTCTCAGAACCACTGAACAGCCAACTTTGGTACAAGACGGTGAACGATTGGGTCGATCAGTGGTGTGGTACGAAGTGAAAGGCTCGCCGTGATCGGGTTTCGTCACACGGAGTTCGATCCCTAAATTTGTCGATGTGGCTTTGGCCGAGCTGTGATAACCGGATAGCATCCAAAGCCAAACTGAGATTCTGGACCGATCACCCGGATTGAGCAGCTCTCTACGCCGCTTTTTCCGCCTTTGTCTCTTTCTCGGGTTGCTGCTGGCGGCGACATGGCATCCCGCTGACCGGCTTTTCTCTACCGGATTTGCGATTCTGGCGTTGGTCGCGCTCGACCGCCGAGGATTGATGATCGCGGGTGCGGCCGCGCTGGTTACCCTGCTTTATCATTTCGAATCAGCTGCGGCCGGGTTCGGGATATTCGGGTACATCCTGTTTTTTAGATCTATCGCTGGCCTTCGTGCGAAGCGCGCGGCTCTGGTCGGATTTGGGTTTGGCGCCGGGATCGCGGCGCTGAATTTGCGGTGGTTGGTCACAGAATTCGACGCCCATTGGGCGGGCCTCGTTCTACTCATCGTCGTTTTCTATGGCGGCGTTTTCATGGCAGTTGTGGCTGCCTTGTTGCGCTCGCCCACGGTGCGGCGACCGGGTTTTCTTGGGCTTTGCCTAACGGTCCTGGCGCTTCCCTCCTGCGACTATCTCCGAACTGTGTTGCCCCGTCTGGGAACGGCCCATCTTTATTCGGCCCATCTGCCGATGGCCAATATTGACTTCGCTCAGGCAACGCGCTGGGTCGGAGCTGGTGGTATGAGCGCCCTGATGGTTCTCTGTTCCTATGCGGCCGCGACCTGGTGGTTGCACGAGCGCAAAACCACTTGGGCTCCACGGATCGCGGCCCGCCGGGCCGGTCGTTTTCGACTTGGGATCGCCATGCTGCTGCTGATCGCGCTTCTGTTCGCCGGTGAGCTACAACGTCGTCACCATTTACCCGAAGCGGATCTTCTTTCATTGAAGGTTGGCGTGGTCCAATCCGGGCCATCCCCGCCCGAGAATGACCCAAGCACCAGAAACTATGCAGACTCGCTCAGCGCTTGTCTGCAGGATGGCGGTCATTTTGATATTCTATTCCTGCCAGAGGGCGCGATCTCGATCGGCGAATGGAACGATCCGGACGAACCCGATGCCGAGCACCTAATGAGCTTGTCCGAGTTGCAAAGCGGGTTCAGTTCGCAAATCAATTCGCCCATTGTTACCGGCGCGATGGTCCGAGAGCGAGTTGGCCAAAAGTGGGCCTTTCGAAACACGGCGATCTCGCTGGATGTGAGCCTCCAACCGATCGGAGAGGTCGACAAACAAATCGGAGCGCCCTTCGTAGAAGTGAACCCTTTCGAAGGCGCGCCCGTTCTGGAGGAGATCGGCGAAAAGGCAACACACCTTTCGCGGCGAATGATCCCGGAAAAGAATGGGCCAGAACTGCCGATAGCAAGCGGACTACGGGCGATAGTTGCTATCTGTAACGAGCATCAATTACCGGACATTTGGGTACGTCGCGGCGTTGCGACTCTCCGGTCGGTTAATCTGCAGCTGGTCCTTTCCGATCTGACCTGGTTTGACCACTCCGAAGAGGAACGGAGCCAGTCACGCTTGGCTCGCCGGCTCCTTGCCATCAAGTACCGGCGTCCGCTGTTGTATGTTGCCAGCGGTGGATCAGAGTTCTGGGACAGCAACGGAGACCTGATTGATGCTCTGGCAACCCACACCCAATTCGGTGTTTGGGATCTTTCTGTTCCCATGCTCAAGGCCTGTTCGCGAGATCGATGGACACCGCCGGACGAGAGCTGGCCCCTCTGCTTATTCGTCGGCCTCTTTTCATGGCGGCTCCTTCGAGCTCGATTGAACCGGACTAAACCTTCGCGCTGACTGCCCGAGATATGCGGTAATGCGAGTGCCTGGTAACCATCAGTGGGAGTTAAGGGAATCATCGTTCCAACCTTTTTGGAGTTGGCAGATCTAAACCGTTTCGTTACAAATATGCGTGTTGTTTCAACTGCTTGCTGAGGCTTGGCGAATTTGGACCAACACGAAGACAACCGCCCTGTCACTCTTTTGCGAACCGTAAATGCCTCAAAAGCCCATTGACCAACGCCTGCATTTCAAAAACGAGAAAAAAATCAGCAATGAAGAAAACACCTTCGATCTTGGCCGCAGCCGTTCAGCTCCTAGCGTGCGCCGGTTTATTCCCGACCACAGGCTCTGCTAAGGTAGATACTTCCACCAACCCTAACGCGACCATTTCCCAAAGAATCACGCGGGTGCGTGAGGCCATCGTAGGACAGGCCAAGTCCGCTTCCGAAAGTAACGGCATCCAGCTTACTGGCTGGGGGAATTGGCACAATGGGTGGCACAACGGCTGGCGGAACTGGGGCAATGGCTGGCGGAAGTGGTGGCACAATTGGTAGCTCTGGAGGTGCTGCGGAGCGGCCGTTTCGAGCCGTTTTGGTCTGCCCGTAATTAGTCGTCTTTTAGAGACCATTACTTTCGCGACGGCGTGTTCCAGGAGGGGCACGCTGGTAACAACGCTTTTGCCTGCGAGTCCACGCCTAAGTATTTACGCCTGATCACAATCCTCCCCGGGTTGAGATCCCGAGGTGAGTCGGGCCACGCGATGGCTCAAGATGATTACTTGGATTTACCCCATCGTACGAGCAACGCGTCGAGTGCCCGCGCAGCCGCGCGGACTGACACCACCTTCGGCCCGGCGTTGCGGATCAGCACCACCAATTTCCGCCGGCAAACAATACCATTGTATCGTCCAGCCCAAATGCGACTTCGCCGGGAGCGTTCTTCTCGGTTCGCCGTTCCACAGCGTCGGCCTCGAAATTACCGAGCGCTTCGATGAGTTGATCATGTGCGGCCTTGACCGATGCGCACACGAATACATCGACGGAAAGCAACTCACGATCAGACTCACCGTGACGCCATATTGAACGGATCACCGGAGGCTTTACCTGATCGTCGCGCCGCACGCGTTGCAGCGTCCAGCCAGGTATCTCCGAGCCGTCGAAATCGAAGTCCTTGATAACACGCCGGCCCCGCGCGCCGCGTCCGTGCCATTCATTCGCTCGATGTCGCTTTTCGAGGAACTCTTTATCGCAGTTTTGCAGATGCTTCTAACCTTCACGACCTCAAGGCGCGCTCGTTGGCGAGGGCCTCTCAAACAATCGAGCTAAGACCTAGAGGGCCTCAAGGATCGCTGATACATCGACCACAGGCCGACCAGAACGAATTCTCTCTCCCCGTTCCAACAACCGCTCGGCCTGGATCGGAGTCAGGTTATTCAAATCGAGCTCTTTCATTCGCACGGTATAAATCAGAATATCACGTAGCCTTAGAAACTAGGGTAACGTTTGTAGCTCACTCCGAGACAGCCAATGTTCTTCTTCGTACGAGCAATTTTCCTTGCAGAGAAGATGCAATCTGCGAACGTCCCGTGAGCGTTCACGGGATCACCGATACGCCGTTTGTCGCCCCCCAGTACAAATGAAATTATTCAAGTTTGTCTTTATGACATTAGCTCTTAGCCTAATGTCGCTATCCCCGCAGGCTTTCGCTGGCGACAAGGGCACGATTGCCTTTTCGATGGGAGGTTCTCTGTGCTGAACGACCCGGTTCAAGAGTCGGTCGAACAACAGGCGCTGCGGATGGTCAACATCGAAAAGTATTTTGGCCCGGTGCGTGCGCTGACCAACATCAACTTGGAAGTTGGTCGCAATGAGATCGTCGGGCTGATCGGTGACAACGGAGCCGGTAAGTCGACGATGGTGAAAATCCTAACGGGCGTGTTTCCGCCAACCAGGGGCGAATTATACGTTGCCGGCCGCAAAGTCGATTTCCGCCGCTATAACGTCCAAAGCGCCCACGCGCACGGCATCGAAACCGTGTACCAGGATAAATCTCTCGGTGAAAAGCAGGTCCTGTGGCGGAACTTCTTTATTGGACGGGAGATTGTGAACCGCTTTGGCTTCATCGACGTGAAAAAGGAAAAAGCCATTGCCAACGAAATCATGGTCAACACCATTGGCTTCCGTAGCAAGGGCATCACCGTGGACTCCAACGTGAGCCAGCTTTCAGGCGGCGAACGCCAGGGGATCGCCATTGGACGTGCGATGCATTTCGAGGCCGATCTGATCATCCTTGACGAGCCGACAGTTGCTTTGTCTCTCAAGGAGGTAGCGAAGGTAATCAACTTTGTCCACAAGATCAAGGAGGGCGGGAAGGCGAGCATTTACATTTCCCACAGCATTCCGGACGTGTATGAGGTTTCCGACCGCTTCATTGTCCTGGATCGTGGCGAGATTGGCGCAAGCATTCCGAAGAAGGATATTAGTTTGAAGGGTTTAGACGGATTTCTGCTCGAATACGCGCACGGCCTGAAAGACAAGGAGTAGTCATGAACTCCGTCAGGTCACTCTTTAAGTTTCTGGGACGGTTGGAAGGTTTCCCAATAGCTATGGTGCTGTTGGTCCTGTACGTGGCCTTGATCATTGCCGCCCCGACCGTCTTCACGCACCCGCTGATCTATATATCCTTCCTGGAAACGGTTCCACCTACGCTCATCGCCGCGTTAGGGCTGACGCTCGTCATTACCGCGGGCGAGATCGACTTGAGCTTCCCCGCGGTCGTTTCGTTGTCGGGCTTTGCACTTTCCTGGGGCTGGAAAACCTTTGACCCGACCTATGGTGCCTGGATTGGTATCGGACTGGCCCTCGCTGCTGGCGCTCTGGTCGGGTATATCAACGGCGTGATGGTCGCACGCATCGGCGTGCCATCGATTATGGCAACCCTCGCCGCTAATTTTTTCTGGTACGGCATCTCGATTCTGCTCGCGGGTGGACTGCAGGTGACACTCAAGGGAAGCCAGGATAATTTCGTTCACGAGCTTTTTGTAGGCCGGCTGTTTGGCGCCGTGCCTCTTCAGGCGCTCTGGGCGTCGGGGCTGGCCGTGCTGCTTTGGTTCATCCTGAACCGACACAAGTTTGGCGAGGGCATCATGTTTATCGGTGACAATGCCAACGTCGCGCGGGTGATGGGTGTTAATGTCGAGGCGACCCGCATCAGGCTCTTTGCCTTGCAGGGCATGATCGCGGCCTTTTCAGGAATTATCGTCACCCTTGATATTGGCGTGTTCTACCCGGACCAGGGCAACTTTCTCCTGCCAGCCATGGCATCAGTGTTTATTGGCGGGACCTCAATTGCCGGGGGAGCAGGGTCCATATTCGGTACCGTTTTTGGCGCTTACATCATTGGTTCGCTAGCGGCCGGCGTGGTGGCGACCACGATCAGTGGCTATTGGGTCCAGGTAGTGGAGGGCGTCGTCATGGCTGCGGTCATCGTGCTCAACGCGGCAACGGGCAAAGGCAACATGGCTGCGCTCTCCAGTCGGTTCCGTCATTGGGGGGCGCCAGTTTCCGCCAACTCCGCTCAGGAACTACTGCAGAAGAACGACACGGCGCCGAACTGATCGGCAGCCGTTATTGGTTTGTTCAGAATTTACCAAAGGGAGGAAGCCCCTTTAGGCTTAATGAGGCTACCGCGTCAGCAACATGGATAAACAAAAGAATCTGATTCATTCAAATAAGAAGACAGAAAATGAAACGTATCTCTACCATTAGGGCGCTCGGATTAGTATCCGCTTTCGTCCTAGCAATGGCCCCGGTGAAATCCACCGGCGCCCCAGGCAAGGCAATCGTCGTCTATATGCAAATGGGCGGCGATAAGGGTATCGCCTCCGTGTTGGCTCGCACCACCGGTGCAGAAGCCGCAGCCAAGGCCCTCGGCATCGAACTGCATGAGCAGTATGGAAGCTGGGACACTAAAAAGATGATCGACCAGTTCAAAGAGGCGATTGCCGCCAAGCCAGACGGCATCGTCATCATGGGCCACCCCGGTGAAGCCGCTATGGAGCCACTGGTTGACCAGGCTGAAGCCGCGGGCATCATTGTCACCAGCGGCAACAACCCGTTGCCCAACATTGAAACCAAATACAAGACCAAGGGCTTCGGCTATGCCGGTGCTGACCTGTATGCGGGTGGTTACCTGACCGGACAGGCGATGGTTGATAGTGGGAAGCTCAAGGCTGGCGACAAGGCCCTCGTGTGGGACATCTTCCATCAGGAAGGCCGCAGCAAGAGTTCTCAGGGTTGCTTTGACGCGCTGGAGAAAACTCTCGGCAAGGGCAACGTTGACAAGCTCGACGTGACCCAGGATATCGACACTGATCCGACCAAGGGTATTCCGGTAATGACGGCCTATCTGGCGGCTCATCCCGACCTCAAGGCTATCGGCACGCAGCACGGTCAAATCACCTCCATCTTGCCCAAGATCCTCAAGGACGCTGGTAAGAAACCCGGTGATGTCGTGGTCGGCGGTATTGACCTCGGCCCGGACGTCATCGCCGGAATCAAAGCTGGCTACATTGTGGCGAGCTTTGACCAGGTTCTGTATCTGCAGGGCTGGGACCCAGTACAGCAAATCTGGTTGACCAAGATGTACCTCATTCCCGGCTTGCACCAGGACACGGGTGTCGGCGAAGTCACACCGGCCAATGTCGACACCATTGCTCCCCTGATCGAGCAAGGCTTCCGTTAGATCAAGTAATCAGTTTTTAGTCAATTGATCGACTAACAGGACTACGCCCTGCCCCAGTAGCGGGGCGTAGTTTTTTGATACTTCGTTTTTTATTCGCAAATTGTTTGTGACGGACGCTTAAGGTAGTGACCCAGATTGTCGAGCGCACCTGCGTATCCTGTTTCGGTCCCCTCGATCATCCCGGGGCCTTCGAGTGAGACTACCTGAACGGTCAATTTCAATTTTGTGCGTTCGCCCTCGCGCTCAGGCTCAAGGGTTGTGACGGCTGCCGATAGTGGTTTGTCGAGTTCGTTGATGACCTCAGTCGACACGATGCGGCGCTCGGGTACAATGTCGTGGTAACGCGTTTCTCCGCGATACCGTAGATCGGTTCTTGAGCCGCATCGAAAGACGTCGCGACCGCCAACGCGAAAGTCCGTCTCGTCGTACACAAAAATTGCCGTATCGGACGGAGCGCTCCAGCTTGCCCGAGCGACAGGATCGGCCAAGGCCGCGTAAACACGCGCAATTGGCACCTCGTACGTGCGTTCGAAGACGACTGTGCCGTGATGGGTTGAGTTGTCTGTCATGAACCGATCGTACCAGAAGCTTGCTGCTTTTCCACCCTTGCTCGCGA